>NZ_KB850172.1:0-9266 GCF_000369725.1 Acinetobacter sp. CIP 101966 | reverse complement strand
TCCATTTAACATAATGGCTGTTATACGAAATGCAAAATAAATAGTGTTATATTTCAAAAAGTTATGCTATAAGCAATTTGGGACGCAAACCCGAAAAGCCGACTTGGAAACAAGTCGGCTTTTTTATGATCGTTTTTGATAGTTCTTGCCAAGAATTTTGATCAATAAATGATCAATTTGGCAATCAGTGCCCATTTCATGCGGATCCAGGTTGTGAAACTATCCCCAATTGCTGTGGATAAAATTTAGGCTATTTTGTACGCCTAGGCTTACGTAAATTCCGGTTCTTTACGGCTGTCCAGGATAGGTGAATTTTCCTATGATGAAGCCATAGAGAACAGGATGTTCCAAACAACAAGAATAAGAAAGATCGCACCAGGAACGTGAGGTAAGACAGGAGTCATACTTAGCAAACCAATATAAAAAAACCCCGGCAGGATGCCGGGGTTTTTTATTTAAAGATCATTCTGAATCATCATTTTTAGGCTTTTTCTTATCCTGATTCTTTTTGTATCGCTTATCTGCTACGGTTTTTCTGTATTCCTTAAGGGACTTAGGATTATCAGAAATAAAGTTATCCATCCGTTTTTTGCCCCCCTTGTACTTATCGTCTTTACGCATTTCTTTTTTATTTACTTTTTTAGTTCCATTTTTAAGTGAATAAATAAAAGATGACCCTGCGACAAGAATCTGATCTACATAAATAGGCGTAGCGACATTCGTGTAAAAGTAGTTACAGCCATATGCCATATTTTTTTCTAAAATTTCATTTGGAATAAAGATTAAATAACTTAGTGTTTTCTCCAAACCAACTTCCAAATGTGGAAGATCAAAATTATCACTTTTCCATTTTTTATCTACACTGCAAAAATATCTAATTTTTTCCTTAGTTTGACTTACTGGAATATTAAGTTTTTTACATTTTTCTTGCGTATATTCAATGAAATGCTTCTTAGCAATATTAAGAGTAATATCTGAAATTGTATCTGAGCCAATCCCTTCAATAACTAACAATAGTTCTTCAAGATCTTCTAAATCACCTGTTTCTACAGCTTTAGAATGTCTTAAAGCAGTAATAATTTGCTGACACTTAACATCATGGCTTCCCCGACCTTTATGTCCATTTTTAGCTAAGCCAATGCCCGTACCTTTTGGTTCTGCAAAACATTTTGGTACCCATAAGCTATTGATAGCTGCTGGATCTTTAACATAGTTCTTTAAACCAGCTAATGTTTCTGACATAAAAACTCTTAAAGTTTCATGGCCTGATTGCATATGTGTATTAGATGATCGTGACATTGCATAAGCATCTACAAATAAGCGTGTATCTTCATCTAGATTTATATTTAAAAAGTCACATTCTGAATTTAGATAGTCTAATTTGAAGGAAGAATATAAATAGTTCATAAAGTCGCTCAAAATAAAGTCAAACCTATCACACAATTATTGTTTTATGCATACAAATCAAAACAATGCGACATTGTCTGTCGTTTAATTAATAACCAGTTTGTATTGTATTAAATTCATCAATATAATATAGACTATAATCTATATTTTGGTTGTGATATGTGGACAGTCATCACGACAGATCTGTTTAATGAATGGCTTGAGCAACAAGACGAATCAACACAAGAGAAAGTCCTAGCGGCTTTGGTTGTGCTACAGCAGCAGGGACCAAGTTTAGGTCGCCCTTTAGTTGATACCGTGTATGACTCTAAATTTACCAATATGAAAGAGCTACGTGTTCAACATCGAGGTAGACCTCTGAGAGCCTTTTTCGCATTTGATCCATTACGGCAAGCGATTGTGCTGTGCATCGGTGATAAAGGCGGTAAAAAGCGTTTCTATAAAGAGATGCTGGACATTGCAGAGCAGCAATACGAACTTCATATCTCAACCCTTGGAGATCAATCTAATGGCTAAAACCTTACAGGAATTATTGGCTAGTCGCTCTCCAGAGAGTCAAGCACGTATTCAACAAATGGCTGATGAACTACTTTTAGAAACTCAGCTTTACCTTATTCGAGAAGAACTAGAGATTTCCCAAAAAGAACTCGCTGAAACCCTTGGAATCAAACAGCCATCACTTTCAGCAATCGAGAATCGTGGCAATGACCTAAAGATTTCAACAATGAAAAAGTATGTTGAAGCAATGGGTGGAAAGCTCCGTATTGATGTAGAGCTTCCAACAGGAAAACATATAGGATTCAATGTATAACAATAAAAATGGGAGCTATAAGCTCCCATTTTTCACTTTGCATAACGACCATTATGTTAATGAGAAAAAGCTTCATTAATCTTTGATTAAGCTCTCTACAAATTCATCTACTACACTATTTAATAAATTAGCTTTGATAACTCTTGCTAAACCATTTGAGATAGACCCATTCATTATTCCAAGAAAAAGGAATCTATTTCCTAAAACCTGTCCATTTTTTGTCATAAAAGATCCCTCATTTAGAATAAATACAGGACTTCCAGAAGTATTCGATGTATCAGGAGATTGGATTAGGAATTCTGGGTTACCATTAAAGTCCTTAAATAATGCTGTTGCCAATTTTGCTCTGCCGAGAACTGGCATATATTCATCTTCTTGAATAATTTCATTTGGATAGGTAAGAAATAATATATCCTCAGATAACGAGATATCTTTTAATTGCTCACCCTTGGAAATACTTGTTAAATCAATTGGTTGTAAAAAACAAAACTTATCTAATTGGCCTTCTATAAAATTTACTATAGGCATGATTGGTGCTATTACAAAATCATTCGTCTTATCTGAAGAAAACCACATATCCTTCCAATCACTTTCACCAATACGGATATGTATTTTTTCTTTCTCATTTACATCCAAATTTACCTGATCTATAGCTTCATGAAATACCAAAGAAGCAGCAATTGAATTATCAATTAACTCTTTCGATGCAACTAAACAGATTACAAATTCATCCTTATTTATTGATTTTGAGACAAAAAATCCTGTTGCGATAACATTCGTTTCTTCTTTAGTTACAAGATTCATCTTTATGGTAGAAAAAAAGATTCTTTCCGATATTTTTTCTAATTTCATGAATATCTTCTAACAAATGTTTCTGTATCAGAGAATGTAGATGGTCTTGATACTTCATGTAACGGTGAAGTATCAAGTGCTTTTTGATTGATATTCCTTAATACCTGAGCACTATATGGCTTAGTTTTTTGGATTTTTACATCTAAAGTTGTTGCCAAAATTGAACCAAAAAACCTAGTAGAAACAAAACCTGTTTTCGTTTTTAACTCAAATGGACTAATAAGCTCTAAAAAATCATTCGGTGATATATCTTTAGATGTTTCAGAAATTTTGTTCTCGTTTGAAACATTTATCTCTGATTCCACCATGGCTATAGCATTATTAATTGAAGTCTTATCCTCTGAAAAAAATTCCTCTTTTACTTGTTTCAAAAGCTCTTTATTTTTAGAAAAAAGTAAAGATACTGCTAACCCCATAGATGCAATAGAAACCAAAGCAGCAACTATTATTCCTGTGAGTAAGAATCCAGACATAGCCATCTCCTATACTTTTTTCATTTTTGATAAACTATAACTAACTGACTGCACAACTGCTATACAGAATGTCAAAAAAACATTGAACCCAATAAAAATATTTGCCATAAAAAAACTAAATTTTTTCAGTTCTTTAGAGTAATTTTTACCATTCGTAATATAGTCATGATATTCAAACCCTAAGAATGCTGTTGAGAAAACAAATAATATTGCTAATGTGACACCAAAAAGAGACCAAAGAATATGATCCTCTTTTTTAATGATTGGGGCAAAGTACGTGATAACAACTAAAAATAAAGTATATCCAATGACATATAAATTAAAGTTGTCTATGCTGAAATCCGTTACTGTTGCTCTATGCACTATATACTGAAGATAGTACGGCCATATACTTAAAACAAAATTTAATACACAAAGCAGTATGAAACATCCAATAAAATGACCTATAAAAAGGCATGCTTTAATACCTTTGGTACATTTCATTACAAGGTATCCATAAAACTTTTTTTGCAATTATAGGGATAATTACTAAAACCTCAATAATATTGAATTTTTTTCTCATATAAAATTTTATATTTAACATAAAATCTCTTATGAGAATTCTTAACCATTATTAGAGTTTACCTGTTGTTGACTGTCCTTTATTTTCTTTTGATCAATAAGATATTGAAGAGCAACGGCATATATGAAGAACGTGATAGCAAAAAAAGTACCTAAAAAAAATATTTGCATTGGTGTTTGCTTTAAGACTATGTCGTAACTATATGAATACCATGATAATGCATATATAGAACCAGTGATTGCTCCACCAAAAATTGTTATATTTTTAGGGATTTCCTCTAATATTAAGGTTAAAAATTTATCTAACACATTGAATCCAGAAAGACTTTTTATCATGAATAAAATTCCAAGAAGAATTGTAATAGCTCCTAGAATTGAGAAAAATTCATTTGTAAGATGAGCATTAATTTTCGCAGAAACATAAATTTCAAATAATTCTTTTGATGAAAAAAGTTTTGAGAAGAAGCAAGCTGTTAAGAAGGTTATAGAAATTGGTATCAAAAATTTAATAAATTCAAGCCCAATATATTTGAAATAATTTGTTCCATTAGACATGTTTATTACCCCTATAAATAAAGCGAATGTATCCAGTGCTTGAAAAAACTTTTTTACTTTTTAACACGTCTTATTATTTATAGGGCTATCAATCTTATGCGGCATCTTTAAAATTATTAGAAAAATTTAAATTAATGTTATATATAGACTTAATATCTTCAATTGCATCAAGGTCACCATTCTTTGCAGCTATAGTGAGCCAAAAAACGGCTTTATAATGTATCTCGAGCTGAAAGTAGAATATTCCAACTTCATATTGAGTATAGCTACCTTGTCTCAAAGCTGCTAAATCAGCATACTTTATGGTTTTTTTAATTTTTTTATTTGCGTAATAATATCTAGCCAAATCTAGCATAGACTTCACATCACCTGCTTTTGCATTCTTTTTAATCTGAGACTTTTCTCTTTTTTCAATTAGATAATTCCCACAAAAGAAAACTCTTTGTTTATCCATTTCTATAAATCCTGTTTAGAATTTTGATTTTTCAAAAACTTTTTTCAAAATTTTGTTCAGCATAGAAGATCCCCTTAGCTCGCATACTTCTTATTTCAGGCTTTTTATTTAAGAGAACATATCTGGGTTCGTAAGCCTGATATTTTCCTGACAACTTTCACACAGCATCAATCCTGCAAAAAGTTGTACATTTTGTCTATTTTCACAAAGCGTACATGGCTTTGAAAGCTGAATAATATTATCTGACATTACTTTACCCTCTTATAGTTATCATCTGCATATGAGTAACCTTTAGCTTGCATCATTCTAACCTCATCTTTAGAAGCCCCATTCTTCATTAATGTCCATAACATCATGAAATAGAGTCCAGAAAAATCCTCATAATATTTTTCAGAAAAATTATTATCTTCCTCAAAATCATCTATTCGCTTCTCTAATCGATTCACCAGATCCTCGATACGATCGGCCTGCTGCTTAACAGCAATAGATTGAAAATCATTGGTCAAAATTTTACTGAATAATTTACTGGTTCTGATTCCTTCTGAATTAGCCAATTGATCATAGAATTCGGCTACTTGTGGATCCAGTCTGACTGCATAAGTTTTGACTTTTTCGCCCATAAATTACACCTCTTATTAAAATCAATGTTTGTACAAAATTAAATTTATAAAATTCAACTAATTGAATAAAAATAATAAGTAAATTATGTACAAACCTATTTGTACATAATTAATTTATTTTAAAACAAAAACTTATTTAAATATAATGCTTTTTTCATGTACAACAATGAGTACATAGTTTTTCTTATATTTATCAAAGTATTATATGAAAAAAGTGTTTTTTTGATGTACAACTATGAGCGCAACAAATTAATAAATAAAATCAACAACTTATTTCAAAAAATGGGCTTTTTGCAGCGCAGCTTTCTAACACACAAAATAATTACCCAAACCCTTACACCATAAGGGTTTGAAGGTTGTCATCGTTAGATGCGTGGTGTGTGACAAAAAAATCTCGGCATGTGCCGGATCCAGGATTGGAAAATTGGCTAAAGTGACGTAGGGCTGGTGCTTGGTTTTACATGGAAAAAAGTATTTATTTCCTAATTTGGAAAAACGTAAAAAAATCAATTTTTTGTCCATTCATCCAAGTGAGAAATTTCAACCCAAAACTTTAATTATGAAAAGCCTCATAGAAAGCGTTCAAATGCGATTTAAGAGCCTTTATCTAAAAAACATAGATCTCCCATAGGGAAAAACAGAAAACAGCTCAAAAAACGCAAATGAGAGCGAAATAAAGAGGGGTTTTGAGTCTAGATAGATTCATAGAGCGAGTGTCTACGAGCAAACTATCAAAATTTGCGCCTAGACCCTCTGAAAAACAGTTTTTTGCCCTCTTTAGCCTAAGAAAGCGTAAGTTTCGTGCAGAAATTTGCTCCTGGACCGAGCGTAGCGAGTAAAAAAGTTTTATGAGCGTAGCGAATTCCGAGTTGCTTTTGCTTTTTCTAAAAGTCACGTAAGTATTAACCAAAAAATTGCCCCGACGAACTAAGCGAAAGCGAAGTTCAATAGAGTTTGAGCGAAGCGAAAACCAAGGGCAATTTTTCTTTACCTGGGCTTTTAATTATTTTTAATCTTTTAAATGCTTTTAAGTAAGCTGTAACCCTTTATTCATAATAGTTTTAGAGTTAATAAAACTAGGTTTATCGACCCATAAAACTAGGTTTATCGACCCATAAAACTAGGTTTATCGACCCATAAAACTAGGTTTATCGACCTTAAAACTAGGTTTATCGACCCTAAATTAAGTCGATTTACAATTCAATTAAAATAGTCTATTGTACAACCTAGTTTAATTATAAATTTATTATTAGAAATGAGTGAATTAATCGTAAAGGATAATGCTTTAATTCAAGCTAGCTATACCCTAGATACAGTTGAACAAAGGCTGATCCTATTAGCCATTGCTGAAGCTCGGGAAACAGGGCACGGGATAACTGAAAATAGCCTTTTAGAAGTACATGCAAGTAGTTATATCAATACCTTTAATGTCGAGAAACACACTGCTTATACCGTGCTTCGGGATGCATCTAAAAGCTTGTTTGATCGCTATGTCACGTATCATGACATTAATCCTAAGACTGGTAAGGATCGTAGCTTTCACTGTCGTTGGGTCGATAAAATTGGATATGAACCTCAATCCGGGATCGTTTTCCTACGTTTCACGCAAGACATTGTTCCACTCATAACTCGACTGGAAGAAAACTTTACTAAATATGAATTGGAGCAGGTTTCGAGATTAACTAGCTCTTATGCTATTCGGTTATACGAGTTATTAATTCAATGGAGATCTGCTGGTAAAACGCCAATTTTTGATCTATCGATCTTTAGACAACAACTTGGTGTCGAAGCTCATCAATACAAAACAATGAGTAATTTTAAAACGTATGTTTTAGATTTTGCCCTCAAGCAAGTAAATGAGTTAACCGATATAACGGCTAAATATGAACAACATAAAAAAGGACGTTCAATTTCCGGTTTTTCTTTCAGTTTTAAGCAGAAAAAAACCAACTCTGACAAAGTAATTAAGGGAACGGATACATTAGCCCTTTTCACCAAAATGAGTGATAAACAACGTCATCTCTTTGCCAACAAACTTTCTGAATTACCTGAGATGGGGCAATATTCAGAAGGCACCGAAAGCTTCCAACAATTTGCTATACGCATTGCAGAAATGCTCCAAGATTATCAAAAATTCCAAGAATTATTCCCTTATCTTCAAAAAGTTGGCTTTGCACCTGCCTAAAATTTAAACTTGATCATTTGTCTATTAGACAGTCTAATAGACAACAACTTTTGACAGGTTTAGGCATAGATTTACAACATGAAAAGCCTTACAGTTCTCGAGCTTTCTAAGCTTTACAATATCAATAGACAAACGGTTTACAACAACATAAAGAAAGGAATTTTAAGTAAAAATTCCCAGAATAAGATCGATCTAGCCGAGGCTATCCGTGTTTTCGGGGAACCTGTCAAAAAACAGGATGTAAAAGAACCTGTAAAAATAGACAGTCCAAATTCGACAGAAGTTTTACTACTTAGACAGCAGATAGACATGCTGAAAAACCAGCTTGATGATGCCAAAGATCGGGAATCTTTCTATCAGAACCAAATTGAAACGATGCAACGCCTATTAGAAGCCCCAAAACCTAATATGACTACGTTTACCGATCAAGAATTAGTGCAACCCAGCATAGCCAAACCAGATCCCGAACCTGACACAGCAGAAGCTAAACATGACGGATTGACTACTCCAGAGCGGAGGGAAAATAAGCGGATTCCAGTGCCAGAGCACATTGAACCAGAGCCTGAGAAAAGAGGCTTTTGGAGCCGTTTTTTTAGACCCTATGATTAACCACGATTATTTAATTAATATGAATAAAGTCGTGAAACTTTGATTAAATAATAAGCGTGGAACGTGAAAAAATCGTAAAAAAAAGCCCACCTTGGGGAGGTGGGGCAAAAAAGAAACTACAGCGTTGAATTTTCAAGAGAATTATACAGCATTTCGTATAAGGTGTATTATGTTAATTTTAGAAAATCTTGATAATTATTGAAGTCCAGCAAGTACTAATTTAGCTTGAGCATGTCCATTATTCGCTGCCTTTTTTAGCCAATTTAATGCTTGTACTCTATTCTTTGGTAATCCATTACTACCATGTAAGTAGTGTTGACCAATATTAAATTGAGCCATCGCACTACCATTATTAGCTGCTTTTAAATACCATTCATTAGCGAGTGCAGGATTTCTTGCTATTCCCTGACCGTTGTCATACATCACCCCAAGGTTATATTGCGCACTTGCATACCCCTGTGCCGCTGCCTTGCTAAACCATTCAAAGGCTTTGGCATAATTTTGGGCTACCCCTTGACCGTTGACATACATCACCCCAAGGTTATATTGTGCTAGTGCATATCCTTGAGCCGCTGCCTTGCTATACCATTCAAAGGCTTTCGCATCACTTTGACCTACGCCACGACCGTTGGCATACATCACCCCAAGGTTATATTGCGCACTTGCATGCCCCTGTGCCGCTGCCTTGCTATACCATTCAAAGGCTTTCGCATAATTTTGGGCTACCCCTTGACCGTTG
>NZ_KB850171.1:0-11470 GCF_000369725.1 Acinetobacter sp. CIP 101966 | reverse complement strand
TGACCAGCTACCACAACAAAATAAGGTAGCTTAACTAGAGCAGAATATCACTTATAAATAAGCTTTTAGTTGTTCAAACAAGTGGGACCACCTCTTACTTAGTAAAGTAATAGATAATTTTCATCGTAAAACATTAATAAAATTTAATCACTTAAAAAATTTTACCTAAATGAAATGCTCTTTATTTAACATAAAATCTCTTATTCGAAATTTGAACTGTAAGCACCAAATAAAAAAATCTAGTGCATAGAACTGGGTTTTTATTGTCACGTATAAATCTAAGACTTGTTTTAATCGTTGCTAATAGGATGTTTCACGGCTTCTAAATCATTGATTTTAGGTTAAGGATTTTTGCTGTCATGACGTTACTTTGGGGTGTACTCCAAGTTTACATAATGTTCTTACACGAAATTAGAAGTCACTTCATTGATTGATAAAATTTATTGAATTTTTAAATCAATGCCGTAAAGGTTATTTATATCTTTTGCCGCATCAGGATCTCCATTCCTAGCCGCAATAATGAGCCAATATATTGCGCGGTGATGTATATCAAGATTTCTAAATGTCATAGCCAAGTCATATTGCGCTATATATCCCCACTCTGAAGCATACTCTTCAGCCTCATATGCACATTTTGTCGCAATCTCCATATGGCCGGCCCTTCTAGATAGGGACGCGGCATTCAACCAAACAGACCCGGGGTATTTAATAGCCATACCTACAGGTTTTTTACTATTTTTTTCAATAGGTAAGTCAGTCATTTTCTAACCAAATAAAATCTTAAAGAAAAGACAATACAAGAACACAAAAAAAATGTAAACATATGATTTTAAAAAAAAATATTAAAAAAATATTAAAAAAATAATAACTAAATCGTTATGAAAATATTTAATTTTTAGAAATAGAATCATAACACCACGGATCACTGCAAAACATCTAAAAACAGTTCATCCGACTTATCCTGAATATCTTGGTTAAGCTGATTTCTTCGGGAAATCTCACGCTCAATATAATCATCAATATCGTGATTTGAATTTGCTGATTGAATCACTGCAAGCGGTATCTCAATTCCATGTTCATCCCAAGCATTGCGCCGATCAATGTACTCATCAAGATTGGTAGCGTATGTTTCCAGTCGTGGTAGATAGGTCAAATGTGGCGGATTGATGTCAATTTGTTGCCATGTTTTTTTTAGTTTTCGCTTTAAAAACCGTTGGCCAAAATGCAAAAGCTGTCCTGTTTGTTGACGGTTTGCCTTAAATACTGCCCACCGCTCAAGCATTGAGAAATAGGCCTTTAACTCTGCTCTATTACGCTCTGCTGCATCATTCCGTTTTTGGCTAATCAGTTTATTAACGATGTCCACCAATCTTTTTTTCATAACTTCGAAAGAGGCTTTAGAGTAACGCCATGACCAAGCGTATGACCGAATTCGGTCCTTAAATTCCTTATCGTCTTTTTGAGCAAGCTGCTTATAGCTCTTATGATCAGTCCTCACTAGCTCGAAAACCATGTGCTGTGTGGCTTTGAAGCAAATTGGATCATTCAAGATAAATTGTAAATTTTCATTGTCACTAAAGTACTTTTGAATCGCTGTAATTTCAGCATCAATAGTTGGCTTAATCCAATTAAAATCTTTAAATTTTTCTTGTAATTTACTGATTTTATCGCGATCTTTTATCTTAGTAATTTTAGAAACGGTCACACCATTTTGTAAATTAAAATCACGACTTTTTGGGGTCGTAAACAATAAATGTAAATTCCATAAATTCGGATTAAAAACCTCACGCTGCAAGATCAAAGTACAAATCGGCAGGCCTTTTTCCAGTCGATAAGTCCGTTGTCTTGGAGTTTGATTGAGGTCATATCTAGCCGTTAATTTCTCAAGTAAATCATCAATACTTTTTTGACTGCTATCAAAACTAAAATGGGTATAAAAATATGCCCCATTTGCTACGTGGTCAGCTAACCGTTGAAGTGTATATTTTCCATTTGGACTAAAGACAATCATTTTAAACTTTGTAATCTAGGGTTTTTAGTAAAAGTAACCCATTTTTTGTGCAAAATAAACGTTGTAATGTAGTAAAAGAAAAATAAGGCTTTTAAAACTTTTTGGGCATAGCCCTGCCATACGAAGTATGGCCTTAAAATTGGTTTTTCCGGGATACTTGTAATTGGGTAAATAGTAGTTCCTACAAAATCAGATAGACGGTACTTATTTTATGTTTTATGCTCATTTCATCATTGAATGAAGTGCGCCTGACCAGTGCATTAAAACCGACCTTTTAGACCGTGTTTTAGTGTGCTAAAGGCACACTAAAACTTTGATTTTTTAAACTGCTCATACTCGTTGACCTAACCAGTCAGAGAGTACCTGACGAAGCGGACTGCTGGAGAAATTTAGCTCGGTACGCTTTGATGGGAGCTGGTGAGATGAAATACTCACCTTCGATCCAATCCAATATCTATTCTTGGCTTAGGCTAGGAGTTGGGCGACAAGGAAACGGAATCACGGTGACGTGGCGCATGGGTAGTAATAGCCATGCTAGGTATTTTGATACTGAAATCCTGTTTTGAAGAAATGGTTAGGTGCATTCAGGATGAAAGCCCCGTTAATAGCCACCGTTCCAGATTGATGCACGAGTTATGTTGGTCTGGTTCGTGACACACACGATGGATTTTGAGCCAACTGAGAAGTTGGAGGGTTACAAGTCGAAAGATGGCGTAACTGGCACTCGATGAAAGTCGAGGTCAATTGATAGCTCAAACGTGTAAATGCGAGAGTGCGACTCGCTATGTGTATTGTATGTGCTTTACCCTCAGTAATGACGATCTAATTTTGTAAGCGATTTTTTGGAACTGCGAATCGTGAAGAATGGAAAAAATCAGGTGGTCTAGAGGATAGGCGTTCTGCAAATTAAAGCTTCAATAACTAACTTGGGAAGCACAGCACCGTATGCTGCATGAATTGGTTAAATGCAGATGTTAAACGGTGAAGTGTGGGAGCGATCTTGAGTAGCGCATATAAAGCGACTTTTGTCGTGGAAATTGTATTCTTGCTTGCAAGAGTAAAAACCATAGCTACCGTGCCAGAAATGGTCTGTTAAGGGAATCGTGGTTTTGCGAAAAAGTGATGTTGGGATGCGTAGAGGTACGCATTGAGTAAGTGCTTATGTCATGGTAACAGTGGCATAAGTCAAGAAAAATCAAAAGGTTAAAGGGGAGTTTGGTCACTCTCTGCTGCGCAAGTTGGTCGCTTGAGCTAAACTAAATTTGATGACATACAGATTTTCAACTGTTTGAATTATTTGAATATTTAAGAAATCTGGAACTTAATTCGTTGTAGAAACCACTTCGACCATCGGAAGATGGCAAGGAAGTCTATGCAGGGTCAGATGTGTGCAAAGCTAATCGGATGACCTGTTTTAAGCAAAGCTTTTTTAAGTTGGATTATAATTTTTGAAAATATTTATTTGTTAGAAAACAATTAGTTGTAATAACTTAAAATTCGATGGTTTACCATTTTTTTTGATAAAAAAGGCGTTCAGGGTTCAACTTGGCATGTTGAACTGCGTTAAATTGCGTGAACTCTACGTTAGTGAGATATGCACCCATCCCCGATCTAAGCCAAAGATCAAAGGGGAATGGGATGTCTACTGGAAAACTGAAGAAGTACTTCTAATTCACAATCAATATCTCTGTTTCTCTCTCATTTGCGATTTAAGCTATTTAGTCTTTAGAAGGTACCTTCTAACGAAAAAGTAGTTAACAGAGCTATAACCCCTTATTTTTCGCACTTAAATAACACTTTTAATAAGATCAAAGAAATTAGAAAATACTAGAGTTTATTATATCAATTATATCAAATGCTCTCACTCTCTCAAGATCCCCACAGCCGTCGCTTCGCTTTGGGCTGATGGTGAACGTTGAGAGAGTTTCGGCAATACTCTCCCTAAGGGCGGTCACTTAGAAAAATGACACATCCCTTAAGTATTGCCGATTTACCAGTCGGGCTGACGGAGCCACGCATCGGTCGTATCCGCACATAGTTTTGCTGACTATGCAGACAAGGACTAAAGGTCTTGCACCTTCCCCCACGCGCTCCTTGTCGAAGTATGGCAGTATCTCAGCGAGGGTTTCCCCAACATGCAACTTAACCAACCTATACAACTACTCTCAACGCCCCGTTTATGTGAGATTCCCCTGTAACGGTTCCGCCTTTCGACGATCGCTACGATGCACCAGTGACACTTATTCCCTCCACATGCACCGCATGCCAACCATAAAATGGGCACGCAGAAGCAGGCAAAGCTCGATCTGGGATACTTATTTGATGAAAAAAAACACTTTATTAACGAAGACTTATCATTTTAGGCTTGATATTACTGCACATAACAGTGAAAATAGAGTTCAGGTACAAGCCTTGTGTGAAATCATAACGGTCGCCAAACCTTATGATCTTCGTTAGGAGATGTTCCACCATCAACTAACTGCGTACCGACGAATTTAAAGCCCTGTGCGACGAAAGTCAAGCAGGGCTTTTTCGTTTTTAAAAATAAAAATATTAAATATTATATATTTGCGGTATATGGTGTAGTTCCTAATATTGGCTAACTCTCTCACAAAATATATGCTGATACTTATATGATTTACGTCAAAACATAATAAACAGGACTTGTAAGCTAAATGGCGAAACTATCACTGAGCGAAGTATCTAAGCGTTTTAATATCGATAGATCGACAATCTACAGAGCTGTAAAAAATGGACGCTTGTCTCGTACTGGTGATGGTCAATTTGATCTTGCCGAAGTAATTCGATGCTTCGGTGAACCACAACAGGTATCACAGCCGGCTAATGAAGCTCCTAAACAAAGCAGTGATGCAGCTACGCAAAAACTTATCACTCATTTAGAAAACGAAGTCAAAAAATACCAGGAACGTGAAGAACGTTTGATGCAGCAAATTGATCGGATGCAGACTCTGATTGAATTAAAAAGTGTCGCACCTGCCACGGCAGCACAACACTCCGACACTACAGCATGCGACACCCAAATACCACAGTATGCGACAGCAGATCAAAATACTGAAAACAATAAAATTTTAACCAAAAATATGGTGGAAAATGTTGCAGTGCAACACCCTGACGCTATAGCGAGCGACACCCAAACGCCACAGCATGCGACGTTGCAAAGTGTAGCAGTGCCACAACCCAAAAAACGGAGTTTATTTGGACGCGTATTGAATGCTGTATTCAATGAAGATTAAGAGTTCTATACTTTAAAAATCATCTGATGTCTTTTTTTTGATCTTCACTGTACCTCGCTTCGGCAGACGCTTAGAAATTTCTAAGTTACGATACAGTTGTTTAATCATCACAGGCTCACTATTCGGAGCCTTACACACTACGGTATCGTTTGTGACATAGACTACAGGTCCATTACTAGCTCTTGCAATAAAGGTCTCCGTGAGCACTCGACCTGCCTCTTTAGCAATAACGCGCTCCTCCTCATCCATCTTCTTTATCTCATCCATATCTCAACCTTCTTAAGAATAAAGTTTTATTATTCTCACTATTTAACTTAAATATGAACCTTTTTGTTTAATTGAATTGTTCATGTGGACTACACAAACCCGTGAAACATTGGTCAAAGAATAGGCGTGGAACGTGAAAAATCATAAAAAAAGCCCGAACAGGGATGTTCGGGCTATCAACTAGGAACTACAGCGTTGAATTTTCAAGAGAATTATAACGCATTTCGTATAAGGTGTATTATGTTAATTTTAGAAAAACTAACATTCATGCCCCTAGTTCATTTACAGCAAATCAATACCGAAATGGTGCAATATAGCTGACCATGCAAGAAAAAGAAGAATGGTCATTACGCAGCAAATGGCTAGAGATAGCCAAAATCCATAACGCTGATAAAGTATTGGGAATGCTAAAAACATAGGTAATGTCGGTACTACATACCAAAAGGTATACCAAGCATGATTTGAAATTTTCTGCGGGTCTTGATTCTCAAGTTTCATCCATATCAGCACAAGTATCGTTACGATAGGCAAGGCTGCAATCAATCCGACTAGACGGTCACTACGTTTAGCAACTTCTGAAATAAGTATGACCATTCCAGCAGTTAGAGCGTACTTAGCAATAAGCCAGACCATGTGCATTTCCTAGATGAATAGATTTATAAAGTTCTATTTTACAAACTGCTAAGTTATAAGCATCTGTTGAATTCACTATTAAAGGATAGAAAAATCTTTTATGACTTTTACATATATTCTTATTAAAGGAAAACCATTTTTAACCTTATAAATTTGTTATAAGATAAACAAAATTTGTTGAGTTTATAACATGAAATTATCATTACTTGTATCATCACTGCCCAGTCAAAGCACAACTGCAAGAATGCGAATTTGGCGTTCATTAAAGTCGAATGGTGCAGCAACGTTGAGAGATGGTGTTTACCTCTTACCCGAAGCACATTCTGAAAAATTCGAGTCTGTTGTTCATGATCATCTTAATGAACATGGGCATGCCTATATCTTTCAGACTGAACCTCCTGCACATTTAGACCTTGCTCAACTTTTCGACAGGACTGGAGAATATGAAGAACTGAGAACTGAAATTTCACAAATACAAAATACGCTTGAGGAAAATAAGAAAAAAGAACATCTCAAACAGATTCGAAAATTAAGAAAAAACCTCAATTCACTGATAGAAATAGATTTTTTCCCAAATACTCATCAAAGCAAAACACTGAATGAACTCACCCGATTAGAACAAGTTATTGCCCGGTTAGGTGAATACGATGAACCCAATAATTTTGAACAGCAATTAAAAGTCCTATGCAAGCAAGATTTTCAAAATAAAATCTGGGCAACCAGAAAGCGTCCTTGGGTTGACCGTTTGGCATCGGCATGGATTATTCAGAAATTTGTAGACCCTCAGGCAAAATTTATTTGGTTAGAGCATCCCAATGATTGCCCCAAAGATACCTTAGGTTTTGATTTTGATGATGCCCAATTTACCCATATCAATCATCTAGTCACTTTTGAAGTGTTAATGCATAGCTTTGAATTACAAAACCTTGCTTTAAATAAAATCGCTGAAATTGTTCATTTTTTAGATGTTGGGGGAAATGAGCCTGCCGAAGCCTTAGGCATTGAAAAAATCTTGCAAGGCTTAAGAAGCACGATCACAGATGATGATCAATTACTCCATCTTTCAAACCATATTTTTGATGGCTTATATGCAGACTTTCAAAGGAATTTAACATGAATAATAAGCCATCTTTAATAGATGAAACAGAAATTGAATCTATCAGCTTTTGGCAAGCATTCAAATTTTGGTTAAAACTGGGATTCATTAGCTTTGGTGGCCCTGCCGGGCAAATCGCTGTTATGCACCAAGAGTTAGTTGAAGAAAAAAAATGGATTTCAGAACAGCGTTTTATGCACGCATTGAATTATTGCATGCTCTTACCCGGCCCCGAAGCTCAACAACTTGCAACTTATATTGGCTGGTTAATGCATAAAACCAAAGGTGGCATCGTTGCAGGGGTTTTATTTGTTCTACCTTCTCTTTTTATCCTCATTGGGCTGTCTTGGGTCTATGTGAAATATGGCGACGTCCCGATCATTGCCGGTTTGTTTTATGGCATTAAGCCCGCAGTTGCCGCAATTGTATTTCATGCCACGTATCGTATTGGCAGTCGTTCATTAAAGAATAAATTTCTATGGGCGATTGCAGTTATCGCTTTTCTTGCAATATTTATTTTTAATATTCCTTTCCCTTTAATCGTTTTATGTGCAGCGATATCGGGTTATTTGGTCGGTAAAAAGTATCCTGATTTATTTAAGCTAAATGCACATCAGTCCAGTCAAAAATCCTATGGACGTGCAATTATTGATGATGATACCCCTACACCTGAACATGCTGTTTTTAAATGGTCTCATCTGATCAAAATAACTGTAATTTCAGCACTTTTATGGGCAATTCCACTCATCTCTTTAACAGCAGTTTTGGGATGGAGTCATTCTTATACTCAACTGGCTTGGTTCTTTACTAAAGCTGCACTTCTGACATTTGGTGGTGCTTATGCTGTTCTGCCTTACGTTTATCAAGGCGCTGTCGGTTTTTATCACTGGCTCACCCCAACTCAAATGATCGATGGTTTAGCCCTAGGTGAAAGTACTCCCGGCCCATTGATCATGGTGGTGGCTTTTGTCGGCTTCTTAGCAGCTTATAACCATTCGCTGTTGGGTGCTGAACATCAATTTATTGCAGGTGCATTAGGTGCAATCATCGTCACGTGGTTTACTTTTATTTTCTCATTTTTCTTTATCTTAGCCGGAGCACCTGTTATAGAGTCCACACACAATCAAATTAAATTTACTGCCCCTTTAACCGCCATTACCGCTGCCGTGGTGGGCGTAATTTTAAATTTGGCACTCTTTTTATGTTACCACGTGCTTTGGCCACAGGGTTTTGAAGGGAATTTTGATTATATCTCTGCCATTATTGCAATTTTAGCTGTAGTCGCATTATTTAAATTTAATCAAAGTGTGCTCAGAGTCATCATCGGTTCTGCTTTAGTGGGTTTAACGATTAAAATTTTACTATAAAGAATGAACACTAGAGGTATGGATAAAAAATCTATGCTTCTGTTGACACGATTCAAGGTATCTTCTTTCATATAAAAAATTAAAGAATATTCCACTAAATCACTCCCCATTTAACATAATAGAGGTTATACGAAATAAAAAAACCTAGGTACTGGCCTAGGTTTTAAATTTAAAAAATTTATAAAAATTAAGGATATAGTCTCAATTTTTCAACTTCGTATAACGTGTATTATGTTAATTTTAGGAAAACTTAAAAAATGAAGAAATTACAAATCATCTTTTCAGTAATTTTAGTCATAGTAATTTTATGGGGCATACAATGGATGTTTCATGGTTTTCCAGTAAAACCTTCAAATATTAATAATTCAAAACCTACTGGAGATATAGAATCCAACTTAAATAAGTTCTTAACTGACCCAGCTTTATCACGAATAATACAAAGTTGTATTCCTCTTTATAATGCTGATTTCAGAAGACTGAATCCTCAACTTAAAAATTTACCTGATTTAATTACGGCTGATTATTTTAAGAAAAATCAATTAATAAAAACTAATCCTCATACAAGAAAACATGAAGCTAACTTATCTACTGTAAATATTATTAATGAATTTTTTACTGTTTTAGATAGTCCAATGAGTGATCCAAAAATGCTACAAGGATGTTTCGGAAATTATGGTTATACACTTCATGATATGAGAAGAATTAAGAAAAATTTTAGCAATTTTGCAAACTCAAATTAATTAAACACCCCGCCATTTAACATAATGGTGGTTATACGAAGTACACTTGTATATTAATTTAAATATCAGTAACTTATTAAAATCAAAAAAATCTCGAAATGACCCAAAAGCCGATTTTGAAACAAGTCGGCTTTTTTATGAGCATTTTTGATAGTTCTTGCCAATAAATCTGACTAAAAATTACGCTTTTCAACTTGAGTGATACAATTTTGTGATACATTATTGTATATACAAATTTGAATGTTTTTTATGGAACAGTATTTCGAATGGGATGAGGCAAAGAATCGAAAGAATCAGAAAAAACATGATGTCTCTTTCGAAACTGCAAGCCTTGTTTTTGAAGATCCATTACGGATCTCAATCCAAGACAGACATACCGATGGTGAAGAACGTTGGCAAACCATCGGAAAAGTAAAAGGCGTACTAATGTTATTGGTGGCTCACACCATTTTTGATGAAGATGACTGTGAAATCATACGAATCATTAGTGCAAGGCAAGTCACTAAAGCGGAGCGAAATAAATATGAGCATGGTTAGATACTCACGCAAAGAGCTGAATGAGAAATTTAGTGAGAAGCAAGATGCTGAAATTCAACGCTTGCTTGCTAAAGGCACGGTTCCTGATGATCAGCTAGATCTATCAGATATTTCTGAAATTACAGACTGGAGCAATGCTGCACGCCATAATCAGTTCTACCGTCCAGTGAAGCAACAGACTTCCATTCGTTTAGATGCTGATGTGCTTGCTTGGTTCAAAGCACAAGGGAAGGGTTATCAAACACGTATGAATGAAATCTTACGAGATGCTATGCTAAAAGAATTAAAAAATCATCAATAAAAATGGGAGCTTAAGCTCCCATTTTTATTGATGACTATCATTATTACTTTCATCATTTACTGAACAATTTCGCCTTAAAACTTTAGCACTACTTTTAGCTCTAGCTAGATCAATTAACATTTTTATATTAGGAATCAATGTAGCCAATAGAGCATAGACTTGAGCCAATGTTAATAGATAAATATATAGCAATAAGGCTTGTCGTAAATAATCTTTATATCCTTGAAAAAATGGAATATTTTTTATCAATGCTATAATTGGCATTGATGCGATCATAATAATCAAAGTAAAAGTAACAATTATCAAGCTAGATATTAATTTTTCAAAAACAGCTGTTGCTTCTATATCTTTCGAATTATTTACATGGAAAATAGCTTTCAAATCTTTAGGATAAATAACAGCTATCCATGCACCTAAGATTGCAAAAATAATAGCTGCTGTATCTTTCAAGCTATCAAAAATATCACTTAAGTCTTGGTAAGGTACATCCTTGCCAAAAAACCAAATAATAGGTAGAAAGATTATAAATGCTAGGAAGAATATAACTTTATCCATTTTCTTCACTTGAATTTTCATCCAGTTTTAAGATATCTGGAGTAATTAAGTCTAACCAATCCACTAGATTTTGTGATTTAAAGATTGAGTTTTTATCTCTATCTAAAGGACAATCAAACGTTGTATTAGCAAGACTGCTGCTTAACCAATGAATAGTTGAAGTGTCACCTTGTAAAGAGAACCCTAAATCATCCCACTTCGTTAAGTTAGTTTGTCCTTCCCACTCTTTAATTAATTTTTCAAATTCTTTTTTACTTTGAAATGTTCTTTCTGATTCTAATCTGAACTTAATATCGACATCATTGCTTGCGCTCTGAGTAAAACCAAACATTCGATTAACCAAACCTACTTTAGGAATTTTTACTAAATCTTTGACAGAAATTTTATTGTGCTGATGGATTTTCCTCACTCTCTGCCAACTATTTAACAACATTTCAATTTTTCCAGAATTTCGGACTAATTTACTTTCAAACCTACCATACAGATGATTATATTTAGCCTCTGGATCTTTAGGATCTTTCCAATGATCAACTACTCTTTCACCTTTTTCATTTAAAGAAGAAAAAGCATAGCGGCTCCATTTAGAAAAAAAATCCTTTAAGTATTTATGTAAATCAGAGGTGGATCAGGAAATTTGAACAACACTTATAAGTGATATTTTGCTCCCCAAATGATGTTATAAACATCAATATATGGAGTATTTTATGAC
>NZ_KB850170.1:0-24569 GCF_000369725.1 Acinetobacter sp. CIP 101966 | reverse complement strand
CATGCCCCTGTGCCGCTGCCTTGCTATACCATTCAAAGGCTTTCGCATAATTTTGGGCTACCCCTTGACCGTTGGCATACATCACCCCAAGGTTAAATTGCGCACTTGCATGCCCCTGTGCCGCTGCCTTGCTATACCATTCAAAAGCCTTCTCATAACTACGAACTACGCCATCACCGTTGTAGTAAGCATTTCCTAGGTTATGTTGTGCTGATACTTGCCCCTTTTTAGCTGTTTTTTGAAGCTCTTGAATACTATCGAAATTCGCAAAAGCGGAACTGATAAATAGCGATAAAGTAAGCGGTAATAATATATTTTTATTAAATTTCATAATTAAATGTCTATTCGAATCAAAATGATAAAATTTTAGCCTAACTTTTAAAATTATCTATAATTTAATAAATGAATAATCAAATAATTAAATTTTATTTAACATAATGGTTGTTATACGAAATAAAAAAAACTAGGCACAGGCCTAGGTCTTAAATTTTAAAAAAATATAAAAATTAATGATATAGCCTCAGTTTTTCAACTTCATATAACGTGTATTATGTTAATTTTAGAAAAACTAATTGATTCTTGAAAGTAAACAGGCTTCCATTATCAGATATTAAGATGTCTCAAATTCTTTCTGATAATAGATTAACTAATACTTTTAATTCATCTCGTAATTGATTTAAGTTATCAAACTCAATGTTCTTGGTAAGCTCTTTAGGAATCTTTTCTGCTTCAGCAGATAAGTCTCGCCCTTTATCTTTTAATGAAATAAGAACTCGTCTTTCATCATTAGGATCACGTGATCGATTAATTAGACCAGATGTTTCCATTCTTTTTAATAGTGGGGTTAATGTTCCACTATCAAGATGTAAAATTTGTCCAAGATCACCCACACTTACACATTCTTTTTCCCACAAAACCAACATCACTAAATATTGCGGATAAGTGAGTCCGAGAGGTGTAAGAAAAGGGCGATAAGCTTTTACGATTAAATTAGATGCAGCATAAATAGGAAAACATAGTTGCTCATCTAAGCAAAGCTGATTCTTGGACATAGCTTTTTATTTGGTATAGACAGTGGTAGACACCTGTATATTACCTCGAATAGCATTGGAATAAGGACATACTTGATGCGTTTGTTCCACGATTTTCTCTGCATCAGCTTGTGAAATACCTGAAAGCGTGACATCTAAGTGTACTGTCAAGGCAAATCCACCATTGCCATTAGCAACCATTCCAACAGTACTCAGGACCTCTACATCGTTATCACGGATTTTATATTCTTTATTGCTACGAGTTACATGGATCACTGCATTTCCAAAGCATGCAGCATAGCCAGCTGCAAATAATTGTTCAGGATTCGTTGCATCACCTTTACCACCTAATTCTTTTGGCAAAGCCAATTTTAGTTCTAAGATACCATCTTCACTACGAATCGTTCCCGAACGTCCACCGACTGCTTTGACTTGAGTTGAATAGAGAGTACTCATGTATATTACCTTGCTTAATATTATATTGTGTAAAATATAATTGCACACAATTAAATATAGGTCAATTATTTTCCTTTGTTTTTTATTTAACATAATGGCTGTTATACGAAATTAGTAGTTTTTACGCGGAATTCCTAACGTATTCATCTTTTGTCTTATATCTTTATTTTTACCAATAGGTAAAATATATTCATAACCTACATCGAAAAGTAGGTAATTAAGAAAAAATTACAGCGTTTTATAAGCCTTATAGTAACGGGAGAGACTATAGGGCTTTTTATTTATCTTAATATTCATATATCTATGATGAAGCCATGATACTCTGCGATATAAAAAACCGGCTTGAGAATAGACCGGTCTTTTATGATATTTGCTAAAATACTCTTTTGAAATATAAAAAACTAAGCGTGTATAGCACTGGGTCTAGGTGTTTTTTGGGCTTAGTTATTAGCGTTATTTAAATAAGTATAAGTCAATTTTTACCTAAGGGATTTGCTTTTCAACTATTTCCAATTTCTTTAATGCTTGCCCTTTTTTATGATCATTATTAATCTTTACAACCAGAGCTAAAATAAAAACCATCACTATAAAAACAAGGAAAATCAAATGCTTTTTCATCATTAATTCCGTCTTTTGATCTTTAAGAATGCCTTGCTCCTTTGTAAATAGATATGACATAAGGGAAGCACTGATACAAGCCTTTTTAAATGACTTTAGCAACTCGATAAACAGTTGCAACTCCACAATTCACTGCTTTGGCAATTTCTTCCTTAGTCATATTGCCAGCTGCTAGCAATTCTTTTATTCGTTTGTGCTTAGCCTCATTGGCTTTCTTACCTGTTGGCTTGTAACCCGAACGTTCCAGGCCCTGCTTAATACGTTCTATACGTTTCTCATTGTCTAGGCGGGCCATTGTTGCCAGGAGATCAATCAACATATTGTTGATGAGTTCCAAGATTGAATGAGTAATGCTGTCACTGGTTTGAATCATTTGGTAGGTAGTAGGAAGATCTGCCACAATTAATCGAAGCCCTTTCTCCTGAATCCTGCGCTTCAGCTCTTGAAAATCCTGTTGGGTTAGGCGTGATAATCGGTCAATACTTTCAACCAACAAGGTGTCACCTTGATTTGCTTCTGACAGTAGCTTATTCAATTCAGGTCGGTCTAACTTCGTACCACTATAGTTTTCCACGTACACAATGGTTTTACCCAAATTCAAGTTTTGGTTTAGATCCTGAAGAATTTGCAAAGCCCTTTCTGCATCTTGATCTTTAGTTGAAGCTCGTAGATAAATACGTGTATTCATTTCTATCATTTAATCTTAATTCTGTTAGATTAATGATAATACTATCATTTAATTATTGCACCAAGTCTAATGATAGAGATTGTATGCGATTTGGCTCGCTATCATTCAGCTATACTCTTTTGATAGAAAAAGCATGACTGAAAGCCATGCTTTGGGAGTTCGTATAATACGTATCATATTAATTTTGGAAAAATTAGATATTGATTGGGAGTGACTAAAGCTGTAGAGTTTCTTTTTAAGTGAGTCCCCAAAATGAAATTCCAATTTATATTTGAAAACTTTAAAGCTTTACCAAATGGAACAGATGCTTTCAAGCAGTTAAAAATTTTATGTGAGCAAGAAATTGGCAACAATAATAATTTAGATAATTCGGCCTTATTTCTTATTTATGGGTTTGCGAAGAACTACGTCTTATTGTACGAAGATCAAGAAGTTACTCCTGAATTTGCAAAAAAAGCAAAAAGCCAATTAATTGATTATATGTCTGAACTTAATATTGCTCTAATCAGTCAAGATTCTAATCTTATATTAGAAACTCTTAATAATATTTCAAAAAAATATTTTAAAAGTTCAAGAATATTTTAAATCTTAATAATCAATGAACAAGCTATCATTACAGGGGTTTTTGATTCCCCTTTTTGTCTCATTCTTTATGAGTGGCATTAACGCTATTCTAGGAGCTTTAAATGAAGATAAATTTTTATTATCAATTGTTTTTTCACAATGGATGATTAATTGGATTATTGCTTATCCATGTCTTTTGTTTCTTGTTCCTTTCTCAAAAAAGATCGTTTTAAAGCTTTTTTATCCTCAGTTGAAATAATGAATGTTATATGAAACGAGGACAATAGACCGTCGTTTTTCACTTTGCATAAGATATTCTACGTTAAGTAGCGGCTAAAAATGCCCTTGATCAAGGGCATTTCGTATAACGTGTATTATGTTAATTTTAGAAAATCTGTTTTAGTTTGTACCTTTTCAAAATTATGTAAAAAGCAAATAAAACACTTATCCAGAACAAATAATCAAAAATAAAATATAAGAAGATAAATTGATCTATTCCTATAATAATATTTAAAGGATCTAGCGCTATACTCCCACCTGGAGATATTTCACCATCTACTAAAAACTGTAAGGGAAATCCTCCTCCAATGACTTTAACTTTTTCAAGCTTGTCTACAACTATACGATCCACTAATGTATATTTCTGATAAAACAAAGATAAATAAGTAAAAATAAAAGATAAGCAATTGAAGTATAAAAATTTTTTCATAATTTTCTCTCATATGTCTACTAATTTTAACAATTTTTAATCAGAGCTTTTTGGAATAATTTGCTTTAATTTCTCTATTATTTTCTCAAAAAATTCCTTTAATATGAAAAGATTAGAATTTATTTTATTAATTTTCCTTGCAGCCTGTAGTCCAGTTACAGAAAAAATAGAATCAAATATAGTTGTTCCACGTATTCACTATACAGGGGGAGCAGATAATGCAAGTTATAGTGAGGCTAAGCTTATTAAGGAAGGTAAATGCTTATATCTAGAACATGCTGATGGCTCTAAAGTTCTGCCAATTTTTGCTACGAAAACTATAGATTGGAATACAGAAACTAAGAGCTTAAAAGTAGATTCAGACACTTATTTTTTAGGTGATAAAGTAGCATATGGAGGGGGCGGCTCCTATCCTCTAGAAAAAAATAATTATTCTTGGATAACTGAAGTAGATCATGGCTGTGATACCTCACAAGTTATAGTTATTAATAAACTCATAAGACCACTTGAAGAACTACCAAAATGAAGAATAGCCTATTTTACTGTCTTACATTAGTTCTACTTATAGGATGCCAGCCATTTGAAAAAAATGGATATATTTTTATTAAAAATCAGACTGATTATCCAATTACAGACCTTAAAGTAACTTATATTAGTGCTCAAAAAACTTATAGCTTAGGTACTCTTTATCCTTATTCAGAATATAAATACGCCATCAATTACGAGCAGCACAATGAGGATTCAATAATCTTTTCATATTTAGATAAAAATCATAAAGAGATTAATCAAGAAGTAGCTACGTATGCAGCCAAATATGATAGGAAAAGTTATGAAATAGTTATTCAATAGAATATAAATTACAATTACTAATTGAACAAAAAAACTTCAATTTGAAATTTCAAAAACTTGATTTTTCCACTAAACAACTATCCATTTAACATAATGGTGGTTATACGAATTGAATTTTTCTTCATCGAGGAATATAGTGTGATTAACAATGTTAATCACAGGAGCTTAACATGGCTTCAAATGCACTAGTAACTACTCGCATTAATGAAAACATTAAGCATGAAGCAACAGAAGTTCTTGCAACAATGGGCTTAACTGTCTCAGATGCAGTTCGCTTGTTGTTAACCAAAGTCGCGAAAGAAAAGGCCCTGCCTTTTGAAATTTGGCAACCCAGTGCTGAAACCATTGCTGCAATGGAAGAAGATCTAAGCAAAGCAAAGAGCTTCACTTCTGTAAAAGATTTGATGGCTGATCTAAATGCGGACGATTAAGTACACATCAGCATTCAAGAAAGACTATAAGCGTGAGAAAAAAGGGCAGCATCGAAATACAGTAGATGCTGAACTACAAACTGTTTTAGAGTTATTGCAAGCTGATGAAACCTTGCCTGAAAAGTATCGTGACCATGCTTTGGTCAGTAATTGGGTAGGTCATCGTGACTGCCATATCAAACCAGATCTTGTTTTGATCTATAAAAAAACAGAGGAAGGAGAACTACTAATTTTGAAATTAGTTCGGTTAGGTAGTCATAGTGAATTAGCGATTTGAGTTACCTGATTTTCAACAGGAAAATTTAAAAATCATATTCAAAAATGAGAGCTTAGCTCCCATTTTTTGACTTCGTATAAGGTGTATTATGTTAATTTTAAGAAAACTTCAGAACTGATCTACTTACTGATAATAAATACTCTGCCTAATCGTTTTAGTATTTTTTCGACAGTGGGTTCTAAGACTTCTGGAGTTAAATTTAGTTTAATTTCTACAGGATAAGAGGTTAATAACTCTTTGATAGGAGGCCTTTGTTCATCAGGCAGACACTCAATTAGAATCATTAGAACTTTAGGCTCGAAGCATCTTTTTGATGTCGCTTTGAGAGTTAGGCTAGGCATGGATCACCTAAGTTATAATATTTTATATAAGTGCCACTGTATCAGATATTTAAATAAAGAAAGAATGGTTCTTTCTATCAAAAAAAGAATTGGATTATAAATATATGATCGTATTTTATTCTCCATTTAACATAATGGGCGTTATACGAAATGCATATTTTAAACACATAAAAATCAAATACTTGTGTTATAGTGATAATGCTCGACGATGTCGAAAAGCTGACTTGGAAACAAGTCGGCTTTTTTATGAGCGTTTTTGATAGTTCTTGCCAATAAAATTGGTTGAAAAATAGTCAATTTTGGCATTTTCCCAATGTTATCAAATCTTCCAGGGTGAAAACTATCCCCAATTTCTGTGGATGAAATTTAGGCTATTTTGTACGCTTTGGCTCACATGAAACTCGGCCCTTTGCTGCTGTCCAGGATAGGTGAATTTTCCTATGATGAACTCATCGGGAACAGGAAGTTCCATACAAGAATAACAAGAGATAAGCACAAGGACTGTAAGGTACGACAGGAGTTATACCGAGCGAACCAATACGAAAAACCCCGGCAGGATGCCGGGGTTTTTTTATTAACTATCTAAATCAAATTTCCACATTAAAGAAAACTTGGCAAACCTTTAGCAGGATCTGTTTCACGTGCCGCTTGAGCATCTGTTACAGTCATACCTAAGGCCTTAGCAACGCCTTGCCCATAAGCTGGATCGCAAGCATAACAGTTGCGGATATGACGGTATTTGATGAAATCTAGCGCATCACCCATCGCTGCGGCCGTGTTATTAAACAGGGCCTGTTTCTGCTCATCATTCATCAAATTGAACAGGGCACGTGGCTGGCTGAAGTAATCATTGTCATCTTCACGGAAGTCCCAGAAATCAGCATCACCGGTAATCTTTAATGCTGGTTCTTTAAACTGAGGTTGTTCCTGCCACTGGTTAAAACTGTTCGGTTCATAATGTGGCAATGAACCATAGTTGCCATCCATGCGGCCCTGACCATCACGACGATTAGAGTTTACAGGGCAGCGTGCAGCATTGACCGGAACCTGTGAATGATTTACACCAACACGGTAACGCGCTGCGTCGGCATAGTTCACTAAACGTGCCTGTAACATACGGTCCGGTGAGTAGCTGATGCCCGGTACAAGATTACTAGGTGCAAAGGCTGCCTGTTCTACATCCTGGAAATAGTTTTCCGGATTGCGGTTCAGCTCAAATTCACCGACTTCAATCAGTGGATAATCGCCCTTCGGCCAGACTTTGGTCAGGTCAAATGGATGATAAGGCACTGTTTCGGCTTCCAGTTCTGGCATGACTTGAACGTACATTTTCCATTTTGGATAGTCGCCACGTTCGATGGCATCAAACAGGTCGGTCTGGCTGCTTTCACGGTCTTTGGCAATCAAGTCTGCTGCTTCAGCATCGGTCAGGTTCTGGATGCCTTGCTGGGTACGCATATGGAATTTCACCCAGAAGCGTTCATTTTGGGCATTGATAAAACTGAAGGTATGGCTGCCAAAACCATGCATATGACGGTAGCCAGCAGGAATACCGCGATCTGACATGACAATGGTCACCTGATGCAAGGCTTCAGGCAATAATGTCCAGAAATCCCAGTTATTGGTGGCACTGCGCTTGTTGGTTTTCGGGTCACGTTTGACTGCTTTATTCAGGTCAGGGAACTTACGGGCATCCCGCAGGAAAAACACCGGGGTATTATTGCCGACCAGATCCCAGTTGCCTTCTTCAGTATAGAATTTCAGGGCAAAACCTCGAATATCACGTTCTGCATCGGCCGCGCCACGTTCACCCGCCACCGTTGAGAAACGCGCAAACATTTCGGTTTTTTTGCCGACTTCAGAGAAAATTTTAGCGCGAGTATATTGGGTAATATCATTGGTCACGGTAAAGGTACCAAAAGCACCTGAACCTTTAGCGTGCATACGACGCTCTGGAATCACTTCGCGGACGAAGTTTGCTAATTTTTCATTCAACCATAAATCTTGGGCAAGTAAAGGTCCACGCGCACCTGCCGTCATACTGTTCTGATTATCCACCACAGGGGCACCAGCTTCAGTAGTCAGGTGGGTAACAGGACATTTTTTAGGGTCTTGACTCATACTATTAACTCCCGTTTCTTTTAATGCAGAAATTTAAGATTTTCAATCCTATCTTACCCTTTACTTGCTTATTAAAATATTAAACTAAGGATATTTTTGAAAATTTATAGCCAACTGATTTAACATAAAATCTCTTATGCGAAATTTCAGCTCGATGCTTTGAAAGATGGCTAAAGCCATGTTTCAAAGTCGGGCAATTTTGCGCTTGCTGTAATTTGATTTGTAATGAGAAAAACCAAGCAAAGTACCGATCAACTAGTATTTTTTAGGGTCGATCTGACACCAGTCATACGTTTTTTCTTTGACACTACTCGGTTCAAACGAGTAGCAATTTTTCCTCATTATTCTCACCAATGTTTCACCATCACTTTCTCGAATTTGTAGCGGATATTTTTTTAGTACAGCCATATCTGCTCTACGTTCATCAATTTCGTCTTTGCTTGGTATGTATAAAAAGATAGCCAAAATGAACACCATCATC
This sequence comes from Acinetobacter sp. CIP 101966, assembly GCF_000369725.1. Taxonomy (NCBI): domain Bacteria; kingdom Pseudomonadati; phylum Pseudomonadota; class Gammaproteobacteria; order Moraxellales; family Moraxellaceae; genus Acinetobacter; species Acinetobacter sp. CIP 101966. The sequence goes on along the minus strand of NZ_KB850170.1, from coordinate 16,003 downwards.
ACAGCAACAAACGTGCTGGCAAAAATAATGATAAGTTTTAAGTTGAGCCTGTGTGTAGCTTCGTTTAATGCCTGAATACTGTTGTTTAATGCGCCTGTATGCTTCTTATTTGCGTTTTCTAGCGATTTTTCAGCCTTGTCTAGCACTCCGCTAGCGACATGGTTGTAAAACTGCTCTAATCGCTTGTTATCGTCTGCTATGGCCTCTCTATATTCCTTCATGGATGCCAATAAAATATATAACTGGTCATCTAGATCATTTTGATTACTCATAATGACATTCCGCCTCTACCTAGTTTTTGAGATGCCTTGCGGAGTGCTTGCTCGGCTCGTTGTTTATCTAATTCTTGCTGTCGCTTCATTTCCGCTTGGCGTTCCAGTTCTAGACGTTTGGTTTCTTGGTTCTTCTGCCATTGATCAAAACCTTGATCGACACGGCTTAAACCACGCTGTAAAACGCTCTCTTTTTGCTGTTTCTGTTGGTGAAGCTGTTGGCTATTTTGCTGTTTGACGTTGTCATTAAAACGGCTGATTTCAGTGTCTATGCCTTGTCTGCGTAATTGTGTGACTTTGGTGCCTTCATGGATGGTGGCTTGTAGTCCGTTGTTCTGATCGGCATAGCTACGATGGTCTATTTTTTCTCGGTAGCCTGCACGTTCCAATGCTTTATTGGCTAAGTCTGCCCAAGTTTCTCGAATTTGCTTAATATCTTCTTGGGTTGTCCCCATGCCAAGGCTTTTTCGTTTGGCGTTGCTGAGTTCGATATCGGTTTTGGTGGTCAGGGTGAGTTTATTGTCCGTGTCCAATTCGGCTTTTCGGGTGGTAAGCATGATATGGGCGTGATGATTCTTATCATTACCGCCTTTGCTGGGTTCATGGATGGCTAAATCTGCGATCACTCCATAGCGATCAACTAAGGACCTGGCAAAGTCTTTTGCCAAGTCCTTACGTTGATCAGCGTCTAATTCATCAGGTAGGGCAATGACCCATTCTCTAGCGGTTCGGGCATCTTTACGGTTTTCGGTTTTTTCTGCCAAGTTCCAAAGTTCACCACGGTCAATTTCAATATCTAAATTAGACAGAATTTCAGAATGGGCGACACCGTCTTTTCTCGTAAAGTCATGGGTCAGTCCTGTGCGTTCATCTTCTAGTTTTTCCCCTGCACGATATGCAGATGATGCAACCGCAGTTCGCCCCGAACTTCGGTTCACCGTTTTAGTGGAACAATGATAAATTGCCATGCAGTCGCCTTGGGGTGCTTTTGCTTTTGGGGTTAAGGGGATTCCCCTTACGCAAACTTTGACTTGGATGAAATCCAAGTCGTAAGTGCGCATTTCATGAAAAACACGATAGCATATTACCCGCTTGAATTTCAATTCATAGGGTCTTATGCTTGAGTGGTTTTCTATATTCCGAAATTAACCGTTATGACTAAATCTGCTGAAAATATCGAAAAGAAAATTGAAGCCCAGTTAGAGAAGCTGAAACAGTTAAAAGCACAGAAACAGGCTATTGAAGCAAGAGAACGTACCAAAAAGAAAGAACAGGAGCGCAAGGATGATACTAGGCGTAAAATTTTGCTCGGTTCTTACTTGATTAAGAAAATGCAGGCAAATGAAGCCAATAAAGAAAAAATACTCGCTGAACTCAACGAATATTTAACAGAAAATAGAGATCGACAGCTTTTTGATTTGCCCGACATTGAAGCCTAATTTTTCTTAGCTGTTTGGTTATTCTGTTCGGCTTGATACTCGGGAATGAGCGTGTTTAAAACCTTTTGAATATTGTCTTTGTCCTCTATCTGCAAATGATCCCGATAGTAAATTAAGTCCTGTATTTTGCTTTCCATCTGCATTTTTTCGGTGGGTTTGGCATTTTTGGATAGTCGGGATAATAGGAAGATATAACCGCATATATTTTCCCTCGCAATTTCATAATTTACGATGTCGAGGTATTCAACGGTCACATGCTTTAGATCGGTTGATAGGTTATTTAATTTAATCATGGCTGAAATCCTGATTTTTCTAAAATTGGATAAAGCTCTCTGAATTTTTCAGGCTCTAAAAGCATATCAGCGATACGAATAGCAAATTGTTGGTAGCTTTCTGTACCTTGTGAATATTTCCCCATTTCAGGCATTTCTGACATTTTATTCGCAAATAAATGGCGTTGTGCATCGGTCATTTTTATAAAAAAATCAGGCGTGTTTGGATCTCTTTTTGCTTCAACTTTTGGCTGTTGTTTTTGCTTAAATTTGAAAGAAAAACCTGAAATGATCCGTCCTTTTTTATGCTGTTCATACGTTACAGTAATATCAGTATGCTCATTAATTTGTTTAATTGATGGTTCAAGCACACGCTTTTTAAAGTCACTCATGGCGGTGTATTCACTATCAACAAGACCTAATCTGTTTCTAAACTCACTAAGTTCTAGTTGTGGAACTTTTCCAACTTCACGCCAAGCAATCAGCAATTCATAAAGCCTAGTGGCGTATTTACTGGTTAGGTGAGCAACTTGTTTAGCTTCATATTTTGTAAAGTGTTCTTCCAATCGTGTGATTAAAGGCACTACATCAGGAGCAAAAGTAATTTCTAACAATGCTAGGTCATCTACATAAAATATACGGCTTACCCAGCGAGATCGAACAATGCCGACTTTGCCTGTTTTTTTATATTCGGCTGTATAACTAAATTGACGATTAAACAGATTATTTACAGCTTCTCTCAAAGCTTTATATGACGCATCGGCAGATACATTGAATAGCTTGGCGTAGTCACTAGCATGTATTTCCAGTTTACTATCCGCAGTGATTCCTTGTCCCGATTCTCTAGCATTAATGATAGCTAGCATGATCAAACGTTGTTCCGTTAGCTCTAGGTTGTAACTGGCATTTATTAGAGCATTATCTTTCACGACTAAACTATTTTTCATAAGAAGAACTTATTATTATCTAATTAAAGGACAATGTAATCTAATATCTTTTTAAGGTCAATATTTATAATGTCTTTTAATTAAGAGCAAATGTCCGTTTATACAAGAGCAAATGTCCGTTTATACAAGAGCAAATGTCCGTTTATACAAGAGCAAATGTCCGTTTATATAGTCTGTAACACTTACTACACAAGGGTTTCAACCTGTCTAAAAGCATTAAAAGCTTTAAAAATAATTAAAAGCCTTTCGAGAGGGGAGTGCTTAAAACTGCCCTATGTACTCGCTAAAGCTCGTACTCTATTGAAGCTCGTTCCTCGCTTCGTGGGGCAGTTTTTAGTTAATCCTGTTGTGAAATCTAAAAGCAAAAGCATTTGTAATGTATTCGCTTCGCTCATACTTTTTGAAAAGCAAAAGCTCCAAAGTTCGCACCCATTCGGGATGCTCTGTATCTTTCGTTATGAAGCAAAAGGGAGCTTGTAATCAGGGAAAAGGCAGGGGCGAAATTTTAATGCCAGGTGGTCGCTCGTAGACACTCGCTCGGCTATTACTGGAAGAAGTTTAATAATTAAAATATCTAATCAAAACCGTGGAACAATGATCAAATAGTAAGCGTGGAACATGAAAAATTATAAAAAAAGCCTACACTGGGGAATGTAGGCTTGTAAAATCTTAATATATCATTGAAACCTAAAGATAAAATGTATTGATTTCGTATAACGCGTATTATGTTAATTTTAGAAAAAACTTAAAATTATCTATTAAAGAATCATATATTTTTGGATTACTTATAAGTGAAATAGCACCTATATAGTGCAGGCTTAGCTAGAAAAACTATAACACTCTAAGAAAGTATGGGTTTTTATGTACAAGGCAATTTCATGAGAAGCCAGATGATAAAATTCGAGGCTCCCCAATTTTGTAAATCAAATATATGCAAAATAATGTGAGTAAGCCGGCAGTACCAGCATTAACACTGGCTGCCCTAGGAGTAGTATTCGGCGATATAGGAACGAGTCCATTATATGCATTAAAAGAAAGCTTTCATGCGACACGCGGGCTACCTATTAATGAACTTAATATCCTAGGAATTCTCTCTTTAATCTTTTGGACCATTACCTTAATTGTTTCGCTTAAATATGTTTTGGTGATCATGAGAGCTGATAACAATGGTGAAGGGGGTATCATGGCATTACTCGCCTTAAACCTTAGGCAAAAAGGATTATCCCGTGGAAAAAGACTTGCAATCATTATCTTAGGTTTCATTGGAGCATCACTCTTCTTCGGTGACGGTATTATCACTCCTGCCATTTCTGTTCTATCTGCAGTTGAGGGCCTTTCTGTTGCTGCCCCGTCATTTGATCGCTTCATTATTCCCATCAGTATTGGAATTCTGATAGCCCTCTTTGCCGTTCAAAAACATGGTACTGCAATGATGGGGAAATTTTTTGGTCCTATTACCCTGTTATGGTTTCTATCTATTGGTGCCATTGGCATTATAAGTATTATTCAAAGTCCATTTGTTCTTGCACTATTCAGCCCGCACTGGGCTTTTTTATTCGTTATTAACAATCCTTTTATTTCATTTTTTGTGATGGGGGCTGTGGTTTTAACCGTAACAGGTGGTGAAGCCTTATATGCGGATATGGGACATTTTGGTATTTTACCGATCAAGTTAGGCTGGTTTTTAATTGTACTGCCATGTCTGATGCTGAATTATGCTGGGCAAGGAGCATTACTGTTAAGAGATCCTTCGGCTATTACTAATCCTTTTTACCTACTTCTGCCTTCAGCCTTTCTCTATCCAATGATTATTCTAGCTACTGCAGCAGCAGTGATTGCCTCACAGGCTTTAATCAGTGGGGTATTCTCTATGGCTAAACAGGCAATCCAGTTGGGATATCTACCTAGGCTTACAGTTTTACATACCTCTGCTTCGGAAATTGGACAAATTTATATTCCTTTACTGAACTGGCTCCTGTTTATCTCCATCACTATTTTGATCTTAATATTTGAAAGTAGCAGTAAATTGGCAGGTGCCTACGGTCTGGCCGTCACTGTGACCATGTTCTGTGACACCCTGCTAGTGGCTTTTCTGGCTTATAGTTACTGGAAATGGAGAACCTGGAAAGTCTTGCTGTTCATTATTCCGTTCGCCTTTATTGATCTAATTTTACTAAGTTCAAACTTATTAAAAGTCCTGATTGGTGGCTGGGTGCCAGTCGTTATTGCAGTTATCGTTTTTACCCTTATGATGACCTGGAAAAAAGGCAGAGAGATTCTTCAGGACAAACTGCAGAAGGACACGCTTCCACTGAATGTGTTTCTTGAGCACCTTGAACAGACAGGTCAGAAAGTGAGTGGAAATGCCGTATTTTTAACTGGAACGCCTCAAGTCGTACCCCATGCGCTTTTACATAATCTAAAGCATAATAAAGTTCTGCATGAACGTAATTTTTTGGTGACAATCAAGACTTCTGAAATCCCGTATGTTGATGAAGCTAAGCGAATCGTTACTGAAGTACTAGAGAATGGTTTTTTCAGAATAACGATCCATTATGGCTTTAAAGAAGAGCCTAATGTGCCTCATTCATTGAAACAAGCTTTTTCAGTACTGGATCTTGAGTATGACTTAATGAATATCAGCTTCTTTGTTTCTAGAGAAAGATTAATTCCAAGTATGTCCAACAAGATGTCTACATGGCGTGAAAAGTTATTTGTCGCAATGCAAAAAAATACCAGCCCTGTCAGTGATTTTTATAAAATCCCTTCTAACCGGGTGGTAGAGCTAGGTAGTCAGATTGAAATTTAAGAATTTCTAAAATGAATAGGCACCTTTAAATAAGGGTGCCTATCTGATCAGAATAAATCTTTTACTTTAATTTTCCAATAGTTGACCAATCTCTAAAGCTGAATAACCACGTTCTTTAAAGATCAAAATAATTGCTTTTTTATAATCTTCAGAAGTAGAGGTCTTATATTTTGTTATGAGTTGAATCTCAGAATTAAGCTGGAGGTCATTTTTTATCGTCAATACTTCCGTAGAGATTCTATTAAAAATCTTGAAATTAAACATACAGGTGCTCTTTATCAGCATTGTAGCGGCCCGACTACAATAAACACCTGCCTTAGCTTAGCTAGACACCCTTAGTGGCAAGGATTACAGATTAGAAAAGGCTCCGCAAGTTTTTCTAAATGGGAAGCATGAATAATCCACTAAAGTACTATCCATTTAACATAATGGCGGTTATACGAAGTACACTTGTATATTAATATAATTATCAAACACTTAATAAAACCAGAAAAATCTAAAAATGACCGAAAAGCCGATTTTGAAACAAGTCGGCTTTTTTATGAGCAGTTTTGGAATGTTTTGCCAATAATTTTGACTAAAAATTACGCTTCTCAACTTGAGAGATACAATTTTATGATACATTATTGTATATACAAATTTGAATGTTTTTTATGGAACAGTATTTTGAATGGGATGAGGCTAAGAATCGAAAGAATCAGAAAAAGCATGATATCTCTTTCGAAATTGCAAGCCTTGTTTTTGAAGATCCACTGAGGATCTCAATCCAAGACAGACATACCGATGGTGAAGAACGTTGGCAAACCATTGGAAAAGTAAAAGGCGTACTAATGCTACTAGTAGCTCACACTATCTTTGACGAAGATGACTGTGAAATCATACGAATCATTAGTGCAAGACAGGTAACTAAGGCGGAGCGAAATCAATATGAGCATGGTTAGATATACACGCAAAGAGCTGAATAAAAGTTTCAGCGACAAGCAAGATGCTGAAATTGAACGCCTACTTGCTAAGGGAACTGTACCTGATGATCAATTAGATCTTTCTGATATTCCTGAAATCACCGACTGGAGTAAGGCAGTTCGTCATGGGCAATTTTATCGTCCAGTGAAGCAACAAACTTCTGTTCGTCTTGATGCTGATGTACTTGCATGGTTAAAAGCACAAGGGAAAGGCTATCAGACACGCATGAATAAAATTCTACGTGAAGCAATGTTAAAAGATTTAAAAAATCATTAATAAGAATGGGAGCTTAAGCTCCCATTCTTAAATTAATAGAAGAAATTTATATTAAAAATTTTTACTTAATAGTGATTAACGAGAAATCACTTCCAAATAATTTCTAATATTTTCTGATTTACACGCACTACGTTCTATATCATCAACAAACGTCTCTTGGTTATCACGCATTACATTAACGACTCTTTCCGCTAAATTTTCATTATCAATATTTTTAATAATATTGGCACAAGTTTCCATAGCAGCATATCTATTCATATATACAGCAGATTTAATTGCTAAATCTAAGGCCTTAACTTTATTCTCTAAGTTAACGTCTTTTGAGTTAATCAATATATGCATTATTTTAGCTATTGTTTCAGCAAATGCCCAAGCATAGTGTTGTGACTCTACAAATTTTTCATAAAGATTGAGGAAGTCCCCCAAAGTATTTTGCAGGTTTGGATCAGATAAAACTTTAAAGAAGGTAGGTCTAGATATTTCTTCAATAACTTTGAATAGGTCATCATCATCTAGATGAAGCATTTGATCTACAAACTGTTTAATCTGACTAGGTTCGTATCTCCCTTCTGATTTCAATAAATTTTTAATAAATTCTAAGTGTGCCTGAGCCTCTGCCAATGCTCCTCTTCTTTTTAATATTACATCAAAGCTGAGCTCTATAGCTTGTTTCATTTCCGCTAAGTTACTAAAACGTCTATCTTTTGTAGGAGCACATGCTTTATCTAATACATATTGTAATGAACTATGTATATTTTCATGTTGTCTAAAGTAAGTAGGGTCAATATTGGTTAATAATGCATAGATACTTTTTCCTAACATAAAGATATCAGCTTGGGCATCTGCATATTTAAAACCATTATCTTGGAATTCTGGAGGAAGAAATCCATGAGTCCCCCAAGAATCAGAACTCACAGTAAATCTAGAAATTGAATTTGGCTCTAAACCTAATCCAAAATCAGATACAACAATATGATCCCCATTAATTAAGAAGTTTTGAGGTTTGATATCCCGATGATAAATACCCTCACTATGCAATTCGCTAATACAATCGATCATCTGATTTATAATCTTTTCTTGCTGAATATGATCTTTAGCTAATATTGTATGAAGCTTGCATAAATCCCCTTGCTCATAAAATGGCATAACGAAATATGGAGGAGAGTGTTCAAAATTATAATGTAATATTTGAACTACTTTTTCATTACCTTGAAATTTACTGACTAAACGGACTTCCCTTTTAAAGCGCGATAAATATTCCTCACTAGTCTCTCTACAATATTTTAAAGCAAGAGTTCCTTGATATTCTCCTGTCAAATCTTTAACTAATAAGACTAACCCCATGCCTCCATTGTCACTACATAGACGAACTACTTCAAACCTTTGATCAAACACTTGCATGTAGAGTTCCAAAATTTACTTAAATATTGATTTTATTTATTTTTTAAATAAAAAAACATACTGCTAAAGTATTTTAATAATAGAAAAAAATTGAATCTAAAATTAACAGAATACACATTATACTAGAGGTCTTGTTCCTGAATCTTCTAAACATTTATTTAACATAAAATCTCATATACGCAATCAAAAAAGTGAGGTAAAAACCTCACTTTGTATAAAGCCAAATGAATGGATATTTCCTAGAATTTTAATTAATAAAAGTTATCACGGTAGAAGTTATAAGTAGTATTGTGGCGATCAATGTTAAGTAGATGCATGATTTACTCATTGATTGATCATCTACTTTGAAAAAGTTCTTTATTGGATCCTTCCAACCAGTCATTTGACTCCAAGGATACCAAAAACATAAAAAACCCAAAGTACTTAAAATTCCGGCTAAATCAAAACTTTTGGATAAGCCAAAGAGACTTATAGCAACAGATGCTGCACCTAAGACAAAACCAAACCAAGATTTAATCAAGGGAGCCTTGGGAGAAGTTATTGATAAATTATTCATATTAGAGTTCTACATTAAAGATTAAATAACTTTCTGTCTCTTTCATCCGTCAAATACCGGTCCATCTGAGCGATCAATTTAGCCCGTGCCTGTTCATCTTCTTCAGTGATTTTTAGCATACAAGATCCGATTAGAATTTTGCGTCTAGTATCATCTTTACGAGCCTGTTCTTTCTCTTTAGCACGTTCTCTTGCAAGTGCTGCCTGTCTTTGAGCTTTAAGCTGTTTCAGCTTTTCTTCCTGGGCTTTAATTTTGCTGTCTAGTGTTTCAGTAACGCTCATTAATCCAATACCATCATCCTGGGAAACCATCCCTAACATAAGCGCACTTGAATATGCATTCAAGGTGCTATATGTATAGTAATGTTTTCCTCGAAGAGCGCACTTATGCAAACTTCGTTCGCAAGTCCGATTGGGGTCTCCCCAATACCCCGACAACCGTATCCACGGTTGTATTTCACTACGTGAAAATTTAAAAGCGAAAAATAGGCATGGCGATTTACCACTTTTCAGTCAAAACCGTAGCACGATCAGCAGGACATTCCGCCACTGCTGCGATTGCCTATCGGGCAGGTGAAAAGATCTATTGTGAACGTGAAGGCCGAGAACATGACTACAGCCGAAAAACTGGTGTGGAATACAAAGAAATTTATTTACCAGAAGGCGCACCGGAACATTTAAAGAATCGAGAAAAACTCTGGAACGAAGTTGAACAACGGGAAACCCGAAAAAACTCGACTGTAGCTAGGGAATTTGAAATTGCCTTTCCAAGTGAACTGAACCAGGAACAACGTCTGGCCATGCTCGAAGAATTATGTGCCAGCATCGTGGAAAGACATCAGGTAGCAGTCGATGCCTGTATTCATGCACCGCATACCGGATCCGGCAGTGATGAGCGCAATTATCACGCCCATATCCTAATGAGCACACGTAAACTTACGCCAGAAGGTTTTACAGAGAAAACCCGGGAACTGGATCAGAAACACAGTGGAGAAATCGAACACTGGCGCGAACACTTTGCCGATATCTGCAATATGCACCTGGATCTGGCTGGATACACTGCCCGAGTCGACCACCGCAGCTACAAAGACCAGGAGAATGGTTTAGAAGCCACGCTGCACGAAGGGCCGAAAGTCACCGAACTGCGCCGAAAAGGGATTAAGACCGAAATCAGCCGAAGCAATGACGAAATCAAACAGAGAAATCAGGCTCAGCTGCAATACGGCAAAAATATGGATCTGCTGATTGCTGAAAATGAGATCAAACTCAATACACTAAAAACTGAACAGCAGATCCAAATCAAAAATAGTGCTAAAACGCCACCAATTGACGAAAAAGCCCTGTTTGAAGAAAAACAGAGGGAAACCCTTGGCAAAGTATTAAAACGCGAAATCAGCGCAAAAGACGCGAATCTAGACCTGGATTTCATGCAGCAGCATCTAGAGAAGGCCGAAAAGACCCTGAGCAAGCAACACAAACATCAAAACGAGTTCAATCAGCAGCTCGCCCAGGAGATCGTGAAAAGCGGACTCAAGCAAAGTCATGACAAATTACAAAGCCTGGTCGATCAACACAACGAATTAACCCAGAACAAACCCTTACTGTTTGGAAAAAAAGCCTGGGAAGCCCAACGTGACGAGATTTATCAGGAACACAAAAAGCTGAAAGGTCAGCATGAACACCAGAAAAAACATGGTGTGAAGGAATTACTGCAAAATGATGCTTTCAAGGAACATGCCTGGAAGAAATATCAAAAACAGCATCCGGAGAAAGCCAAGCAATACCAGACCCTCTACCAGTCCTACAAGATCGTTAAAAAATGTGTGGATGAGATTAAAGCAGAACAACAGATGAAACTCAGACAAGAACAACAACTCAAAGCACAGCAACATGCGCCTAAAATGAAATCTCGTGGCATGAGTCGTTAAACAGAGCGAGTGTCTACGAGCGAACTGAGAAAATTTGCCCATCCCTTTCCCTGATTACAAGCTCCCTATCCATTAATCACCTACCCTACAGAGCATCCCGCATGGGTGCGAACTTTCCAAGTTTGATTCCTAAATCGAGCGTAGCGAGAAAAAAAGCTCATGAGCGAAGCGAATTCCGAGCTGCTTTTGATCTTGCTTTTGCTTTTTCTTAAATTCACGAAAATATGAACCAAAAATTGCCCCGACGAATCGAGCGAAAGCGAGATTCAATAGAGTTTGAGCAAAGCGAAAACCAAGGGCAATTTTTCATTCCCTGGGCTTTTAATTATTTTTAAGCTTTTAAATGCTTTTAGAGAGGCTCAAGTCTTTGTAAATAAAGGCTTCTAGAGCTTATATGACTACGTTTACCTACCAATATGACTACGTTTACCTACCAATATGACTACGTTTACCTACCAATATGACTACGTTTACCTACCAATAATCTACATTATTTTTTTTGTAGATTTAACTACGTTTACCTTGCATTAATCTACATATTTATTATTATAGATTTATATTCATAAGTAATAATGTAGATAAATAGAATGCGGGACTTAGTAGTTAAAGACAATGCATTAATTAATGCGAGTTATAACTTAGACTTAGTAGAACAACGTTTGATCTTATTAGCTATCGTCGAAGCAAGAGATAGTGGTCGGGGAATCAATGCAAATGACCCTTTAGAAGTCCATGCTGAGAGTTATGTAAATCAATTTAATGTTGCAAGACAAACAGCTTACCAAGCGTTAAAAGATGCCTGTAAAGATCTATTTGTACGTCAATTTAGCTATCAAGAAATTAATAAAAGAGGAAATGTAGAGAATGTTTTAAGTCGTTGGGTCAGCGAAATTAGATATATCGACGATGAAGCTACAGTAAAGTTAATATTTGCCCCTGCAATCGTGCCACTTATTACACGTTTAGAAGAACAATTTACTAAATATGAGTTACAACAGATTAGTAATCTCAGCAGCGCTTATGCTGTGCGATTATATGAATTATTAATTGCTTGGCGCAGTACGGGTCAAACTCCTATTATTGAACTTGCAGAGTTCAGACAAAAAATAGGCGTTCTTGATGATGAATATACAAGAATGGGAAATTTTAAAGATCGAGTATTAAATTTAGCTATTGCTCAAATTAATGAACATACGGATATTAACGTCCAATGTCAGCAACATAAAAAGGGACGTAATATTTCTGGTTTTTCATTCACCTTTAAACTGAAAAAAGTCGTTATAGCTCATACTAAAGAGCAAACTGCTCTTGAGATTTTCTCAAAATTTACCGATGCACAGTGTCATCTTTTTGCCAGTAAATTATCTGAGCTTCCAGATATGAATAAATATTCTCAAGGTACTGAAAGCTACTCACAATTTGCAGTTCGAATTTCTGAAATGCTACGAGATCCACAAAAATTTGAAGAACTACTCCCCTATCTAAAGAAAGTAGGCTTTAATACAAAATAAACTTCATGTTCAGATTGGATGTTCACACGAACATCCTTGTACACGCACTGAGGGATTACATTGAACACAACAAAATTCAGCGTCATGGACGCAAGTAAAGCCTTTAAAAAATCACGTACAACAATATATGAGGCTTTAAAAAATGGTGAATTATCAAGAGATCATGATGGTCTTATAGACTTATCGGAACTTATTAGAGTTTATGGCAATCCAATCAGTGTTCAGTCCAGTACACGCACTGAACAAGTTCAGAAGGATGTACAGGTACACGTTCAATCTGAAGTTGAAAATGTATTAAAAGATCAGATTTCTTTACTCAAAAATCAGTTAGATTTAGCAAATCAAAGAGAAAAGTCTTTGATGCAACATATTGAAGATCTTACTCACAGAATTGAGTTTAAAGGCACCTTAGAACAGCCAAAACAAGAAAATATTAATCAGCTAAATGAATCTACTAATTCGAATATAGCAACAGATCCTCGGTCACAGGATGAATCAAACTATGACGGATTGACTACTCCTGAGAACAAACGGATCCCTATCCCTGAACATATTGAGCCTGAACCTAAAAAAAGGGGCTTCCTGAGCCGTTTCTTCCTTCCTTATGGTTAGCCAGCACTCCACTTTTTTGATGAGCCAATTTCATTGCCAGCAATGAAATAATGACTCCTCAAAAAACCGGATGATGTTTATTGAAACTGAATAAAATCGTGGAACATTGCTTATTTATTAAGCGTGGAACACTAAAAAAGATAAAAAAAGCCCGAACAGGGATGTTCGGGCTATCAACTAGAAACTACAGCATTGATTTCTAAGTGGAATTATAACGCATTTCGTATAAGGTGTATTATGTTAATTTTAGAAATTCTAAAAAAGGGATAGTTTTTAACTATCCCTTTATCTTGTAAAAATTATCTTAGTAATAATACTGGTTTTGTAGAACTTGATAACAATTTGGTCGTCGTACTACCAATAAAAAACTGGCGTATCTTTGAATGACCATATGCACCAATCACAATCATATCAATAACGTTTTTTTCTTGATAATCCAATATAGATTTCTCAACATCACCTTCAAGCACACTATCAATGACATCAAAACCATTATTTGCAAGTAGCTCTTTTGCCCAAGTGACTTGTGATGTCATATCACTATTTGGCTTACCAACATATACCACATGAGCTGTCAGGGTTTTTAATAAAGGGCTATTTGCAATTTTGTCTACACAAATACGTGCAGTAGGACTTCCATCAAAAGCAATTAAAAATGACTGAGGTGGACTAAACGGTGAGGATGTGATTAACACGGGTTTATGAAGAGCACGAACAACATTTTCAATATGGGTTCCAACTTTACTGGAATTGTGCTCGGTTTCAGTTCCATGCTTACCCATAACAAGAACTCGAATATCCTCTTCCATTCCCATGATTGTTTCTAAAAGACTGCCATGGCGTTGAAAGCTTTGAGCATCAATAGAGAACTTCTCCAATAGATAGTTTTTTGCTTCCCGAAGAAGAATTTGGCCATGCTCTAGCTCAATTTTCCCCTTACGTTCTTCCAGTTCAACCAACTCGTTTAGCAAGGTTTCTCGACTTCCTAGACCAATTGCACCACTTAAATCTTGTGGTGCTTTCGCTTTTGGCTTATCAATGACATGCAATAACTGAAGAGGTGAATTCAATTTATCGCTAAACCAAGCTGCATAATCACAAACGGTATTTGTTGCTAATGATCCATCAATACATGCAATAATTTTTGACATAATTCATCCCTCTTAGTGGCTATTTAAGCGATCTAAAGCATCTGGCTTATCATGGATACCAAACTTATCGACTAACGTTTTACTGGCTTCATTCATTCCAATCAGTTCGACTTCTGTTCCTTCACGTCTAAACTTAATGACCACTTTATCTACGGCAGCGACCGCAGACACATCCCAAAAGTGAGCCTGACTAACATCAATCACAACTTTTGAAAGTGCTTCTTTGAAATCAAATGCAGACGTAAATTTATCTGCCGAGCTGAAGAACACTTGACCCGTCACCGTATAAGTACGGGTACTTTCAGGTTCATTAAATTCGGACTGAATTACCATGTAGCGTTCAATTTTGTTAGCAAAAAATAATGCAGAAAGAAGAACACCGACTAATACGCCATAAGCCAGGTTATGTGTGGCAACAACCACAACCACTGTCGCTATCATTACGATATTGCTAGAGAAGGGATATTGGCGAATATTGCGCAGTGAATCCCAGTTAAATGTTCCGATTGAAACCATGATCATTACGGCAACCAGTGCAGCCATTGGAATGACTTTGAGCCAGTCACTGATAAACACCACCATAATTAACAGGAAGACCCCCGCACTAAAGGTAGATAAACGGGTACGACCACCAGATTTCACATTAATAATTGATTGACCGATCATGGCACAGCCTGCCATTCCGCCTAAGAAGCCTGAAGCGACATTGGCAACGCCTTGTCCTTTACACTCACGGTTTTTATCACTGGTGGTATCTGTTAAATCGTCGACAATCGTTGCTGTCATCATAGATTCAAGCAAACCGACGGCTGCTAATCCCAGTGAATAAGGCAAAATAATAGCTAAAGTTTCAAGATTTAAAGGAATATCAGGAAGCAAGAAAATTGGAAGAGTATCTGGTAATTGCCCCATATCACCTACGGTTCTTACATCTAAACCAATGAACAAGGCAAAGAGCGTGAGGAGTACAATACAGATGAGGGGAGAGGGTAAAAGCTTGCCTATTACTGGGATATAGGGGAATAGATAAATAATGGCTAAACCACCAATTGTCATCGCATAGACATGCCATGTCACATTGGTGAGTTCAGGCAATTGGGCCATAAAAATTAGAATAGCCAAGGCATTCACAAAGCCAATCACAACCGACTTTGACACAAAGCGCATCAATGCACCTAATTTTAGATAGCCTGCTAGGATTTGAATAAATCCTGTCAAAATTGTGGCTGCTAATAAGTATTGCAGACCATGCTCTTTAACCAGTGTGACCATTAATAAAGCCATAGCACCAGTTGCAGCAGAAATCATCCCTGGACGACCGCCTACGAAAGAAATCACCACGGCAATACAGAATGAAGCATATAACCCTACCTTAGGGTCGACACCTGCAATAATTGAAAAGGCAATTGCTTCAGGAATTAGAGCCAAAGCAACAACAATACCCGCAAGAACATCCCCGCGAATATTGGAGAACCATTGTTCTCGAATAGTGGATAACATGAAAATAGCCTATTTTTTTAAATTTTAGGAAAGGCTAGTGATGTGATATATGACACACAAGCTACTACACCACATCACTAGACAGTGATGAGTTATTTACTGTTTTAAGAGATAAATAAACTTATGGTGGCGTAAGTGTCATATTAAGAAAGATATCTATTTTGGAGGGTTTCGGGGGCAATGATAGCAGTTAGGCCCTTTTCTATCCACCCTAACCGCAGTACTGAAGTAAAAGTAAGAATGATCATAGATAATTTTAGAATTGATTTATGTCCATTTAACATAATGGCGGTTATACGAAGTACACTTGTATATTAATATAATTATCAAACACTTAATAAAACCAGAAAAATCTAAAAATGACCGA
>NZ_KB850169.1:0-13341 GCF_000369725.1 Acinetobacter sp. CIP 101966 | reverse complement strand
AAGTCGTAAGTGCGCATTTCATGAAAAAAACGATAGCATATTACCCGCTTGAATTTCAATTCATAGGGTCTTATGCTTGAGTGGTTTTCTATATTCCGAAATTAACCGTTATGACTAAATCTGCTGAAAATATTGAAAAGAAAATTGAAGCCCAGTTAGAGAAGCTGAAACAGTTAAAAGCACAGAAACAAGCTATCGAAGCAAGAGAACGTACCAAGCAAAAGGAACAGCAACGAAAAGATGATACTCGGCGTAAAATTCTGCTCGGTTCTTATTTGATTAAAAAAATGCAGAATGAAGCCAATAAAGAAAAAATATTGGCTGAACTCAACGAATATTTAACAGAAAATAGAGATCGACAGCTTTTTGATTTGCCCGATATTGAAGCCTAATTTTTCTTAGCTATTTGGTTTTTTTGTTCGGCTTGATACTCTGGAATGAGCGTATTTAAAACCTTTTGAATATTGTCCTTGTCCTCGATTTGTAAATTATCCCGATAGTAAATTAAGTTCTGTATTTTGCTTTCCATCTGTATTTTTTCGGTTGGTTCGGCATCTTTGGATATTCGGGATAATAGGAAGATATAACCGCATATATTTTCTCTCGCAATTTCATAATTTACGATGTCGAGGTATTCAACGGTCACATGTTTTAGATCGGTTGATAGGTTATTTAATTTAATCATGGCTGAAATCCTGATTTTTCTAATATTGGATAAAGCTCTCTGAATTTTTCAGGCTCTAAAAGCATATCAGCGATACGAATAGCAAATTGTTGGTAGCTTTCTGTACCTTGTGAATATTTCCCCATTTCAGGCATTTCTGACATTTTATTTGCAAATAAATGACGTTGTGGGTCGCTCAATTTTATGAAAAAATCGGGGCTATTGCGATTTTGCTTGGATATTATTTTTTTTGAGGTTTTATCTACTTTAGGCTTCAATGTGAATGAAAAACCAATAATCGTCCGCCCTTGCTTATGTTGTTTATATTTAATCGTATAGTCTGAATGTTGATTCACTTGTTCCACAGCAACATCTAATACTCGTAACTTAAAGTTAGAAATTATTTTATATTGCTTGGGTTCTACACCTAACTGTCCTCGTAACTGCTCTATTGGAATAAGCGGAATATGTCCTACATTTTTCCACTTCATTAATAACTCAAACAACCGAGTGGCGTAGGTACTAGTAAATTCTGTAGTCTGAGAAAGGTAGTAACTTGTAAAATATTCTTTTGAATTGGCAACTAATAAAACAACATCGCTGGTAAGTTGAAAATGTAATAAGCCTTCTGATTCGGTATAACCAATTTTTTGTACCCATCTCGATTTCATTGTTGTGGGTATATCACAATCTCTTAGTTTTTTTGGCGGTTTAAGCGTGTATTCTTTACCAAACTCTAAGCCATATAACGTATAAGAAAAATAGCGTAAGAATAAGCGTTCTGATGCTTCCTTTAATGCTCGGTAAGCAACTGAGCTATCTACCTTAAATTGTTCCGCATACTCCCCTGCATGTATTGTCAACACAGTATCACTTGTTATTTCTTGGTGCTGATTATTGGCTTTAACCAAAGCCAACCCTATTAAGCGTTGCTCTATAAGACTTAATGTATAACTTGCATCAATCAAAGCATTATTTTTAACGACTAAATCATTTGCCATTTTTTATACATACATTGTTTTTAGTTGTAATTATATTACATTGATTAAATATGTATAGCAATACTGCATAAACGTATAGATAAGACTGCATAAACGTATAGATAAGACTGCATAAACGTATAGATAAGACTGCATAAACGTATAGATATAGGCGCACAAACTATTGATATTTAATTAAAATAAGAGGTCTAAAATTATAAAATTATAAAATTATTAAAAAGAGGGGAAGTGCTTAAAACTGCCCTAGATACTCGCTAAAGCTCGTACTCTATTGAAGCTCGTTCCTCGCTTCGAGGGGCAGTTTTTGGTTAATTCTGTTTGTGAAATCTAAAAGCAAAAATGGATTCGCTTCGCTCATAGAGATTTTTTACTCGCTCACGCTCGATCATCAAGCAAAAGCTATACAGTCGCTTTGCTCGGTTAATCTCGTTTGGCTGCAAAAGGAGGCTTTGTAATCAGGAAAAAGACGGGGCGAAATTTTTATGTTGCTCAATCGCTCGTAGGCACTCGCTTGGTTATTACAGTTGGGAGCAAATAATTTTATTTAGCTGAACTAGGGCGTGTCATCAATTAAGCCATATCATGATTGAAGCAAGGTAGATTGCTGACAGGAAGTTTTGAGCCAATTTATCATAGCGCGTAGCAATACCTCGATACTGCTTGAGCTTGGCGAAGAAGTTCTCGATCAGATGTCTTGCTTTATAAAGATGTTGGTCATAATCACGCTGATCAATCGCGTTACTTTTGGATGGCATCACGATCTGACCCTTGATCTTATGGATTGGATCAATCACCCGATCCTTAGAATTATAGGCTTTATCCATGAGCCAAGTCTGACTTAACGATAAGTCCAGCAGCACATCAGCACCATTTAAGTCATGAGTCTGCCCGGCAGTGAGATAAAATCCTGTTGGGTTGCCTAAAGCATCAGTACGGGCATGAATTTTGGTACTTAAACCACCTTTACTGCGTCCGATTGCCTGTTCTTTTTTTTTCCGGCGCTGTGTTGATGAGCACGCACAATGGTTGAGTCTAGCATGGCATATTCATTATCACTTTCATGTGATAGCACTTCAAAAACTTTCTGCCATACGCCTGCTTTAGCCCAACGGCTAAAGCGAGTGTGCACAACTCTAAAATCCCCAAAGCGTTCGGGTAAGTCTCGCCATGGAATACCTGAACGATACCGATACAATACTGCTTCAACAAATAGCCTGTTATCTTTGGCAGTTACTCCAACAGTACTCGCTCGTCCAGGTAACAGATCCTTAATCTGCTCCCACTGATCATCTCTTAATGCATAGCGTTTAGTCATGAAAAAATAATGAGGACAGGTTAGATTTTCTCAAGCTAATTGATGACAGGCTCTAATTAAAAACGTGGAATATTGATCAAAGATTAGCCGTGGAACGTGAAAAAGCATAAAAAAGCCCGAACTGGGATGCTCGGGCTATAAAATTGAAACTATAGCGTTGAAATTTCACAAGAAATATAACACATTTCGTATAACGTGTATTATGTTGATTTTAGAAAAATTTAATAATCAAGTTAAGTAAATCACTGCCTAAAATAATATTTTAAATAAAAACACTAAAAAATATAATAAAAAAGGGTGCTAGTATTGTCAAAATAAAACCGCTAAAAATTGCTATTTGCACGTCCAATTGCGAACAATTATTTTTTATAAATGGAAGTGTAGAATCCATTGCTGTAGCTCCACAAATACCAATTATAGGATTAGGATAATTTCGTCCAAGAAGATATAGCAAACCTATTGCATAAAACTCTCTAATTAAATCAGTTAATAAGGCAAAAGTTCCATATTCAGCACCTAATGTTTTTCCTATGAGTGGACCTGAAAGAGAAAACCAGCCAAATCCGCTTCCTAAAACTAAAAGTTCAAAAAATGATTTATCTATAATGAATGTTGTTAAATATGCAGCAATGAATAGTGAAAAAATTGTAATTAGTGGTACTTGAAAATGATTAATGGTCAAAGCTTGAATTTTAATTGTTGATAAATCCACACCTACCAAAAATATCAAGATATAAAGAAGAATACTACTTACAGCCTCACTCTCCCAATTACTCGGCAATACAAGATACAAAACCATACCAATAATAACCATTGATATAGCAATCACACACTCTTTGATAGGTTTAAAAATTTCAGATATAGATTTCTTATTTTTACTTGTATTTTTTACTTTTTTAAAAAGTAAAATAAAAGTAATAAAAGTAATAATTGTTGAATAAATAAATGATCCGACAATTACTGTAGTTCCTAGTTCTTTATCAAAAAGAATACTACCAAATTGGAAACCTATTGAAATTAGAAGTAACCAGACTAAGAATGTTATATAACTTACTAAATTATCTCTAGTATTTGAATTTATTACTCGCCCAATTCCCCATCCAAGTATTAAAGATAAGAGAATAGGCAATAAAGAAAATATAAGGTTATTTATCATATTTTTTGTTTCGTTAAAGAGTAGTCAATTAAAATCATCCAACGCTCACCAAGTAAATCTACTTGATCATTATTAATTTTTTTAATTGGTGATACATAATGACATACCGAAGAATCGTGAACAGCAAAACTATCAGAAATATTTTTTAATGTGAATTGACTGTAAATATTTTCATTGTTTACATCATCTAGACGCTTATTTCTTTCATTTGGATGGGCTATATAATTTTCACCGCCTACAATATTATTGCTTCTATAAAGAAGATGAGCAAAGGTAAAAGGTTCTCCATCTTGATGGAAACAATCAGGAGAACTAATGCCTAAACTTTGGTCACAAGTTGAAGTTAATTTAACAAAGTGTATTCCAACATAAATTGGTAAATAATAGTCATTTAACCCAAATGTTAAGTTATAGTCTTCAATAATTATTGAATTCAAATATTTAGAGCTTTTAACATCGTCACTTAAAGCATTAAAATATCTGATAGAGCCATGCTCTGGATTATTATTACCTTGATCATATCCAGATAGTTCTCTTCCATCATCAGTTATTGTAGTCGGTAACCAAATTGGATTTTTTTGCTTTTCCCATGGAAGAATTAGAGCATTTCCATACCTTCTAAAGCGTTGAGTGTTTGATGGTGAAAAGGGATCTTTTTCTAACTCTCTAAATTCATTGAAAATAGTTAATTTTGAGTTAATGTCAACTTCTGAAGCCTTATATTTTATATAACCATTCTGTTGAAAGTCTTCTTGTAATTTTGAAACATCAACTTCTTGATTTAAATTAAATTGATGATTTTCGTTTGGATATTCTTTTCTTAAATTTTGATTCAGCATAGGAAACCTTACTATATAACTTAATATTGTAATACTGCCCAAAAAATATTTAATTTTTATGAAAAAGTAAATTATTTATAATTAATAATCATACTCTTAGGTTTAATAAGTGGTAAATTTTTGTGAATTCTCAATGAAATACCCTCCCATTTAACATAATGGCTGTTATACAAAATTCAGATATTGGAACTAATTCTTACAATAATTTGAGTGATTTTTTAGACTATTAGCGTACATTAGGTTTACGATAGTACATGTTTTGTAAAACATAGGTGATGATATGGCGACAACAAATTTTAATCTGCGACTTGAGCAAGATTTGCGTGATCGGGCATTTCCAGTGTTTGAGCGTTATGGACTGAGCGCATCACAAGCCTTTAAATTGTTTTTAACACAAGTTGCTGAGACCAATAAAATTCCCTTGTCTTTTGATTATGCAGAGACAGAGAATGTGCCGAATAGTGTCACAAGAAAAGCATTGACTGAAGCAAAAAATAGAACTGATTTTTCAGATGCTTATGAAACACCTGAAGAATTTATGAAAGCGATGCAAGAATTAGCCAATGCGTAAGATATTAGCTGAAAGCCAATTTAAGAGAGATATTAAAAAGCAATTTTTAGAGCTAATTACACCTGCATGGGCAGAAGTTCTACATTGCCTTTGTAGCGATATAGTTTTGCCTGAAAAATATTGTGATCATGGTCTTACTGGTGAGTGGGAAGGCTTTAGGGACTGCCACATTAAACCTGATTTAGTATTGATCTATGCCAAGCAAGAAGATTATTTGCAATTGGTACGAATTGGTAGCCACTCGGAATTGTTTGGAAAGCGCAGAAATAAATAGTGAAAAATTTATGTGCTTAGGCATTTCATCTATCTTGGCTCGATGCTTTGAAATATGGCTTTAGCCATGTTTCAAAGTCGGGCAACTTTGCGCTTGCTGTAATCTGATCAGTAATGAGAAAAACCAAGCAAAGTACCGATCATCTAGTATTTTTTAGGGTCAATGCGACACCAATCATAAGTTTTATTTTTGACGTTATTTGGCTCAAATGAATAGCATTTCTTAGTCATAATTCTGACTAGCGTTTCGCCATCACTTTCTCGAATTTGTAGCGGATATTTTTTAAGTACAGCCATATCAGCTCTACGTTCATCAATTTCATCTTTGCTTGGCACGTATAAGAATATTGCCAAAATGAATACCATCACTAAGGCGACAAATGCACTAGCAAAAATGATGATAAATTTTGAGTTCAGTCTGTTTGTGGCTTCGTTTAATGCCTGAATACTGTTATTCAATGCGCCTGTATGCTTCTTATTTGCGATTTCTAGCGACTTTTCAGCCTTATTGAGTACTCCGCTAGCTACTTCATTGTAGAACGTCTCTAATCGCTTGTTATCATCTGCTATGGCTTCTCTGTATTCCTTCATAGATGCCAATAAAATATAGAGTTGGTCGTCTAAATCATTTTGGTTACTCATCGTGACCATCCATCATTATCTAAATTTCGTGATGCCTTACGATTTGCTTGCTCGGCTCGTTGTTTGTCTAGTTCTTGTTGTCGCTTCATTTCCGCTTGGCGTTCCAGTTCTAGGCGTTTGTTTTCTTGGTTTTTCTGCCATTGCTCAAAACCTTGATCGACACGGTTTAAACCACGCTGTAAAACGCTCTCTTTCTGCTGTTTCTGTTGCTCAAGTTGTTGGGTGTTCTGCTGTTTCACATTGTCATTGAAACGGCTGATTTCAGTGTCTATGCCTTGTCTGCGTAATTGGGTGACTTTGCTGCCTTCGTGGATGGTTGCTTGTAGTCCATTATTTTGATCGGCATAGCTGCGGTGGTCTATTTTTTCTCGGTAGCCTGCACGTTCCAATGCCTTGTTGGCTAAGTCTGCCCATGTTTCTCGAATTTGCTTAATATCTTCTTGGGTTGTACCCATACCAAGGCTTTTTCGTTTGGCGTTGCTGAGTTCAATATCGGTTTTGGTGGTCAGGGTGAGTTTATTATCTGTGTCCAGTTCTGCCTTTCGGGTGGTGAGCATGATATGGGCGTGGTGGTTTTTATCATTACCGCCTTTGCTGGGTTCATGGATGGCTAAATCTGCGATCACGTCATAGCGATCAACTAAGGACCTGGCAAATTCTTTTGCCAAGTCCTTACGTTGATCAGCGTCTAATTCATCAGGTAGGGCAATGACCCATTCTCTAGCGGTTCGGGCATCTTTGCGGTTTTCGGTTTTTTCTGCCAAGTTCCAAAGCTCAGCACGGTCAATTTCAATATCTAAATTAGACAGAATTTCAGAATGGGCGACACCATCTTTTCTCGTAAAGTCATGGGTCAGTCCTGTGCGTTCATCTTCTAATTTTTCCCCTGCACGATATGCAGATGATGCAACCGCAGTTCGTCCCGAACTTCGGTTAACCGTTTTAGTGGAACAATGATAAATTGCCATGCAGTCACCTTGGGGTGCTTTTGCTTTTGGGGTTAAGGGGAATCCCCTTACGCTAATGGAGACTTGGATGAAATCCAAGTCGTAAGTGCGCATTTCATGAAAAACACAATAGCATATAGCCCGCTTGAATTCCAATTCATAGGGCCTTATGCTTGAGTGGTTTTCTATATCCCGAAATCTGAATCATGACAAAAGCTGCTGAAAATCTCGAAAAGAAAATTGAAGCCCAGTTAGAAAAGCTGAAACAACTAAAGGCTCGTAAACAGGCTATCGAAGCTAGAGAAAAATCAAAGCAAAAAGAGCAGGAAAGAAAGGACGATACCCGACGTAAAATTTTGCTTGGTTCTTATTTAATTAAAAAGATGCAGGCCAATGAAGCCAATAAAGAAAAGATTCTTGCTGATCTGAATGAATACTTAACTGAGGACCGTGATAGAAAACTTTTTGGTTTAACCTTAGTAAATGAAACAACGAATAGTTAAGTTGAAGATTATGAAATTTAGCACCTTGATTGCATCCCTTTTATTTTTATCTCCTATCACCTATGCCCAGCATCCAATGGACAGGTTAAATGATTTGATGAATAGCCCAGTATCTCAAAAAATTACCACTGAGGATGAAGTTAGAACATATGTAAAGAGAGTGAGGGAATCACTTGATTTTATGGATCGCTATAAGGCAGCAGGAATATCTTATAAAGATAAAAATGGTTATACAAAGCAAGAGCTTAATGACTTTCAATGCAATAAATTATACATGATGACTGATCTTATAGATTTTCAAAAGATGTACTCGCATTTAGCTTATGTGCCAGAGATTAAGTCTATTAATCAAAATACAATTGAGCTTAGAGAAGAAGTACTTAAGAACGTCAGAAAATACAATTTCAAGTGTACGAATGAGCTGATAAATATTCCTTTAGATACCTCAAAACTCTAATTAAATAGACTTGTTCTCTGATCCTGCCTTAAATCCAGCTTTTTCTAAGAGTGGATAAAGTTCTCTAAGTTTTTGAGGTTCTAAAAGCATGTCAGCAATACGAATAGCAAACTGCTGGTAGCTTTCAGTACCGTGAGAATATTTGCCCATTTCAGGCATTTCAGAAAGTTTAGTTGCGAATAAATGACGTTGAGAATCGGTCATTTGTACAAAAAAGTCAGGTGTATTGGGATCTCGTTTAGCTGCTACGATCTTTTCCGATTTAGGTTTATTTTGCTTAAATTTAAATGAGAACCCTGTAATTGTACGGCCTGATTTATGTTGATCATAATTAACCGTCAAATCTGTGTGCTTATTAATTTGTTGTATTGCTGGCTCGAAAACTCGCTTTTTGAAATCACTCATTAATTTATATTCAGTAGGTAACACCCCTATTTTTGAACGGAAATCTTCTATTTCAATAATGGGGGTTTTACCTGTACTACGCCAACAAACTAATAATTCATATAGTCGAGTTGCATACACGTTTAAGCTTTTAACTTGTTCTAGTTCATAACTCGTAAAATTTTGCTCTAGCCTAGTTATTAGAGGGACAATTTCTGGAGAAAAGCGGAGTTTAAGAACTCCTGCACCTTCTACATATGAAATACCACTAACCCAGCGAATTACACGCTTTTCAGGTTTATTCCTTTTTTCATCAAGCATCATGTAAGTGACTTGACGATTAAAAAGAGTCTGAGCCGCCTCTGAAAGCATGGCATACGTATTTTTTACATTTACATCAAATCTATCTGCATAGTGTTGAGCATGTATTTCTAAAAATGTCTCTGAATCTATCCCCCTACTAGATTCTCTAGCTTCAATGATAGCTAGCAATACAAGACGTTGCTCAACTAGACCCAGAGAGTAACTAGCATTGATCAAATTATTATCTTTAACGACTAAATCCATATTTTTTTAACGCCAATTTTTTTTATAAAAAACAACCTAAAACTACCATTAAAAAGACATTTTGTAAAATGTCTTTTTAAGCAGGGTAAATGTCTTTTTATAGCAGGGTAAATGTCTTTTTATAGCAGGGTAAATGTCTTTTTATAGCAGGGTAAATGTCTTTTTATAGCAGGGTAAATGTCTTTTTATAGCGTCTGAAATCCTTTTATATAGCGGGTTTCAGCGTGTCTAAAAACAATTAAAAGTATTTAAAAACAATTAAAAACCCGCTACGCTATTTTTTTTGTTAAAATTTTAACAGAAATTCTTATTTGTCGAGGTGGCAAATGAATGTAATGGGCTTAGTTATTACCCAAGCATCAAATCAAAAAACAGTACCTGTTCGTATTAATCTTGATAGAATGAAATCAGCTCTTGCTTCAGAAACCTTTGTTATGCCTCAAGGTTTAAGCAGAGAAGAGAAAAGAAGATTAATATTGGAAGCAGGGAAAAAATAATTGTCATACACGTGGGAATTTGGAAAACAATTTGCAGTTGAATTTGGTCGTTATCCTGAAAACCAACAAGATAAAATTCTAGATTTCACTGATGTCTATGAAGAGTTTGGTTTAAGGGACTTTTCCAAATACCAAGGTAAAATCTCCCCATCATGGCGTGGAATAGATAAAACTGATCCAATTTATAATTACACATATTCAAATAATCTTTGGCATTACCATATTGGTATTCCAGACTATGTTAAAAGTAAATATAACAACTATTTAACTTCGGACATGATTCTTCATTTCCAGAGAAAGCAGCAAATAGATCATATTCGCTTAGTAGATATTACTTGGCACTATAAAGCCAATGGAATGTTCTGGTTACCAAGTCCTGAATATTTAGAATAAGTACAGTCGCTTTGCTCTGTTAATCCTTTTATCAAGCAAAAGGGAAAAATTGTAATCAGAGAGAAAATGCGGTTTTAATACTATGTGATCGCTCGTAGACACTCGCTCGGCTCTTATTGGTCACATTAATTTAATTTGTGATAAGATTTATATGATAAACAAAAAGCGAGTGGTTCAGCCTCGCTCCTTGTGTTTACCTTCTACGGTTACTTAGTTCTGGCAGGAATTTCAGTATCCGATTTTTCAATATTGATCATGATGTTCATCTTAGTGTTCACAGCTAAGACGCATACTGCTACGGCTAGAATCAGTACTACTGCCCAGCCGTAGACTGGAATGCTTTCGATTAATAAAATAATTTCTGGAATACTCATAAATTAAATCTCTCTTGTTAAGGTTGCGGTTTCGAGCTTTAACGCCCATTGTTTGTAAATTAGTCATGCGAATCTCCGAGACTAACTAGTTAATAAATTCAATTAGTTACGCTATTAATCTGTTTTAAATTTTCATACTTCAATTACCTCCTCATCTTCTTCAGTTTCATCTTGTTGCAAGTTAGCCAAGTCCTTTGAATTGACTTCTAAAACGCGTGTTTCCAGTGCATCTTTCAACACTGCTAAAGCATTTGAATGGTCAGTTTCAAAAAGTTTTAAAATCACTTTGAATGGATTGATTAAAACAATCAGATCGCCATCAAAGGTTTCTTGCCGTTTGATAAAGCCAAGTTCTTCAAGTTTTTCTATACGTGATTTCCACGTGGTCACTTTACGCTCACCAGAAAATCCGGCTTCTGTAGCTAGAACAATTTTGTTATCTGCCTTAACCACCATTTCATCGAAGCAGCGACACCAAAGTGAAAAGTACGTCTTAGAAATAGGTTTGTTCGGTGAAAAGTGATCCATGATTAACATGATGATCGGCATACTTCTTGGTACACACACAAACCCCTTACTGTCTTTTGACCAAAAATCTGAGTCAGTCAACTCCGGCCAAAGATTTTTACGACGCTCTTTATAAGTCTTCGCTATCTTTCTTGATCTGGCTACTTTTCTACGCTCTGACATGTTGTTTCCTTGTTCTAGTTCATAAGACATATATTATTTAAAAAAATCTTACGATTCAAATATTTAGTGGTGTATTAAAAATTAGTGAATATTTAATAAAAATACATTTTAAAAATTAGATTGTTATATTTATTCTGTTATATTTCTTGAGTTGTAATTTTTTTTACGAAAATATTTTTTAAGTAATTGAATATAACGGGGAAACATAAAAATTGTGGTCTCATGGGTATCTCTGGTATCCCTGAGTTATCACTGTATAATTTAATATCTTGGGGGTGATTATTAAGAGGGGGGTATATTTTTAAAAAAGCTTAAAAAAATATAAAAATAATTAGGCAGAAAACTATGAAAATTGGCTGTTATGAGTGTAAATATGGGGGGATTAGCTCGATGCTTTGAAATATGGCTTTAGCCATAATTTAAAGTCGAGCCACTTTGCGACGGTCATTGTTGGCAGAATATTGAAAGAAGCGGAGCAAAGTACCAAGCGGCCATTATTTAGGGTCAATCACACAATAATCAGCATTTTTCCCATAGCCGCACTGTTTTTTTATAACTCGAACGCATGTTTTCCCATCACATTTTGATAGGTCTAAACTGTATTTTTTCAGGTTGTTTACTTCCGATCTGCGCTGCTGGATTTCATCCATACTTGGTACAAATAAAAATAATGCCAAGAACAACACCATCACCAACGCTACAAATGCACTGGCAAACACGGCAATGAATTGATAGTTAAGACGGCTGGTTGCTTTGTCTAGTTCCTGAATACGGCTCTTTAATGCCCCTATAGCCTGTTTATTTGTCTCCTGTAGCGACTTTTCGGCTTTATCCAGAACCCCACTAGCTACTTGGGTGTAAAACGTCTCTAATCGCTTCTTATCGTCTGCTATGGCTTCTCTGTATTCCTTCATGGAAGCCAATAAAATATATAACTGGTCGTCTAAGTCGTTTTGATTGCTCATAAGGAAGGCCCATCTCTATTCATGCTTTTGCGTTGTTTCAGCTTCATGGCTCTTTCTTGCTGTAGCTTTAACTGCTGCTGATGTTCCAGTTGTAAGCGTTTAGCTTCCTGATCTTTCTTCCATTGCTCGAAACCCTTTTCAACACGGCTGAAGCCTTGTTCTAGGATTTTTTCCTTTTTGGGTTCTTTGTATTGGAGCTGCTGACTGTTTTGCTGTTTGATGTTGTCATTGAAACGGCTAACTTCAGTATCTATGCCCTTCCTGCGTAATTGAGTAACCTTGCTGCCTTCATGTATGGTGGCTTGTAGGCCGTTACCTTGTGCGGCATAGCTACGATGGTCTATTTTTTCTTTGTACCCTGCTTTGTCCAGGGCGTAATTTGCAAGGTTTGCCCAGGTGGCTCGAATCTGCTTGATTTCTTCCTGGCTTGTTCCCATGCCTAGGCTTTTTCTTTTGGTGTTACTTAGCTCGATTTCCGCTTTTTGAGTGAGGACCAATTTATTTTCAGTGTCTAATTCTGCTTTGCGAGTTGTCAGCAAGATATGTGCATGATGGTTTTTATCATCTCCACCTTTGCTGGGTGCATGAATCGCTAAATCTGCAACTACGCCATAGCGATCTACTAAGGACTTGGCAAAGTTTTTAGCAAGTTCCTTGCGTTGTTCTTCATTCAATTCATCAGGTAAAGCAATAACCCATTCTCTAGCGGTTCTAGCATCTTTACGGTTTTCCATTTTTTCCGCCAGATTCCAGAGTTCAGCACGATCAATTTGAGTATCTAAGTTCGAGATAATTTCGGTGTAAGCCACACCTTCTTTTCTCGTAAAGTCGTGTGTTAATCCTGTCCGTTCATCTGTCAATTTTTCTCCTGCACGATAGGCCATAGATGCTACCGCAGTTCGTCCCGAACTTCGGTTAACGGTCTTAGTCGTACAGTGATAAATTGCCATGCCTTAGCCTTGTGATGGTTTTGCTTTTGCTTTTAAAAAATTGCGTAGCAGTTTTTTGGGGTTAAGGGGAATCCCCTTACGCAAACTTTGACTTGGATGAAATCCAAGTCGTAAGTGCGCATTTCATGAAAAAAACGATAGCATATTACCCGC
>NZ_KB850168.1:0-6387 GCF_000369725.1 Acinetobacter sp. CIP 101966 | reverse complement strand
ACTAAGACCGTTAACCGAAGTTCGGGACGAACTGCGGTAGCATCTATGGCCTATCGTGCAGGAGAAAAATTGACAGATGAACGGACAGGATTAACGCACGACTTCAAAAGAAAAGAAGGTGTGGTTTATACAGAGATTCTTTCTAACTTGGATACTGAGTTAGACCGAAGCAAAGTTTGGAATCTGGCAGAAAAATCAGAAAATCGGAAAGATGCCCGAACTGCACGTGAATGGGTGATTGCTCTACCGGACGAACTGGACGAAGAACAGCGAAAAGAACTAGCAAAAGAGTTTGCCCAATCTTTAGTAGACCGTTATGGGGTGATTGCAGACTTAGCCATTCATGCGCCTAGCCATAACGGCAATGATAAAAATCATCACGCGCATATCTTGCTGACTACGCGCAAGGCTGAACTCGATCAAGATCATAATCTGGTGCTGAAAGATAAGGCCGATATTGAATTAAGTAACACCAAAAGAAAAAGCTTAGGCATGGGAACAAGCCAGGAAGAAATTAAACAGATTCGAGCCACCTGGGCAAACTTAGCTAATCATGCTCTGGAATATGCAGGGTATCGGGAAAGAATCGACCACCGCAGTTATGCCGATCAAGGTAATCAGCTACAAGCCACCATACATGAAGGCAGTAAAGTCACCCAGATGCGCAGAAAGGGCATAGATACTGAAATTAGCCGTTTCAACGACACGATCAAACAGCAGAACAGTCAACAGCTCCAATACAAACAACAGCACAAGGAACAGACCTTAGAACAGGGTTTCAACCGTGTTGAAAAAGGCTTTGAGCAATGGAAGAAAGATCAGGAAGCTAAACGTCTGGAACTGGAACATAAAAAGCAGTTAAAGCTACAGCAAGAACAAGCGATGAAGCTGAAACAACGCAAAAGCATGAATAGAAATGGGCCTTCCCTATGAGCAATCAAAACGATTTAGACGACCAGTTATATATTTTATTGGCATCCATGAAGGAATACAGGGAAGCCATAGCAGACGATAACAAGCGATTAGAGACGTTTTACAATAAGGTAGCTAGTGGGGTACTAGAACAGAGCAAAAAGACCCTAAATAACGCAAATCAGGAAGCTACACGCGCCCTTCAGAGACGTATTCAGGAGTTAGATAAAGCCACCGATAAATTGAACTACAGATTTATTGCCTTGTTGTGTGCAATTTTCCTTAGTCTGGTATTGGTTTTTCTGTCTTTTATATTTTTATTCATTCCAAGTTTTGACGAGATCAAAGAACGTCGTGCAGAAGCAGCTTGGCTAGAACAAAGATATAATCTAGATATTAAAAACTGTAATGGTAAATCCTGTGTCCGAATTATGAAAAATGACTGTCACGGAACAAACAAGGATTATTGCGTGATTGACCCTAAATAAATACGGGTAAGTACTTTGCTCGGTTCTTCTCTTAATTTTATTGATACCGGATTTCGCAAAGTGGCTCGACTTTGAAACATGGCAAAAGCCATATTTCAAAGCATCGAGCTAAATTTTAATTAAACACGTTTCAACGCCATGATATGGCGCACCATATCGTTAATGTGCTGTTTTGTTTCATCATCTTGAGAACTTAGCCAAGTTACGACATCTGCATCAAAAGCCTTTGCTTGAGCAATAGCATGGCGTTCTTGTAATTTTTTAACAAAATTCGGTTTTACTACTGGCGCATTGGTAGGGTCAAAATTTTTATAGCGTTCTAATTCATTTTGCATGGTTATACCTCCGCTTTTGATTGTGCGATGGCTCAAAGGCAGTAATGATTCTTGCAACATCACCACGTTCAACCCAAACCACTGTTAGTAGTCTACCACGATTACTTAGACCGATTGATATTAGCCGTTGCTCATCGTAATGACCAAGATCGTCAAAGGAAATCAGCTCTGGATCAAGAAAAACGCTACATACTTCTTCAAAAGTAATTTCACGCCCTCGATAGACTATTTCCATTTTTTTATCGTGCCATTCAAATAGCAGACCGTAATACTCAATCAACGGCATGTTTAGCCTTTTTCCTAGATTTACAACCTCTAAAAGTCTACTTAGAGGGTTTTACTTATTCAATAATTCATTAATTTAAATAGGTTCTAACATCCAAATTTCGTATAACAGCCATTATGTTAAATGGAATCTAAAAAGGCTGTATTTGAGTGGAAGAATGTATATATAACGGATGTCCAGGTTCTCCACTTTTATTTAATTTAAGATAATAGAGTCTGTCCGTAAGCAATTGTTTTACAAAAGTTGATCTCGCTTTAAAAACACCATCATTTCCCCAACAAGCAATAAGTTTTTGGGATTCTGCTGCTAATTGCTTTAAGTGGGCATCGTTATCAGGACCAATAGGGTCTTCTTGGGACATCATTTCTTGTGGATCAGTAGCTCTATATGCAAATAGATTAGCCATATAAATGCCACCACCTCCCCAACTTTTAGCAAAATTAATGCATCGTCTTATGGTTCGGTCATCTTGCTCATGGTCTGCAGTTGATGGATTTAAGCCGACAAAGGTAAATATTGGTTTTTCTTTATCCCAAATACGCCAAAGTGAATAACGATATTTGTTACAGTCAGAAATGATTGCCCCTTTTTCTATCATTAAATTGTCCTTCTTGATCTATTTCGAATAAGAGATTTTATGTTAAATAGGTTCGATTAAGCAGATCGTCTTCTAATTTTGAACATTGCTCATCATCAATGACTCCGGTAATACTTTGTAGCCACAACCCATCTGCTGCTAAACGAAGTAACTCTAAATCAGGATGACTATCCGTTTCTGCATGTTGAGATAATCTATTTTTTAGCCATTCCATCCAAATTTTATTAAAGGTAGGCTCTGTGATCATAGTCATTGATAACGCTGACCAAGCAGAAACCACCCCATCTATTTGATGGATAAAAGAACTATGAATATAAGCTCGTGTGAATTTACCATATTCTGTTGGATCGCGTTTAATCAAGTATTCAACTGTTTGATCTAAATCAAGAATTATTTGATTGAACATTTCTTCTATCAAATTTTTTTTATTCGGGAAATGGTGAAATACCCCCCCTTTTGTTATACCTACTGCTGTAGCAATATTTTGAATAGAAACACCAGAAATACCCTTTTGAGAAACAAGAATAGTTGCCTGTTCAAGGATGCGCTTTCGAATAACCTCTGGTTGCTTCTTTTGTTGCCGAATTTCTTTCACTTAATGACCTGCTGATTGCGAAAATAAATTAATAATTATTACGCCAGATACGATAAAACCAATTCCAATTAAAGCAGGATTATCTAGTGTCTGTTTAAAAACAAAGTAGCCAACTACAGCAGTTAGAACAATCCCAACACCAGCCCATATAGCGTATGCGATACCTAAAGGGATTGTTTTAATAACTTGTGATAATAAATAAAATGCCGTGCTAAAAAAAATAAAGACCATCACGCTTGGAAAAAGTTTTGTAAACCCTTCCGATTTAACTAAAAAACTACTTCCAATCACTTCGGAAACTATTGCAAATCCAAGTAATACATAAGCGAGTAACACACTGTTCATAAGTAATCATACCTAAAATACCAATCGGAAGGTATGTTAAATTTTCAAAAAAAAATTATCAATAATTATTTTAGATTTTCTAAAATTAACATAATACACCTTATACGAAATACAACTGTTTTTTCCTTCAAGATCATTATATTAGAGATTGCCGCCTTGAATCATAGAGCAACAAGGCGGCAACTTTTCTATTTTTTATGTTCCACGCTTACTATTTGATCATTGTTCCACGGTTTTGATTAGATATTTTAATTATTAAACTTCTTCCAGTAATAGCCGAGCGAGTGTCTACGAGCGACCACTTGGCATTAAAATTTCGCCCCTGCCTTTTCCCTGATTACAAGCTCCCTTTTGCTTCATAACGAAAGATACAGAGCATCCCGAATGGGTGCGAACTCTATTAGTCAAATTCTAGACGAGCGAAGCGAGCATAAAGACTACTGAGCGAAGCGAAGGCATAGTTTCTTTTTTATTAAATTTTCAATTCATATTTGAAAAAAAACAGCCCCTCAACCGAGCGAAAGCGAGGTTAAAACGTCCGAGCTTTAGCGAGGGCATAGGGCTGTTTTCATGCCTGCTTAGGCTTTTATATATATTTTAAAGCTTTTAAATGCTTTTACGCGAGCTGTAAGTCGCTCTATGCCTATGTTTCAGCTTGTATAAGCACACAAATTCTCTTGTATAAGCACACAAATTCTCTTGTATAAGCACACAAATTCTCTTGTATAAGCACACAAATTCTCTTGAATTCCACACAGATTATATGTAGTGTGTAAATACACATTAATAATAACGTGTACTTAATATGAAGAATGGTTTAGTTGTGAAAGATAATGCATTAATAAACGCCAGCTATAATTTGGAACTAACAGAACAGCGTTTAGTGATGCTTGCGATTATTAATGCAAGGGAATTGGGGCAAGGCATCACAGCAGACAGTAAGCTTGAAATACATGCTAGTGATTATGCAAAGCTATTTAATGTATCACCTGATGCGTCTTATAAGGCCTTGAAAGAGGCTGTAAATAATCTATTTAATAGACAGTTTAGCTATACCGCTGAATATAAAAAAACTGGAAAGGTCGGTGTTGTTCGCTCTCGTTGGGTGAGCCGGATTTTTTACGTTGACGACTTAGCGTTATTAGAAATTACTTTCGCTCCTGACGTGGTGCCCTTAATTACTAGGTTAGAAGAACATTTTACTAAGTACGAGGCTAAACAAGTTGCCCATTTAACAAGTAAATATGCGACTAGGCTTTATGAGTTATTAATTTCTTGGCGTGAAGTTGGTAAAACACCAATTTTTGAACTTCAACAATTACGTAAAAATTTAGGTGTCGAAGATGATGAATATCAGCGTATGCACCACTTTAAAAGTCGTGTATTAGAAACAGCTATTACTCAGATCAATGAGCATACAGACATTAAGGCTACATATGAACAGCATAAGCAGGGACGAACAATCACTGGGTTTTCATTCAAATTTAAGCAAAAGCAAATAAGAACTGAGGCTAAAAAAAATAAAAATATAGGAGATTTTTTTAACCGAATGACTGATTCACAACGTCTTAAGTTTGGATCTAAACTTGCCTATGATGAGCGTGTACAAAGTGAATATAGCCACTTAATTGGTACTGGAAATTATGAACAATTCGGACAACTTTTAGCTGAAATGCTAGCAGAAAAAAGACACTTTGAAATGTTCTTTCCTTTGCTTGTAGAGCATGGTTTTAACGTATAAAAAAGCTTTCTTAGTAAGTTTTTAAGATAATTGAACTAACTAGATAATATTTAGAATTATCAAACTATGAGACAAAAAAATTGTTCTTATAAGATAATATTTAAAAATTATTTTTGGAGAATGTTTGTGAAAAAATGGATATTAAGTACTTTAGCAGTACTTTTATTAGTAGGTTGTGCGACAGTAATTCCTTATAACCAGAAGGCAATGAGCTTACAAATAGGCATGACGAAACAAGAAGTAGTATCTCTATTAGGAAATCCAAAAAAGGTGGCTGCAAGAAAGACACCGCAAGGTTTTGAAGAGAAATATTCTTATTGGGGGCTATCAAGAGTAGGTTATATCAGCATGGATAATGAAATGCTTTCTCAAGATAGATTATATGTCACCTTATTAGATGGAAAGGTCATTGAATGGGGAGATAAATATGATCCATCTACAATGATGGACAAAAATTTAGAAATCACTCAAAAAACGGCCGAGCAATATAGACAACTTTATCAAAATAAAAACTAATTAGATTTAAGGTTAAATAACTCTCTATCTCTATCTTCTGTTAAATACTCGTTGAGTTCAGCGAGTATTTTTTCTTTATTGGCTTCATTGGCATTCATTTTTTTAATCAAATAAGAACCAAGCAAAATTTTACGTCGAGTATCATCCTTTCTTTCCTGCTCTTTCTGCTTTGACTTCTCTCTAGCTTCGATAGCTTGTTTACGAGCCTTTAACTGTTTCAGCTTCTCTAACTGGGCTTCAATTTTCTTTTCAAGAGTTTCAGCAGCTTTTGTCATGATTCAGATTTCGGGATATAGAAAACCACTCAAGCATAAGGCCCTATGAATTGAAATTCAAGCGGGCTATATGCTATCGTGTTTTTCATGAAATGCGCACTTACGACTTGGATTTCATCCAAGTCAAAGTTTGCGTAAGGGGAATCCCCTTAACCCCAAAAAATTGCTACGCAATTTTTTAAAAGCAAAAGCAAAACCATTACAAGGCTAAGGCATGGCAATTTATCACTGTACGACTAAGACCGTTAACCGAAGTTCGGGACGAACTGCGGTAGCATCTATGGCCTATCGTGCAG
>NZ_KB850167.1:0-6432 GCF_000369725.1 Acinetobacter sp. CIP 101966 | reverse complement strand
GTAGGACCAAAGCCAAGTAAATGTTCAGAAATAATGGAAAGACATTCTGATTTTAACAGGACGTCATGGCGACGATGACCCGGTTGACCACGACTGGCATGTGCCATACCTGAGACACCATCTTGATTGAGTTTCTGCAATAACCGGGTAATTTGACGGGTGGAAAGATTCAGGATTTCAGCAGCACGGACCTGGGTAAGACGATGATCTCTAACGTCTTGCAGAACTGCAAGACGTTGAATTTCTTTATCAGACATAGTGATCAGCATCTATATTTTATATCCAGTCCATGGTGATAAAAACCATCATAAACTAGACATTTTTATTGGTGAGAATATAGACACTTTAAATGGGTTCTAACATACTAATTTCGTATAACCGCCATTATGTTAAATGGAGTCTTTATGAGAAATTAATAATCTATGTTTATTTGAGATTGAAGTATATTTAAAAAAATTAAGTTGTTTTTTTAAATGCATAACTTCATCTTTTAGTTTTTTGATTTGTTGATCTCTTTCGTCCCGTATAGGGGAATTAATTTCACCAAATTTTTTAACTAACTGGCTATATTCAATCAAGTTATTGTAGTCAAGTTCGAAATCTCCGCTTTTTATATATTTAAGTATAGTCGAGCGAGGTTTTCTATACGCTATAGCAGCATCACTGATCGAAAGTTTTTTTAAAAAATGATGATGTTGACTTATCATATTATTTCACTTAAGACATTATTGATTTGGTATATATATGTTAATGAAATTAACATATATAAGATATAAATCTTCAATCATTGTT
Source organism: Acinetobacter sp. CIP 101966 (assembly GCF_000369725.1). Lineage (NCBI taxonomy): Bacteria > Pseudomonadati > Pseudomonadota > Gammaproteobacteria > Moraxellales > Moraxellaceae > Acinetobacter > Acinetobacter sp. CIP 101966. The sequence continues at coordinate 5,640 of NZ_KB850167.1, read as the reverse complement.
GGTTGATAATTGAACGTTTACTTTACACATACCCTACTCTGATAATTTTTCTATTATTAAATCAATACGCTTTTAAGAATTTATATTATTAACATAATACACCTTATACGAAATGCTATTTTTATTTCATATAAATCATAGTCTTATCGTGTAGTAAAAAGCCCAGGCACACCGTTCTGGGCTTTTTTAGCACTTTAACCTGTTCCACGCCTACTATTTAACCAATGTTCCACGGGTTTGTTCATCTGAATTAAACAATAATCGTTAATCATAGGGTCTAAAAAACCGACTCCAAAAGCCCCTTTTCTCAGGTTCAGGTTCTACATGTTCAGGGATCGGAATCCGTTTAGGTTCGGTAGTAGTCAATCCGTCATGTTTCGTATCATCGGTGCTCGGTTCTGGCTGTACCTGAGCTGCATTCGCTTGCGACTGTTCTTGATCGGTAAACGTACTCATATTGGCTTTTGGAGCTTCCAGTAAGCGCTGCATAGCTTCAATCTGTTCTTGATAAAACGATTCACGTTCTAATGATTGATTTTCTCTCTGCACTGCCTGATTTAACTGTTTTTCCAGTATGTCAACTTGACGTTTTAGTAAGTCAACTTCTGTCAAGTTTTGACTGTTAGTTGATTGACTCTGGTTGACAGTAGAGTTGTTCTTTTGAGGTTCTCCAAACACTCTCAAAGCTTCTGCAAAGTCAATTAAACCATCAGATCCTTTTGATAAATTCCCTTTTTTTATATGAGCATAGACAGCCTGTCTAGAATATCCATATAGTTTTGCTAGTTCTGAAACTGACAGTTTTTTCATTATGTAAACCAGTTTTCAAATTGTGTTAATAGTTGACTGTTAACTTTACTATGTCAATTGACATCATTTATTGAAAACCAACTTTTCGAAGTAATGGCATAAGTTCTTTTAATTTACTTGGTTCTTGTAGCATAGTTACAATCCGCGCAGCAAACTGTTCATAGCTTTCAGTACCTTGTGAAAGTTTAGCCATCTCAGGAAGTTCTGATAATTTACTAGCAAACAAATAGCGTTGTGCATCTGTTAAATTGATTTTTATCTCTTTGTCATGGCCAATATTATTGGTTGTATTCGTTACTGGCTTCTTCTGTTTAAAGCTAAATGAAAAGCCTGTAATAGATCTGCCTGTTTTATGTTGTTCAACGTTGACAATAATATCGGTATGTTCATTTACTTGTTTTAATGCAATGTCCAAAACATATTTCTTAAAATCGTACATTCTTTTATATTCAGTCTCGAGTACACCTATTTTTTGTCTGAAATCGTAGATAGTTATAAGAGGCGTTTTTCCAGTGCTACGCCATGCAATCAATATTTCATATAAACGAACAGCATAAGCACTCGTTAAATTACTTATTTGTTGTATCTCATACTTCGTAAATTGCTCTTCTAGCCTAGTAATTAAAGGCACAATAGCGGGAGCAAAAATAAGTCTAACAACAGCCTCATTATCAATATAAGCAACCTCGCTTACCCATCTTGACTTGTGATTAATAACATTACCTTTTTCACTAAGACTCTGATAACTGAATTGTCTTGCAAATAGGTCATCACAAGCATCTTTTAATGCCTGATAAGCAGTATTTCGATGTACACCAAATTGATTGATATAACTTTCAGCATGAACTGTTAATGGATCATTAGCATTTATCCCTTTACCTGATTCTCTGGCTTCAACGATAGCTAAAAGAATTAATCGTTGTTCTACTAGATCAAGGTTATAACTAGCATTAATTAAAGCGTTATCTTTGACAATTAGTTCTGTTTTCATATGAAAAAGTTATATTTTTAAGTCAATAAGACGAGGCTATATTATCAACTCGCTTAATGCAAGGTAAACCTCGTTTTAATGCAAGGTAAACCTCGTTTTAATGCAAGGTAAACCTCGTTTTAATGCAAGGTAAACCTCGTTTTATAATCTCTAAAATCCTTACAAATTAAGACCTTTAGCGCATCTAAAAGCATTTAAAATCTTTAAAAATAATTAAAAGCCCAAACCATGAAAAATTGCCCTTGGTTTTCGCTACGCTCAAACTCTATTGAATCTCGCTTTCGCTCGATTCGTGGGGCAATTTTTTAGTTAATATTTTCGTGACTTTGAAAAAAAAGCAAATGCAACTCGGAATTCGCTTCGCTCATAAAACTTTTTATTCGAGCTTCGCTCGATACATTGGCATAAATCCCGAATCGCTTTGCTCTATTTTTCCTATCTAGGAGCCAATACAGCATTGTAATCAGAGAAAAGACTTCTAGAATTTTAATTATGGGACGTCACTCGTAGACACTCGTTCGGTTCTTGAAAGATAAATATAAAAACATAATCTAATTTGCTCTCATTTGCGATTTTTAGCCCCTGTTTACCAGTTTGTAAGGAGTGAGGGTGCTTTATATCTAAATAAGCCTTAAAACGCATTTAAAAGCGATTTTTAATCATGTTTAAAAAACTTGGTTTTAGTTTTGGGCTTTTTTCATTTTTGATCAGCAGATCGGAATGCACGCTTACGCGTTTCTCGAAGAAACTTAAATTAGATATCTTTAAATTGTCCTGATTGGACCAGTCTTTAATTTATTTATCTCTTCTGGAACATCATTTAAAAAATTAGTCATGACAAAAAAAATAGAGATAAAGCAAAGGAGGATTTTCTAGGGCAGGATAGGCAGCAGCCGTTAAATAGAGTTATTTGTGGCACAAAATTTAGTTGTGACGAAAAGAGAGCGGAGTGAGATTTCGTAAGTATACCGAGAGGAAGTTTGGCTATTTACAACCTAAAAAATATTATGGTTTCGTCTTTTTTATTAAAAAAAATAACAATAAAATCAGTATTTTATATTAAAATGCCCTAAAATACATATTTTAGGGCATTTTAATATTTTTGTATATATATCAAAAGCTTATTTACATTAAAATAAAGTGATTTAACTAATGAGAATGAAAAAATAGGAGAAATTTTTATTGGTGAGAATATAGACACTTTAAATGGGTTCTAACAACCATACTTCGCATAAGAGATTTTATGTTAAATAGTCCTTGATGATGGCTATTTTAGTAGAGGAAGTGGACTGACTTTCTAATTCAATATAATTACCTAATCTTATCTTAAATGGCTAATATTATGAAAAAAATTAATAAAAAATAAGTAATTTTATTGGATTTAACTTAATATCTGATATCAAATATTTATATCTAAAAATACATATGTTTTATTCAATACAATTCCTTCGCGGTATTGCCGCTTTAATGGTTGTTATTGCCCATACGGGGCACAAAGGCAATCAGTATAATATCAAGTCTTTTGAATGGTTTCATATAGGTGGTAGTGGAGTAGATTTATTTTTTATAATTTCAGGGTTTATTATGTGTTATACAACACATAATAAAGATGTATTAGCATCTAAATTTATACAAAATAGAATTCAGCGTATCCTTCCTCTTTATTGGGTTCTGAGCTTTTTTGCTTTAATAGGATTCCTAGTATTCCCAAACATGATTAACTCTTCAGGTGGTACAACCGATGTAATAGCCTCATTTTTTTTGATTCCTAATGGAAGTAAATTTCTTATTAATAATGGTTGGACTCTAAGCTATGAGTTTTATTACTATTTTATATTCGCTATATTTATTCTTATAACTTCAATCAAACTTTTTCGATACATTGGTGTTTCATTTGTTCTTTTAGTATTAGTACTTAAGTATCAACTAAAAAGTAAACATGTATTCATTACCAAAACCCTTTGAAATCTGCCCAACCCAACGCTCTATTTGATCTGCCTTCATTACCTTAAAATCCCGCCAGTTATACTTCATCTGCTTCCAAACCATCTCAATTCTATTCAGCTCAGGACTATACGCAGGTAGAAAATACAAAGTCGTTGAATACTCTTGTACAAGAAGCTTGCGCCAATCTACCATCTGTTTGCTGCGATGAATCGAGGCATTGTCAACAATCAACACCAAAGGAACTTGATAGCTGCGTTTCACCTGTGCTGCTACACCCATCAAATAGGCATAAAACCAGCGACTGTTAACGGACTCCTGTAGGCAACTGGTGATCAGATGACCCGTTGACAGGAGACAACCCATCACATTAACTCGCTTTAGTCTTACAGCATCAACCGCATGAACATCGCCTATCTTTGTCCATGCATAACGGTTATCTGGCGTAGCCGAAAATCCTGTTTCGTCGACATAGCCCAATACAATTTCACCACGTGCCGCTTGCTCACGTAATGCTTCAATTTGCTGTTGCGCTTGTCCAAATGCGGTCGGGTCTCTTTTTTTTCAAGCTGTGGCGGGTGCGTTTGAAGACCATGCCTGAATCTCGCAAAAACTTGCGAATAGTTTCAACAGACACGGACACACCGTGTTTTTCATGCAGTTTGACTCGGATTTGTTCTGCATTGAGTGGGCTTGTGTTGACCCACTCTAAGATTTGAGCCTGATAGTTTGATGTCAGTGTATTGGGACGGCCTGAGCGATGACCTTCTTGAATCGATTCAAACTGATGTAGCTCCCAATGTCGGCGTTGTAGCCTTATGGTTTCTGGGATACGCTCTTGTAACGCAGCAACTTCGGCAACAGTTTTACCTTCGGAAAGCCAGAGAATAGTTTGGGCACGTTGTCTTTCACGCCAATGTGCTGCATGCTTGGTCAGGAGAATTAGTTGTGCACGCTGTTCTAAGCTGAGTGGGACGGTAACAATCCGTGGCATGTGCAAACATCGTTTAACCAAAAATGTCTTTTCGCATGTTTAGTTATTTTTGTCAACTTATAGGATTGATATATAGACCAATAATGCCATTTTTTGATTTCCTAACGAATGGTCTATTATTTGAGTTCTTCTTAGGGATATTGGCATTTTTATTCTTAAAAAATAATAACTTAAATTATAAGATAGGAGTATTTATACTTATGGTAGGGGTATGTATGCTTATATATATAAATTTTATTGGTAATTTAAATTTAAATCGATCTATCGTATATGGCATTCCAATGTTCCTGGTCTTTATCGGGTTTGTTAGTTTAGAATCATTTTTTTCTCAAGCAGACAATGTTGCTGTTAGCTTATTTGAACATTTGGGAAATAGCTCTTATTCACTTTATCTAGTTCATCCATTTGTGTTAGCCCCAATGGCAATTATCTTAAAAAAACTACATATATCAAATTCCTATATTTTTTCATTTTCTTTATTATTAGGATCGGTAGTGTGTGGATATTTAACATACCTATATCTTGAGAAACCTTTGATAAAATTAGTTAGGAACTACAAAATTTTTAAAAAAAATAAAATTTAGTGGATTTTGGATCATAGGAAGTCAGAGGAGTTTGGTTATAAATTTTTTCTGTGAAGCTATGAAGTACCTATAATATGATTCATAAGGTAACGATCACTGAAACAATAATTTTTAACGTATTTATTCTGTAGTATGCCTAAAATTAACATAATACACGTTATACGAATTCCCAATGTTAGAACCCATTTAAAGTGTCTATATTCTCACCAATAAAAATGTCTAGTTTATGATGGTTTTTATCACCATGGACTGGATATAAAATATAGATGCTGATCACTATGTCTGATAAAGAAATTCAACGTCTTGCAGTTCTGCAA
>NZ_KB850166.1:0-4958 GCF_000369725.1 Acinetobacter sp. CIP 101966 | reverse complement strand
TAATCGTATAAGCGCTATATGTATGGCTAGTATAGCTATGTTCCTGATAATAAGGTAACTAGACTCTATTTTTTTTCTTATTATGATTTAGGACAGCTTGTCCTAAATCCTTCCAAATTTCCCATTTCATATCATTTGGGTCGATTTCAGCAGTTTTAAGCAGAACTCCAAGTAATTCTGCAGGATCACGCTGATCTAGGTTAGCAATCTCAAAAAGTGCGCCTAATTGGATAAGGTGGCGTGTACGAGCTTTTCGTTCAGCTTCCTTTTCTGCATTCAATAATTTTCTAACTGCAACTTTTTGCTTATTTGCTCGATCTATTGCTTTTTCAGCTTTGATTAAGGCATTAATTTTTTTCTCTTGGTCAGGTGTTCTGTACTGAATTTTGGCTAATTCAAGTAAAAGTTTTTGAGCATCATTAGGGTTCTTTAAAGCAGAAATATAGGTGATTTTTTCAAATAGCCATTCATTATTCATATTTAATTCCTTGATTCAGATACCGCAAAATTACAGGCTCAATACTCAAAGAACGATAACAAAATATTTACGTTCGAGTAACGTAATTTTGTTAAAGTCGTTCTAGAGATTGTCGCCTGCACTTCCATCAAAAATTTGATGGCGCGCTTAGACGTTTCTCAATTTCATTGAGAAACCTAAGCACGTTAGGGACTTCATCCCTAAAACCCTGAAACTTATTTTTTTCGTTCAATTGAAAATTGAATGAAAAAAATAAGTACCAAAGCTAGGAGCAACAGCATGCAACTAAAACAGGTATTGGGAAAAATCAAAGATATTACTTTTGGCGTGATCGCAGCACCGCTAATCATCATCATTATGATGTGGGCTTCGATACTTGATCAAAGAGCGTTTAAGAAAGAGCGCAACCGAAAAAAGGAACAGGATAAAACCTAATGGCGATTGCTCGTTTAAGTGTCAAAGTCGGTAAGGCAGGTAAAGCAGCACCGCATGCCGAATATATAGATCGGGATGAAGAAAAGAAGCTGAAACAGGAACAGGCAGAAACTGATCTTGAACATAGTGCTTATGGAAACATGCCGAAATGGGCTGAACATAATCCGATTACCTTTTGGCAGGCAGCCGACCTTTACGAGCGTAAAAATGGCAGTACCTATCGAGAATATGAAATTGCCCTGCCTAGAGAGATGAATGCCGAGCAACGCCTAGAACTGGTTGAGGACTTCATTCAGTCTGAGATCGGCTCAAAATATCCGTATCAATTTGCGATTCATAACCCTAAAGCAATGGACGGCAAGGATCAGCCTCACGTTCACCTCATGTTTAATGAACGTCTGCAAGATGGAATCGAACGAGATCCAGAGCAATATTTCAAACGCTATAACGCCAAGAATCCTGAACGTGGCGGAGCTAAAAAAGACAATACGGGCAAGGGTTACCAGGAACGAAAAACTGATATTAAAGACCTACGCCAAAGATGGGCTGATTTATGCAACAGCCATTTAGAAAAACACCAAATTGACAGTCGTATTGATATGCGAAGCTACAAAGAGCAAGGCATAGAGAAAGAACCCGAAAAGAAACTATTACCAAGCCAAGCTAAAGACCCTGAAATCAGGGAAGCCTTGCAACAGTCACGTATAGCCTATAAAGAGCTTGAGCAACTAGATTTAGGCGACCCTAAAAAAGACCTGAAAGACCTCAAAAACAGCCCAATTTCAGATAAAGAAATTAAACAGGGTATTGAGAGCTTTAAGGCTGATTTTGACAGCTTTAAACAGCTTGCTTTGGAACAGTACAAACAGCAGCAGAAATTAGAAAGAGAGCAACAGAAAACAATGAAGTTTAGAGGGATGAGCCGATGACACCTGATGAAAAAAAGCTATATGCACTGATGGCAGTTGCAGAACAACAGCAGAACCTAGTCAATCAGGCCGTTAAAGAGCTTCAAATCACGAAAGAACACATTCAAAGCACTATTGCTGGGCAAACCCACCACACTATATCAAAAGCGGTAAATGAGGGCTTACAGGACGGTACAGCAGAACTTATTAAGACCGCTAAAGCGCTTGGACGCTTGAAAAACTCGATTGAATCAGCCAATGATCAATTTTCATGGAAGTTAATCACCACTTTCTTAGGTGTTTTTTCAGTTCTCATACTGACTATGACGTGGCTATTTGCATCTTATATTAAGCCTTTAGAGAATATTCCAAAGATCGAGAGTTTAAGGCAGCAAGGTATTCAGTTTGATATTCAAAGTTGTGCCGTTGGAGAAGAGTCCAAGCCCTGCGTCCGAGTGATGAAAGAGCAGTGTGGCTATGGGAAGCATGGGGATTTATGCGTTATTGACCCCAAATAGCTGAATCTGAAAATGAAGGCTCTAAGCACTCATTTATAATTTTTATTATGTTTAAAATTAGTGGAAGTTAAGGAAATTATTATGTTAAAGCAATCAAGTTTAGAAAGAACAGAGTTTAAGGAAGAAGAACTTGCGCCCATTAAAAAGCTTGATTTGAATGATTTGAAAGTTCCTATGCCTAAAAACCTTGATCAGTTACTGATTTGGACATCCGAACTTGCTCAATATAATTATGCTCAATTCCTTGACCAATCCGAACAGCTAAAACTTGTTGATGAAGACAACCTGGAAGAACAGGCGGAAATCAGTCAGAAGCTTAGGTTCTATAGAGGTAATGCGCTTATAGAAAACCAAATCAAAGATTTCTATTTGAAAAAGTTACTTGATCAAGGGGAGGCAACAGTCAAAGGTTATATTAAAAGTCCGACTAAGAAAAATACCCGATATGCTGTAATTTCTTATCATGACTATGATTTTGTAAGCTTTGCTACTCCAGAGATTCTTAATAAATTTCCAGCCGATCTCATCAATTTCGTGCAAAAGGAAACACCTAAGACATTAGCGGACATATATCCTGAAGAAGCCGTGTTCTTATCAGCTATCAAAAAATTTATAAAACCTTTTAAAGAACAGTATAAAAAATTGGCTGATAAGAACAGGGAAATTAAGGAGCACAATACAGTTGCTCATAAAATTTATATAAAAATTAAAAATAAGGAAGCAACTTTGCAAAAGCCAACAGAGTCAAAGCCTAAAGAATCTAGTCCAAAGACTACTGAAAATAGTGCTGTCCCAGTAGAGATGAAGCAGGGAACCATTCAGAAAAATATGGCTCCACAAGAAAAGCCACTTACTGTGATTAAGAAGCGAAAATTTGCTTTAAACAAGGATAAGTAACTTGTAATGTAAAATTCTAAACAAAAACCCCTCTAAGTCTTGCAACTTAGAGGGGTTTTCAAGTAAATTCAGCGGTACGCAGTTATTTGATGCTACAACATCAAGTAACGAAGATCATAAGGTTTGACGACCGTTATGATTTCACCAAAAGGCTTGTACCTGAACTCTATTTTCACAATAAACAGTGTTTATATCAAGCCTCAAAATGATAAGTCTTCGTTAATTCGTGTTTTAAACCATCAAATAAGCATCCTAGATCGAGCTTTGCCCGCTTCTGCGTGTCCGTTTTACGGTCGGCATGCAGTACGTGTGGTAGGAATAAGTGTCACTGGCGTATTGTAGCTATAGTCGAAAGGCTAAACCGCTTACAGGGGAACTTCACATAGGCGGAGCGTTAGGAGTAGTTACATAGGACTTGTTAAGTTGCATGTTGGGGAAACCCTCGCAGAGATACAGGCAATGTAACGACAGGGAGCGCGTGGAGCGAGGTGCAAGACTTTGAGTCCTTGTCTGCATAGTCAGCAAAGCTATGTGCGGATACGACCGATATACGTGGCTCCGAAGCCAAATATATACAGGTAAATCGGCAATACTTAGGGGATATGTCATTTTTTCAAATGGCTGCCCTTAGGGTGAGTATTGCCGAAACTCTCTCAACCGTTTCCAAAGCCAAAGCACGAAGTGCGACGCTTTGGAAACGGTTGAGAGGTTGAGTTCATTTGTTTTTCTTTTATATATGAGCTTTAGAAAAAACTAACTTGCCTTAGGCTATTTTTTTATTTTACTTTTCTTGTGAAAAGTTTTACTTTATTTTCCTCCAATTACTACAAATGAAGAAGATTATTATGGAGACTTTGATATAGAGTTTTCTAATTTCTGGACAAATAGCAATTACTACTGCATGTTTACAGGGTTTAAATCCTATCCAAACTCAGTATATCCAAAAATACTTTATGATAATAAATATGATAAAGCTCGAGAATATATGCAAGAGTTAAAGAAACGTGAGGATAATCTCTTGGAAAGTTTACCAAGTACTTATGAATACCTAAAACATCTACACAGTAGAAAATAATATGGAACTTTATACAATTATTTTGTATAGTTTTTTTTGCTTTATAGGGGCCATTTTACCTGGCCCTACATCTTTATTGGCCTTAAATCTAGGTCTTAATAATTCTATAAAAGCTGTTTTTCTAGCTAGTATTGGAGCAGCGATAGCTGATTTTCTGATTATTTGTGCTATTGGTTTTGGACTAAAACAAATAATTGATGATTTTCCTATAATTTTTGAGGTAATAAAAACTCTAGGATTTTTCTACTTAATTTTTATCGCGTATATGATATGGAAATCAGAAAACAGTATTTCTGAACATAAAGATGATACTCATAATATATATAGATTACCTATAAAAGGTTTTTTAACAGCAATTTCTAATCCTAAAGTACTTGTATTTTTTATTGCATTTTTACCCCAATTTATTGATCCTAATTTAAATATATCTTATCAATACATAGTTCTAGGTATCGCTTCTTCGATGATAGATATAATTTGTATGACAATATATGGATTATTGGGAGTTAAATTATTATATTTTTTTAAGGATAAAACTAATCTACTTTATCTTAATCGTATAAGCGCTATATGTATGGCTAGTATAGCTATGTTCCTGATAATAAGGTAACTAGACTCTATTTTTTTTCTTATTATGATTTAGGACA
>NZ_KB850165.1:0-2313 GCF_000369725.1 Acinetobacter sp. CIP 101966 | reverse complement strand
CTGTTATTGAACAAAGAAAGTTAAATCCTGTGCTTGACTCTTGTGGTTAAAAACAGGACATTTTAAATGGTTTATCGCATAGACATTTTAATTGGGGAATAACACCCAAGGCATGGCTTTTAGTCATGCTTTTTTTATCAAAAGAGTATAGCTGAATGATAGCGAGCCAAATCGCATACAATATCTATCATTAGACTTAATGCAATAATTAAATGATATTGTTATCATTAATCTAATAGAATTAAGATTAAATGATAGAAATGAATACACGTATTTATCTACGAGCTTCAACTAAAGATCAAGATGCAAAAAGGGCTTTGCAGATTCTTCAGGATCTAAACCAAAACTTGAATTTGGGTGAAACCATTGTGTACGTGGAAAACTATAGTGGTACGAAGTTAGACCGACCTGAATTGAATAAGCTGCTGTCAGAAGCAAATCAAGGTGACACCTTGTTAGTTGAAAGTATTGACCGCTTATCACGCCTAACCCAACGAGATTTTCAAGAGCTGAAGCGCAGGATTCAGGAGAAAGGACTTCGATTAATTGTGGCAGATCTTCCTACTACCTACCAAATGATTCAAACCAGTGACACCATTACTCATTCAATCCTAGAACTCATTAATAATATGTTGATTGAACTCCTGGCAACAATGGCTCGCCTAGACAATGAGAAACGTATAGAACGTATTAAGCAGGGCTTGGCACGTTCGGGTTACAAGCCAACAGGTAAGAAAGCCAATGAGGCTAAGCACAAACGAATAAAAGAATTACTAGCAGCTGGCAATATGACTAAGGAAGAAATTGCCAAAGCAGTGAATTGTGGAGTTGCAACTGTTTATCGAGTTGCTAAAGTCATTTAAAAAGGCTTGTATCAGTGCTTCCCTTATGTCATATCTATTTACAAAGGAACAAGGCATTCTTAAAGATCAAAAGAAGGGATTAATGATGAAAAAGCATTTGATTTTACTTGTTTTTATAGTGATGGTTTTTATTTTAGCTCTAGTTGTAAAGATTAATAATGATCATAAAAAAGGGCAAGCATTAAACAAATTGGAACTAGTTGAAAAGCAAATCCATTAGGTAAAAATTGACTTATACTTATTTAAATAACGCTAATAACTAGGCCCAAAGAACACCTAGACCCAGTGCTACACACGCTTAGTTTTTTATATTTTAAAAGAGCATTTTAGCAAATATCATAAAAGACCGGTCTATTCTCAAGCCGGTTTTTTATATCGCAGAGTATCATGGCTTCATCATAGATATATGAATATTAAGATAAATAAAAAGCCCTATAGTCTCTCCCGTTACTATAAGGCTTATAAAACGCTGTAATTTTTTTCTTAATTACCTACTTTTCGATGTAAGTTATGAATATATTTTACCTATTGGTAAAAATAAAGATATAAGACAAAAGATGAATACGTTAGGAATTCCGCGTAAAAACTACTATGTTATTCCCCAATTAAAATGTCTATGCGATAAACCATTTAAAATGTCCTGTTTTTAACCACAAGAGTCAAGCACAGGATTTAACTTTCTTTGTTCAATAACAGCTTTCTGAGCTTTACGACTCGGCATACTTTTCTTGAGACGGGAACGTTTATTCTGTTTTTCCAACTCTTCATGCTGTTGCTGAATATGTGCCAGAACTGTACCTAACCGTTTATTCTCAACGATCTCATTCTGCTGTAGCCCAGCTAATTTATTGAAAATGCTGTAGTTGAGCTTTCGTCCCTCGTGCATGAGAGCCACAGTCCCATCCGGGTACTCCAGAAATGAAATATATTGCCCAACAAGCTTATGATTCAGCTCTATCGGTTCAAGCAGATAAATACATTTGTCATAGGTCAGGGTCAGATTCTTGGTGACCTTACGCGGTTCCTGCCAGGTAAAAATATCATCCAGTTCAAGATGAGATTCGGTTAATGGCCGATGTAAATTCTTTGAGTTTCGCGCACACTTGGCAAACTTCTGATTGAAATGCTCAATAAAGCAGGGCAGCCAGGCATTTGCCTCGGCAATTGAACAGATACCTTCTAGGCGCATTTCCTTGATCAGGCGATCCTGGAGTGTTCTATTGGCACGTTCCACACGGCCTTTGGCCTGGGGTGAGTTGGCGAAGATAATATCAATATTTAACTCATTCAGAATCCGCCCAAATTGCGTGATCTGGCTATCTTGGCTCGATTTCTGATTCACTCGGAATACCGAGTGTTTATCGCTATAAAACGCTAAAGGCTTGCCGTATTGCTCAATGTAGGCTCGGGTTGAAAGCATATAATCAAAGGTCGTTTCAGCCTCACAAAA
>NZ_KB850164.1:152759-240772 GCF_000369725.1 Acinetobacter sp. CIP 101966 | reverse complement strand
ATGCTTCCACATCCAACCTATCAACGTCGTAGTCTTCAACGGCTCTTTAGGAGACATAAAGTCTCGGGGAAATCTTATCTTGAGGTAGGCTTCCCGCTTAGATGCTTTCAGCGGTTATCCCTTCCGAACATAGCTACCCGGCGATGCCACTGGCGTGACAACCGGTACACCAGAGGTTCGTCCACTCTGGTCCTCTCGTACTAGGAGCAGATCCTCTCAAATTTCCAACGCCCACGGTAGATAGGGACCGAACTGTCTCACGACGTTCTAAACCCAGCTCGCGTACCTCTTTAAATGGCGAACAGCCATACCCTTGGGACCTGCTTCAGCCCCAGGATGAGATGAGCCGACATCGAGGTGCCAAACACCGCCGTCGATATGAACTCTTGGGCGGTATCAGCCTGTTATCCCCAGAGTACCTTTTATCCGTTGAGCGATGGCCCTTCCATACAGAACCACCGGATCACTAAGACCTACTTTCGTACCTGCTCGACTTGTGGGTCTCGCAGTTAAGCGCGCTTTTGCCTTTATACTCTACGCGTGATTTCCGACCACGCTGAGCGCACCTTCGTACTCCTCCGTTACTCTTTAGGAGGAGACCGCCCCAGTCAAACTACCCACCAGACATGGTCCTCGTCCCGGATAACGGGACAGAGTTAGAACCTCAATATTACCAGGGTGGTATTTCAAGGACGGCTCCATCGCAACTAGCGTCGCGACTTCAAAGCCTCCCACCTATCCTACACAAGTAAGATCAAAGTTCAATGTCAAGCTGCAGTAAAGGTTCACGGGGTCTTTCCGTCTAGCCGCGGGTACACCGCATCTTCACGGCGAATTCGATTTCACTGAGTCTCTGCTGGAGACAGCGCCCCCATCATTATGCCATTCGTGCAGGTCGGAACTTACCCGACAAGGAATTTCGCTACCTTAGGACCGTTATAGTTACGGCCGCCGTTTACTGGGGCTTCGATCAAGAGCTTCGCTTACGCTAACCCCATCAATTAACCTTCCAGCACCGGGCAGGCATCACACCCTATACGTCCACTTTCGTGTTTGCAGAGTGCTATGTTTTTAATAAACAGTTGCAGGGGCCTGGTTTCTGAGGCTGTCGGCCGCTCAAGGAGCAAGTCCTATCACAGACAACAGCGTACCTTCTCCCGAAGTTACGGTACCATTTTGCCTAGTTCCTTCAGCAGAGTTCTCTCAAGCGCTTTGGTCTACTCGACCTGACCACCTGTGTCGGTTTCGGGTACGATTCCTGTGTAACTGAAGCTTAGAGACTTTTCCTGGAAGCATGGTATCAGCCACTTCACTGTACAAGTACAGCTTGCTATCAGTTCTCAGCATAGAGTACCCCGGATTTGCCTAAGATACATGCCTACAACCTTCCACCTGGACAACCAACGCCAGGCTGACTTAACCTTCTCCGTCCTCTCATCGCATTACACAGAAGTATTGGAATATTAACCAATTTCCCATCGACTACGCCTCTCGGCCTCGCCTTAGGGGTCGACTCACCCAGCCCCGATTAACGTTGGACTGGAACCCTTGGTCTTTCAGCGTGCGAGTTTTTCACTCGCATTGTCGTTACTCACGTCAGCATTCGCACTTCTGATACCTCCAGCAGACTTCTCAATCCACCTTCATCGGCTTACAGAACGCTCCCCTACCACGCATAATAAATTATGCATCCGCAGCTTCGGCATATAGTTTTAGCCCCGTTACATCTTCCGCGCAGGCCGACTCGACTAGTGAGCTATTACGCTTTCTTTAAAGGGTGGCTGCTTCTAAGCCAACCTCCTAGCTGTCTATGCCTTCCCACATCGTTTCCCACTTAACTATAATTTTGGGGCCTTAGCTGGCGGTCTGGATTGTTTTCCTCTTGACTACGGACGTTAGCACCCGCAGTCTGTCTCCCGGATAGTACTCATTGGTATTCGGAGTTTGCATCGGTTTGGTAAGTCGGGATGACCCCCTAGCCGAAACAGTGCTCTACCCCCAATGGTATTCGTCCGAGGCGCTACCTAAATAGCTTTCGGGGAGAACCAGCTATCACCAAGTTTGATTAGCCTTTCACCCCTATCCACAAGTCATCCCCTGGCTTTTCAACGACAGTGGGTTCGGTCCTCCAGTTAGTGTTACCCAACCTTCAACCTGCTCATGGATAGATCACCTGGTTTCGGGTCTATACCCAGCAACTAATGCGCCCTATTAAGACTCGGTTTCCCTACGGCTCCCCTATTCGGTTAACCTCGCTACTGAATATAAGTCGCTGACCCATTATACAAAAGGTACGCAGTCACCGGACACAATGCCGGCTCCCACTGCTTGTATGCATGCGGTTTCAGGATCTATTTCACTCCCCTCACAGGGGTTCTTTTCGCCTTTCCCTCACGGTACTGGTTCACTATCGGTCAGTCAGGAGTATTTAGCCTTGGAGGATGGTCCCCCCATATTCAGACAAGGTTTCACGTGCCTCGCCCTACTCGACATCATCATATAAGCCCTTTCGTGTACAGGACTATCACCGTCTACGGTCGCACTTCCCAGAGCGTTCCACTAGAACTTATATGACTTAATGGGCTCTTCCCCTTTCGCTCGCCGCTACTGAGGGAATCTCAATTGATTTCTTTTCCTAAGGGTACTGAGATGTTTCACTTCCCCTCGTTCGCCTTGCAACACTATGTATTCATGTTGCAATACCTACCTTATGGTAAGTGGGTTTCCCCATTCAGACATCTCCGGATCACAGGATATTTGCCGCCTCCCCGGAGCTTTTCGCAGGCTATCACGTCTTTCTTCGCCTCTGACTGCCAAGGCATCCACCACATGCACTTAATTACTTGACTATACAACCCCAAACAGTCGTTTATCCTTACAAGTGGGATAAGCAACAGATCGTGTCTTTCAACACTCTCATACAGTTGGCGTTTCGTAGATTTAACTACAGTACAGCTTCAATTAGATTCATATACCAAAACGCTTGATTCAGTTAATTTCGCTAGAACTCATTTCTTGTAGTTACCTACTTGAAACGAGTTTGAACAAATTATTTCAACTCAAATATATTCTGTTAATGATTTTTCCAGCCTTCGTCAGGTCAGGAAACTGTGATAAATCACAGAGGTTATCAAGTGCGCGTATCATAACGCTTGTACTTGTTAATCTCTAGGATCTAAACACTTGATCGCTTAGGAACTAAACAACTTCATCACTGTATGCTTACATACTGCGCGAAGCGTAGCTTCTTGCTTAAATTTCAAGTAAAAGCAGTGCTTTTATGATCTTGAAATTTGGTGGAGACTAGGAGAGTCGAACTCCTGACCTCCTGCGTGCAAAGCAGGCGCTCTACCAACTAAGCTAAGTCCCCAGCTTATCAATAAGTCAATGTATCGTTCTGTTCTGTTTGCTTCAGCACTTTCATGCTTCGTTAGTCAGATTTGGTGGGTCTGACAAGACTTGAACTTGTGACCCCACGCTTATCAAGCGTGTGCTCTAACCAACTGAGCTACAGACCCTCAGATACATCGTATGAAGAACAACTTGTTGTGGATTCTTACCAATCGTCAATCTTTCGTTAAGGAGGTGATCCAGCCGCAGGTTCCCCTACGGCTACCTTGTTACGACTTCACCCCAGTCATCTGCCACACCGTGGTAAGCGTCCCCCCTAAGGTTAGACTACCTACTTCTGGTGCAACAAACTCCCATGGTGTGACGGGCGGTGTGTACAAGGCCCGGGAACGTATTCACCGCGGCATTCTGATCCGCGATTACTAGCGATTCCGACTTCATGGAGTCGAGTTGCAGACTCCAATCCGGACTACGATCGGCTTTTTGAGATTAGCATCCTCTCGCGAGGTAGCAACCCTTTGTACCGACCATTGTAGCACGTGTGTAGCCCTGGTCGTAAGGGCCATGATGACTTGACGTCGTCCCCGCCTTCCTCCAGTTTGTCACTGGCAGTATCCTTAAAGTTCCCGGCTTAACCCGCTGGCAAATAAGGAAAAGGGTTGCGCTCGTTGCGGGACTTAACCCAACATCTCACGACACGAGCTGACGACAGCCATGCAGCACCTGTATGTAAGTTCCCGAAGGCACCAATCCATCTCTGGAAAGTTCTTACTATGTCAAGACCAGGTAAGGTTCTTCGCGTTGCATCGAATTAAACCACATGCTCCACCGCTTGTGCGGGCCCCCGTCAATTCATTTGAGTTTTAGTCTTGCGACCGTACTCCCCAGGCGGTCTACTTATCGCGTTAGCTGCGCCACTAAAGCCTCAAAGGCCCCAACGGCTAGTAGACATCGTTTACGGCATGGACTACCAGGGTATCTAATCCTGTTTGCTCCCCATGCTTTCGCACCTCAGTGTCAGTATTAGGCCAGATGGCTGCCTTCGCCATCGGTATTCCTCCAGATCTCTACGCATTTCACCGCTACACCTGGAATTCTACCATCCTCTCCCATACTCTAGCCAACCAGTATCGAATGCAATTCCCAAGTTAAGCTCGGGGATTTCACATTTGACTTAATTGGCCACCTACGCGCGCTTTACGCCCAGTAAATCCGATTAACGCTTGCACCCTCTGTATTACCGCGGCTGCTGGCACAGAGTTAGCCGGTGCTTATTCTGCGAGTAACGTCCACTATCCAAGAGTATTAATCTCGGTAGCCTCCTCCTCGCTTAAAGTGCTTTACAACCAAAAGGCCTTCTTCACACACGCGGCATGGCTGGATCAGGGTTCCCCCCATTGTCCAATATTCCCCACTGCTGCCTCCCGTAGGAGTCTGGGCCGTGTCTCAGTCCCAGTGTGGCGGATCATCCTCTCAGACCCGCTACAGATCGTCGCCTTGGTAGGCCTTTACCCCACCAACTAGCTAATCCGACTTAGGCTCATCTATTAGCGCAAGGCCCGAAGGTCCCCTGCTTTCTCCCGTAGGACGTATGCGGTATTAGCATCCCTTTCGAGATGTTGTCCCCCACTAATAGGCAGATTCCTAAGCATTACTCACCCGTCCGCCGCTAGGTCAAGTAGCAAGCTACTCTTCCCCGCTCGACTTGCATGTGTTAAGCCTGCCGCCAGCGTTCAATCTGAGCCATGATCAAACTCTTCAGTTTAATACTATGTAGCACCTTAAAGGGTGCCAATCTTGGCTCATCAATTTTCTGACAAATATTTCTCAAATAAACTTCGAGTAATTTCTACCATCAATCAATGAAAATAATTTCGATCGATCAACCAGTAAAAATCCACACAAGTTGTTCTTCATAATCTCTTAATGATCTTCTTGCTAATTCGTCACCAGCAAGCTAGGTCGGCTATATTACTCTCTATCTCTAGAAAGTCAACCAGTAATTTAGATTATTTCTAAACTTTCTTTCTAAAACCCAACTCAATCAAATTCAACTAAGTTACTGTTTTATCAGAAGTTTTAATCTTCATCACCGCCGATGGATGTGCATTCTACAGCATTTCAGAGCCCTTGCAACACTTCTTGCAAAGATTTTTTATCGTGTGTTTATTTTTCAAACCAATGAAAACATAAGACACTGTTATATATAGTTAATTTATTTCATTATTTTTAAATTTTATTGAGCACATCCAACGAAACCAACCTGCAAATAACATAAGATATTGTTTTATTTGAATTTAAATTATAATAATCTTTATCACATGACTTATATCGTTCAATTCACATTCTATTCTTGTTTGATTTTTCATCAACCTGGCGTTTATATACACAAAACTTGTTTTATCCGGTCTTCTTCCAAGATACATAGGCCCTATTTAAATATGGAAAAATTGATTGCAACGCTAAAAATTAAAAAGCCATCGCTATTGAGCAATGGCTTTTGGAGTACTGAGTAACAATTAGAATTTCATACTGACACGTGCCCAGTAATTACGTCCCATATTATTAAACTGCTCGGTTGTTGGTAAACCTGTCCCGAAAGCCCCCATTTTATTTAAGTGCTCGGTATAAGTCCGGTCTAGGACATTATCGACTCCGACTGATACATCCACGCTATCCATAATATGATAGCTACCGTTTAAAGACAAAGTGCCAAAGCCTGCGCTCTGCTTGTTGTCATAACCCACAATATTACCTTCGTTAAGACTGATCCGGTTTTGACCACCCACTACACGCCATAGCAATCCAAAATTATATTTGTCTTGAACATAGCGCAAGTTAACACGGGCTTCTAAAGGAGAGATTTGTGGCAACGGCGTATTATCTGTGGTGTTTTCACCCCAAGCATACATGGCGCTGATATCGGCCTGCAGGCGGTCAGTAAACTGATAACCAATTCCAGCTTCTGCGCCTGCAATGGTTGCATCGATATTTCTTGAATCCGCACTATTCATTTTTGCTGGCTGCATTTCTCCCATATCATTACCCATAGGATGACCATGCCCAGAGTTTGCAGACTTAGGATAAGTCATCAGAATAAAATCCTGAATCACACCGGCATAAGTTGATACCCAAGAATTAAACGCGCCATGATGATGTTGATAACCCAGATCGAGTTGTAAGGTCTTTTCTGTTTTCAGTTGCTTAAATGTATTTGCAGTTATTCCATGATAATCGGTCTTAAATAATTCCCAATAATCAGGCACACGCTCCACATACCCCAGTCCGATATAGGTTTTACCATCATCATGTTCTGGATGGGTATTTTCAAAACGAATGAAGCCGCTTGGCAAGGTTTCCTGACGGGTTTGTCCAGTTTTTAAGGCATCAATCTCCACTTGATCGACCCGCACACCAGTAACCAATTTGTTGTTATCACTTAGTTCATGACTTAGCTCAGCAAAAGCTCCATATGACTGGAATTTCATATCTGGAGTGAGCGGCATATTCATGCTTGTGGATGTCATTCCTCCAGCATGCGTATTGCGCTGAGAATCCATCCCGGCAATCAATTGGTTTTGATCCCATTCACTCGTTATCGCCATACGGGTATTTAAAGTACGGCGTGTAACCTGCATTTCAGAGGGTGCTGGCTGCATGTTATGAGTATGCTCATCATGCTTCATCGGCACTGGACGCAGGCTAAAATTATCCATGATGTGGTCGTTATAGTTATAGTTGATCTGTGCCTCAACTTTCTGAATTACATCAGTCAGGTTTTTCTTTTCAACACGTAAACCCAGACTTTCGCGTGCGAACTTGGAACCATCCATTGCACGGCCAGCATAAACCGCTTCACCATCCGCCTTACCACCCGTCAGCTCTACCCAGGTATCCTCATCCGGTGTCCAACCTAATGCGACATCCGCATTCCAGCGCTCCCAATCTGAAGGCACAGTGGTTCCATCACCATCTTGATAACTATTCGATACCGAACGATTGGTATTGAGTCGGATATATTTCTGTTCATCGCCTGCTGCGACTTCCACATTATGATCAAGACGTCCGAAAGATCCCATCAAGACACTGGCCTGACCGCGATAGTTTTGATCTTGATCAAACTGCTCCGGTGTACGTTCGAAAATCACTGTGGCCGCAGAGCCAGTATTGGCATACTGAACCGTTTGCGGTCCTTTAATCACCGAAATACGGTCATAGCTTTCCGGAGAAATATAAGAGGTTGGCGAATCCATACGACTTGGACAGGCGCCCAGGTTTTCGGTGCCATCGGTTAGGATCTTAATTCGTGAACCAAACATGCCACGGAACGTCACATCACCATTGGTGCCGGCACCGCTATTGACCGAACTAAAGCCAACAATACTTTGCAAATAATCCGCACCATCACTGGCAGGAATCGGTTGAATCGGCTGTTTTGGATCAGCGCGGACAATCAGCCCATTGGCATCATTACCTGCTGCCGATGTCACCACAATCGGGGCCAAAGTCTGAACCGGCATGGCATCATTGGCCATCACCACCGAAGAATAACAAGCAACACAAATCGCAGCCGCAAGTGGCTGTAAAGAAAATTTAGGCTGAGCCATTTCTCTATCTCACTAAATACATAAATTAGGCACGGCTTGAGTCAATACCAACCCAAGCTGAAAAATGCAGATTTATGCAGGCAGTGGTGGCGCTCGCCCCTGAGGAATTAAGAAGAGTTGCTGAAGGACAAACCAGACATGCTTAAAAGTTTTTTGATAAGCAATTAAACGGACATGAATCCGGTCAAGTACCTGTTTGATGTCCAGATCAGGCGGTAAAACTAAATTGGCATGAACCTTACAGTACTGACACTGATGATTGGCATCATGATGATCATGTTGAAGATGATCAGATTGGATAAGGTGGCTATGCTCGCCAGCGCTATGCTGCGCATGAGCATCTGTCGCGATAAAAAGCGCACGCGTGATGGTTTCACAGACCGGAGCAACCTGATATTGCTTCGGTAACAAAGGCTGTAAAAATACAGCAATCTGTAGAAACACAGCTGCAAATGCAAATAGCAGCCCCGCGCGTAAAAACACAGGCTATTCCTAAAATATGCTTATGTTGATTATAGCAAAGCCCAATCAGAATTGGGCTTTGCTAGACCATTTAAATAAACTTTAAAATGATCCTAGCGCTTCACTGCCACCTTGTCTTTATTACGCTGGCGTACCAGTTTTTCCACTTTTTCACGTGCACGTTGACGTTTTAATGGCGATAAATAATCGACAAATAATTTGCCATTTAAGTGATCCATTTCATGTTGGATACACACAGCGAGAAGTCCGTCAGCATCGAGCTCAAATGCTTGACCTTCCAGATTAATTGCCTCAATTTTTACGCGTGACGGACGATCAACTTTATCGTATATTTGAGGAACTGATAGACAGCCTTCTTCGTAGGGCTGCGTTTCTTCAGTCAATGGTGTGATTTTGGGGTTAATAAACACCATCGGTTGATCTTTATTTTCAGACAGATCCATAACAATCAGCTGAATATGACGATCCACCTGAGTCGCGGCAAGTCCGATACCTGGTGCTTCATACATGGTTTCAAACATATCCGCAGCGAGCTGACGAATTTCATCAGTCACTTCTTCGACAGGTTGTGCAATGGTACGAAGACGGGGATCCGGGAAACTTAAAATAGGTAATAAGGCCATACTGCGTCCTCAATTATGCCATTGATCAAAAAACCAAATGAAGGGAATGCTTCATCAAAAAAATGTGTGTAAGATCGTTATTATAACGCAACTACGCACATAATTTTAGGAATTATGATAATGAAAAAGGTTTTGAAGGGCATGCCATTTTTTAGTGCCTTGGGGTTTAAAAATCAGATGCTGGCACTTGCCGTTTGTGTTGGCGTCAGTATGGGGACCATTCATTCTGCCGAGGCAGCACCTGCACGCAACGTCAATCCACCGGCATTAAAAGCCAATGCACCGAACGTTTATGTGGTGAAAAAAGGCGATACGCTTTGGGATATCTCGAAACGCTTCCTGAAAAATCCGGTCCGTTGGCCGGAAATCTGGGCGAGTAATAAGCACGTGAAAAATCCACACTGGATTTTCCCGGGTGACCGCCTGTTGATGTGTGATTACCAGGGCCGCCCGATTATTGGTAAAGACGAAGGTGATGGTTGTGAAGGTATTATCAGCCGCTATCTTGGCAGTACTTCTCTGCAGCCCCAGATTCGTGTTGAATCTTTAAATAATACGATTCCCGTGATTCCGCTTGAGCACATCAAGCAGTGGCTAGAACGCTACACCCTTCTGGCACCTGATTCAGTTCAGGGCACACCCTACATTCTCGGAACTGCAGATCAGCGCGTACTGGCTGGCAAAGGTCAGAAAGTCTATGCACGTGGTCACGGCTTGGTAGTGGGTCAACGCTATGCGGTGTATCGTGAAGCTGAACCGTATGTATTTACGGATGCAAATGGCAAGAAATATACGTCTGCACTCGAGCTGCAACAGGTGGCATCTGGTATTGCGGTACGTGGCGAAGGTGATGTCACCACACTTGAACTGACAGATAGTTACAATGCAGAAGTACGTCGTGGTGATCGCGTCTTGCCTGAATACGATCCAATGTTACCGACCCTGTTCTATCCGACCAATGCAGAAAATATTGCTGCCGGTGGTCAGATTGTGCGTGTATTGGGGTCGATTGGTACAGCAGCACGTCATAGTATCGTCACCATTGACCGTGGTACGGCACATGGGGTTCAGACGGGTCATGTCTTTAGCGTGAATCAAAAAGGTGAAGTGGTGACTGATCCGAAAACCAAAGAACGGGTGCAATTACCGGGCGAGCGTATTGGTCAGGTCATGGTATTTAAAACCTTCGATCAATTGAGCTACGCTTATGTGCTGGAAAGTGAATTACCAATCAAGGTTGGTGCCAACATTCAGCCGCCACTATTAGAAGACTAAGCTTTTAAACGGGATGATGTGGATTGATCGGCATCATCCCTCTTGTTTGAACTCATACCCATAATAAGAAGACACCGAAATAGGTCTCACCATGTTGAATACATTGTCGACAGCGCAAATCCATGCCATTACGCTGTGGTATTTACTGCAACACTCCCTCAGCAGCTTTTATAAAATCAGTCAGCATTATGCAGACCTCGCCCATGCAATTGATGGTTCTCAAACCGAAACCTGGCGTAAGTTGGGCATTCATAAAAACCACATTCAGCGCCTGCAAGATTTCCAGTCAAGTGAGTCGCAGCTCCATTTTCAGCGCAGTCTTGAGCAGATCCAGTTGCACAGTGACTTTGTGCTTTTACATACAGATGCCGAATATCCACAGCAATTGAGCCATTATGCGCATAAGCCGCCAATCCTGTTCGGGCAAGGGTATGCAGATCAATTGCTGCAACCGCAAATCGCGATTGTGGGGAGTCGCAAGCCCAGTCTGCACGGCCGGCAAGTCGCTTATGACTTTGCTTTTTATTTGAGTGAACAGGGTTTTTATATTAATAGTGGCCTGGCACAAGGGATTGATGAAGCCGCACATCAGGCCGCATTACAACATCGGCGAACGATTGCAGTGATGGGCACAGGCATTGAACAGACCTACCCTGCTGCCCATCAAACACTACGTCAGCAAATCATCGAACATGGAGGTACGGTCATTACTGAGTTTTTGCCATTTACTCCCCCCTTACAGCAGCATTTTCCACGGCGTAACCGAATTGTCAGTGGCTTAAGCCTCGGGGTGATTGTGGCAGAAGCCGCCTTGAAAAGCGGTTCATTGCTGACCGCACAATGGGCAGCGGAACAAGGCAAGACCACATTCGCCATCCCGGGGCATATTTACAGTGAACATCACCAGGGCTGTCACCAACTGATTCGTGAAGGTGCGATTCTGATTGACCATCCACAGCAGGTCATCGAAGAACTGGCGCTGGCCACGCAATGGCAAGCTTTGGAAAACACCACCAAAACGAAAGTTATTGAAGCAACATCACAGCAAATTCCACCGCATCTGCTCAGTCTGTATAATCAGCTGGACTGGGTGGGACAGAGTTTGGATCAACTGGGAACGCAGGTTCAGCAAGAGGTATCTGCTTTGACCAGCCAACTCATGGAACTGGAGTTACTCGGTTTTTGTACCCAGCAAGCCGGCCTCTATCTACGTTGTCGGATTCTCAAATAAGGTTCACAATAGCGCTTTGTTGTTTGATATAAGGTATCCACATGATCACTACCTCTGTTGCCGAAGCAGCAGCATGGCTTAAAGATGGACAAGTCTTGGCATATCCTACAGAGGCTGTTTGGGGCTTGGGTTGCGACCCCTATAATGAACAGGCATTTCATCAGATTTTAGAATTAAAACAGCGCCCGATTGAAAAAGGCGTGATTCTGCTGGCAGCTCATCTTTCACAGGTAGAACATCTGTTGCAGGATTTAAGCGAAGAAATGCGTGAAAAAGTGATTGAATCCTGGAACCATGAAAGACCTGCTGATCGCGCGACCACCTGGTTACTTCCTGCAAATAAAGACATTCCTGACTGGATTAAAGGTCATCATCCTAAAGTAGCCGTACGTGTAACCACTCACCCACTCTGTGTGGCACTGTGTCAGGCCTTTGGCGGTTTTATCGTTTCGACCAGTGCCAACCCTGCCGGCATGGAACCTGCCCGCTCACTTCAGGATGCGATCCGCTATTTTGACCAGAACCTGAATTATCTAAATGGTGACCTCGGTTTAAGTCAGCAACCAAGCCGGATCATTGATGCAGTGACTGGCGCAATTATTCGTGACTGAGTCCTGTCTGATTTAGTCGGGACACTCAAGCCCGACTAAAGTTTTAAGACAAAAAAAAGCTCAGCCATATAGGGATGGCTGAGCATAAAAAAGGATGTGCATAAATCACATCCAGAGGGTTCAGAAAATCTCTGGGAGTCTGATAAAACAAGGATTTTCTTGCTTGATCATTCTCGATGGGCGCATTATGAAAGAAACTGAGTACAACGACAAGTACAATAAAACAATCAAATAATACATATTATCTATTAATAGAAAACATTTTTTGACCAATATTCAAAATATCTTGCTCTTTCTATTCTCTTTTTAAAATAAAACGATATTTTTCTATTTGTTTTAACATTTGAAAATTAGCATTTAAAAGGGGATTTCAATTAAAAAAGTTTTGATCAACCGCTCAATATTTAATCAGACAAAATTCTTAATTAGCTCTTTTAATTCCTGATTAAGCGGATCTTCCGGGATATTGAGCCCAGAGGATTCCAAGTAAAATGATGCCACCGCCGATACTGTGATACATGGTCCACGCTTCACCCAGCCACAAATATGCGACTACTGCAGTAAAAACCGGCATCAGATTCATAAAAATACTGCTGCGATTGGGACCAAGTTGCTGCACAGCCATCATCCAGAATAACGGCGCGGCAATGGATGGGAAAATTCCGGCATAGATAATGCTGGCTGCATTAGCATGATTGATGCTGTCCAGACCTAAAATCAATACCAAAGGAATATGATAGAGAAAGGCCATAAAAATCTGAATATACAGGCTCACTAAGAGTGGAATCTGAATCTGCCATTTTTTCAGAAACACGCCATAACAGGCATAGAAAAATACTGCGATCAACATCAACAGATCGCCAATATAACTTTCACCAACAGTTAAAAACTGTAAACCCTGCCCTTGTGCCATGACATACATCAAGCCAATAAAAGACAGAAGACTCCCCAGCACTGCAGCCTGTGTTGGGCGAATCCTTAAAACAAAAATACCCACGATAATGGTAAAAATAGGAATAAAGGCATTGATCAGGCCCATATTGGTTGCAGTGGTATAGTGTGCCGAACTATAAGCCAACCCCTGATAAAGCACCATTCCCAGCGCACTCAAAACAGCAAAATGCCCGAGATATGGACGGATCTCCGGCCACGCTGCTTTGACTTTGGGCAACATGAATGGAGTTAAAATCAGTAAGGCCAAGGCCCAGCGGTAGAAACTGATACTGATGGGAGAAATATAATCTGCCACATAGCGGGTGACAGTCATATTCAGAGACCAAATCAAAACTGCGGCCAGTGGTAAGGCCATGGCCCACCAGACTGCCTTTTGTTGCTGTGTCATACTTTCATCCATGAGTCGCTGGTCTTGTTATTAAGCTATGCGTATTCGCGCATCCTAGCATAATAGATTTTTCACATAATATTGAGGCAATTTGCAGCTTTAAGTAACTGAGCTCACCTGTTTTTACTTGTACTGAAAGCGAATACCCGTTAAAACAAATACCGTTCAGTCGTAATAAACAGGAAATCTAATGACTCGCTCTGTATATGACATTCCAGTCAAAACCATTGAAGGAACAGAAACCACTTTAAACCAGTACCAAGGTAAGGTTTTGCTGGTGGTTAACGTCGCATCTAAATGTGGCTTGACGCCGCAATATGAAGGCTTACAAAAACTGTATCAGGACAAAAAAGCGGAAGGTCTGGAAATTCTTGGCTTCCCTGCCAATAACTTTTTGGAACAGGAACCGGGTAGCGAAGCCGAGATTCAGGAATTCTGTTCAGTGAATTATAAAGTCGACTTCCCGCTATTTGCTAAAATCTCTGTCGCGGGTGAAGACAAGCATCCTTTATATACCACCCTTACGCAGGCTGTACCGGAACGTATCGGTGAAGGTCCTTGGTGGAAAGATCTGGTCGATTATGGCCTAACCCCAAACCAGCCACCAGAAGTACTCTGGAACTTTGAAAAATTCCTGATCAATAAAAATGGTGAAGTAGTGGCGCGTTTTGCACCAGACATCACTGCGGATGATCCACGGATTGTCGATGCAGTGAATGCAGAACTTGCAAAATAATTCTCGATTATTCTCATAAGCATCAAGCTTGAAATAAGTATCTATTTTCTTGGTAGATACTTATTTTTTTCAAAACTGCTATTTAGCTAAATTGAGATTCACCGGACATATCTTTAAAGTAATTGCAGGCTAAAAAAGCCAATTCGGTGAGAACAAAGTACTTCTTTACCAGCTTTTAATAAACTTTTTCCTGTTTTTAAATAATGAAATATTCGGAACCCAGAAGAATTGTTATGAGTTTGCAACAATCTTTTTTATCTCCATAGTTTGTCCTTATATTAGATACTATTAAAATTCCATCACCTGTATCGAGACCCTGATTCCATGTCCAAGATTCTTGCCAATGCTGTCCTTCCTTTCGCATTATTTAGCTCTGGAATTTTACTGATGGGCTGTGATCAGGCTGTCGAAGCACCGGCTGAACAGGCAGATACCACGACCTCAGATCTGGAACCAGCCTCTCAGCAACAGAGCTCAACAGCGCAAACCGAGCTTAAATCGGGCAATATGTTTTATATGGTTCGTGATGTAGCCGACTTGCAGCTCAAGGCCGGCAGTTATGTCGAACAGTTAAAACAGACCCAGACCGAACTGCAAACGGCGGTCGAAGCCAAGGATACCCAGCAACTGCAGTCCACTGCGACTCAGCTTCAACAGCAACTCAGCAGTTTTAATCAGGTGCTGGGCAACCTGAACTTGAAAAGCCAGGAAATTGACCAGATTCGTGACAACATCATGACCGCCAATCAGCAAGTTCTGGCTTCTCCTCTTTTAAACGGTCAGGTGGATTTCAGCCAAGTGAACTTGAAAAAGATTGAATCGCAGATGGTTAATGTGCAATCCGAAATGGTCAAACTGGCCGGCTTGCTGATCCAGAATCCAGATCAGGAATCAGAGAGCAATACTGATCAGGACAATACTTAAAATACCTAAAAATCTCATTTTGAGGCGATTGATCGAAACACATCTTCCTCAATCGCCTTGCAGGCTATACACTGTTATGGATTATAAAAATTATATTTAGATCAAGAATTTTCATCTAATCAGATCATCAGGAGTTCAATCATGTCGAATTCAGTGCTGTATTCTGTGGTTTCAGTGACATCCCGGCTTGATCTGAAAGATCCTTTTATTTTTACCGTTCATCATCAAGATCATTATCCACAAGGCAATGCCGAATTAGGCCCAGTTTCCCCGCCACAGCAGCATGAATATGACATGTATTATGGCGAGAGTATTCCCGGTTTTCCGGAGCATCCGCATACTGGCTTTGAAACCATTACCATTGTCGAGCGCGGTTATGTCGATCATTTTGACTCGCTTGGAAATTCGGGACGTTATGCCGCAGGTGATGTGCAATGGCTGACCACTGGCAATGGAGTACAGCACTGCGAGATGTTTCCTTTGGTTCATCAAGATCAGGACAATCCGCTGGAGCTGTTTCAAATCTGGCTCAATTCCTCACCGGAGCAGAAAAAACAGCCTGCCGATTATAAAATGTTTTGGCGTGAACAGATTCCGCATGTATTTTCAGCAGATACGGCCGGACGTAAAGCGGATATCCGGGTCATTTCAGGACAATTTAAACAGACTCAGGCACTGGACCGCCCGCCACATTCATGGGCAGCCCTTCCAGAGAATCAGCTCAATATTTATTTAATCACTTTAGGGCCGGAAGCAGAATTAACCATTCCTGCCACTACTGCTACTGCAACGCGTTTTTGTTATTTTTATCAGGGCAAAAGCCTGGAACTTGAAGGACAGAAGATAGCGCCAAAGCATCTACTGGAACTTAAACCCGATGCAGATATTCAGCTCAAAGGTGGGCTGCTGGAATCACATATTTTATGGCTGGAGGGTGAACCGATCGGTGCACCAGTTGCCACACATGGGCCTTTTGTTTTGAATAGTGCGCAAGAGCTAGATACTGCTTTTCGCCGTTATCGCGAAACTCAGTTTGGGGGCTGGCCTTGGCCAAGTGCTGAACCGTCATTTCCACCAGAACACCCACGTTTTGCCAGTTATGAAGGCGGCAAACGTGAAGAATATCCAGACTAACCAAACAAAGAAGCCACTGAATAGTGGCTTCTTTGACATTAGATCGTATTATTTTTTCGGGCTTTTGACGACGACCAGTTTTTTCTGCACAAATTCTCTGAAACCATCAATCGACAGTTCATGCCCATAACCGGAATTTTTGATTCCACCAAATGGCAACTCAGGTGTGGTGTCAGTAAACCAGTTGATCCAGATCATGCCTGTTTCCACCCGTGACGCCAGTTTTTTGGCACGCTCGATATCCTGTGAATGAATCACGCCACCTAGGCCATAATTGGAATCATTGGCAATTTCGACAATCTCATCATCATTCTTCGCCACATAAATTTGCGCCACCGGACCAAAAAATTCTTCATACCAAGCTTCATTTTCACGCGTGATATTTTCCAGAATGGTCGGTGCATAGAAATTGCCTTGATGTTCTACAGCCTTACCGCCAGTAACTACGGTCGCACCTTGTGCTACGGCCTTTTCGACCTGCTTGCTGAGTTTTTCCAGTGCGTCTTTTGAAGACAGCGGTCCTAAAGTGGTTTCAGGATCGAGCGGATCACCCAGTTTTAACTGTTCAAAAGCTTTCAGCATGCCGGCCTTGAATTGTTCGGCAATTTTTTCATGCAAGATAAATCGCTTCGCCGCTGTACATACCTGCCCGGCATTATTGACACGCGCCTGACAGCCTAACTTGATCGCGCGTTCCAGATCTGCATCATCGAGTACGATAAATACATCATTACCGCCCAGTTCCAGTGTGGATTTTTTAAGATGTTTGCCCGCCTGTTCAGCGACTGCACTGCCCGCACCTTCTGAACCTGTGAGTGCCACACCACGCACACGCTTGTCTGCAATTACTTCCGCGACCTGATCACTGCTGATAAACAGATTGGTCCAGACACCTTTGGGTGCGCCTGCATCCAAGACCAATTGCTCAAAGGCTTCTGCACATTGCGGCACAATGCCGGCATGTTTTGCCAGAACCGGATTACCAATCGCACAGTTCGGCGCAAAAACCCGCATCAGTTGATAAAACGGGAAATTCCACGGTTCTACCGCCATGATAATACCCAGTGGATGATGCTCAACCCAGGCCTCACCCAGTTCCGTTTCATAGGATACGGGCGCTAAAAATTCTTTGGCATGATCAGCATAATATTCTGCAATTTTGGCGCAGGTTTCGATTTCACCTTCACTCTGCTTGATCAGTTTACCCATATCCAGCGTCATGAGCTTCGCCAGTTCAGACTTTCGTTCTCGCATATTGCTGGCCAATTTGCGCAGTACTTCAATACGAGTATCGACCTGTTGTGACCAGTCTGACTTTAGGATTTGTTCTGCAGTATCGAGGGCATTTTGAATATCTTGATCGTTATGGGATGGGTAGTCTTTCAATTTTTGATTGGTAAATGGATTAATAGATTGATAAGCCATGATTTTCCCTTTTTCAATTATAAGTTTTGCTTGTTCAAAACCCAATTGCATCAAGTTATAACAAGCGTGTATCTGTTCGAATTATTTAACTTATCATTGATTTTTTTATAGCGTGTGTCTGCTTACAGATTGGTTCAAAATATTACTGAGAGTGGGTAAAAGTTATATCGAGCGGTACAGAATGCAATAAATGCAGAGATTTTATAACCTCTTCTTAGGTCTTCTCTTTTGAGTAGTTTCTCTTACTACTGGAATGGGATGTCTAGGTGATGGTTTTAATCCTACACTTTTAATTTTTCTTATCTCTTCTTGATCTAAATTGTAGTAAACAAAAAGTTGTTGAATTAAATTTTCTAAAACTTTTAAGTGCAAAACTAGCTCTTTTCGAGTTTTGGAGTCTGCCCTATGTGCAGCATCATTCCCTAAATAACGAATATCATCAAGTAAGCCTCTTTGCTTAGTTGAGATAAAACCCTCATGTTCAAACTTATTTAAAATTTCCCCCAAATCATCTGAATGACCAAAATATTTCACAATCTGCTCTAATAATGTTCTCAAGCCTAATCCAGTTAGCAAAGGCATTTTATTATTTAACGCCACTATGACCTCTTCATAAGTAGAATAAATCTCTTCAGGTAAGATTTTCTCAAACTCTTTAGAAAAAGCAGTTTCTTCGTCTCTAAGAGGAAAAGTTTTATATAAATAATTTACTTGGTAGATCATATCTTCACTTTGATCATACCCTACAGGATCAACGTCATAAGAGTCATGGGACTTTGTTTGATATGAAATAGACTCACAATTTAAACATCTCAAAATTCTATAATTAACCTGAGTTCGATGAAATATTTTAGCTTTTTAGCAAGTTTTGGAAAGTTGGCTTATTTGGATTTAAGCAATAAGCCACTATAGCAGCCATAATATTCACCATAAAGTTATTCACCGAACGATGACGTGAATGGTCAATTTGATGTAAGTTTTTTAACTGATCATTCACTGTTTCGATCAATCCTCTTCTGCAAAGCAATTGTTTTTCTTCTTCAGTTTGGATGGGTTTATTTTTCATATTCTTGCGTGACGGGGTTAATAGTCTGAGCCCCCTTGCTGCTAAAGCTTCAGTTTTTGCTTTACTCAGATAGCCTTTATCGCCCAGTAAAATACCTTTTAACTCTTGGGTTAAAGATTCAAGTACAGCAACATCATGAACACTTCCCGATGTAATCTTGAGATTAATAATTTCACCCAAGTTGTTGATAACAATATGGACTTTAAATCCATAAAACCAACCTGTGCTACTTTTACCACGACCAGCTAAGCCTTTAAATACACGATGTCTTTTAATTCTAAGATTATGGCAAACGACCAATTTAGTCGAATCAATAATACAAATTCCGGTATCTTCTCCTTTAACTTGATGGAAGAAACTACTCAAAGCTTGCAAACAACGCGGCATAATTTCAATAAAACGATTGTAACTAAGAAGCTTGGGAAAAGCTGATTTCCAAAATGGGATGATCATATGACAATAAAAATATTTGAAAAATCTAAACCCGGATTTATGAAATAAAATGACAATGGTCATGACTTCAGACAAGCTTAAAGCTGACTTTTTCATTGTTGTTTTTTGATCAGAAATTAGAGCTTTCTCTAAAGATTCATTAAACTTTTTGCAGAAATCATCCAAGATACAAAATAATTCGGTAATATAGTCCATGAAAAAGCCTTGCTCTGAAATGTTTTGTCTTCGTAACCAAGATATTACAGATGCTAAGGCTTTTTTTTATTTATTTTTTATGTCGAACTCAGGTTAATTAGAATAAAAAGATATATTTGGATCAGAACAATCATTGTGTGATATATCTACCAATACCTCATGCTTAATTTTTGTTTTACATTCAATACATAATATTTTTTCATAAACAATTTTTGAATCTTGCTTAACACCCTCAAAAATTGGATTCAAAGAAACTATTTTCATTATTCTAGAAATACTATTTAAAAAATTAGTATATAAAAAAACCACCCTTTCGGGTGGTTTTTTCAATCTCAAACCGTCTCTTATTGAGCGCGGTTTTTGATTTTGCGGATCGTTTCCAGCTGAGCAGCAGTTTCTGCAAGAGCAGCCAAAGCAGCAGCAGCGTCCAAATCGCTCTTTTGATTCGCAAGCAATGCTTCAGCGTGTTTACGCGCTTCAACAATAGCTGCTTCATCTAAGTTTTCTGCACGGACTGCAGTATCTGCAAGAACCGTAACAACATGCGGTTGAACTTCTAGAACACCACCAGATACATAGATCAACTCTTCTGTACCGTTTTCCAAAATAACGCGGATCGCGCCAGGTTGGAGCAAAGTTACCAACGGAGCATGGCCAGGCATAATACCTAACTCACCGCCAGCACCTTTTGCAATTAGCATAGTTATAGTGCCTGAGTACAAAGACTCCTGAACACTTACAACATCACATTGCATAGTCGCCATGAGAATCTCCTAAATTAGAGTAGCTAATTAAAGTTTCTCGGCTTTAGCAATAACTTCGTCAATACCACCAACCATGTAGAACGCTTGTTCTGGGATGTGATCGTATTCACCAGCTAGAAGACCTTTAAAGCCACGAATCGTTTCTTTAAGAGATACTAATTTACCAGGAGCACCAGTAAATACTTCAGCTACGTGGAACGGTTGAGAGAAGAAACGCTGGATTTTACGCGCACGGTAAACAACCAGTTTATCTTCTTCAGCAAGCTCGTCCATACCAAGAATCGCGATGATGTCTTTAAGCTCTTTATAACGTTGCAATACGTTCTGTACAGAACGTGCAATTTCATAATGCTCTTGACCAACAACTAACGGATCTAACTGGCGTGAAGTTGAGTCTAGTGGATCGATCGCTGGGTAAATACCAGAAGATGCGATGTCACGGCTCAATACAACAGTTGCGTCTAAGTGAGCAAATGTTGTAGCAGGCGATGGATCTGTCAAGTCATCGGCAGGTACGTATACCGCTTGGATTGACGTAATAGAACCAGACTTAGTCGATGTAATACGCTCTTGAAGAACACCCATCTCTTCTGCAAGTGTAGGCTGGTAACCTACTGCAGATGGCATACGACCTAGAAGTGCTGATACTTCAGTACCCGCTAGTGTATAACGATAGATGTTATCTACGAACAATAGTACGTCACGGCCTTTACCGTTTTCGTCTTTCTCGTCACGGAAATATTCAGCCATAGTCAAACCAGTCAACGCTACGCGTAAACGGTTACCCGGTGGCTCGTTCATCTGACCGTAGACCATTGCTACTTTGTCTAGAACGTTAGAATCTTTCATTTCGTGATAGAAGTCGTTACCTTCACGAGTACGCTCACCAACACCAGCAAACACAGATAAACCTGAGTGAGCTTTCGCGATGTTGTTGATCAATTCCATCATGTTTACAGTTTTACCAACACCGGCACCACCGAACAGACCAACCTTACCACCTTTCGCAAACGGGCAAAGTAAGTCAATGACTTTAATACCAGTTTCTAAAAGGTCAGTAGAAGCCGCTTGTTCTGCATAAGAAGGCGCTTGACGGTGAATTGGTAAACGCGCTTCAGTCGCAACAGGACCAGCTTCGTCGATCGGGCGACCAAGAACGTCCATGATACGGCCTAGAGTCGCTGTACCTACTGGTACAGAAATCGGCGCGTTAGTGTTAGTTACGTTCAAACCACGCTTAAGGCCTTCAGTAGAACCCATTGCAATAGTACGAACTACGCCATCACCAAGCTGTTGCTGAACTTCTAAAGTAGTTTCAGTACCATCTACTTGGAGAGCGTCATAGATCTTAGGAACGCTATTGCGTTCAAACTCGACGTCGATAACCGCGCCGATGATCTGAATGATACGACCGCTATTCATTGCTGTCTCCTCAATTCAAAATAATGTTAAACGGCAGCGGCACCACCAACGATCTCAGAAATTTCCTGAGTAATCGCGGCTTGACGCAGCTTGTTATAAATAAGTTGCAGGCTCTTAATGATCTCGCCTGCGTTGTCTGTCGCTGCTTTCATAGCGACCATACGTGCAGACTGCTCACATGCGATGTTTTCAATCACACCTTGATACACCACAGACTCGATATAGCGAACCAACAAGCCATTTAAAAGCTCTTCAGCTTCAGGCTCGTAGATATAATCCCAACCGTATTGACGGTTCAGATTCTTGTCTTCTTCAGCAGCAGCCAAAGGAACAAGTTGTTCGATCTTTTGATTTTGAGTCATGGCATTGACAAAGCCGTTTGACACTAGATAAATACGATCTAACTCGCCTTTATCATAAGAATCCAACATCACCTGTACAGAACCAGATAACTGCTCAAGACTTGGAGCATCGCCGACTTGCGTCGTCGCACCAAGCACTTTACCGCCGTAGTTTTTAAAAAACGAAACCGCTTTTTGACCAATTAAAGCAAATTGAACTTCAATTGACTGCTCTTGTTGCTGTTGAACGTGTTTAACCACTTTCTTGAACAGGTTAATGTTCAAACCACCAGCAAGGCCACGATCTGAAGACACAATGATATAGCCAACGCGCTTAACCGGGCGTTCAACCATATAACGGTGTTTATATTCAGGATTCGCTTGGACCAAATGAGCAATTACACGGTGCATATTTTCGGCATACGGACGGCCTTGAGCCATGCGCTCTTGCGCACGACGCATCTTAGAAGCTGCTACCATTTGCATCGCTCGAGTAATCTTCTGCGTGCTCTTGATACTAGCTACTTTGGCGCGAATTTCTTTTAAATTTGCCATACGCTTAACCTAGTATTCGAAAGCCCTTGCGAGCTTCCGAAGGTTGATTCCGTGAACCAAACCGACACTAAATTCAACAGAGGTTGAAATTAGTAAGTTTGAGTCGCTTTAAAGCTTTCAATACCTGCTTTGATTGCAGCTTCGATGTCTTTGTTGTAATCACCAGAGGCATCGATTTGTTGCATTAACGCAGCATGTTCTGAACGGAAGTAAGAAATCAACGCAGCATCAAAGTCTACGATTTTCTTAACGTCTACGTCAGCCATGTAGCCTTCGTTAGATGCATAAATTGAAACAGCTTGGTCAGCAATTGAGTAAGGAGCATATTGTTTTTGCTTCATTAACTCAGTTACACGTTGACCATGTTCAAGTTGCTTACGAGTTGCTTCGTCAAGATCAGAAGCGAACTGAGCAAATGCTGCCAATTCACGGTATTGCGCCAAAGCAGTACGGATACCACCAGACAATTTCTTGATGATCTTAGTTTGCGCTGAACCACCAACACGAGATACAGAGATACCCGCGTTCACAGCAGGACGAATACCTGCGTTGAATAATGATGTTTCAAGGAAGATCTGACCATCAGTAATCGAAATTACGTTGGTTGGTACGAATGCAGATACGTCACCCGCTTGAGTTTCAATAATCGGCAATGCAGTTAATGAACCAGTTTGGCCTTTAACTTCACCGTTAGTGAATTTCTCAACGTAGTCAGCAGATACACGAGAAGCACGTTCAAGTAGACGCGAGTGTAGATAGAACACGTCACCTGGATACGCTTCACGACCTGGTGGACGGCGTAAAAGCAATGAAATTTGACGGTAAGCAACAGCTTGCTTAGACAAGTCATCATAAATGATTAACGCATCTTCACCGCGGTCACGGAAGTATTCGCCCATTGTACAGCCAGAATACGGAGCTAGATACAGCATTGCTGCTGGATCAGCTGCAGCTGCAGCTACAACAGTTGTATACGCCATAGCGCCAGTTTCTTCTAGCTTGCGTACCACGTTAGCGATAGTCGATTGTTTTTGACCGATTGCTACGTATACACATTTAATGCCAGAGTTTTTCTGAGCGATGATCGCGTCGATCGCCATTGCTGTTTTACCAGTTTGACGGTCACCAATGATCAACTCACGTTGACCACGGCCTACAGGGATCATTGTATCTACTGATTTATAACCAGTTTGTACAGGTTGATCCACTGATTGACGCCAAATTACGCCTGGTGCTACTTTTTCAACAGCATCAGTTAATTTTGCATCAATAGGGCCTTTACCATCAATCGGGTTACCCAAAGCATCTACTACACGGCCTAAAAGTTCTGGACCAACCGGAACTTCTAATACACGACCTGTGCAACGCGCTTTTTGACCTTCTTGAAGGCTTAAGTAGTTACCTAAAACAACGACGCCCACTGAATCCTGTTCTAGGTTCAGTGCCATACCGTAAAGGCCGCCGTCGAATTCGATCATTTCACCGTACATAGCGTCAGCTAAGCCGTGAATACGCACAATACCGTCGGAAACCATAACAATGGTTCCTTCGTTCTTAGCGGTTGCGCTGGTGTCCAGATCGCCGATACGCTGTTTAATGAGCGCACTGATCTCGGATGGATTCAGTTGTTGCATTGCGCTATACCTCAATCTTTTTAAAGTTCAGTCTTCTAAATGCAATTAAGCAAGAAGACGAGTACGCATTTTTTCAAGCTTGTTAAGCGCAGAATCATCTATCACTTGGTCGCCTGCACGAATAACTACACCAGCAATCAGCGCTGGGTTAACTTCTACAGAAACATTTACCGCCGCTTCGAATTTTTTCTCTAATGCGTGAGTAAGAAGTTGTTCCTGTACAGAAGTCAATGGGAATGCTGATTCAATCACAACATCCACAGTATTGTTATTCTGTGATTTAAGCTGCTCATATTCTGCTGCAATCTCAGGAAGAAGAACCAAACGGTTATTCTCTGCAAGCAATGTCAGGAAGTTAGACACTGCTGCAGTTTGGTCTTCACCTAAAACTTTCGCAAAAAGAGCCACCTGCTCAGCAGGTGTAAGCTCAGGGCGATTTAGATAAGCTGAAAATGCTTCGTCTTGCACCGCAGCACTGAGCAATTCAAGTGCTGTTGACCAAGAGTCAGTTGCACTTTGCTCAGAAGCGTAAGCAAATGCTGCTTTAGCGTATGGGCGTGCCAACGTCAAGAGTTCAGCCATAATCCGCCTCTCTTAAAGTTTAGCAGCCAGCTGAGTCAGCATGGCATTGTGAGCTTCTGCATCAACTTGCTGGCTAAGAATTTTCTCAGCACCAGTTACTGCAAGAGCAGCCACTTGTTGACGCAATTCTTCGCGAGCAGCATTGATTTCAGTATCAACAGCTTCTTTAGCCTGTTGACGAATACGCTCACCTTCAGCCGCAGCTTGGGTACGCGCTTCTTCGATCAATTGTGCACCACGACGGTTCGCTTGTTCGATCAATTGAGCCGCTTGTGCTTTTGCCGCGTCTAACTCAGCTTTCACTTGTGCTTGCGCATCTGCAAGGTCAGCCTTCGCTTTTTCAGCAGCATTTAAGCCATCAGCGATTTTACGCTGACGTTCACTAATCGCATTGATTAGTGGTGGCCATACAAACTTCATGCAGAATGCGACAAAAATCGCAAACGCAATCGCTTGGCCAAACAATGTGAGGTTGATATTCATTGCAAATTCCTCAAATAGTGAATTTCGGAATTAAGCTGATTAACCTACAAATGGATTAGCGAAGATGAAGAACAAGCCAATACCAACACCGATCATAGGCACAGCATCAAGAAGACCCGCGATTAAGAACATACGAGTTTGAAGTTGTGGAGCCAATTCTGGTTGACGAGCTACAGCTTCAAGGAAACGGCCGCCTAGAAGACCAAAACCAATCGCAGTACCTAAAGCACCGAAAGCGATCAAGATAGCAGATGCAATTGCAACTAGACCTAAAGTGAGTTCCATGATAATTCCTCAGAGGTTAGGTTTTATACCAAATTAAGTTAAAAAATTGTGTGCCCAACCATCCGTTGACAGTTAGGCAATACCATTAATGCTTTTCGCTTGCCATACTCATGTACAC
Source organism: Acinetobacter sp. CIP 101966 (assembly GCF_000369725.1). NCBI lineage: Bacteria > Pseudomonadati > Pseudomonadota > Gammaproteobacteria > Moraxellales > Moraxellaceae > Acinetobacter > Acinetobacter sp. CIP 101966. Next base: position 215,132 of record NZ_KB850164.1, on the reverse strand, counting down.
GATAGTCAACATCATGAAAATGAATGCTTGTAGCGTAATAATCAAAATGTGGAAAATCGCCCAAGGCACAGACAACGCCCACTGGATCCAGAACGGTAATAACGCGATAAGAATGAAGATTAACTCACCCGCATACATGTTACCGAACAGTCGTAGAGCCAATGAAACTGGTCGCGCCAAGAAAGTAGTCAATTCCAACAATAAGTTGAATGGAATTAAAAGCACTTTAGCAACTGGATTACTTGGGTTAAATGGGTTCAGTGCTAACTCACCAACGAAGCCGCCAACACCTTTCTCACGAATACTATAGAAAATAATTAAGAAGAATACAGAAATAGACATACCGAGGGTAATGTTTGGATCTGTAGTCGGAACAATTTTAAAGTAAACCTGATGAGGGTCTACACCCAGCATAGAAGCAATCGCGTGTTGAGCTACATAAGGAATAAAGTCAACAGGGATCAAATCCATCAAGTTCATGAGGAAAATCCACACGAAAATGGTTAATGCTAAGGGTGCAATTAATCGAGACTTCCCGTGGAAGGTATCACGTACACTTGAATCTACAAACTCGATAATCATTTCAATTGCAGACTGGAACTTGGTAGGAACACCAGCATTAGCTGCTTTCGCAACCAACCAGAACAACAAACAGAAAATCAGACCCAGTCCGATAGACCAACCCATTGAATCCAAGTGAATAGCAGTGAACCCCATCTGTTGAGCTTCAGCACCGCTCTCGGCCAATTTCCATGTACCGTCCGGCATTTTGCCATAGGTCATGTTGGTCAAGTGATGCTTGATATACTCGGTCGAAGTAAGGGCATGTTCTTCAGCAGCCATAAATCACACCTGGTCAATGTCAAAAAACTAATAGAACAAACGAATATCGCGTGCTGCTTGATATCTCGCCTGCTCCTGAAAAACTTTTCAATTTCTTGTTGTGCTTATACTCATTTTTGTAGACGTGACGCCCAAAACGGAGCGACCCACGACATGGCTTGAACAAGTATAAAACCACAAAACAACGCCACCGCTGACAACGGTTTAACATTGCTTAAAATTAAAATGAAACCAACAATCACAATGGCAAACTTTCCCATCAAGCCTTTATACATGTTCGAAAGAACTTGTTTAGACGCGCGGGCTCCTGCTGCTCGAAACGATTGCCACGAAAAATAACAAGTCGCGAGCCAACATACCAGTGCACCTAATGCTGCACTCAAGGCTGCGGTTGAGTCTTTCACGACCCAGCCGATCAAGGCTGAAACAGGGATCATACAGGCTTGCAGGAGGACCAAAGCTTTCGCTAATCGTCGGTCAATCAAGCGACTAGTTCGGCTCATTATTTATTCACTCACAGCAATCATGCTTGACAAGTTTAACAGGTGATTATTTTTAATCGCAGGCATTATAGAGTTACACCCCTGAACATGCAATCTTTTCCCGACCTTAGTCGTGTTTTTTTAAATCGGGTCACTGCTGTTAAACTAATCAAAATCTGTCTATTTTTTAAATCATTAGCGTGCATTTAGTACACATTTCTGGGTTTCGGCGGCCAATTGCTGCCAAGCCTGCACAAAGTCCCCTGCCCCGCTCATGCTTTCATCGACATGCTGGAACAGTACCGGATTGAGTTTGCGGTACTGGTTTTCACTGGCATGACCTTCGGCCAGCAGACACATTTTGCGCTGTGGACGATGATCCTGTAAAAACTTGATTTGCGCCACCGTTGGTGAAACATGTGGATCATCGGTCAATGCCCCCATGAATTTTAAATTGAGTGGGCGCTCAAGATACTGGTAGGCATCGTGATAAGACCAATAAGGTTTGGCTTTGTTACTTGAACTATAACGCTGAGCCGTAGCAAACATGTTTTGTGCAAAGTCACGGGCATTTTTCCAGTAGCGTTCACGATGTTCCGGCAGTTGTTGCGAACGTAACGCCGCAATAAAGAAGCCAATCCGTACGGCATTATTCGGATCGAGCCAGACATGCGTGTCTACCGTATTTTTCAAGGCCTCGCCACGCGGATTACGCATCGGCAAGGTGGTCAATATCCCCGAGTCTAACAGTGCAATGCCTTTATTACTTTCATTCAGCACTTTGGCCAAGGGTGCTTCATGCGCCTGACCCAGCCAGATCACCAGACCTGCATTCTGAATAGTTTTTCGATGCGCCGGAGTCAGACTCACATCATGTCCACTTTGGTTGGCCAGCAATAAAGTCGGCTGTTCCACACCTTGGGTAATTTTCTTGGCAATCAGATAGATCGGCTGCGTAGACACCACCAGACTTTGTGACCAACTGAGTGTACTGAACAATGCCAGCAGACTGATTGCAAGGAGACGGAACATGAGTAGAAATCACTTAAAAACGATAAAATCAGGAAGTGTTATAATATAACAAAAATACAAAAATACCTATGCCTAATCGAAACTCAGAACGCTTCATGTTAAGATTTGAAATCTATTAATTTTCAGTTTCGCACTTGAGGTGAACTATGGGTTCCTGTTCGCACGAACACCACAACGCATTGCACGGCGTGCACGACCATCCCAATGTCGCACAACGTCTTGCTGAAGCGGAAAGTCTTTGTGCAGCAAGCGGCGCACGCCTTACACCTTTACGTAAAGAAGTGCTGGAACTCATTCTAAATGCGCATGGCCCGATGGGCGCCTATGATCTGCTGGCACAAATGAAAAATGCCAGTGATCGTCCTGCAGCCCCACCAACGGTGTATCGCACTCTGGATTTTTTATTAAGCAAAGGGCTGATTCATCGCCTGACCTCGATCAATGCCTATATCCCCTGTTGCCATCCGCGTGAAGGTCATCAGGCTGCTTTTTTAATCTGCACCGAATGTAAAGCCGTGAAAGAAGCGTCGGCTCAGGGCTTACTCGATCAACTCGATGCACTGGCCAGCTCGGACGACTTCACGGCACATCACAGCATTATCGAAATTTCAGGAATTTGTCAGCAGTGCCGCAACAAAGCTTAAGTGCCTCTCCCTTGATTCAGCTTTCCAAGATCTGGGTCAAAATCGATGAGCGCGATATCTTAAAAGCCATTGATTTCTCGTTACAAGAGAAAGAAATTGTCACACTGATTGGTCCCAATGGTGCTGGTAAATCGACCTTAATTAAAGTCATGCTGGGCATTTTGAAACCGCAATCAGGTGAGATCAAGACTGCGCGCAAACTCAAATTCTCTTATGTGCCACAGAAATTCAATCCCTCACATAGCTTGCCGCTACGGGTGAAAGATTTATTGGCACTAGAAAAGTGTCCGTCCGAGATTAAAACCCAAATTATTCGCGATACCGGCATTAGTAAACTGCAAGATTCTAAAGTGCAGCAGTTGTCTGGCGGTGAACGTCAACGGGTGCTACTGGCCCGCGCCTTATTACGCCAGCCGGATATTTTAGTCCTCGATGAACCGATGCAGGGTCTAGACATTCAGTCCGAAGCTGAACTGTATGAATATGTGCGTAACTTGCCGGAAAAATATGGCTGTGCCGTACTGATGGTTTCACATGACCTGCAATGGGTGATGCAAGGTACGACTCGGGTCGTGTGCCTGAACAAGCATATCTGCTGTAGTGGCCTGCCGGAAAGCGTGCAGCAACATCCCGAATATCAGGCGATTTTTGGCACCAATCGGGTGTTCTATCAACATCATCATGATCATTGCGCGCACGGCGATTCTGCCACCCCCTGTCAGCATGATTCACGCCCTCATATTCACCCCGAGCCGGAAGCTTAAACCATGATGGATTGGTTACAACTCCTTTTACCTGCATGGATCATGGGAACGCTATTGGTATTTCTGACTGCACCGCTGGGCTGTCTCATGCTCTGGCGGCGTATGTCATTTTTTGCCGATACCATGGCACACGGTACTTTGCTCGGTGTTGCCATCGCTGGGGCTTTAAGTTTACCTCTCTGGATGGGAGTCACTTTTATTGCCTTATTATTGGTAGGGGTTTTGTGGGTGCTGCATGATCCGCGCCTGCCGAATGATGCCTTGCTGGCGCTGTGTTCAGCAACACTGCTTTGCTCAGGTCTATTGTTCATTCAGCATTTACCGAGTTTAAGACCGGAACTTCTCAGCTATCTATTTGGTGATCTACTGACGATTTCTTGGACGGACTTACCCACCTTTGCTATCGTGATTATTCTGGCCTTAGCCGTCCTCTATAAGAGCTGGCAAGCGCAGATTCAAATCGCGATTGATCCGGACATGGCGGTCAGTGAAGGTGTAAATGCCAAATGGCAACGCCTGATCTTTATGTTGTTATTGGCATTGTTTACCGTGCTTGCCCTGAAAGCAGTGGGTTCATTACTCATGGGGGCATTACTGGTGATCCCTGCTCTGACTGCACGACTCCTTGCACATTCACCAAAACAAATGGTGATCTGGGCATTCGTGATTGCGCAAATTGGGGTGACCGTGGGCCTATGGTCGAGTGCAGGTCTCAATACTTCGACAGGTTTAACCATTGTCCTGACCATGGCGGTGCTATTTGCACTGATCTTCTGTGTGCAGAAGTTTAAAAAGCTGAATTAATCTTTCTGTTAAATCATGATGATTTTCTAATGATCTATTCAGCCTCTCTCCTTTAAGGAGAGAGCAAACACTCGTTATTGATGCACCAAACTCAATAAAAATGCAGCACCTGCAAATAAACCGGCAAAAGTCCGGTTCATGACTTTTTGTTGTTTCGGTGATTTTAGTAGCCTTAAAACTTTAGCAGCCAATCCGGTATAACCCGCCATCACAATCAGATCAATCGTCACCATTGTTGCAGCCATAATCAAATACTGAATCCATTGTGGTTTGGACAAATCCAGAAATTGCGGCAAGACGGCCAGTAAAAATACGATGGCTTTAGGATTAGTGATATTAACCAAGAAACCATGCAGTACCAGTTTTCCTCTCGATTTTCGCGTCAATTCATGTTTAATTTCGATGTTCTGTGCAGGTGCTTTCCATTGCAAAACTGCCAAATATAACAGGTAGCCAACACCAAACCATTTCACCACTAAAAATGCCCATGGGGTTGTCGCAAACAAAACTCCCACGCCTGCTGCAACCACTGCAATCTGTACCAGTAAAGCCAGTTGCAGACCCAGCGCATTCCAGTAACCATGCCGAAAACCATAATTCAATCCGCTCGACATCGATGCAATTGCACCAGCACCCGGAGAGACACTAATCACCCAGCAGGCCAACATATAGGCAAACCACATTTGATAGGACATGAATATTTAACTCAGCAAAACTTGCCCAATATTATATGAATTTTCCAATAAAATCAGGCTAAAAACTTGCTTAAATATAAGGCACTGCACTATTCACTCTGTCTAGCTTCAGGCACAATATGTACATTAAAAAACAGGATCTATCCTTATAGGAGCCATGAATGACAGCCCAATCGGTAATCTTGCCACTTCCTTCAGATCATGCTCGCTTTATTGTGTTACGTCTTAAAGATTTGAGTATTGAAAAATTAAAAGAACAACTCGAACATTTGTTTACTTCTCGTGATCGGCTGATCACGCAACACCCTCAAGCACAAATTAAAACAGGCGTAGCTTTTGGTCCTGAACTGTGGACAAAACTTTATGATCAAGCTCCTGCAGGCTTTAAACAGCTTGAACCCATTCATGGTTCGTTTGATATGCCGGTTGTTCCAGCAGATGTACTGATTCATATTGCCAGTGCCCGTGCTGATATCTGCTTTGCGCTCAGTCAAGCTTTTTTTGAAGGAATTCAGGACCAGGTTCAGGTGCTGGATGAGCGAGTTTGCTTCCGCTACTTTGATGGTCGTGATATTACCGGCTTCATCGATGGTACTGAAAATCCACAATTCCCGGATGATCGTGCTGAAGTCGCATTATTAGGTGAAGATTCAGGTATTTTCCAAGATGGTTCATTTATTTTTGCCCAGCGTTACGCGCATAACCTGGAAAAATGGAAAAAGCTAAAAGTTGATACTCAGGAACAGGTTATGGGTCGCACCAAGCTTGAATCCATTGAATTGGATGATGAAGTCAAACCTGAAAATGCGCACGTGGCACGTACTGTAGTTGAAGATGAAGAAGGCGAAGAAATGGAAATTCTACGTCATTCTCTGCCTTATGGTGACGGACGTGGTGACCAGGGTCTATTCTTTATTGCCTATACCAAAGACCTGAAAATTATTGATACTATGTTAGAACGTATGTTCGGTACCTCTGGCGATGGAATTCATGACGGTCTGCTGCATTTCGTAACACCTCTGGATGGTGCCTATTACTTTGCGCCAAGTGAGGAGCTGCTGGGAGAGGTTTTGGAAGGGTAAAAGAAAAAAGCCGGTGGAAGCCGGCTTTTTAAATTAATTATTCTTAGAATGAGAATTCTTTTTTATTATTTCCTTCAAAATATTTTATGTTTAAATCACCATCAATATTTACATTTTTTCCTGCATAAATATATTTTTCTGAAATTAAATTAAAATTTTTAACTTTCATAATCCTTAAATTAGCTCCCCCTTCATCAAAAAACGGAGATACTATTAAAAAGAAATCTTTTTCCCCTTTCAGAAAAACACTCATTCCATCTTGAGGGTTAATAAAATTATACTTATTTAATATTTTTTGCGAAGATATTAATCTCAAGTTATTACATTGATTTAATTTAATATTATTTATACACTTAAAATGAATATCAGATGAATAGGGCAACTTAGAAAATTCTTCAATACCATTTAATCTTAAGCCCTCTATTTTATTTACACGTCCTTTTTCAAACTTATAACATTCATTTTCAATATTAATATTATTATTTTCTAAAAAGTAGGTAGTCCCTGATAAACAAACTTTATTATCTTTTTTATTATATTTTATAATAGCAGGATCATCATTAATTTCCCTTAAATTACCATCGACAAAATTACCTACCATCTGAGGCACAGGAATTACTTTTTTTTCTAGAGGATCTAATATAACTATCAGCTTAACAACTCTACTTTCACCTTTACCTGTACTTCTATTATGATTTAAAATTAATAATATTTTATCATTTGAAAAATTAGGCAAATCTTTAATATGTTGATTATAGATTTCAATCTTGTTTCTAGAACAAAAATCAACAACTTCACTTTCAAAATAACATCTTGATACATTATTTGATGTTATTAATATATTTTCTTTTGGGTATGTACAACTTGAAAATAATAAACCATTAAAAAACAATGATAAAATTAATTTGGATTTCATATTTAAAACCTATTTATTTGAATGATAAGCATGAATTTTTTCAAATATAACTTTAACTTTTTCGGTAGAATGTTTATTTGCTTTATTCGTTTTAGATTCATGATAACCGATACTACCATCAGAAATAATTCCATATTTATTCTTTTCTCCCTTCGGTAAAGCAATTGAAGCCCACTCTTTCGAAGCATCAACCATGGCCTGCTCTACAGTTTTATCACCTTTAATAATCAAGCTGTAGATAGATGAACGACCTCTTAATAAATGCTCCTTAAAGACTCTTTCTTGCATAGCAGGATCATATAATTCATTACCACTCAAATTTAGTCTCGCTTTAGCTGCTGCTAAAGTAGAAGGAATTGTTTGATATTTTCCAGTGGCAAATCTTCTTCTATTGTCATCCCATCTATATTTTTTCGCAGCGTCTAAAATTTCATCAATAGTTTTTTCAGTGATTGTACCTGGCAAGTCATTCATTTTTCCGTATTTAACTCTTTTTCCTTCTGGAGCTCCTGCATTCCAAGCTTCATAGCTACCTTCACCACTAGCAATCGCATCACCTAATTCTTTTACCAGAGCCTCAATAGTTTGATCTGTTATTTTAGAAATAGTAGAAGTATTTACGATTATTCCTGCACAATTTAAAATAGAATTCATATTTAGTGATTTAATAATCTCAACTACCGGATTTCCATTGAGATCTTTAATTTCTTTTTTGAAGTATTCATCATTAAAGTAAATACTTGAGAATCTTGTCACATCAAAATGAACCCAAGTAGTTGCTCCATTTGCTCCACTCTTAAATTTTTTTGGTTCTAAATATATTTTATCAGAAGCCCTTTCTTCACTTGCTCTCATTTTTATAGTCATAATTTTTTTTCTAATAAACTCTATATCTTCTATAGCCTTAGTCCTCTTCCCATTTTTATTAATATGTATATCTAATGCTAAACCCATATGATTTACTGTAGTTCTGCCTTTTTTCTTATTATCATTTATACATCTATAACCAGATTCTATATAAGCCACTTCAAGACCTTTATATTTAAATTCATTTTTTAAATAAAAATTTAATGCTTTTAATATCCATATTAAAGATCTATGCAATCCTGGATATTCATTAGCAGTATTCAAACCAGATTTAATACCTGGCGAATTCAAACATGAGGTGCGACAGTTTGAAAAGTCTTATGATAATCAACAAGCTGAGCAAATTTCTCTAATGGTGTAAGCCAATCTAACGCTTTTCTAGGACGAGTATTCAGTGACATGGCAACTTGATTTAAATAATGCTGATCTGCCTGATTTAAATCAATCCCTTTAGGTAAATATTGCCTAATTAAACCATTCATATTTTCGCATGTGCCTTTTTGCCAGGGTGAATGTGGGTCACAGAAATATACATCTATGCCTAAATCTTCTTCAAGTATTTTATGTTCTGCCATCTCGCGTCCACGGTCATAGGTCAACGTTTTACGCAGTTCTGCAGGTAAATATTTCAGAGCTTCAGTTAAAGCCTTGCGCACTGATTCTGCCTTTGCATCAGGTAATGTTGCCAAGATACAGAGCCGTGTATTTCGTTCAATAAGTGTTGCTATCGAACTTTTATTGTCTTTACCTTTAATTAAATCAGCTTCCCAATGACCCGGTATTTTTCTTTCTTGAACTTCGGCTGGGCGCTCATGAATAGTTTTAATATCCTGTAATATAGAATCTTTTTTAGGTTCACCGTTAGCTTTTCGCTTTTTATTTTCATGACGCAGACAGGATAATAAGTCTTTTTTCAACTCACCCTTTGGTAATGCTCGTATCGTTGAATAAATCGTTGTATGGCTTACATTCATTGTTTGATCCAAATCAGGAAATGTCTTTAAACGCTTTGCTATTTGCTGAGGAGACCATAAACAACGGATCGCTTCAACAATAAATTTCCAGAGGATTGAATCGATTTTGAGTTTTCTGTGACCACGTCTACGTCTAGCGAAGGTGTTATCAGAAGCATATTGAGCTTGATAAACGTCATTGATGCTATTTCTTTTAAGCTCACGATAGATCGTACTAGGATGTCTTTTAATGAGTTCAGCAAATTTTCTGGCTGAAAAGCCTTCTTTTCTTGACTCAAGCATTAATGCAGTACGATCTTCAAAGTTAAGATGATGGTATGACAATTTTATATACTCCATAAACCCTTTAAATTAATTAGGTGGTTTATGTCGCACTTCAAGTTTTACTCTGCCCCTCTTCTATTATTACCATAACCTGAACACTGACCACAGGGACAACTAGCTTTAGTCATAAAATTTGCAATTCCATATTCATCACGGAACTTATCTAAAGCTGCTAAAAAACTTCCGCATATTTTTCCAGTTTCAGGAACCCCCATATAATCCCGTTGAAATTGCTTTATACATTCCGCTGTTAAAGGAGTAAATTCATCTGTAGGTAATGCGCCACCAAAGCCTGCTAGCCTGATATTAACCTCTCTAATAAGTTCACTTTTGCCTTGAGATATACATTGAGGATTAGTTTTACATAAATTGGAAGTATCAGTTTTCGGTGTTCCGCCATCCTGACTGCGATCCTCTTTCATATCAATTTTTATTGCATCCGATAAAGCTTTCTTACCTTCTTCATACCATTCATTAAGCTGCTCTAATGCTTTCTTCTCATACTCTTCAACTGTATTCACAATTCCTTTATCAGCCTGTTTAGTCTCTTTTTTACTTTTCTCTGATGATTGAGACTTATTATTTTGAGAAGCATTTTTTTGAGGGTTTGGCTTTCTATCAATACTTGTATTATTTCCTGTAGCAGGCATATTAATTGGAAGTTTAATTACTTGTCCTATGCTGATTTTATTGACATCTTTTATCCCATTCAGCCTTTCGAGCACTCGGATTGTGGTGTGATACTGTTGTGCAATAGATGATAAAGTTTCACCTTTTTTAACCTTATGTGTTTTACGTTTATAACTTCCTTTATTTTCATTATTTTCTAATGTTTTTAAATCCAAGAGAATTTTAGGACTTATAACCGTAACCAGCATACGGTCTTTCGCCATTATGAAAGTCTGAACTTTTTTCATACCTCCACCTAAAAGGCTTTTGACATATATATCTAAAACCGTTCCTTTGTCTCTTTGAATTTCATAAAGGCACCCCTTGGAATTGGTAGAACCCCGTACTACATGTTGACCTGTCTTACTATTTTTGACTTCATATTGAACTTTAGGAATTGGATTTCCTAACAAATCTAGAATTTGTACTGTTGCTAAAGACTTATTTGTCATTTTTATTTTTATCTCCTATTTATTATTCTGCTCAATCAGGTCATCAACATCATAACCTTGGACACTTAATCCCCATTCATCATTGAGCCCTACCAAAATTTCTACTTTAGAGGAATCAGCTGTAGTAATTTTTCCAGTACGACCGTGCGCATCAAGCTGACCTGAAATATACGAATTAGTATCAGGAATAAAAGCTTTATAATTTATTGAACTGAAATCGGACTGCCAAAATAGATCATATATATCCAGCCTATTGCTATATAAAGCATTATTCGGAAGCTGAGGTATTTCATAAGAGACTTTAGCCCCTCCCATAAAATTATGTTGCCCCGCCTTACACTCAAATTTTCCGCCAGTCGTGAAAAATACCCCGCCACTATTTACCTTAATTTGAGACCCTCCAGCGGTCAGTACAATCTCCTTCGGACTAGTGATTTCGATTTTGTCTTCAGTCGAAATGAGCTTGATTACCTTACGAGCGATCGCTTCAATTGCATCATCTTGGGCTTGTAGTTCAATTTTGCCTTTAGCGGCATAGACACTTGCGCCCTCTTGAGCAGCGAATAAACTGATCCGGTCCTGTGCATGAGCAACTAAAGACTTCTGTGTGGAAAAATGAATATTGTCCCCGGCACTCTGATTGATTTGCTGATCAGCGGATAAATGAATATTTTCATTTGTGCTCAGTGCAATCGTTTGGGGGGCAGTTAATAACATCACGGCCTGTTTAAATGCGATGGCCTTGGCTTGATCTTCAGCTTCAATCTGACTCAGAAACTGTTTTAAACTATCAAAAAATTGCAGCGGATCTGTCTGCTGTTGTTCAGCAATATCACTCAAGGCTTTACTATGATCGAGATTCGATTCAATCTGCTCTTTGGCACGACTCGCATCCAGGTGATTGCCTGCTGCTGAATCTTGCCGATAAGTGGAGATTAATAAGCCTTTTCCTGCACGTATGGCACCCCACTGGTCTGTCCTTAGTTCAAAACCTTCTCCTCGACCTTCGCTGCTTTCACTTTCTTTAGGATGGCTTAGATTTCCCAGATTGAGCTGACTGGCTGCATGACTACTTTGCAGCTGCGCACTAATCTGTTCAGGGGTATCATCGAAACGCAACTGGTTAAAGCCATCCCCATCGACCTCCTGAGAACGGATGCCACTGAGTTTTTTGGTCGCAGGAAGTTCTCCTTTTGCATCAAACATGGTCGGATGCCGTTCTGCTTCATGAATCCGTCCCACCACAAAGGGCCGGTCGATATCACCTTCAAAGAAGTCAATCACTACAATTTCGCCAATTCGCGGATGCAACCTGATGCCATAACCCTCACCCGCCCAAGGGGTCAAAACATCCACCCAAGCAGAATCGCTATCATTGTCATTGCTACCTGCGCCGCCATCATGCTGATGATCCTCACTCCGGGTAAACAGAAAACGAACTTTCACCCGCCCCCATGCATCGACATGAATCGTTTCACCTTCAGGTCCGACCACTCGAGCCCGTTGCGGATATGCAGCAGCAGGCCGATGAATGAAGGGGTGGTACTCAGGAACAACCTGGATTTCACGGCGCACCATCTGTAGTTCATTGGCCTGTCGTTCCTCCTGTGTCATCTGCCAGCCGCTCTTCTCAAGCAAACTGTCCAGCTGAGATAAGATATCTTTGGGTAAATTGTTCTGGTTATAAAACCGCTTAGCTAAAATCAGAAATTCACGTTGATGGGCAGGATGCTGATCAATTTCAGGATGCTGTTGCAGTTCAAACCAGTATCCAACCTGAGCATCTCGTACGCTGCTACTGGCTTTAAAATATTTAGACTGTAAAGCATGATAGTCACTGAGCTGCTGATTGAGTCGATCCAGTTGGGCTATACCAGATGCTGTCACCTGATCCTCATGATTTAAGTCGCCGGTCCAGGCCGGACTGATGTTCCACGCATCTTCAAGCTGAAGAGTGGCATTTGCATGGATATCACTTTGCTGATGATTACTGAATAAAGGCTGGCTTTGATCCTGGGCAAGTTGCTGGGCATGCCAGCGCTGGGTCCTGGTACTATTCGGATTGAGCTGACGTACCGCAATCAGACTGTTCAGCGTGTCGAGCTGTTCGGTGGCATGACTGCAATGAAACCGGATGGAGCGGCGTTTTAAAGCTGAAAAATATTGGGAATGATCTACCAGTTTTAAAAACTGAGCTTGAATCTCGCTGGCTGATACAGGCACAGTTAATTGCTTTTCATCGATCAACCAGTTAATTCCTTCGCTACGCCATAAACGGGTCAGAAAATCATAATCCGATTCATTCGACTGCATTACAAAAGGTCGGACATCATAGTCCCGGCTGAGTCCTGTCAAATCCAGGCTGAGACTGGCCGCGAATAATGCACTTCTGTTTTGCCATTCACTGAACAGGATTTCACTGATCTCGCGCACCGTCTTATTCATAAAAACCCGACTGTTACGGCGCTTCTGCCAGAGTGCAGTCGGATCATTTAGCGTCAATTTATACAGGGTCAAAGCTCCATCATTCTGCCCTTGACTGGCTGCAGTAATAATGCCCGTAGTCCGGAAAAGTTCACCCCGGTCTGTGACCTGATCAATGGCCACCCGACAGCCGATAAACTGTTTCAAGGCAATATGAGCATAAGTGGAAAGACAGATCAGTTCAGCCTGCAGACCTTGATTGATCTGATGCTGACCCTCAATCCGCTGAATCAAAACCTGATGATTTAAAGGAGGATGTGAAAACTGTAAATGTAGCGCACGATGCTGGCGCTTAAGCCCGAGCTGCTCCAGCAGCATATGGATAGGTTTTGGCATTTTATAGTTATAATTTTAAGCTTTATTATTGTGCGGCAAATTTTAGGAAAAGTTATCCATTTCGTCCAGTTCACGATGCATTTCACATAATTAGGCCTTTAATTTATGACTCTTCAATTAAAAATCTTAAATCGCATGTGGTACATCTTAATTAAAAATATTGCCCAATATTCCCTATTTTTCTGATTATCCTATACGGAACTTGCTGTTACACTCATTCAGATCTCATTCTTCAAGGCCAAAGACATGCTGAAACTCCCTTCTAAATTACCTGATTTGGGCGTGACCATTTTTAGTACCATGTCGGCCTTGGCACAAAAACTCGGAGCCTTGAATCTTTCTCAAGGATTTCCGGACTTTGCAGCGCCTCCTGCCTTGATTGAAGCTTTAAACCGGGCCAGCCAGAATGGATTTAACCAGTACGCACCGGGAGATGGTCTGCCAGTCTTGCGAAGTCTGGTGGCAGATCTCTATCAGCAGCGTGATCAACTGATTATTGATCCTGTCGAGGAAATCACGATTACCCCTGGAGCGACAATTGCGATTTTTTGTGCCATTCAAGCCACGGTGCGTGCCGGGGAAGAAGTGATTATTTTCGACCCGAGCTATGACAGTTATGGACCTGCGGTACAACTGGTCGGGGCAAAGCCAGTGCATATTGCTTTGCAGCATCCTGATTTTTCTGTGGACTGGAATCAGGTCAAAGATGCCATTAATGACCGTACCCGCATGATTATCGTGAATACTCCACATAATCCGAGTGGGAGTGTCTGGTCCAAGGCAGACTGGCAGCAACTGATCGAACTGATTCGCGAGCGCAATATTGTGGTGCTGTCCGATGAAGTCTATGAACATCTGGTTTTTGACGGCGTTCAGCACTATTCGGCCTGGTCATTTCCAGAACTTCGCGAGCGTAGCTTCGTAATTGGCTCTTTTGGTAAAACCTTCCATGTCACTGGCTGGAAAACCGGATTTTGTATTGCTGCACCGGCACTGATGAAAATGTTCAGACAGATTTATCAGTTTGCCAGCTTCTGCGGTGTGACACCCGTTCAGGTCGCCTTGGCGGAATATATGCAACTGCATCCTGAGCATATACGCGAACTGTCCTCTTTCTACCAAAACAAACGGGATTTATTTAACTCCTCCATTGAAATGTCACGCTTTAAATGGACACCCTCTCAAGGAACTTATTTTCAGAACTTAGATTATTCAGAGATTCGGCCTGAGCTCGATGATCTGTCCATGTGCCATTTTCTGGCAGAACAACATGGGATTGTGGCGATTCCAGTCTCCGCGTTCTACCAACACCCCCCTGCAGATTTACGTCTGCTCAGGTTCTGCTTTGCAAAAAAAGAACAAACCTTGATCCAGGCAGGTCAAATTCTTTCAAAGATTTAACTCATTTTTTAACTAAAAATCTCATAAAATAAATGCCTTAGTTACTTAAAAGCTAAGGCTTTTTTTTATATTCTGCCGAATAATAGCTGCATCAATAAATAGATGATAATTCAATCACAGGATGTCGCATGGCACAGCACTCACTGATTCATCAACAGAATTTATGGAAAGCCTTTCTGGTATTTCTGTTGCCATTAATTGCGACCAATATCCTGCAAAGTCTCTCCGGCACGATCAATACGGTTTTTGTGGGACAAATGCTCGGAGTGAATGCGATTGCTGCTGTTGCCGTTTTTTTCCCGATCCTGTTTTGTCTGATGGCCTTTGTGATTGGTTTATCGGCCGGCTCTACCGTATTGATTGGCCAGGCTTGGGGCGGGAAAAATATAGAAAAAGTGCGCTGTGTGGTCGGTTCAACTTTATTTATGACCTTGATTGGCGGCAGCTTGATTGCACTTTTTGGGGTAATTTTTGCTGAGAATATTCTCTTGGCGCTTGGCACAGATCCGGATGTGATGCATTTATCCTTGCCCTATGTGCAATGGATGCTGGCGGGTAGCCCCTTAATCTTTATCTATATTATTTATACTTCCATCTTGCGCGGTGTTGGGGATAGTACCACCCCCCTGTTTGCTTCCGCACTTACCATTGGGGTCGGGTTGGTGGTGACACCGGTACTGATTGCAGGTTATTTTGGCTTTCCTAAAATGGGTATAATCTCGCCGGCGATTGCCACCATTCTGGGAAATCTGGCGGTCCTGTTGTTTTTAATCCTGTATTTGAATTATAGGCAGCATCCGCTCAAACTCGACTGGGCCTTATTAAAAAATATTCGTCATCAACCACAGTTAAGTAGAATGATCTTGAAACTGGGGGTTCCTACTGGTGTGCAAATGGTCACCACTTCAGTTGCCGGACTGGTGATTGTCGGACTGGTCAACCGCTATGGTGCAGAAGCAACAGCGGCCTATGGCGCGGTCAATCAGGTCTTAAATTATATTCAATTTCCCGCTTTGTCGATTGCGATTGCCGCGTCTGTATTTGGTGCTCAAGCGATTGGTGCAGGTAAATCAGATCTGCTCAATAAAGTTACCCGGACTGCGCTGAGTATGAATATCCTGTTTACCGGCGGTCTGGTGATTCTGGCCTATCTGTTCTCCAAATATCTGATGGCGCTATTTATTACCGATCCTAAGGTTGTAGTACTAGGACAACAACTGCTGTTTATTGTGCTGTGGTCAATACTGTTTTTTGGCGCCAGTGCCATTTTTGCTTCAATCATGCGCTCGAGTGGTACGGTGACCGTGCCAATGTTAATCAACATTTTTGCCATTCTCTGTATTGAAGTTCCCGCCGCTTATCTGTTTAGCCGGTGGTGGGGTCTGGAAGGTATCTGGTATGCCTACGCGTTGGCCTTTGTCAGCCTGTGTATTTTGCAGGGACTGTATTACCAGTTGGTCTGGAAGAAAAAAACGGTTGAAGCGTTGATTTAGATGCAGGTTTTTTTACGTGCCTAAAGCATTACAGGAGTTAATACTCTCATTTGCAAAAAATTAGCCCCTATCACAGCGATAAAAAAACCCGCTTTCGCGGGTCTGTTTTACAATTTCTTAAGCAGACTTTTTCTTTCTTTTACCAAATTGGGTCGCCAGTGCAGTGACATGCTGATAACCGGTCGGCAAGATTCGCTGAATCAGGTCTATCGCTTTGGCATCATTGCCGATGAGCAGACGGCGCTTGTCTTTTTGTACCGCCTCCAGAATTTGACGGGCAGCTTCTGTAGGTGGACAACGCAATAATTTATTAAAATTACGGGCCGATTTTTCCGGATTCATACCTAAAGTCAGCAGGCTGTTATTCATTTTTGCTGCATTGGCAATGTTGGTACGGATCCCGCCCGGATGCACACAGAGCGCACTGACTCCGCAATTTTCCATGTCCAGTTCCTGACGCAGGGATTCAGTAAAACCACGTACTGCAAACTTGGTCGCATTATAAGCAGACTGGGTCGGCTGAGCTGTTAAACCAAACAGGCTGGAAATATTGATGACATGACCATCGCCAGTTTTCTTGATCAATGGCAGGAATTCTTTGGTACCGTAAACCACGCCCCAGAAATTGATTCCGACGATCCATTCCAGCTCTTCATAAGATGCCCCTTCAACGGTTGAACCCAGTGCAACGCCGGCATTGTTAAAGATCATATTGATACTGCCATGATCCTGTTCGACCTGTGCCGCCCAGTTACGCACCTGTTCCAGTTCAGCCACATTTACTTTCTGAATGGTGACACGGACATCACTCTCTTTAAGCAATTCGAGCGTTTGTGCCAAACTCTGTTCATTGATATCACTGAGGGCCAAATGACAACCCTGCTGAGCCAGTAATACTGCCAGTTGCTGGCCAATACCTGAACCGGCACCGGTAATCGCAGCGACTTTATTGTTAAAATTTTTCATTCAATTTCCTTATGTAAAGAACTGCCATTCCATGACAGCAGGATCTTGTTATGTTGTTTCAGGAGTTAGCACAGATCCTCAATATAGTTTTGACAATATGGATTGTCAATAATTATCTCCTATCTTTAAAGGCCAAATTTCAGGGCAGCATTTCCATATAGGTCTAAGCGTGATTTATTGCTAAGATATTCAAAATCTTCATGCAGATGAGCACATAGGCCTTATGACTGATTCAACCGACTCAGCAGCAAAATCACGCCCCTCCAAGAGCAAGGAACGTCAGTTTAAAGGCCTGTCGATGGCTGAAAGGCAGCAGGCACGTCGTGAAAAGCTGATCGAAGCGGGGATTGAAGCCTATGGCCGTCACGGCTTTTTTTCAGTTACGGTCAAAGATATCTGCAATGAAGCCAAGCTGACCGAACGTTATTTTTACGAATCTTTCAAGAAAAGCGAACATCTGTTTCAGACCATTTTCTTAAAACTGATTGATGAGCTGCAACAGAATGTCATGCAGGCCATGATGCAGGCCTCCACCGATCCAAAAAAAATGATCGAGGCGGGTCTGACCGCTTTGCTCACTACCCTGCGTGACAATCCACGTATGGCCAGGATCATTTATATTGATGCCATGCTGGTGCAGGAACTGCATAATCAGGCCACTATTCATGAAACCATGTCACGTTTCGACCGCATGATTCATGCCTTTGTCATGTTGATGATGCCGCAATTAAATCGCAGTGAGCAGGAAATTTCCCTGGTTTCGACCGGTTTGAATGGCTATGTCACCCAAATTGCTATTCGTTGGGTGATGAGCGGTTTTAAGCATTCGCTTGAGGAAGTTTTATCGTCTTGTAGTGTGGTTTTTTTGGCGCTGCTCGAGTCATATTCAGAGAAAAAATAGATTTTAAATCATGTGTTTAATAGATTTCTATCTCTTCTGTAGTAAATGCAATCTTTATGCTGTACTACGAAAATGAGTAAAATTAATTTATGATTTTTTAACAAGTTTCCGCGCTATATTTGTCACAAATCTTTTCGAATTTCAGCAGTTTTTCCCTTTCTGCAATGATACTGTCATAATTAGTCTTTGTAATAAGCCTGTCATAAATATAAAACGGTTCACCGTTTACATGAAATAGGGTATTGCGTTGTGAAAGATGACTACATATTAATCGTCGATGACGAGCTCCCGATTCGGGAAATGATCCATACCTCTCTGGATATGGCCGGTTTTCAGTGCTTACAGGCAGAAGATGCCAAGCAGGCGCATCAGATGATTGTGGATCAGCGTCCGGCACTGATTTTGCTGGACTGGATGATGCCGGGTGGTGTCAGCGGTGTAGATCTGTGTCGTCGTCTGAAACGTGATGAAAGCCTCTCGGAAATTCCGGTGATCATGCTCACAGCGCGCGGTGAAGAAGACCATAAGGTACAAGGTCTGGATGCCGGTGCCGATGACTACATGACCAAGCCATTCTCGACTAGGGAACTGGTCTCCCGGATTAAGGCGGTGCTTCGCCGCGCCAATGCCCTGAGCGGTGAAAAAACCATTGATGCCAATGGTCTGATTCTGGATCCGGTCAGCCAGCGGGTGAATTTTGGCAATAACATTCTGGAAATGGGGCCGACTGAATACCGTTTGCTGGCATTCTTTATGACCCATCCGGAACGTGCCTATACCCGTGCGCAATTGCTGGATCAGGTGTGGGGCGGTAACGTTTATATTGAAGACCGGACCATCGACGTGCATATCCGCCGTTTGCGTAAAGTGCTGGAACCTTATGGTGTAGACCGTTTTGTACAGACCGTTCGCGGAACAGGCTATCGCTTTTCGACCCGTTCAGATGTCGCTTTAGGTTAATATCTTTTAAGGTAAATCTTGTTTTATGTATGAACCCTACCCTGTCCCCGAACTGGCACGCGAACACAAAAGAATCCGTTACAGCAGTTTATGGGATTTTGCGAAGCAGGATTTACGCCTACTGGCTTTTTTCCTAATTATCGCCAGCTTTATCGGTTTTGGGATTGGGTATTTCTGGATTTGTATCGTAATTGCCTTCGTGGCATTCTTTGCGACCCAAATGCGTTCCTTATATCTGGTCAATGAATGGATTTCCAATCGCCCTTATGATGTTCCACCGAATATTGGCGGGATTTGGGGTGCGCTACTTTTCAATGTTTATCGCGCCCAACGTCAGGAACGGATTGTTCAGGCGGAAATGGTCGAACTGATTGATCGTGCACAATCTTCGCTGGTGGCCTTGCAAGAAGCTGTGGTGCTGCTTGATGAAAACCAGCAGATTGAATGGTGGAATCCGGCGGCTGAACGTCTGCTCGGAATCTCCAGTGATGACCGTCGCCGTAATATCCTGACCTTGTTACGCCAACCGAGCTTTATCGAATATTATCACCATATTGATGAATCTCCCGACGGCCTGAAAATGCGTTCTTCGCTGTTTGAAGACCACTATGTGCAGGTTAAAATGACCCGTTTTGGCGGAGAAAGTCGGGTACTGGTCGCTTATGATGTGACCCGGATGCACAATCTGGAACAGATGCGAAAGGATTTCGTCGACAATATTTCCCATGAACTGCGCACTCCTTTGACCGTACTCAGTGGCTATATTGAAACCTTTACCGATCAGGAAGATATCAATCCACGCTGGAAACGCGCTTTTGATCAAATGCAGTCGCAAACCCGACGCATGAATGCACTGGTCAACGACCTGCTGCTGCTGTCACGTCTGGAAAATGATAAGAATATTGCCAAAAACCAGATCATTGAAATGCCGAGTCTGATGAACCAGCTATTCGATGATGCCCAGGCCTATAATATTGATTATGGTCATACCCTGAATCTGGACATTGACAGTCATTGCGATCTGATCGGTTCAGATATGGAACTGGCTAGCGCTTTTAGCAACCTGATTACCAATGCCATCAAGTATACGCCTAAAGGCGGCACCATCACCATCGGCTGGCATGATGATGGCGAATCTGCCTATTTTGTGGTGCAAGATAACGGCATCGGTATTGATCCCAAACATCTGCCACGTCTGACCGAGCGTTTTTACCGCATCGATTCAGACCGTAGCCGCCGGACTGGTGGTACCGGTTTGGGATTGGCAATTGTTAAACATGTGCTGATGCAACATCAGGCACATCTAGAAATTGAGTCCAAGGAAAACCAAGGTTCCACATTTAAGGTAGTTTTCCCCAAAGAGCGTCTCAGCTTTCCAGAATAAGATAACCCTCAAAAAAGGTGCCATCGGCACCTTTTCTTTTAAGCGTTTAAAAGCTGATCTGTTTTTCTTTGGACAGTGCATGCGCATAAGCAGCACGTTGCGAGACCCGTTTCAGATAGGCTTGAATCGCTGGATAGCTTTGACCCGTCCGGCTTTGCATGGCCTCCAAAGGAAAACTCATCTGAATATCGGCAAAACTGAAATGACCGGCAAAATAATCATGCTCACTCAAATAGCTTTCCAGAAACTGGATATGATCTTTTAAACGGCTCTGCACAAACTGTTTCTTCACTCCATCGCAGATTTTCTTGGCCACCGGCCGAATCAGCAACGGGGTATGTTTTGGTACAGTGGTCATCACCAGTTGCATTACCAGCAGCGGCATCAACGAGCCTTCCGCATAATGCATCCAGTAACGGTACTGGGCCTTGTCGGCAATATCTTCTGGGCGAAACTGCTGCTGTTCATCATAAGTTTCCTGCAAATATTCCAGGATCGCCGCAGATTCTGCCAGTACCTGCGACTGATCGACCAGAATCGGAGCCTTACCCAACGGATGGATCTGTTTTAAGGCCGGTGGCGCAGAAAGGTTGGGTTGACGTTTATAGTATTTAACCTCGTAATCCAGTCCTAATTCTTCCATGGCCCACAGGATACGAAATGATCGTGATTGTTCGAGATGATGTAAAACACGCATATTAGACTCATGATTTTATTGTTCTTACTTTTCGAGCATAGCAAAAAGCAGCAGACTCTAGCTCATTTTTTGATGACTGTAATGATATGTATCCTATGTTGTAGATTCACTATTTGAGTTCAACTCAGACAGCGCTCCATATTCCCATCATTTTTAGCATTTATCGGGAAGCACGCATCTGGTCTGGAAATGCAGGCGCTTCTAAACGTGGCCCATCATAGGCAGGAATGGAACCAAAACGTTCATGACCTTCAATCCATTGTTCCCGCGCAATTTTAAGTTCCTCTGTCGTACGCCCAACCAGATTCCACCACAGTAAAATCGGGCTTTCAAATGGTTCCCCACCAATCAATAGCACCCGGCTCCCGGTATGAATTTCAGCATTGACTTGCTGCAACCCCGGCTCCAGGATCAGCATATTATCTTCAGTCAGTTCATGCCCATTAATGCTGGCCGTCCCTTCAAGCACCATAAAGCCATATTCAAATTTCGGATTCAGCGGCAAGCGCGCACTGGTACTTTGAGCTGCATACAGGTCTACTCCGAGTAGTTCGCTATGTACTTTAACCGGTGATCTCGTTTTTAAATATTCTCCGACCAGCACGGTAAATTCAATGCCTTGCTCATTGACGACCGGCAATTCAGGATAATGTTCAAAACCTGGTGCCATATTGATCTTGTCGTCCGGCAAGGCAATCCACAACTGTGCTGCATGCATATGGGTCTCACTTTCCGGAGAAACTTCAGTATGTGAGATACCATAGCCCGAGGTCATCAGATTGACCTGCTTGGGACGAATCAACTGCTGATTTCCCAGACTGTCATTGTGCATCATGCTGCCTTCGATCATCCAAGTAAAGGTCTGCAGACCAATGTGTGGATGAGGGCCGATATCCAGACCATCTCCTTGCGGGAAAATGGCCGGACCCGCATGATCCAGAAAACACCAGGCACCTATCATGCGCTTATGTCTGCTTGGCAAGGCACGTTTAATCACGGTGCCCTGTCCGATTTCCGCGCGACGTAAAGGAAACTCCTGAATAAACTGATTCACATACTTTTCGCAATCATCAGAATTCGACAGTTCAATATCACTATTATTCGACATGGCTGAGCTTACCTCGGCATTTTCATTCTACTTTTTGAGTGGGTGAGACATGTATTTGACCGATTCAAGATGCCTCTCTGTTCAGGACAATGTACAGGGTCTATGGGCAAAATCTATCCCTGGAAATATTTAGATACGTATAAAACGCCTCACTAGTCCCATCAATTTAAATTCTGAAAAGCTGATGAGATTTATATTCAAAGCCCCAAACTTGAGTTTTAACAAGTCAATCATGATTTAGGTACATGACGTTAGGAGTTTAAATAAACTGAAGATCAGGAATGTCATTTATGTTTCACGTGAAACGAATCCACAACAACTAAAGACCCCAATGAATAAGATGATTATTCATGTATTTCAATCACTTTCAATTTTATAAAACACAAATTTTGTTACGTTTTAGCTTTAAAAACTTCCCGGATACCCAATTTTTGGGAGGTTATTTTTTACTCAAACACGGCATAATAGGCACCTATAAAAATAATACTGGACCAGGACATGTCTGCTCAGAATGAGAATATATATTCAACGGCGAATGTATCTTTTCAAAATTCGACGACCGATAAATCACTGAAATTATCTGAATGTGATCTGCAAAACCGTCAGCTGATTGAACAGGCGCTGACAGATCCTCATGCCCGTATCCCTGCCCTGTTTCAGCAGTATTTTCATGATTATGTCTATACGCATAGTCATCATAACTTGCGTCAAATTAACTATCTGGCGCAAATTGCCTTTTTACTGTATTTCTTTGCCGATATCCTGATTATTCCAGACATGTTTTTTATTTCTGGTCTGATGCGCGTCGTTCTGGTTCTGGGGGCGATGTTTTGCTGTTATTACCTGTTTAAAAAATATAAAAATATTCAGATTTTGGACAGAATCTTGCCGATAGGCACCACTGTAGCTGCAGCGGCCTGGATTAGCTTACTCGCGCTTTCAACCAGTCCCCATGTTGCCACCTATATTTATGCCTCTGCGATCTTTATTCTTATCGCCAATCTCTGTGTGCAGACCCAGTTTAAAGTCGCAGTCTATTGCTCCATCTTGATTGCGCTGTTTATCATGCTTGGGGTGACCCAGTTCATGAGTGCCTCTCAAGCCTTTATTTTTAGTGTGGTCTTTAGTCCACTGTGGTTTTTTAGCATTTATATTAACTGGAATAATATTCTGAATGTGCGGCGTTCTTTTCTGCGCTCCCTGCTTGATGAATGGAACTATCAAACCTTAAAGAATCTGGCACATACCGATGATTTGACCCAGCTCTACAACCGTCGCCATTTTGTCGATATGGCTGAACGCTCTATTCATCAATGGCCCAAACATGCCAGTAGCTGCCTGTTGATGTTTGATGTGGATCATTTTAAAAATATTAATGATAGCTATGGGCATGATGTCGGTGATCGGGTGCTACAACTGATTGCTGAAGTGACCCGTAAAGAAATGCGGCATAGCGATGTACTGGCACGTTTTGGCGGGGAAGAGTTTATCGCTCTCCTGGAAGATACTCAGCTACAAGACAGCCTGGTGATTGCAGAACGAATTCGTTGTGCAATTCAAAAGCAGTATATTTATGTTGAATCCAATCATGCCATCCGGTTCACCATTTCGATCGGTGTTGCAGAACTAGAATCCCATACCCAGACTCTGGAAGATCTGATCAAACAAGCCGATATTGCCTTATATCAAGCCAAGAAGTCTGGCCGAAACCGGATTGAAGTCTATCATCCGGATATGCTGAATAAGCCCAAGCCAGCAACAGAAAATCCCTGGAATGTATTTAAGCCAGACACTCAACCAGCCCAGTCAACGGCGAATTAAAGCTGAATCATTAGTCTGTTCTATAAGCTAGGATCATTCTTAGAATGCGTTAATCGGGGATTTCATTTTATAAAATAAATTTGATTCTTCCACTTTTAAAATATCCAACAAAAGAATAGAATATTTTTTATACAACTATATATAAATTTCATCTTATTCATTTTTATATATTTTAATTTGGGAAGGCTGCATGCCGCATGATAACGAAAAAGAATCACGTACCCTGATTCAGGAGGCTCTTCAAGATCCGCTTGTTCGTATTCCTGCACCTCTAAAACCGGCCTACTATGCTCATCAGAAAAAACTCACTTTAAAATACTTATTACAGGTCAATTTATTCGCACAGCTGGCATATGCCTCTTATACCCTCGCCGATATTCTGGTGCTGAATGATATTCTCAAGTTACTCATTTTGACCAAAATCAGCTATACCATCCTGATCGTACTGATCACGATCTGGATGTATCACTCTTACCGCAATCTGCCTGTCTTTGATCTGCTCTTGCCTACCTCGATTATTGGTGCAAGTGCCATCTGGTTTTTTAATCTGAATCAGTCTGAAAGTGCTTATACCCTCATTTATCAATATGCCTCCTTAGTCTTTATTGTACTGGCCAATTTATGTGTGCAGATCCGGTTCTGGCCGTCTTTGATTACTTCAAGTCTGATTACCCTGATGATTTACATCGGTGTATATTTCAATACTCGGTCTGACCTGTACCAGATGTTTTTATTTTCCCTGATTTATCTGCCGGTATTGACCTTCAGTCTTTATATTAGTTGGAGCTCAACCTTAAAATCACGCATGGTATTCTTGCAGCATACCCTGAATGAATATAACCGGCAGGCCTTTGAAAATATGGCCCATACCGATTCCCTCACCGGCCTGAATAACCGTCGCTGTTTTGAATATCTCGCGCAACAACTGGTACAACAGAATTTTGATCAACCGGTACCTATGAGTTTACTGGTATTTGATGTCGATCATTTTAAGCAGATTAATGATCGTTATGGTCATGATATCGGAGATCAGGTCTTACAGACGATTGCCCTGAGCACACGCAGTGAAATGCGACAGCATGATATTTTGGCACGCTATGGCGGTGAAGAATTTATTGCATTTTTACCCGAAACCTCTCTGGATGAAGCGCTAAAAGTTGCCGAGCGTTTAAGGCATAACATTGAAAATATTGTGATCGATCTAGACAGCCAGCATCGTTTCAGTTTTAGCATTTCGATTGGTGCTGCCATTCTGGAAAGCTGTGAAACAGATTTAATGACCCTGATTAAACAGGCCGATATTGCCTTATATCAGGCTAAAGCCAATGGACGGAATCGGGTTGAAGCTTATGATCCAGATCTGGAGCAAAGTTTAGCTGGGGAGCTGCAAAACTGGCAGGTTAAACCGGCTTAAATTACCCGTTAAAAATTATCTTCATCAAAACGATCTTGGTCGATTTTATAGATATGAAAACTACGTTCTATTTGTACACCTAAACCAAATTCAATCATTAAAGACGTCAGCTTATCGCCATCAATTAAAACAATACCGGATTTTCTTGCCGACTCAATGGCCTCTTTACTGAAACTTGACGTAGTAATGAATACACCCTTCTTAGCAACTTGATCGGCCAAAGCACCTTTAAACTGTTGAATGTCGGGACGACCAACAGTATCTTTCCAACGTTTCGCTTGGATGTAAATTTTATCTAGCCCTAATCGATCTTCACTAATTACACCATCAATTCCACCATCGTTGGTTTTACCAATCGCTTGAGCTGCATCTTGATGTGAACCGCCGTAGCCCATTGCCACCAGAAGATCGACAACCAGTCTTTCAAAAAATGAAGGAGATTTATCTTTTACCATCTGAAGCAAATCACTTTTCAAATCAGATTTTAATAATTCCGTTGTGTTCTGGATTGTTTCTTCTGGAGTCTGAGTTTCTTGGTAACTATTTAGGCTTTCAATAACTTGTAGATTCCCGATCCCAAACTCATCTTTATTTTTCTTTCCTAATTTAAAATCTGAAAATCCGTTGAACTGTACTAAATATTCATTTGTTATAGCATCTAAACTTTTTAAATCAACCTGTCTACCCAAGCTACTAATCTCACAATATGCTCTCTTCGGTTGTTGAACTAAGCCCGCCTTAACTAAGTAGGTCTTTGCCCATGCCACTCTATCTTTAAATATATTTTTCCCGCTCGGAAGAATTTTATTTAAATCCTCTTCGTGTAAATTGGAACGTTCAGCTAGGATATTCGCAGCATCCGAAATTTTTATTGGCTCATTTAATTCTGATAATAATTTCATTAAAGGCAGCATTAATTAATCATAAGTAGGTAAAGGCATTTTTTAGCTTTTAAAGGTTTATTTTTATTCAGTATAAATCAAAAAAAGAGCGCCGAAGCGCTCTTTTTTATTAGGTTATATCTGATAAACCAGATACTGCCACGCGCATAGCGCGTGGCGTAATTTAGGCGGACAGCAGTGCTGTCCGAAACCCCTAAATTACTCCCATTCAATTGTTGCTGGTGGTTTAGACGATACGTCATACACAACACGAGAAACTTCAGCAATTTCATTCATGATACGGGTCGAGATCTTATCGACTAAATCATAAGGAAGATGCGCGAAACGAGCCGTCATAAAGTCCACGGTTTCTACCGCACGCAGTGCAATCACCCATGCATAACGACGGCCATCACCGACTACACCCACCGATTTTACTGGCTGGAATACTGCAAATGCTTGAGCAGTCTTGTCATACCAGCCGCTGGCACGCAGTTCCTGCATGAAAATGTCATCCGCAAGACGTAAAATGTCTGCATATTCTTTTTTCACTTCACCCAGGATACGCACACCAAGACCTGGGCCCGGGAATGGATGACGGTAGATCATGCTGTGTGGCAAGCCTAAAGTCGTACCCAATTTACGTACTTCATCTTTAAATAAGTCACGTAATGGTTCAACCAGTTCAAACGCTAGATCTGCTGGTAAACCACCCACATTATGGTGTGATTTAATCACATGCGCCTTACCCTGCTTGCTTGCAGCAGATTCAATCACGTCTGGATAAATCGTACCTTGTGCAAGGAATTTTACGCCATCTAATTTACGTGCTTCTTCAGCGAAGACAGCAATAAATTCACGGCCAATAATTTTACGTTTTGCTTCAGGATCAACTTCACCTGCAAGCGCAGTCAAGAAACGCTCTTCAGCATCAGCACGAATCACGCGGATACCCATGTTATCAGCAAACATTTGCATCACTTGATCGCCTTCGTTCAAACGAAGCAAACCGTTGTCTACAAATACACAGGTCAGCTGATCACCGATCGCTTTATGCAACAGCGCTGCCACTACAGATGAATCCACACCACCAGAAAGTCCTAGTAATACTTTTTCATCACCAATCTGTTGGCGAAGCTGTTCTACACGTAGATCAATAATGTGTTCTGGCGTCCACAGACCGCGACAGCCACAAATTTGATGCACGAAGTTCGACAGTAATTCTGCACCTTTAGAAGTATGTGTCACTTCAGGATGGAACTGAATACCATAGAAACGGCGAGTTTCGTCAGAAACCATCGCAATTGGACAGCTTGGCGTCTGTGCAGTGATCTGGAAGCCTTCTGGAATACGGGCAACCTTGTCACCATGACTCATCCAGACATGCAGCTGGTTTTCACGGTCCTGTAAATTACCGATCAGCTTGTCACGTACAACAATATCTACTTCTGCATAGCCAAACTCATGCACAGTACCTGGCTCAACTTTACCGCCAAGTTGTTCGCACATGGTTTGCAGGCCATAACAAATACCCAATACCGGCACACCCAGCTCGAATACCACTTGCGGCGCACGCGGGCTGCCCTCAAGGTGAACGCTCTCAGGTCCACCAGACAAGATGATACCGTTTGGATTAAATGCACGAATGTCTTCTTCAGACATATCATAGGCATACATTTCAGAATATACACCAGCTTCACGGACACGACGTGCGATGAGCTGACTATATTGAGAACCGAAATCCAGAATCAGGATACGATCTTCAGTAATTTGAGTATTGGTAGTCATGACGAACAACTATGAAAGGCAAACGAAAGATAAGCGCCGTATTCTAACATTTTTCAGCGCATTAAGCACACAATTCGCATGAGGTATGCATTTAGTTGATTGCATTATATTTCTAGCACAACAAAGCATCCCTTCGGATGCCTTGTTTGATTTGTCATTTTTATATTTTTAAGCTCAAGATTTAATCCAATTAAGTCTATTTTTATAAAAATCTGAAGATAATATGTAAGAGAAATTTTGGCTCGATTGAAGATGAATGAAGCGTTAATTATTTTACTTTCTGGTACTGACTTTCATGCCCCGGGCTGTTAGGATTTGACCACACTTTTGCTTGTATTGGGCTCATGGAACTGATTGATTTTATCTTGCATGTTGATGATCACTTGCTTGAATTTATCACCAATTACGGGATCTGGATTTATGCCATTCTTTTCCTGATTATCTTTGTAGAAACAGGTCTGGTGGTGATGCCGTTCCTGCCTGGCGACAGCTTGCTATTTGCAGCAGGTGCACTGGCAGCCTCTACAGGTGCGATGGATCCATGGGTGCTGATTCCGCTCTTGTTTGTGGCGGCAGTATTGGGCGACACCCTAAATTACCATATTGGTAAATATATTGGTCCTCGGGTTTTCGAGATCGAATCGCGCTTTATCAATAAAAAACACTTATTGGCGACTCAGCAATTCTTTGCCAGACATGGTGGTAAGACCATTATTTTTGCGCGTTTTGTTCCTTTTGCCCGTACATTTGCACCCTTCGTCGCCGGTGCTGGCAGCATGAATTACAAATATTTCCTGACCTATAATGTGGTGGGTGCATTCGCCTGGATTGGCTCATTTGTCATTTTGGGCTATATGTTTGGCAATATGCCGATCGTCAAAGACAACTTCACCTATCTGATTTTTGGCATCATTATTTTAAGCGTATTGCCAGGTGTGATTGGCTTTATTCAACAAAAGCTCAAAAAAAGTAAAACAGCTTAAGAGCTTTTTACATTAAGATTTTTTTACAGCCTGTGCGTTTAATCCCAAAGCTTGATCAGGAGTGGGATCAGACAAAGCAGGACAAATAGAGCCGCGCCTTTATAAATAAGGCCGGCTTTTATTTTTTCAGATGGACTGGTCAAAATGGCTTGACCAAAGACCATCCAGAAAATCCCGACCGGAACGGTACTCAAGCTAAAGGCAGCAAAAACCAGAACGAAGTTGGTCGGGCTTTGCCAGGTTTCCATCGGTAAAATTCCAGAGGCCAACAATGCTGCTTTAGGATTTTTTAGGGTAGTTGTAAACATTTGCCAGGGGCGAATCTGCGGATGGGTCTTGCTGTAACGTTCTAACTGCTGAGCCTTATATAAATGCAAGGTCATCCAGCCCACACAGATGGTACTCAGCACGTAGACCAAGCCTTTAAAGTTTGGCCAGATCGGTGACGCCAGATGAATCAACAAGGCCCAGACATTAATGGCATAAAAATAACCGAGCAAAATGGCAGGAAGATAGAGACTGGTTTTGGCCTGCTCCTGCTGATGAGCAGAGCTGGCCACCAAGGCATTGGCGGGCCCTGGAACCATCAGCACAGCAATAAGTCCTAAAACAAATAACCAATTTTCAATCATCGCAATGAACTTTTCCGGGCCAAGGCTGTAGCTTAATCAATATGGGAGTGGGATAACAAGCTTATAAATTTCAGATTTATATACACTCTGGTCAATTTCCTGTGAGTTTTATCTTAATTTAAACCGCCCTATTCTTGGTGAAAGCAATAAAAAAATGCCGACCCGAAGTCAGCATTTATCCGTTTAATGTTGAATGATTTATTTAGGCGTCGCCTGCCGAACGATGATCGGACAGTTCTTATAACGCGCAGCCTGTACAATCGCTTCCTGCTCGCCTAAAAGCCGTGCCAGTTCAGTTCTTTTGGTATCAGATGACTGTCCCATATTAACTGAAACACTCGGGCCAATACCCCAACCACCGCGACTGCCCCAGCCACCGCCAAGACCAACGCCCACACCGACGCCAGTACGTTTCGGTGGCTCAACGCCATTGTCGATATACTGCTGAATACGGTTATATTCACCTTGTAGTTGCGAGCAACCCAAGGTCTGATAGGGGGTGGGCGACACATAAGTCGGTTTTACCGTCGTTGCACAGGCACTCAGTAATGCAAGTGCAGCAATACTCAGGCTTATTTTCACAAGTTTCATAGCTAACTCGATCTTAATTCTGCTCTATCTCATTGAACAACGATTGATAGGCCTGAGTCAATTTATGATCAGTAGCCAAATGAATCAAAGGCTGATTTTTCTGATGAGATTCTTTCATCAAGATTGATGGTGGCAACATACTATCAAGCACCGGTAAGCCTTCATCTTTGAGTTGTTGTACCACTTCACGCGGCAATTTGGCCTGTGCCTGAAACTGGTTGACGACAATGCCTTCAATTTCCAGCCCTTCATTATGATCATCTTGGGTTTCAATCACATTTTCAATCAGAGTCTGTAAGGCACGTTTAGAAAATACATCACAGTCGAAGGGAATCAGCACGCGGTTTGCCGCAATGAGTGCAGAAAGGGTAAAGAAATTAAACGCAGGTGGTGTATCAATAAACACCCGGTCATAATGTCCTGATAGCTGTTGTAAAGCATCTCTTAACTTGTAGATCTTGTGCTTGGACTCCAGTGCATGGGTCAATGCACCCAGCGTTGGACTGGCCGGAATAACATCCAGATGTTTAAAAGAGGATTGATGCACATAGCTTTCCAGGCCTTTACTTCGGCTTTTTAAGATCGAGCCAATGGCATTGCCGAGCAGGCCCTTGCTTTGCTGATTGCCGAGTACATCTTCAAAATAGTTTTCGATATTCGGTTCAAGTGCCGGCTTGTCGCTGGAATACGTCGCATCATCGCCTAACACATACTGGCTAGAATTGGCCTGCGGATCCAGGTCAATCAATAATGTTTTTAAGCCCTGATGTGCACTGATCGCTGCCAGATTGACAGTAATACTGGATTTGCCTACCCCACCCTTTTGATTAAATACCACACGTGTACGCATGTCCCTTCCTCACATTTTTAATTACTTTTACCACATTTGTATTTTTTAATTATTTGCATGGGCTGGCTGTGCTGATCATCACAGCCAGCTTGCTTTTAGCCAAAATTCGGCTTGATCATCACCAAAGCCAGAATAGACACCAATGAAATCACAGCAATAACCAGGCCAGCACGACGCTGCGACAGCAAGATCGAATCATCTTTCTTATAGGCTTTGCCTAGAGAGGACACCAGTACCAAAAATAAAATAACTTTGGCATAGAACCAGGGCTGTACATCAAAGTCTTTGATGACGAGCGACACAATACCGGTCAGTGCAATCACCGTGATGGCTAAATGCTGTAAAGCGACTAGCGCTGTACGTGCCACCGGATTAGGTAAATTCCCTTGTGTACCGACAAACAAGGTCAAGGCACGGGCAAGAATGGCGACAATGGCCAGTCCTGCTGCCGACATATGAATAATCTTGACTAAAAGTTGGGTTTCCATCATGTCCTCTTAGTTTTTAGGTGCGTGTGCACAAGCAGGACTGGTCGTATCCTGACCTGCCCACTCTTCAGGCAAAAATGCATGAATAGCCAGTGCATGAATCTTGTCTTTTGACAGCAGATCACCTGCAGCAGCATAAACTTTCTGATGACGCTGGACTGGACGTAAACCGGCAAAAGCCTGACTCACAATCACGGTTTTAAAATGCGATTCTTTTCCCGGAAAATAACCGCCATGACCCGAAGATTCATTCACCACTTCCAAATGGGTTGGGGATAATTGCGCCAAACGGTCTTTCAGTTGTTGTTCTAAACTCATGGTCTGACTCCAATCTTCAAAAATATGGTCTCAGTATACCTTGTTCTGCCGAGTATTTCGGTAATCTGTTCAGATGCAATCCGTTGATTGTGGCGAAAATTTATTGATTTTTATATGAATATTGGTTATTTATTGTCTGGTCTACAGCATTTTGCTTTTATTTTATGCAATTGATGCAAGATTTTTAACAAAGGTGTTGACCACATTTTTGCATGCTGTATTATACACGGCATGCGGGAATAGCTCAGTTGGTAGAGCATAACCTTGCCAAGGTTGGGGTCGGGAGTTCGAGTCTCCTTTCCCGCTCAAAATTTTTTCATTTAGTTTTTTCATTTAAAAAACTTTATAGACTCCGCGGGAATAGCTCAGTTGGTAGAGCATAACCTTGCCAAGGTTGGGGTCGGGAGTTCGAGTCTCCTTTCCCGCTCCAGATTCAAAAAGCCCTCATCGAAAGATGGGGGCTTTTTTTATGTTGATTTTATTATTTTTTTTAAAAAACCTTCTTCCTTTGTTATTCGATTCAATAAAAAATATTCTTAATGTAATTTGTATTTTGTGACCAAGATGTGACCATGGCGTGCCCACGACAATAAAAATGGCCTCAATTGACCTTAAATGTCCTCAATCGATCACCACTTTCAGAGCTTTTTTGAAAGCAAAAAATCACCCTGTCCTCTTCCAAACAAAGTGTTTTTTACCAAACGATCAAAGATTTGTGACCATTTCACTTCTTGATGTGACCATTTGTGACCAAACTAGCTATTATCATTTTGATTATTATCAATTTTCTTAAAAATCAATAAATCGCCCACTTCTACATCTAATGCAATACAAATTTTATCAATGGTTTCAAAATCAATCCGTACAGATTCATCATTATAAAGTTTATGCAAAGTAGATTTATTAATTCCAGTACTTCTCACCAAATCAGCAACCTTAAGTTTCCTTTCTGCTAATAAAACCGCCAAGTTTGAGATAATCATAAAATTTCCTAGTTAAATCATAAAAAGTACTTGCAACAACATAAAAATATGATAATTTATGTCTTAGGAATAATTTTTCCTAGTTACCTAGTAAAAAATATGAGGCTCTATTATGTCATATACCTATCTCACAGCCCAGCAACTGGCTGAAAAAATCCAGTACGACGCTCGTACTATCCGCAACCAACTGAAGGACAGTGTCTTTATTGAAGGTGTTCACTACATCCGTCCTTTTGGTGGTCGAAAAATTCTTTTTGTTTGGGAACGCATTGAAACTGAAATGCTTAAATTCACCGGTTTAGGCATGGATGCCTTGCAATAAGGCTTAGGAGGTTTAACTGATGGCTACCATCCGGGAACGAAGTGGCAAACTGATTGCCGACTTTCGCTACATGGGCATTCGTTGTAGAGAGACAACCAATCTTGAAGACAATGCTTATAACCGACGCATTTTGAAAAAACGTCTCGAACAGCTTGAAGCTGAAATTACTTTGGGAACTTTTGAATACGAAAAGTACTTTCCAAAAAGTAACCGTGTTGAGGAGTTTAAGGAAAAAAGAAGTCAGCAAATTGCTGTACAGACCAAAGTTCCTCTTTTTAAAGAGTTTACTGAATTGTGGTTTAAGCAGAAACAAGTTGAATGGAGAACCTCATATCAGCAAAAGGTTTCAATTGTGATCAAAAACTATTTGATTCCTGCTTTTGGTAATCAGGTTCTCTCGAAAATCAAGAAGTCAGACTTGCTGAACTTCCGTGCCTCTCTCGCCAAAGTGACACACGGAAAAGATCAAACAAGTCTGAAAGCATCGAGGATCAATCAAATCATGACGCCTTTACGTATGATACTCAATGATGCGGCTGAACGATACGAGTTTGAGTCGCCTTATAAAAATATTAACAATCTGAAGGAAAGCAAGATTGAAGTCACACCTTTTTCTCTGGAAGAGGTGCATAAAATTCTTACCACAGTGCGTGAAGACTTCCGCCCCTATTACACCATTCGCTTTTTTACGGGTATGCGTACCAGTGAAATCGATGGTCTGCAATGGAAAAATATCGACTTACAGCGTCGTGAAATCCATATCAGAGAGGCGTTAGTGAATGGTGTGCTTGGTGGAACCAAAACTTATGGTTCTGACCGCACGATCCAGATGAATGACCGCGTTTACCAAGCCTTTCTCCAACAGAAAAGCTTAAATAATGGTAAATCAGAGTTTGTTTTCTGCAATCGTGATGGTGGACCTCTCGATTATCGTCTGGTGAATAAACGTGTCTGGCATCCGATCTTGCGCTTTCTAGGATTGAAGTCTAGAAGAGCCTATCAAACACGCCATACAGCAGCAACTCTTTGGCTGTCAGCAGGAGAAAATCCGGAATGGATCGCACGTCAATTGGGACATTCAACGACTGAAATGCTGTTTCGAGTCTATAGCCGTTACATCCCCAATGTTACGCGCCGCGATGGCAGTGCATTTGAAGCCATGCTGGAAAAACTAAATACAGAGGAGCTTGCACATGAATAGTAAAGCTTTCTTTGGTGGTGTGGTCGTCAGCCCTGAAGCAGATATGGTCGCTCGTGAATTAATCCATGAGCTACACATTCCCAAACTTCACAATCTAGCTTTTTTGTTGGAAATCAATAAATGCTTCGATGATCACCAGGCGTTGAGACTCTGGTTACAGCGAATGTTGGATGAAGGGCAAGCCCATTACGATGACTTGGCCCAACAGGCCCGTCTCCGCTTAATGAGTCTCGCTCACTAATAAAACAAACACAGACAGAAGGTCATCCAATCGATGACCTTAGCCCCTCTATACCTATAAAAAGGTGAACACATGCATAAAGATATTTCAATTTGGATGCCACTCTATATTGGCGACCTACAGGCAAAATTTGCACGAATGACGGCAGAACAAATTGGTGCGGCACTGCTGTTAATGATGGATTTCTGGAAAAATGGTGCCATTCCTCATGACCTAGCTACTGTATGTAGCATCACGAAATTACCTCAGCACACCAAGGCTAAAACTTTGTTGAATACGCTGATGGCTCTGGAATTGTTTGAAGTCGAGTCTGAGCAGATTCATTCAAGTTTTTTAACCAGTTTAAAAAGCCAGGCATTGCAAAATCAGCAAATGAAATCTGATAAAGCTAAAAATGCAGCTCAAGCACGTTGGGGGAAATCCGCAAGTAATGCTCAAGCATCAACTAAGCAACGAAAAGTAAATGCTCAAGCAGCTCCTGAGAAGAGCCCGAGTATTACTCAAGTCATGCTTGAACCATGCCCTTCATCTTCATCTTCATCTTCATCTTCATCTTCAAATTTTGAAGAAAAAAATGAGAATTTTCTCTGTACACGACAAAAATAGATAACTCATTGAAATAATGTCATAATAATTGTTTTCTAACGACGAATACTATGACACATCTCAATGAGTTATATCTTATCTTAAACAAATATCTAAAATGGAACAAGTCACATTTAAAGTGCTTTGCGCTCATCATGCTTGTGATTATTTTAAAGCAAACATGTAATCTTTCTTCTGCATCTAAAGCCTTGCCCATCAAGTGCTTACCACAATCATTTTATCGACGTATGCAGCGCTTCTTTGCAGGTCAGTATTTTGATTATCGTCAAATTTCTCAGTTGATTTTCAATATGTTTTCATTCGACCAAGTGCAACTGACTTTAGATAGAACCAATTGGAAATGGGGAAAACGAAATATTAATATCCTGATGCTCGCAATCGTTTATCGTGGAATAGCGATACCTATCCTTTGGACATTGCTTAATAAACGTGGAAATTCAGATACGAAAGAGCGTATTGCTTTGATTCAACGCTTTATAGCCATTTTTGGTAAAGACCGTATTGTGAATGTGTTCGCAGACAGAGAGTTTATCGGTGAGCAGTGGTTTACATGGTTAATTGAACAAGACATCAACTTCTGCATTCGTGTTAAAAAAACTTCATTGTCACCAATCATTTAGGAAAGAATCATAAAATTAGTGATTTATTTCGCCATCTTAAAGTTGGTCAAATTGAATGTCGTAAACGACGGATTTTGGTTGGTCGGGTGAAACTATATATAAGTGCACTACAGTTAGAAAATGGAGAGCTTTTACTCGTCGTTTCTCCTCAGTTTAATGCCAATGCTATTCAGGATTATGCATTACGCTGGGAAATTGAAACCTTATTCAGTTGTCTCAAAGGACGCGGGTTTAATCTTGAAAATACGCGCTTGACAGACCCTAGACGAGTGAAAAAATTGATTGCGGTGTTAGCTATAAGCTTCTGTTGGTGTTACTTAACGGGTGAATGGCAACATGATCAAAAAAAAGCGATAAAAATAAAGAAGCATGGACGACTCTCAATGAGTTTATTTCGCTATGGTTTAGACTATGTTCAAATGGCGATTCAGCGTTTAATTGGTTTTGGGAAAAAAGAAGAGTTTAAGGAAATTTTGGCAATTTTAAGAAGGCAGAACCCTGATAGGATAAGGGTTCTGTGAAATTTGTCGTGTACAGAGGAGAATTTTTTAGAAAATTCAAAATGGATTTAGGAGAGTGATCATGAATACCATGCTTAAAACGCTCCAGTTTCGCACAGAAACAACGGAAACACTTTGCCCTACCCATCATATACCCCTGATGGAAATCGCTGGTCACAAGCTATGTAAATTGTGTGCCAAAGAAACCGTCCATCACTCACATGCAGCCTATGCAGATGAGTTGCAACAGCGATTGCTACAACAGAAAATCAAAAACTCAGGGCTCAATAAACGCTACCTGGATCGTGGCTTCAAGAATTATGTAGTTGCATGCCCTGCACAAGACAATACCATCAATCTATGTCAGGCCTTTGCACAGCAGATTATTTCTGACCATTATCCAAACCTACTGCTCATTGGTACACCGGGTACAGGAAAGACTCATCTGAGTGCGTCAATCATTCGCAACATTCTGCATAACAGTACAAAATCTGCACGCTACTATACCAGCGCAGAAATTGCTCAAAAAATGATGGATACCTGGTCAGATGCTTCACGCTCTGAGAAAGAAGTCATCGACCATTTCTCCAGTTTTGATTTATTGGTGATTGATGAATATGGCCTGCATGACCGGCATGAAAAACGCCTGGAGATGGTGCATAAGGTCTTATATAGCCGTTATGACAACATGAAATCTACTCTGCTGATTTCCAATTTCACAGTCCAAAATATGCAGCGAGATTTAGGTGTCCGATTATGGTCACGATTACATGAAAACAATTTGATTGTAGTACCGTGTTATTGGGATGATAGACGCATCACCGGATAAAAGAAGTCTTTACTACCGCCAATTATATTATTGATATAATTGGCATTTTTTATAATTAATTTCTAAAAATCTCAACTTTATTCTCTAAAATATAGACAGAAAAATTCTAGAAAAAGAGAGGAAATCCTATCATTTTATGTTGAAAATCATAAAGTTCATTAATGAATTACCGGTATCAAAATAATTACTACCGAATAGCGTACTTATTAATAGGACTTACGCAAAGACGACCGAAGGCGAGTTATCTTAATCAATTTTTGAGCTTACAAGCAGGGGTTACGATGAAAATTTTTTGGTTTATACCGACACATGGCGACAGTCGTTATTTAGGCACGAGTAAAGGGGCAAGAACCGTTGACCATACCTATATGAAGCAAATTGCAGTGGCAGCCGATAACCTTGGCTATGAGGGCGTGTTGATTCCGACAGGTCGCTCATGTGAAGACCCTTGGTTGGTCGCCGCTAGTCTCATTGATGCGACCACTCGCTTAAAGTTTTTGGTGGCATTCCGCCCTTGGGTGACGACACCCGCGCTTGCTGCTCGCATGACAGGCACCTTTGATCGATTATCAAATGGTCGATTGCTGCTTAATCTGGTCACAGGCGGCGATGAACAAGAGCTTAAAGGCGATGGCATCTTTGAAGACCACGCGACGCGTTATCAGACAGCCAGTGAATACACCACGATTTGGCGAGAGATTTTGACTCGCTCGCACACAGGCGAATCCTTTACTTTTAACGGTGAACGCTTGCAAGTAGAAGATGCTAAATTGCTGTACCCCCCTCTACAACAGCCATATCCGCCCTTGTGGTTTGGCGGTTCATCTGAGGCGGCGCAAACACTGGCTGCCGAACAAGTTGACAGTTATTTGACGTGGGGTGAGCCGCCTGCCGCCGTCAAAGAGAAGATTGAGCAGCTTAAAACCAAAGCCGCTGCCAAAGGTCGTACATTAAGCTATGGTATTCGTCTGCACGTGATTGTGCGTGAAACCAATGAAGCCGCTTGGCAAGCCGCTGATGAATTATTGAGTCATGTGAATGACGACACCATTGCCGCTGCCCAAGCCAAATTTGCCCAAATGGACTCGGTGGGACAACAACGTATGGCAGCCTTGCATGGCGGTCGCCGTGATAACTTAGAAATTTCGCCCAACTTATGGGCAGGGATTGGACTGGTACGTGGTGGCGCAGGCACCGCACTGGTGGGCGACCCACAAACTGTTGCCGCGCGTATTCAAGAGTATGCCGATTTGGGCATTGATAACTTTATTTTTTCAGGCTATCCACACTTAGAAGAGGCGTATCGGTTTGCTGAATTGGTTTTCCCATTATTACCGATAGACACCCAAAACACCTTGGTCAAGCCAAATTTGACAGGACCGTTTGGTGAGATTGTCGCTAATAACTATGCACCACCGCAACAAACCCGTGACACTGCAACCCCAAAAACACCTACCACTGCTGCACCTAAACACGCCATCGCCTCTTAAATTCATCTTAAAGACATATTAAAGGCGTCTTCAATGCTTGTGATAAAACGTGCTAATTAAAGCACGTTTTTCGCTTCGTCTATACCTATCATTAGACACCTATCATCCGACAGGGTCTGTGGAATCCACCCTAGCCATGATAAACATCTTTTAACTGATAAACCTTTTAACTGATAGACTTTGTTTTAAAAAGTGGTAGCCAGTTATACGGTGAGATTAGACCAGCAAGCTACTTTGCTAAAGTTAATCATCAAGGTGTCAATATCCCAACTTTTTTAGCAAATGCAACACAGGAAAAATGACTTCTCTATAGCTAGGTTATATTCGGGATGTGAATAACCTATTGATAGTAATGAAAATTTTTTAAGCCAACACTGTTAGTTTTACGGTCTCTAGTATGTCATTTTTTAATCAATAGTTTAGTTTTGTAATTTTATGGGTGATGAAAGTTATTTTAACGCTTTTTGCTTTTTGCGGCTTATATAATAAAAAAGATTTAAATTTTAAATCATAAAACAATGGGATAAATAAATTTAAATCATGCACTTCAATTAATGATCAACTAACTATAAGGGCAATAAATATGACAACTGAAAACAATGAAAAACTTTCTTTATTAGACGATGTCGCATTAAAAGCCCAAATGTTCATGGCAAATCTAAAAGAGGGCGCTAATGATGGCTATGACCATTCTGTCACCAGTGCCGGTGAAAAGGGCTTAAAATCAGGCAAAGTGTCTGAACTCACCGCCATCGCCCCCTTGACCAAAGATGGGGCAGCTCGTATCAAGCGAATTTTGGAAATTACCAAAGGCAATCTTGCAGGGGCGACCAATGTAGGCACCTTGCATGATTTGCGGTTGGTGTTTTTAGACAATGATACTAAGCTACTGTTTTGTACCGCCTATGATGGCGATTGGGATGCTTACATCAACGACTTTGCTACCAAAATTCCAGAACTCATGGATTTGATTTTTGGCAATGTAGAGGGTTGGCCTGGGATTAAAAGCCCGACTGTCAAGCAATTTATCCTTGACCATCAGATTACCGCTACCGGTTGGTATGTAGGTGTACCGCATCTGACGGTTCGTGATATTGCGCGTAATGACAAAATCGTGCGTGGCATTAATAAAGCCATTGAACAAGCCCAATAAGCCCGCTTAGAACCTGTATTCACCATATCACGTTTATCAGCGTACTATTCTAACCGTACTCTGAACGGGCAAGCTTTAGGTTAAAATTTCGATACAAAAGCGATTTGTTCAGTGATTTTACCATAAGCAAGCGATATTTAGCGTGGTGTATGGTGAACAAGCTTTCAGCATCAAATTTTTAAAATTCTCTGCTAGGAACGACCATGAATAACGACAACCCAGCGAATGAAAGCCTACTTGGCAAATTAAAAACCCATCTACAAGATGGTATCGAGCATGGCATAGATGCCATTAAAGACAAATTTGAACACAGCGATACACCCGCTGAAAAAGGCAGTGTCAAAGAACGGGTACACGAAGCCAAACAAAAAATCGGCACGCAGCTGCACAGCGTCATGACACGGGCAACGAACGCTATCTATCCCAATATCGCCACGATGGAGCTTGAGGATATTCAAGCCATCATCTTGCATGACCGCCCTGCACCTTACTATGGCACGCTTGCCGCGCTAAAAGTCAATGACAGCAACGCAGGTCGTGAATTACTAAAAGCGGTATTACCAAACGTCACAGGCTCAAAAAATTTCCAAAAAGACATGGATGCCAATTTGACCATTGTGATGACGTATGAGGGGCTAAAAGCT
The DNA here is from genome assembly GCF_000369725.1 of Acinetobacter sp. CIP 101966. Classification (NCBI taxonomy): domain Bacteria; kingdom Pseudomonadati; phylum Pseudomonadota; class Gammaproteobacteria; order Moraxellales; family Moraxellaceae; genus Acinetobacter; species Acinetobacter sp. CIP 101966. The sequence continues at coordinate 174,499 of NZ_KB850164.1, read as the reverse complement.
TTAGGCTTACCGCAAAGCTCGCTTGATTCTTTCCCAGAAAATTTCAAAACAGGGATGGCAGGCCGCTCCGATATCTTGGGTGACAAAGGTGACAATGACCCGAGCAACTGGCTTGCGCCATTTGGTGATAAAGGCGATATTCATATTTGCGGCGCGGTGATTGCCGGTAGCCAAGAAAAATGGCAAGCCAAACTTGCCGAACTTAAACAGGCGTTTGCCCCTTATCTAGATACCAGCCGTAACGCCATCGAAATCTTGGTGGAACATGATTTTGGCGTAGATGGTGACGTCAAAAACGTGTTTGGTTATCGCGATGGCATCAGTAACCCAGAAGTGGATGGCAGTGGTATCACCCTTGAAAATAACACCGAACGCCCGATTGCGGCAGGTGAATTTGTGTTAGGTTATAAAGGTGAGGCGGGCGTGGTACCCCCCATGCCACAGCCTGAAGTATTGGGAAAAAACGGCTCGTTTATGGTACTGCGAAAATACCACAGTAATGTGGCTGACTTTCACCGCTATTGCCTTGAACAAAGCGACAATGACCCAGCTAAAGCCGATAAATTGGGGGCAAAAATGTTTGGTCGCTGGCGTTCGGGTGCCCCCATCACCCTAAGCCCAGACCATGATGATGAAGCCCTCGGTAAAGACAATGTAGCAAACAATAAATTTGACTACACGGACGATCCGTATGGCAAAGGCTGCCCATTTGGTGCCCATGCTCGCCGTATGAACCCCCGCAATACCAAAGATTTTATTCTAAGCGATGTGCGTCTTCACCGTATCATCCGCCGTAGCGTTTCGTATGGCGATATCGTGCCGCCCAACGTGACCCAAGACGATGGTCAAGAACGGGGTTTATTTTTTATCGGTATCAGCGCGCATGCCATGGACACGCTTGAGTTTTTGCAAAGCCAATGGATTAATGACGGTAACTTTATGAACCTTGGGGAAGAACGTGACCCAATGCTAGGCGTACACGCAGGTAGTGACGCTGATAGCGATGTATTCACCGTACCCGATGAGCCAATTCGTAAGCGTCATACCAATATTTTGCAATTTAATACCCTACAAGGCGGTGAATATCTTTTTGTACCAAGCTTGTCGGCACTCAAATGGATTAGTGAGCTTAACGAAAATTCATATTAGAGTAAAACTAAATAAAAAAAGGTTAGGCGTTTTTAGTGCACCTAACCTTATAAAATAATGAAAATAACAAAGGACAATCATCATGTTAAATAAATTATTCGGTGGTCGTTATGCCAAGTTTGATCCAGCCATCGACCAGCTTACTAGCGACGATGAAAAAGCCATCGACCAAATCACCGCAGATATTCGTGACTATATCGGCAAATCAGACACCGTTAGCAAAATCAATTATCACACCCGAGATGCACATGCCAAAGGCTACTGTGCCTTAAAAGCCAACTTTGAGATTTTACCAAAACTGCCCAAAGAATACGCCCAAGGTATCTATGCCAAACCCGCTCGTCATGAAGCAGTGATTCGTTTTTCTAACGGCTCATCTCGTGTGGCTGCCGACAACAAGTTGGGGCTTTCTCAAGGGTTGGCGATTAAAGTCTTTGGTGTCAAAGGCGACAAATTACTGCCAGATGAGCCAGATAGCCCAAACTTTGACTACAATCTGATTAATTTCCCTATTTTCTTTTGTAATACTATCCAAGACTATAGTTATATTTCACGGCTATTTTTACAATTAAATGATTATTTTGCCAAAGGGGCGAAAGGTCAAGCCAAATTTGCCTTTGACTGGCTTACCCAATATGGCAAAAAACTGCCATCCAAAGAATCCCTCAAGACTTTTAGGGCTTTTAGTAAGTTTAAAACCATCAAACCGCAAAATACCTTGTTATACAGTTTTTATTCACAAGGAGCGGTGCGTCATGGCGACTATATGGCAAAAATCCGTGTTGCTCCGACCAAAGCGTCACAAGCCAAAATCAAGCGCCGTGACCTAGATGTCAACGCTACTAACGAGGCGATTCGTCCTCTGATTTTACAAGAAATCCGTGAGCACGATTATGAGTTTGATGTGCAAATCCAGCTGTGCCGTAACTTAAAAGACCAACCCATTAATGACTTGACCAAAGAATGGGATGAAAAAGACGCCCCGTTTGTGACAGTGGCAAAACTCACCATCCCTTGCCAAGATGTGCCGGATGACGGTAATTTTGACATTATGGAACACTTGTCATTTACCCCGTTTCGCTGTATTGAAGCCAACCGTCCGATTGGTAATTTGCAACATGCGCGACTGCGTGCCTATCAGACCGCCTCGACCACTCGCCATCGTTTAAATCATAAAAAACGTGCCGAGCCAATCAATCTAAAACAGGCATTTGATAAAGATTTTTATAACCTTTAAATTTGGCAAAAAACCAGTAGCGGGGCGGTTATGGGGGCATTGTTTGGGGTAAAATTTCACCCATTGGGTAAAAAACTACATCGCCTTTAATCATTCAAAAACCGTTAGCCTGTGACTGGGCTAACGGTTTTTTACCTTTTTACGCCATTAAACTTATTTCATTAAACTTAAGCTATTAAACATAGTGATTAGCAAATACGATAATACCAAAAATAAAGTTGCGTATTTGCCAATCAATCTAGGAGTATTGTATGTCAGAGTCGAATCCTCTTGTTAATTTTACCCATATCACAGTCGCAGGCAGTGGTGTTTTGGGCTATCAAATCGCCGTACAAGCGGCGTTTCATGGTTTTAAAGTCGTTGTGTATGATATCAATGACGAGGTGCTCAATAAAGCCAAAACCAAATTTGCCAATATCGCCAAACGTCATCAGGATGATTTAAGTGAAACAAGCGAACAAGCCAAACAGGCTGAACAAAACTTGAGCTATACATCAGATTTAACCGCCGCCTTAAAAGACGCCGACTTGTTGATTGAAGCGGTGCCCGAAGATGTCGCCATCAAAAAAGATTTTTATCAAAAAGCCTCAGCAGCCGCACCCGAAAAAACCGTATTTGTCAGTAACTCATCTACCATGTTGCCCAGTGATTTGGTCAAATTTACCGACCGTCCTGCTAAGTTTTTGATGATGCATTTTGCCAATGAGATTTGGAAGCGCAATCTTGCCGAAATTATGTCGCATGCCGATACTGACCCTAATGTATTTGATGCGGTGACCGCGTTTGCCAAACAAATCGGCATGGTGCCTATTATCGTCAACAAAGAAACCTCGGGCTATGTACTAAATTCACTACTCAATCCTTGGTTAAATGCAGGGATGCAGCTGTATATCCAAGGCATTGCTGACATTCAAACCATCGACAAAACTTGGATGCTTGGCACAGGCTCGCCGATGGGACCATTTGCTTTTTATGATATGCTGGGGCTGACTACCCCTTACAATATTTACAAGCTTGCTGTGGCTAAGGGCAAACAACAAGACCAAGCGGTCGTCGATATGCTCAAAAAAGATTACATTGAGAAAAATAAACTGGGCGTACCAACGGGCGAAGGATTTTATCAATACCCCAATCCCGCCTTTAAAAATCCTGATTTTTTAAAACCACCCAAAGCGGATTTATCCAAAGTACCCTATAAAAATATTACCGTGGCAGGCAGTGGCGTATTGGGCAACCAAATTGCGGTGCAATGTGCGTTTCATGGGTTTAACGTGACGATTTATGACATTAACGATGACGCGATTGCTAAGGCGAAAACCCGCTTTACCGACCTTGCCAATCAGCATCAGCATGACCTAGGTGAAACCGATGCCCAAGTGGCAGCAGCCAGCAACAATTTGGCTTACACCACGGACTTGAATGAGGCGTTAAAAGATGCAGACCTATTGATTGAAGCGGTGCCAGAAAGCTTAGACATCAAAAAAGATTTTTATAGCAAAGCCTCAGCCGCCGCCCCTGCCAAAACCGTGTTTGCCAGTAACTCATCGACGTTATTGCCAAGCGTGTTATCAACCTTTACTAACCGTCCAGAAAAATTCTTGATGCTGCATTTTGCCAATCATATCCATATCCGTAATACGGTGGAGTTGATGGCGGCCCCAAGTTGCGACCCACAAGTCTATGCTGACGTCATCGAATTTGCCAAAGCCATTGCTATGCTACCGATAGCGGTGAAAAAAGAACAATCGGGCTATGTGCTTGATAGCTTATTGATTCCGTTATTGGTAGCGGGGTTAAAACTGTGGGCAAACGGCGTTGCCAACGCCGCAACCATTGATAAAACGTGGATGATAGCCACGGGTTCACCCTTTGGACCGATGGCGATTTTGGATAAAAATGGCATGACAACCAACTACAATATCTTAAATGAACTGGCAAAAACGGACCCTTCTTTGCAGCAGCCCGCTGAAAAGCTCAAAGCAGAACTGGTCGATACCAACAAATTGGGTGAAGCCACGGGTGAAGGGTTCTATCAATATCCTAACCCAGCTTATTTAGCGAAAGATTTTTTAAGCTTAATTCACTAAACTGCGTTTGGCCAAGGAGAATAAAAAAGGGGTAATTTGCTAACTTGACGTATCTACTGTTGCCACTACCGACATGCCGGGTATCAATTCATTCAGACGACTTTGATTGCCATCGATGTCAATGCGTACAGAAATGCGCTGTACCACTTTGGTAAAATTCCCGGTGGCATTGTCGGTTTTAATGACACTAAATTCTGACCCTGTTGCGGGGGAGATGCTTTTGACTACCCCCGTAAATTTTTGTTTGCCTAGGGCATCGACAGTAAACCACGCTTTTTGCCCGATTTTCATTTTATCAATTTGGGTTTCTTTAAAATTGGCAATGACCCACATCGATTTTGGAATGAGATAAACCAACTGCGTGCCTTGTGTCACCAACTGACCGGTACGGATATTGATTTGCCCTAATTTACCTGAGGTCGGGGCGGTGATTAAGCCATACTCTTGGTTGGTATTGGCTTGATTTAGCTGTGCATTGGCGCTTTTAATCTGTGCCACCAAACCAATTTTTGCCACTTCCGCGGTCTTTTGACCTTCGCGGGCGACATTGACACTGGCGATTGCTTGGCTCATCAGTGCTTCATTGTTTTTAACTGCCGCTTTGGCAGTATCGACTTCATTTTGTGACACGGCGCCAACACCGACCAAGGATTCAAGTCGTTTAAGCTGTTGGATAGACAATGCTAGCTGGGTTTTAACTTGTGCTACTTTTGCCTGCGCGGCTTTGACATCGGCTTTGCGCTGCTCGATGATTTGTTGCTGGTTGGCTAAATTGGTGGTCGCTTGTTCCAGCCCTGATTGCGCTTGTACTACTTGCTGTGAGTAGTTAGCACTGCTGACTTTAACTAACGGCTGACCTTGTTTGACGTCCTCAAGGTTGGGGTCGCGAGTTCGAGTCTCGTTTCCCGCTCCAAATTCAAAAAGCCCTAATCGAAAGATTGGGGCTTTTTCGTTGTTGATTTTAAATAACATTTTTTCTTTCATTCTATAAAGCTATCAGCTTCAAAGTGAGTAAAAAGTTAAGTTAGATCAGTTAAGAGTGGGCTTACGTGACCAAAAGTGACCAAAACGTGCCCTATCAATGTCAACTATAGATCAACATGTTTAAGTTTTTGCATGAATTCTACTCAATATGAACTGAGTAATTTTTAAAAAAACCTGAAGCACTCCCTTATGGCTTTCATTAAAGCTTTTTAATCTCTTATAAAAAATGGTGACCAAATTTGGTCACCAAAAATACTCAATAAAAACAATATACTAACTAGAAAATCATTAAATTATATGACGCTTTTTATTAGCAATAATTATTCATCTGGCTTGAACTTTAATAAATCACCAACGTCTACATTTAACAATACGCACAATTTTTCTAATGTTTCAAAATCAATACGAGTTGATTGACCATTATAAAGCTTATGTAAAGTCGTCTTACTCATTCCGGTTGCCCGAGCTACATCTGCCACTTTCATTCTTCGTTCCGCCAAAAGAACAGGCAAGTTACAAACTATCATTAATTACCACCATTGTGTAATAAAGTACTTGCATGATGTATTAAACGCATTTATTATTGCATTGTGATCTTAAATAACACCATTGTGATACTTTATAAAAGGATACAAACATGAATCTTACTTATATTACTACAAAAGAATTGGCAGAACGAATCCATTATAACGAACGTACCATTCGTAATCAGTTAAAGGATAGCGTTCTAATCGAAGGTATTCATTACATCCGCCCTTTTGGTGGACGCAAAATTTTATATGTATGGGAGCGTATTGAAGAAGATATGACTAAAACCACTTTAGGCTCGCTACACAGCCTACAACTTCAATAAGGAGGATATTATTATGGCTGCCATCCGTACTAGATACGGTAAGTTATGTGTCGATTTTCGATACTTAAACATCCGTTGTCGTGAAACAACAGCTCTTGAAGACAATGCTCCAAATCGCAAAAAGCTTGAAAAAGTGATTGAGCGAATGGAAGCGGAAATCTTATTGGGTATTTTTGACTATGCTAAGTACTTTCCAAAAAGTTCTCGTTTGAAAGAAATCAAAAATGCAGAAAACAGAGTAAATGAAATCAGCTCTAAAACACCTCTATTTTCAAAGTTCTGTGAAATCTGGTTCACTGATAAAGAAATAGAGTGGCGTACAAGCTATAAGGAGAAAATTCAAATTGTAATCAAAAAGTACTTGATCCCTTTTTTTGGCGCAATTCCTGTTATTAATATTAAAAAGTCAGACATTCTTGGATTCCGTTCATCCCTCGCCAAAGTGACTCACGGAAAAAACCAAGAATGCCTTTCACCATCAAGAATCAACCAGATTATGATAGTGCTTCGTATGATACTCGATAGTGCTGCCGAACGATATGAATTTGATAGCCCTTATAAAAATATCAAGAACTTAAAGCAAGGAAAGATTGAAGTAACACCTTTTTCATTAAAGGAAGTACACGCAATCCTTGCCACAGTTCGTGATGATTTTAAGCCTTATTATACTGTTCGATTTTTCACAGGTATGCGTACCAGTGAAATCGATGGCTTGCAATGGAAAAATGTGGACTTACAACGTCGGGAAATCCACATTCGTGAAGCATTGGTGAATGGTGTTCTTGGTGGAACCAAAACGTATGGTTCTGACCGCACGATCCAGATGAATGACCGGGTATACCAAGCCTTTCTACAACAGAAAAGCCTCAACAACGGAAAATCGGACTTCGTCTTCTGTAACCGTGATGGCGGTCCTCTAGACTACCGTTTAGTTAATAAGCGTGTATGGCACCCTATCCTGCGCTTTTTAGGATTAACGCCTCGTCGTGCTTATCAGACACGTCATACAGCAGCAACGCTCTGGCTGGCGGCAGGTGAAAATCCAGAATGGGTCGCTCGCCAATTGGGGCATTCAACCACTGAAATGTTGTTCCGGGTCTATAGCCGCTACATTCCGAATGTTACCCGTCGCGATGGCAGTGCTTTTGAAGCCATGCTGGAGAGACTCACTACAGAGGAGCTTGCACATGAATAGTAAAGCTTTCTTTGGTGGTGTGGTGATCAGCCCTGAAGCAGATATGGTCGCTCGTGAATTAATCCATGAGCTACACATTCCGAAACTGCACAATCTGGCCTTTTTGCTGGAAATCAATAAATGCTTCGATGATCACCAGGCGTTGAGACTTTGGCTACAGCGAATGCTGGATGAAGGGCAAGCTCATTACGATGACTTAGCTCAACAGGCCCGTGTCCGCTTAATGAGTCTCGCTCACTCATAAAACAAACATAAAAGGTCATCTAATTGATGACCTCAGCCCCTTTATACCTATAAAAAGGTGAACACATGCATAAAGATATTTCAATTTGGATGCCACTCTATATTGGCGACCTACAGGCGAAATTTGCACGAATGACAGCAGAACAAATTGGTGCGGCACTGCTGTTAATGATGGATTTCTGGAAAAATGGTGACATTCCTCACGACCTAGCTACTGTATGTAGCATCACGAAATTACCGCAGCACACCAAGGCTAAAACTTTGTTAAATACTCTGATGGCCCTAGAATTGTTTGAAGTCGAGTCTGAGCAGATTCATTCAAATTTCTTAAGCAGTTTAAAAAGCCAAGCATTGCAAAATCAGCAAATGAAATCTGATAAAGCTAAAAATGCAGCTCAAGTACGTTGGGGGAAATCCGCAAGTAATGCTCAAGCATCAGCCAAGCAACGAAAAGTAAATGCTCAAGCAGCTCCTGAGAAGAACCCGAGTATTACTCAAGTCATGCTTGAACCATGCCCTTCATCTTCATCTTCATCTTCATCTTCATCTTCATCTTCATCTTCATCTTCATCTTCAAATTTTGAAGAAAAAAATGAGGATTTTTTAGAAAATTCCAAATGGATTTAGGAGAGTGATCATGAATACCATGCTTAAAACGCTCCAGTTTCGCACAGAAACAACGGAAACACTTTGCCCTACCCATCATATACCCCTGATGGAAATCGCTGGTCACAAGCTATGTAAATTGTGTGCCAAAGAAACCGTCCATCACTCACATGCAGCCTATGCAGATGAGTTGCAACAGCGATTGCTACAACAGAAAATCAAAAACTCAGGGCTCAATAAACGCTACCTGGATCGTGGCTTCAAGAATTATGTAGTTGCATGTCCTGCACAAGACAATGCCATCAAACTATGTCAGGCTTTTGCACAGCAGATTATTTCTGACCATTATCCAAACCTACTGCTCATTGGTACACCGGGTACAGGAAAGACTCATCTGAGTGCGTCAATCATTCGCAACATTCTGCATAACAGTACAAAATCTGCACGCTACTATACCAGTACAGAAATTGCTCAAAAAATGATGGATACCTGGTCAGATGCTTCACGTTCTGAGAAGGAAGTTATCGAGCATTTCTCCAGTTTTGATTTATTGGTGATTGATGAATATGGCCTGCATGACCGACATGAAAAACGCCTGGAGATGGTGCATAAGGTTCTGTATAGCCGTTATGACAATATGAAGTCCACGCTGCTAATTTCCAATTTCACAGTCCAGAATATGCAGCGGGATTTAGGTGTTCGATTATGGTCGCGGTTGCATGAAAACAATTTGATTGTAGTGCCGTGTTATTGGGATGATCGACGAATAATCGGATAAGCTTAACTCTCCCTTAAGCCAATTATCTTCCGAGATAATTGGCTTTTTATAATCAGATTTTTCAAAATTGCATTAACATTATATTTTAGATAAATAGTAGTTTTATTTGATAAAATTGGGTAAAAAGGTTCTTTATAGAACACAAATGTTCCTTATACGAATACCGCCTCTTATGGATTATCCATCAAGTTGATACCTACCCTACCTAAATTTACACTATTAAAATTCAGAGTTCCCAAGAAATCATTATGTTAGAGCCAAAGTTTAAGCTAATACCACTTAAGAATTATCGTCATCCTTATGAAGTTAAAAAAGTCTCTTATATGGAAACGGGCGATCCAAGATTTACTTATGCTGTTATTAACTTAATACCAACTAACAAGAATATTAAAAATATAGAATATTTCATTCGTGTTCTTATGATGAATGAGCTTCTTAAATCTGATGCTGAATTTAATATTGCATCAGGTTTATTCACCAGTTTCATACACCCTGATGTTTCTGTCGCCACTAAAAGTAAATTGAATCCAGTACAAGATTCAAATTTATACGAAGCCTTGGCACAAACTGCAATGGATACTTTTGCTCAAGAATATAACTATGAATCCATTATTGAAAATCAGGACATGGCTCGCCTGTTCGGCTTTTTAATCTCTTCAATGATTGGAATTGAATTTAATCCCAATCCTGTTAAGTCTGAGGTAGCTATTGCCTCTGAACTTTTAAAAAATCTTGATGATATTGTCTATGTTTATAAAAACTATGTAGCGCTCAATCTTAGCACTGAACTTAGAGCTGAAATAAATTATCAATTCTGGTCAGCTATTACAATGATGACGCGTAGTAATGCCTTAGTATATGCCGATAGTTCAAAAGGCTATGATTTTTCAAGCTTAGCTAATAAAAAGGCTGATTTAACTCCTAAAAATCTTAAAAAAGCGATTGAAACAAGCTTACCTTATTTTAACAAAGCACATATTCAACGTGAAATTCGAGATTTAGTTGCTCATGCTGATTTTGATTTATCAAATAAGAAGATCACCTGCAGAGATATGATTGTATCTTCTATGCAACGAGGGAAAGTAAATATGCATGGATTTATGAAATATAAAAATACTATTGCAATCTTATATCGTGCGTATCTAGTTTTTATAAAACAAAATACTTCTGAAAATGAGATTAAAAAGTTAAATGCTGTATTGGATGAGTCTATCTTTCGACTTTCAACATCACCTCAAAGCACTCTGACTATAAAAATACTTAAAGACTTGTTTACTATAGAGAAAAAAACTTTAAATGTTCAGGAAAATAATGATATAGAAATTAGTTTCAGCGAAGAAATTTCCAATATAATCAAGACGTATGTCCTTGTTTCCTGATAAAGTAGAACATTACTATTTAAATAAATTGAATATTAGATCTCTTTCATAAATCAAAAAATGATCTTCTTTTTGGTTAATATTTGCACTCCAGATTTCTTGGCATTCGTGCATAATCTGCGGATGAAATACATCGATTCAAACAAGCTTTCTGATCCTCAGTTCAAGCGATATACAGGCATCTCATGGTCAACTTTCTATTTGATGGTTGAGCAATTGCAGAAGCATGTCTCTGCCAAAGGCAGACCGCCCAAGTTAAGCCTGGAGGATCAGGTTCTGCTCTGTCTGAGCTATTGGCGGGAATACCGAACCTTATTTCACGTTGCGACGAGTTACGGGGTTTCAGAGCCCACAGCGTCAAGAATTGTCCGTCATGTTGAAGACTGCCTGATTCGGTCCAATCTGTTTAATTTACCCAAAGATTTACCCGAGGGCGAAGGCATCGACTGGAATGTTGTGATCGTGGATGCCACGGAAATTCCAATCCAAAGGCCTAAAAAAACAGAAGAAAAGCTATAGCGGTAAGAAAAAGACCCATACCTTTAAAGTACAGGCCATGATTCACTACAAAACTCAGCAAATTCTGAGTTTATGTACCAGTCGCGGTGCAGTGCATGATTTCGAGTTGTTCAAACGCAATTTAAACCAGATTCCTTCAGGAGCCTTTGTTCTTGCGGATAAAGGTTATCAGGGGATTTATACTTTGTATCCCAATAGCCTGTTGCCTTTAAAAGCCAAAAGACGCTGTAAATTGGATCCTGAACTAAAAATCTATAATCAGGAAATCAATAAAAGAAGAATAGGGGTTGAGCATGTATTTGGCAGTCTAAAAACTTTTAAGATCCTTGCGGAACGTTATCGCAATAGAGCTAAAAGACTTGGTTTGAGATTTAGTTTAATCGCTGGAATTTATAACTTGGAGCTGAGTAAAAAATGATTTATGAAAGAGGTCTATTAAATCTAATGTAAACTTCCGCTGAACCCCACTTTTCTTATCTGCTCAACATCCCATTAGTGTCCATTTTTATTAAAAGGACATCATATTTATTGCCTTAAACACTTTTATAGACATTGAACAAACGATAAAGCGAACGGCACTGTTGCAAACTGAAGAATTACTGCCACACCGCTGGAATTCCACCCCAAGTTAAAAATAGCGATGGGGTTCAGCGGACGCTTACTTTTATTGTAGTCAATTTACAAATTAAAGATAATATTTGAATAAATATTCAATTAAATGATTAGTTGCTTTTAGGAAGGACCATGATATTCGATATTCAAGATTTAATTATGTATGGAAAAAGAAATATTTTTCTAGATCAAGTTACTATGAAGCTTTTTACCAAATATATGGGAGAAAATGCTGCAGAGCATTACAAGTCGTATGGGAGTGAACGTGCAAAGTTACCAAGCCTTACCCCCCACCCGTTTAATCTACCTCATGTCGTACCACAAACACCTGATCCTGTATTAGTATTGAAACATAAAGCCTTAGAATGTAAATACAAATCCGTAATTGACCTATTTTCAACATTTACCAAATTACTTAATGATAACTATAAGCAACTTGTAGTAACGTCTAATTCCCTTAATAAAGAGTTAGAACAATTGGATAGATATTTATCTCATCATTGCCTTAGCAAGACGGATATAAAATGCTTTAGTGATGATGAGTTACCACCCTACCGAATTACCATGGATAAATTAAAATCTTTTTTAGTGTCATCTTTAGGGTTTAAATTAAAAACTATTATTGATCACCGACCTCAGGTACAACAATTAGATATTGTAGGTAGCATGATGAGTATTCGTATCTACGAATATGACTATGTTTTTTTTGGCAGCCTGTTTTTTAATGATGAAACGCCTTTACCTTCTGGTTATAATCATAAAATTGAGGTTATTGATAGTGCTGAACTAGTTGAATATATCCAACGATATAAACCGATTCTTAGCATCCTAAATAAATCTCAATTCTAATTTGTATTCTAAAAAGCAAAAACCATAAGGAATATAATCAAAATCTGGACTGTGGACTGCTCCCAGTATCCTAGACATGAGACAGCCTCATTTTGAAGCTGCCTCAAAGGCTTCTGGACTCATTCCATCGAGATGCGAAGCGCCTGATTCGATTGTAAAACATCTGGATATAGTCAAACACATCTGCACGTGCCATTTCTCGTGTTTTATAGATCCTCTTTTTAATTCTTTCCTTCTTTAAGCTGCTAAAAAAGGATTCAGCAACAGCATTATCCCAACATGAGCAGTATACTGCGTAAGGCTGCGACTCATACTTGGAACCAAGTTATACTTCTGGCAGAATTTCTGCCAGTCTCCGCTGCTGTATTGTGATCCTTGGTCTGAGTGTATGATCACAGGTTCATTGGGTCTGCGTCGCCATACCGCCATAAGAATTGCATCTAAAACGATATCCTTGGCAAGCGTAGGTTTCATTGACCAACCGATGAATTTCCTTGAATATAAATCGAGAACCACAGCCAGATATAACCAGCCTTGCCAGGTGCGTATGTAGGTAATATCAGTTACCCACGAGGTATCAGGTGTGTTTACAACAAACTCTCGATTTAAATGGTTAGGTGGCACAATCTGAGGACGACCACGACCATAACTTTTATGCTTCTTATATCCTCGAACAGCGGTAATGCCATTGTCTTTCATGATCTTCAACACACGATTAGGTCCACAGCTTTCACCTAGCTCTTTAAGATCCAGCGTAATGCGACGATAACCATAGAGGCCATAACTGGCATCATAAGAAGAACGGATTAGTTGTAATAACCGTCTATCTTCAATTGTTCTGCCTGATTCGGGTTCATGTAGCCAAGCATAATAGCCAGCACGAGCAATCTTAAGAACTCGACACATCGTTTTAATCTTAAATTGATGGCTGTATTCCAGAATAAACTGATACTTTACTCGGGCAGGCTTGCAAAGTACCTTGCGGCCTTTTTTAAGATGTCCCGTTCCTCTTCAGTCTGTTTAAGCTGACTTTTAAGACGAAGGATTTCTTTCTTTTCCTCGAGCAATTCATGTTCATCAGGGCTGTTGCGTAAGGGTTGCACTGCCTTTAGCCATTTATAAATGCTGTGTTGTGATACGCCTAAACGTTCTGCGACATCAGTGACAGAATATCCACATTCAGTAATCAATTTAACAGCTTCATCTTTAAACTCTGGGGTGTATCGTTGTCCACTCATAATGTTCTCTCCTATGCAAAAAGAATAGACGATATTTGTCTAGGAGAGTGGTGGCAGTCCAAAAGATGGTTATGTGTATCTAGAATTTTGGTGGCTATTCAAATATGTTGCCATAATATCCTAGATTCTATCTAAATTGATGATTCCATTATTGAAATAATGAGCTTGTTTTGGCAGCACAAGATAAGCATCTTTTTCGGAAGTTTCTATCACTAGAATTAATGAGTTAACTGTCCATTTTTACAGGAGATATAATGTGGTTCCGTTAATTAGACCACTCAATTCAGTTTTATAAGTGATAAATCCGCTCTAAATATTTAAATTATGCTGCCATTACTTTTAGTAAATGTTGATCATAAAATTCATCCGGTGTTGCCTTATTCAAACTTGAATGAGGACGTATCATGTTATAAAAATCCAAATATTCAGCAATTGATTGTTTCGCTTGTTTAACCGTATCGTAAGCCTTCAAATAGACTTCCTCATGCTTCACGCTGCGCCATAAACGCTCAATCATTACATTATCCATCCATCGTCCTTTCCCATCCATACTGATACGGATATTTCGCAATTTTAACTCATTCAAAAATGCCTCGCTTGTGAATTGACTGCCTTGGTCTGTATTAAACACCTCAGGACAACCATATTTCACAATTGCTTCTTGCAACGCATCTATGCAAAAGTCTGTTTCCATACTGATCGATACTCGATGAGCCAGTACTTTACGACTATGCCAATCTATAATTGCACATAGATAGACAAAACCTTTAGCCATAGGAATGTACGTGATATCTGTACACCAGACTTGATTAGAGTGATCTATGACCATGTTTTTCAACAGATATGGGAAAATACGATGTGCAAGATTAGGCTTACTTGTATTGGGTTTTGGATACAAGGCATGTATTCCCATCAAGCGCATTAAACGTCGGACTTTACGCCGACCTATTTGATGCCCTTGACGCTGTAGCATACCTCGTATCATTCGACTGCCCATAAATGGGTAGTCGAGATGAATTTCATCGATCAGACGCATCAAACTCAAATCAGTTGATGAAATCTCTTTGGGCTTGTAATACAACGTACTGCGATTGATTTGAATCAATTGCGATTGTTGTCGTACCGAAAGTTGATGGGTCTTATCGATCATTTTTTGCCGCTCAGCTGCCCTATTTTTCTGAGCGCACCTTCTAAAAAATCAATTTGCAATGCCTGATGTCCTATCTTGGCATGTAGAGCTTTGAGGTCAATCTGAGGTTCTTGTTGTGCTGTTGGTCGTGAAAAAATATTGATTGATTGCTCAAGCAGTTGATTTTTCCAATCAATTATTTGGTTTTGATGTAAGTCGAATTGAGTAGAAAGTTCAGCGAGTGTGTGGTCGCCTTTAATTGCTGCGAGAGCAACTTTAACTTTAAAATCTGCTGAATGATTACGACGTTTTCTTCGTGTCATGGTTGACTCCAAAAACAAGCATTTCCCATGCTTATTGGGGAGTAGATTATCACTTATAGGCATGGTCTAAAATCCTAGACCCACATCATTACTGCCTGCAACTCTGTTCGACCAATAATGTATTTTGCTTTACTTGCCAATGAGCCTTTTAATTGAAAAGTCGCAGATTTCGTGGTTGAACCATTAGTAAATTGTTGAATCTCATAGTCAGCTAAGTTCACTGTTAAACTGTCAGGGTTATAGATTTCCAAACCCTTTTTATTAGATGTACCATCTATATACTGACTAAACATTAATTGTGCATGTGCAGAAAACGAGCACCCCATAAGTATTAAACTTAAACTCAATATTTTTGGTTTTATATTCATAATGATTTTGAACAGTTGTTAAAATTCAAAATAGCTTAGTTTTTATACATGACATCACTATGAATAACTGATGACAGTTTTAGTGAAATCGCTTTTCTAGAATTTTTCTTATTAAGCCCCCAAGTTGTCCCGGTTTAAATCAACGTTGCCCCTTTTCTTCTAAATTCAGATAAAAGGCTGAATATTACCCAGATGAAATAACTATACAGTACGATGTCATAAATATGTCATGAAACAGTCACAGAATGCTTAGTTGAATAAAGTTTAATTCTTAGCCTTTCTACAGAATTAGTCATTTTTTTATTTACGAAGAGTCAATTAACCTCTTTCAAAGGCTTTAAAGAATTTTCTATTAGCTTCCTTCAGCGCTGCAATCTGACTTTATAAGAGCCATAAATGACTACCTTAAATGTGTCTTCAAACTCTTCATCACATCCGTTAAAAAAGTATATAAATAGAGAGCTCTCACTATTTGAGTTTCATAAGCGGGTGTTGGCACAGGCGAAAGATACTGAATATCCTTTACTTGAACGATTAAATTTTTTAATTATTTTTTCAAGTAATCTGGATGAGTTTTTTGAAATACGAGTTGCCAGTTTAATGCAACAAATTGAACTTTCAGATCATGCTAGAGCTCGTCCAGATAACTCACTCCTCTCAGATATAGTCACCACCATTTCCAAACTTGCACACGAAGCTGTCGAAGAACAGTATAAAATACTTAATTATAATCTCTTACCACAACTGCAAGGACATGGTGTTCATTTCATTCAGTATGGTGACATCCTCGAAAAACATAAAGAATGGATTAAGGACTATTTCCATAATGAAGTTCGACCTGTGGTCACACCTATCAGTTTAGATCCAGCCCACCCCTTTCCTCGGCTAGTGAATAAAAGTCTAAATTTCATTGTAACCCTAGAAGGTAAAGATGCATTTGGACGAAAAATTGATTTGGCGATTGTTCCCGCACCACGATCATTACCTAGATTAGTAAAGTTACCTAAAAGTATTTCTGGCGAGGATGAACACTACATTCTACTTTCAGCCATTATTCAGCAACATCTTCATGAGTTATTTCCAGGGGTGACCACCACTGGATGTTATCAATTTCGGGTCACACGTAATGCAGATTTAACTATCTCAGAAGATGTTGAAGACTTAGCAATTGCCTTAAAAGATGAACTATCCTCACGGCGCTTTGGTCGGGCTGTAAGACTTGAGGTGACTAAAAATTGCCCTGAAAATATTATTGATTATTTACTTAGACAATTTGATCTTAAGCAAGAGCAACTCTATCGTATTGACGGCCCGCTTAATCTGGCGCGCTTTATATCGAACTTCAATTTGCCAGAGTTACGTTTTCCTCCCCATGTACAAAAATTACCGAAAGTGTTGTATGGGAAAAAATCCATATTTGAGGTATTAAAAACCGGAGATGTTTTATTACATCACCCTTTTCACTCTTTCGCTCCGGTCATTAAGCTACTGAAAGAGGCAGCCCATGATCCACATGTGTTAGCCATAAAACAAACCCTTTATCGGAGTGGTGTACATTCTGAAATTGTGCAAGTTCTTGCTGAAGCGGCACGAAATGGTAAGGAAGTCACAGCAGTGATTGAATTACGTGCTCGCTTTGATGAAGAGTCAAATATCGAAGTTGCCAATCTATTACAAGAAGCTGGGGCGGTTGTTGTATATGGGATCGTTGGCTATAAAACCCACGCCAAAATGATTCTGATCGTGCGTCGTGAAATAGACAAAATTAAACGTTATGTTCATTTAGGCACAGGTAACTATCATGCAATGAATGCCAAAATCTATACTGATTATGGACTACTGACCAGTGATGCTGATATTTGTGAAGATGTCCATAAAGTCTTTCAGGAGCTCACGGGCATGGGGAAAATGGTCAAATTGAAAAAACTTTTTCATGCACCATTTACTCTGCATTCTCAATTGATTGAACTCATCGAAATTGAAACTGAAAATAGCAAAGCAGGCAAAAAAGCGCAGATTATTATTAAAGTAAATGCCTTAACTGAACCTCAACTAATTGATGCCCTATATAGAGCATCTCAAGCGGGTGTTCAAATCGATTTGATTGTCCGTTCAATTTGCTGCTTACGCCCACAAGTGAAAGGGCTTTCTGAAAATATTCGAGTCCGCTCAATTGTGGGACGTTTTTTAGAACATACCCGGGTTTATTATTTTTACCATCAGGGCGAAAACAAGCTTTATTGCGCCAGTGCAGATTGGATGGGGCGTAATTTATTCTCTCGTATCGAGACCTGTTTCCCAATCGAAGATAAAAAACTTCGTAAACAAATTCTGCAAGATGGCTTAATGAATTATCTTCAAGATAACCGCCGTGCATGGGAACTTCAAGCAGATGGAACGTGGATTCAATGTACACCAAGTTTGGATAAGCCCATGTATATCGCACAACAGCACTTATTAAACCATACATCTTAATTAACCCGAATCCTGTTTAAGCCACTGATTCTATAATTTGAATTTTTGGCTTATTTTGATGAGTGAGTTGATATGCACATAACGATGCGTAAATCCCCAGATTAAAATCCGCGGAATCAGGGACAAAGCCAAGCTCTTAATTCCTTGGGCCTTGGCTGCCATGATTTTTGTTCCCATTACATAAAATCTTTTTTTTAGGCTTATAAAAAACCTGCCTGCTACGACTAAAATTACGTTTTTATTCAAGCCATGATCCTCGGTATGCCGAACTAAAACAGCAATTAATTCACTTTGCCGGATTATATACGCGGCTACTAAAATATGAGCATCAGTATTGCAAATACGATCAAACATCTGGATATTGATAGCTATAGGGATGAAATGTTATAAAAAAATATCCGGGCATTGGCCCGGATATTTAAACTCTAAGCAGCTTAGGCAGTTTGCTTTAACGGTTTGATTTCATTTAATTCATGATCTAATTGAAGCTGATACGCACGGCTTTGATCAACCTGATAACTACGATTCTGGATGCTATCGATAAAAATCCAGTTCGCCTGTACCTGATCCGGGGTAAATGCAACACTCAAGTATCCGCGTTGATTCAAATTACAATAATTCAGCTCATCAATTAGCGTAGTAAATGCCATTTCAAATTCCTGTAACTGGGCTAAGGGAATCTGCAAATACTTCTCCATACCCGGTGATGAAACTGAACTGGTCGCTAGTTCTACCCCGACTGTACTGCCGGCTTGATCTCTCAAAGTGGAGTTCCAGGCATTATGGGTATCTCCTGCAAATACAATCAGTTTTTTATTCAGCTGTTTACAAGCCGTATAAATCACCTCACGCTCCACGACGTACCCATCCCAGGCATCAAGATTATAAGGCACAACAGTCAGTATTCTGGCTAATTCTGCCTTTGTCAAAGTTGGATCATTTTGCAGATAGCGTATTTTTAGGCCTACCAGTTCTGTCAGCATCTGACGCACTTGTAGCAACACATCTGCAGTGGCCTGACCACTGGTGATCTGCCCCAAAACAGCCAGAATTTCGGCCGGAATTAGCATCTTGCTCATCAGCACCTGCTGACCCAGCACATTCCAGACGGCATTCGATTGGCTGAGTTGTTTCAGTATCCATTCACGTTGTGTATGTCCTAACAAGGTACGCGTCGGATTGAGCAAATCTGTCTGAAATTTATTGGCATCTAGTCCTGTCGCGGTAAGATAGTCAGCATATTGCAATTGCTTGTTACGCGCCAAAATACGAGTATCCAGCATATTCAGCTGAACCAGATCACCAAAATTAAACTGGCGATAAATATTCAAATGATCTGTTTCAGACACTGGTCGAATCGGCATCCATTCAAAATAGGCCTGCAAAGCAGCCAGCTTACGTGCAAAAAAATCACCTTCTGAAACATCATGATTTTCCGCACCCTGCTCCCAGGTATCATTGGTCAGCTCATGATCATCCCAGACCACAATAAATGGATGGCGCTGATGTGCTGCTTGTAAGTCCGCATCAGTTCGATACAAGGCATAACGCTTGCGGTAGTCTTCCAGTTTAATGATTTCCTCAGCATTGTCTGCAGCCAGACCTCGGCCTAATGCTTCAGCCTGTTCAGTCGCATAACCACCCATCCCGTATTCATAAATGTAATCCCCTAAATGAATCACCACATCTAGGTCTTGCTTGGCAATTTCCTGATAGACATGAAAATATCCGGCTGGATAATTGGAACATGAACAAACGGCAAATTGCACCAGCTTGCTTTGTGTGGCTAAAGTTTTGGTTTGACCGACAGATGAATATACCGATGCACACTTAAAACGGTAAAAATAAGTTTGCCCTGCCGATAGACGATCCGCATCGACTTTAACCGTGAAATCTTGCGACCGACTGGTTTCAACTTGTCCTGTATTGATTATCTGACGAAAATCCTGATCGGCAGCAATTTCCCACTGTACCTGATAACGCAGGTTTTCATCTTCCGGACTTAAGCGTGTCCATAGAATTATCCGATCCTGTAAGGGATCACCACTGGCCACCCCATGTTTAAAAGCGACTTTAGGATGTGCCAGAGCTTGATCTGAAGCATCATCATCACTGCCACAAGCGGTCAAAGATATGGGTAAAGACAAAGCACCGAAGCCTGCAATGGAGGTCTTAAGCAGTTCACGTCTGGATATTTTTTTAGTCATAACAGCTTTCTATTGTGGGTTTTTTGTTCTTTTTTAATCCAGTTCGATGACATTAATATCTCTGAATTATGACATTTTTATGAAGCCTGATTTTTCCAAGTCCTAAATATACCAAATGACGATAAAACTAATTTCTGAGAGGCTGAGTTGGGCTATTCAAATTCTTATAGACTGATGACTTTATTTGAAAAATTTCCAATAAGTTGCTTCAAATTTCAGAAAGAAATCATCAATTACGCAGAATAATTCGGTACTATTGAACATCGGGGCTAAAGCTTTAGTTTGGTGTGGTAACTCAACTGATGGCTCTAATCCTCTTATTTTTCAAGTTTTTCTTATCCACAATTCGGGTTAACTAACCTGGGCTGATTACTCCATAAGCTATTAGCCCTTAAATGCGTTTTGTACTTTAATCTAATCTCAATAATTAAAGATTAGATTAAAAGAACCCAAAGTTAAATGGTTGAAAGATATGAGTGATATCAGCGTAAAAAAAGTCAATAAATTAATTGAAGAGTTTGAACAAGAAGGAAATAAGATAGACCGATTGGAAATAGGTTACAAAACATATGCAGCCTTGATGTTAGATAAGAAATTTGCTGATAAAGTCACAAAATCAAAAGAAGACCCTAAAGAGCGTCTTTATAAACAAATAAAAATTAAGCTGGTTACTGAAAAACATTATTTTAAGATCAGGTGAAATAATTTTCTTTCCTACGATAAAAAAAAATCAGATTAACTCTGAACTAATGCAGTTCAGCTCTTACTCAGAATAATTCAAGTAAATTTATTTGAAATAAAACCTTAAAAGCATTATTTCACTCAATAAAGCCCCCATCAATCAGGAGGAAGCTCGTTTAAGCTTCCTCTTCTCTGTACACGACAAATTTCACAGAACCCTTATCCTATCAGGCTTCTGTCTTCTTAAAATTGCCAGAATTTCCTTAAACTCTTCTTTTTTCCCAAAACCACTTAAACGCTGAATCGCCATTTGAACATAGTCTAAACCATAGCGAAATAAACTCATTGAGAGTCGTCCATGCTTCTTTATTTTTATCGCTTTTTTTTGATCATGTTGCCATTCACCCGTTAAGTAGCACCAACAGAAGCTTATAGCTAAAACCGCAATCAATTTTTTCACTCGTCTAGGGTCTGTCAAGCGCGTATTTTCAAGATTAAAGCCGCGTCCCTTGAGACAACTGAATAAGGTTTCAATTTCCCAGCGTAATGCATAATCCTGAATAGCATTGGCATTAAACTGAGGAGAAACGACGAGTAAAAGCTCTCCATTTTCTAACTGTAGTGCACTTATATATAGTTTCACCCGACCAACCAAAATCCGTCGTTTACGACATTCAATTTGACCAACTTTAAGATGGCGAAATAAATCACTAATTTTATGATTCTTTCCTAAATGATTGGTGACAATGAAGTTTTTTTAACACGAATGCAGAAGTTGATGTCTTGTTCAATTAACCATGTAAACCACTGCTCACCGATAAACTCTCT
>NZ_KB850164.1:122149-152504 GCF_000369725.1 Acinetobacter sp. CIP 101966 | reverse complement strand
GTCGAATGAAAACATATTGAAAATCAACTGAGAAATTTGACGATAATCAAAATACTGACCTGCAAAGAAGCGCTGCATACGTCGATAAAATGATTGTGGTAAGCACTTGATGGGCAAGGCTTTAGATGCAGAAGAAAGATTACATGTTTGCTTTAAAATGATCACAAGCATGATGAGCGCAAAGCACTTTAAATGTGACTTGTTCCATTTTAGATATTTGTTTAAGATAAGATATAACTCATTGAGATGTGTCATAGTATTCGTCGTTAGAAAACAATTATTATGTCATTATTTCAATGAGTTATCTATTTTTGTCGTGTACAGAGCTTCCTCTTATAAAAATTGTGGGACAGCAGTGGCAGTCCAAAATATGATTATGTCTGCCTAGAATTTGGATAGCTATTCAGTCCATCATTATCTACATTCCAACTCTCTCTAGTTTTCTAACTAGCCCAAGTTATAATAATGGTCACCCAAAATACGATTGATCTATTATGAATACCTCCAATGATCATTTTACACGGTAAAAAACTTGCTGACATTTTGGATGAATTATTGGATTACTACGGTGGCTTTGAAGGTTTGAGTCGTAAAATTGAAATTAGATGTTTTTGCATAGACCCAAGTGTTAAATCATCATTGCGATTCTTGCGTACCACCCCATGGGCACGTGAAAAAGTAGAAAACTTATATTTGTATGTCTTACGCCAAAAGGCCAAACAGAAATCGTAGCAGTCAAAGCCCTAACCTCATCATAATATTATACCAAATAGTAAACCTCCCTTAGACAGAGAAATATATGTCGGTAATTATTGTTGATTACCAGATCATACTTAGTGACCAAAAATAAAAGTACCCCACCCTACTTTAAATTACACCACACAAAATAAAAACCCTATATAGCTGTTATATATAGGGTTTATTAAAATACCAATGAGGTTATTTAGTGTATTTTATGTCGGTGACTCTTGCCAAGGTTGGGGTCGGGAGTTCGAGTCTCCTTTCCCGCTCCAGATTCTAAAAAAGCCCTGATCGAAAGATCGGGGCTTTTTTTATGTTGATGTTATTTTTTTAAATGATCCTTTCATTTTTGTTTCACTCAATAACAAATTCTTAAAGTACTTTCTGATTTTATAACCAAGATGTGACCATGCCACCCCTACGACAATATAAAAAGCCCTCATCAAAAGATCAGGGCTTTTTATATTTCACCAACGCATCAGATAAACTCAAGCTAGCAAACCACTAGCCACAATACAGAGTCCATTTCCAATATAATTAAAAGGTAATTCGCTGATAGTTACGGTATTGCGGTGTCCAGAAATTACGTTCAATAGCCAACTGCAATTCTTCTACACTGACTTTCGGTGCTACCCCATCTTCAATCGCAGCAAGCGCCACTTTTAAGGCAATCTGCTTCGAAATCGACTGTAAACAATCCAGATTTGGCAATAAATCTGCCTGAGGATCTTTCAGTTTCGGAGAACAGTCCGCCAAGGCATTACTCGAGGCCATCAGCATATTATCCGTGACACGTTTTGCACCTGAAGCAACTACACCCAAACCAATGCCCGGAAAGATATAAGAGTTATTGCATTGTGAAATATGATGAATCTGCCCCTGATAATTCACTGGTGCAAATGGGCTACCCGTCGCAATCAACGCTTTGCCCTTGGTCCATTGCAAGATATCTGCCGGAACAGCTTCTACGCGGGAAGTCGGATTGGATAAAGGGAAAATAATCGGTTGCACACTGTTTTCAGCCATGGCTTCAATCACTTCCTGAGTGAATAGACCTGGCTGTCCAGATACGCCTATCAGTACCGTCGGTTTGGCACGCTTAACTACATCTAGCAGAGAAATCATGCTCTCAGCATCTGCCCAGCTTTCTACATTTTCAAGAGGCTGTGCCAGTTTGCGCTGGAAGTCCAGTAAATTCGGCTGATTTTCTGTGATCAGACCAAAGCGGTCGACCATAAACACGCGTGCACGCGCTTCAGCATCACTTAAACCCTCAGCAACCATTTGCTTAATGATCTGTTCTGCAATCCCGCAACCAGCTGAACCAGCACCCAGGAAAGTAACCACCTGATCTTTGAGCTGTTTACCTGCTGCACGCGAAGCAGCAATCAGGCTGCCGACAGACACTGCTGCGGTGCCCTGAATATCATCATTAAAACAACAGATTCGATCACGATATTTTTCCAGCAAAGGCATGGCATTTTTCTGTGCAAAGTCTTCAAACTGAATTAAGGCATCTGGCCAGCGCTGTTGAATCGCCCGAATCACCGTCTCGACAAAAGCATAGTATTCATCGCCGCTGATTCGTGGTTCACGCCAGCCCATATAAATCGGGTCATTTAACAACTGCTGATTATTGGTACCGACATCAAGAGTAATCGGTAAGGTATAGGCCGGACTGATCCCGCCACATGCGGTGTAGAGTGCCAGTTTTCCAATGGGAATCCCCATACCACCGATGCCTTGATCTCCAAGACCCAAAATGCGCTCACCATCTGTAATCACAATCACTTTCACGTTCTTTTTATTGATATTGTGAATAATCTGGTCGATCTGATCACGGTCAGGATAGGAAATAAAGATCCCACGATGACGGCGATAAATATCAGAAAAGCGCTGACATGCCTCACCCACAGTCGGGGTATAGATAATCGGCATCATCTCACTGAGGTGATTTTCAATCAGATGGTAAAACAGGGTCTCATTGGTATCCTGAATATTCCGCAAATAAATATGCTTGTTAATATCACTGCTAAAAGCACAATACTGCTGATAAGAACGCTGACTTTGTTCTTCAATCGTCTCGGTGACATGAGGAATCAAGCCATGCAAGTTAAAGCTTCTACGCTCTTCTTCAGAAAATGCAGAGCCTTTATTGAGTAGTGGGAGTTCTAGCAGAGTATTTCCAGCATAAGGAATATATAAAGGGCGTTTACTGTTCAAATTTTCTCTGGGCATTATTTAACTCATCTAATCAATCTTCGGCAGTTCTGCCAAAATAGTCACATCACTTTGTTTATTTTATATAGCTTAGCCTGATTTTAAGCTGTTAGGTCATTTAGCAAATTTATAATACTTGTAGCAGAATTTTATAATCTGATAACACTCATTTTCAGCCTAGGTTTTGGACGGTTTCTAAAATTAATCCCTATTCGTATTTTTAATTTAAATCGGCAGCAAGATCTGTTTGACAAAAAACCTCAGCTCATCAAGGATAAAGCATAAATTTAATAAGACCAACGAGTATAACAATGAGTGAACTGCAACCGCTTTATCAGCCCGATATTTTGGGGACAGGTTATGAGCAAGCGACCTTAAACTTTCCCGATGATTATGAGGGCAAAGTCGTAGCAACCCTGATCCGTAAAAAAGCAGCCCAACCTACAAAAAAAGCAGCTCTATATATTCACGGCTTTATCGATTATTTTTTTCAGACCGAAATGGCAGAGCGCTTTAATCAGCATGGTTTTGATTTTTATGCGCTGGATTTGAGAAAATATGGCCGTTCGATTCTGCCGCATCAAAAATATTATAACGTGTATGACCTTGCTGAATATGATGCAGAAATTACCCAGGCACTCGACATTATAGCAGCCGAGGGTCACGATGCTGCCCTGCTCTGTGGTCATTCTACCGGCGGCCTGACCACGACCTTGTATGCGGCACATCATCCGCAGCATTCTTTAATTAAAGCACTTTGGGTCAACAGTCCATTTTATGACTTCAATATGAATCCGATTAAACGTGCGCTTGGCATTCCGCAACTGAGCAGACTGGCCAAAATTTTTCCCAATCTTAAATTTCCAAGCGAGCTGAACAAGTGGTATGCCACCAGCCTGCATAAGGATTTAAAAGGCGAATGGGACTTCAGTCTGGACTGGAAAAAGACCCGCTATCCGATGGTTCGGATCAGTTTTATTCGTGCCATTCATGAGGCACAGAAAGAAATTCATCGCGGTGTTCAGCTCGATGTTCCGGTATTGATCATGCATTCGCATCAGACTTTATATCCTAAAAAATGGGGTAAAGCCGCACAGAGCAGCGATGTAATTTTAGGGATTAAAGACATTCAGAAATATGCCAAAAAAATTAAAGGCGATGTCACGGTTCAAAGTATCCGGAAGGGTTTACATGATCTGGTACTTTCAGAGCAATCTGTGCGTGAGCAGGTTTATCAGCAACTGTTTCAATGGCTGCATGACAAAGGGCTTTAGATAAACGTGGAAGGAGAAATGAAACTTACCCTCATTTCTCCTGCTTGGCTTCTTTTGAATCCTTATTAGGTTGGAATGTAATCAAGCACATTGAAAATATGCCAATCTTTCGATGTTTTATAAATGCTATAAGCCCTTGTTTTTAAATTTAAGGCTTGAAAATTTATAACTTTTATTCTTCTACTGCTTGTCTCCAAATATTGTCTTTTGTAGCAAGCCTGTAAACAAACAACCGCCCGTCTTTTTCCCTCTTTATAGTAGAGCTGAATGCAGAAGCGCCTATATTTTTTGATCGGCAACATGCGCTCGACCTGCACCACTAACAATCATATAAAGGAATAGATTATGCGTTATGCAGACCCCAATACTGACGGTTCAAAAATTCAATTTAAAGCACAATACGATAATTTCATTGGCGGCGAATGGGTCGCTCCGGTCAAAGGTGAATACTTTGACAATATCTCTCCGGTAGATGGCAAAGTCTTTACCAAAGTGCCGCGCTCTTCTGTAGAAGACATTGAATTGGCCTTAGATGCAGCGCACAAAGCCAAAGAACAATGGAACCGGTCATCGCCTACCACCCGTTCCAATATTCTGTTGAAAATTGCAGATCGCTTAGAACAAAATCTGGAACTGCTGGCTGTGGCAGAAACCTGGGACAATGGCAAACCGATCCGTGAAACGCTGGCTGCCGATATTCCATTGGCCATTGACCATTTCCGTTATTTTGCCGGCTGTATCCGTGCCCAGGAAGGCGGCATTTCCGAAATTGATGAAGATACGATCGCCTACCATTTTCATGAACCGCTTGGTGTAGTCGGACAAATCATTCCCTGGAACTTCCCGATTCTGATGGCCGCCTGGAAACTGGCACCTGCCCTGGCTGCAGGCAACTGTATTGTGCTGAAACCTGCAGAACAGACCCCGGTCAGTATTCTGGTGCTCGCTGAACTGATTCAGGACATTTTGCCACCGGGCGTGTTGAACATCGTCAATGGCTACGGGGTCGAAGTCGGCCGTCCGCTGGCGACCAATCCCCGTATTGCCAAGATTGCCTTTACCGGCTCGACTGCCGTCGGCCAAATGATAATGCAGTATGCAACTGAAAATATTATTCCGGTAACGCTGGAACTTGGCGGTAAATCACCGAATCTGTTCTTTGCTGACATTATGGATCAGGAAGACGATTATCTGGACAAGGCACTGGAAGGCTTTGCCATGTTTGCCCTGAATCAGGGTGAAATCTGTACCTGCCCATCGCGTGCGCTGATCCAGGAAAGCATTGCCGATGAATTTCTGGCGCGTGCGGTAGAACGGGTGCAACGCATTAAAACTGGACATCCACTGGATACTGACACCATGATTGGCGCGCAAGCCTCACAGGAACAGCAGGACAAGATTCTGGGCTGTATTGCCACTGGCCGTGAAGAAGGCGCACAAATCCTGATCGGTGGTGAAGCACGTCAGGAAGTGGGTCAAGGTTTCTATATTGAACCGACCATCTTTAAAGGCACCAATGACATGAAGACCTTCCAGGAAGAAATCTTCGGGCCTGTACTGGCTGTGACCACCTTTAAAGACTTTGATGATGCGATCAAGATCGCCAATGATACGATTTACGGACTCGGTGCCGGTGTCTGGTCGCGTTCGGCGCATACCTCCTACCGTGCTGGCCGTGCCATTCAGGCCGGCCGGGTCTGGACCAACTGTTATCACATTTACCCTGCGCATGCGGCTTTCGGCGGTTATAAAAAATCAGGCATTGGACGTGAGAATCACAGAATGATGCTGGATCATTATCAGCAAACCAAAAATCTTTTGGTGAGCTATTCGACCAAGCCTGCTGGTTTCTTCTAAACAACCTGATGATTAAAAGCGGACTTCGGTTCGCTTTTAACCTGATATTTTTTAAAATTTTAATACTAGGTAAAATTTTCCAGCATTGTTCGTCCAGAATTCCATTGAATGACTGACAATAAATTAAAATACTTTCTGAAAACGCCTTAATGTCTGGGCTTATGTTGATTTCACCTAAGTTTCTCATTTTTTATGCTTTTTAATTGCTCAAAAAACCTGCATAAAGCTCAGGCTTTCATTTAAAGTCGGCTTTTCATGTTTATCAAGACTGTGTATAACAATGAACTACTAGAGGGAAAGCAATAAGCATAGGCAAAATTGCGCAAAAAGCGTTAGACTATGTACCCAATAATGTCATGATTCGGTCTGATCAAGATCAAAAAAGAAGGTGAAGGTTGATGCCGCTCAATACTGTTGAAGAGCTTGTAGCAGATATCCGTGCAGGAAAAATGGTCATCCTGATGGATGATGAAGACCGTGAAAATGAAGGCGATTTGGTGATTGCTGCCACACACGTACGTCCTGAAGACATCAACTTCATGATCACCCATGCACGTGGTCTGGTCTGCCTGACTCTAAGTAAAGAGCGTTGCCAGCAGTTGAATCTGCCGTTGATGGTGGATGCCAACGGCGCCCAGCACGGGACCAATTTCACCCTGTCGATTGAAGCGGCTGAAGGCATTTCTACCGGCATTTCTCCGGCTGAACGTGCGCACACAATTCAAACTGCTGTGGCTGCTCATGCCAAACCGGCAGATATTGTACAGCCAGGACATATCTTCCCGCTGATGGCGCAACCAGGTGGTGTATTGCACCGTGCCGGACATACTGAGGCAGGTTGTGATCTTTCCCGTTTGGCAGGACTGGAACCGGCTTCTGTGATTTGTGAAATCATCAATGAAGATGGCACGATGGCGCGCCGTCCGGATCTGGAAGTGTTTGCTGAAAAGCATGGCCTGAAAATCGGGACGATCGCCGATCTGATTCATTACCGCATGACCAATGAACAGACGGTTGAGCGTATCGATCAGCAAAGTATTGAGACTGAATACGGCAGCTTTGACCTGTACCGCTATCGTGAACTGGGCAATCCGGATATCCATCTGGCCTTGGTCAAAGGTGAGCCTAAAGAGGGCGTGACCACGGTGCGTGTACATGGTTTTAACCCGACCCGCGACTTGCTCAAACTGAAAAAACAGGATGGCGAGCCGGCCTGGAACCTGGATCGCGCCCTGAAAGAAATTTCCAACAGTGATCGTGGTGTACTGGTCTGGATTGGTCAACGCCATTTACAGGATTTGGGTCCAGCATTAGATACCCTTAAAGCACCAAAAAATGTAAAATCAAATTCTGCACTGTCTCAGCAGTATCAGACCATTGGTGTGGGTGCACAAATTTTGCGTGATCTAGGCGTTGAAAAAATGAAGCTGCTCAGCTCTCCATTGCGTTTCAATGCCCTGTCAGGCTTTAACTTAGAAGTGGTGGAATACATCACCGCACAACAAACATCTTAAGAAATTATCGAGGTTGTTATGGCAGTTCGCCGTATTGAAGGTATGTTACATCTCGCGAACGAAGACCGTTATGCGATTTTAGTTGGTCGTTTTAACAGCTTTGTGGTTGAACATCTGTTAGAAGGTGCCATTGATACATTGAAACGTCATGGTGTATCAGAGGATAATATCACTGTTGTTCATGCACCTGGTGCCTGGGAACTTCCTGTCGTTGCGAAAAAACTGGCAGCTTCAGATCGTTTCGATGCCATCATCGCGCTTGGCGCCGTGATTCGTGGTAGCACGCCTCACTTCGATTTCGTTGCAGGCGAATGTGCCAAAGGTTTAGGCGTGGTTGGCCTGGACACTGGCTTACCTGTCATTAACGGTGTACTCACTACGGACAGTATTGAACAAGCGATTGAACGCTCTGGAACAAAAGCAGGCAATAAAGGTAGCGAAGCTGCCCTGACTGCGATTGAAATGGTTAACTTGTTAAAGGCTATTTAACGCTATGTCGCAAACACTTCAAGCAACTTATGCAGCAAAACGTAAAGCACGTCGCTTTGCTGTACAAGGAATTTATGAATGGCAAATGAGCCACAATCCGGTGCATGAGATTGAAGCACGTACGCGTGTGGAAAATGCCATGCACAAAGTGGATCTGAGCTATTATCATGAATTGTTGACTCAAGTGGTTGCCAATCATGAAGCATTGGATGCGCTCTTAATCCCGGTACTCGATCGCGAACTTTCAGCACTTGACGGTGTTGAACTTGCGACCCTTCGCCTTGGTGCATATGAACTCAAAGAACATCTTGAGATTCCATATCGCGTGGTTCTAGATGAAGCGATCGAGCTGGCTAAACATTTTGGCGGTGCCGACAGCCATAAATACATCAATGGTGTATTGGATCGTTTAGCGACAACTTTGCGTGCAGCAGAAAAACAGCAATCTAACTAATAGCGTAGATTTGTTGTATGGCTGAATTTTCGATTATCGACACCTATTTCAATCGCAAGAATGCCCATTCTGTCGATCTGGGCGTCGGTGACGATTCAGCCTTGCTCACCCCCCCTTTACAGCAACAACTGGTCATCTGTGCCGACACCCTGGTTGCTGGACGCCATTTTCCAATAGACACCGATCCGCATGCGATTGGCTGGAAATCTGTGGCTGTCAATTTATCTGATATTGCCGCGATGGGCGCAACCCCGCACAGTATTTTACTCGCATTGAGCCTACCCCAAATTGATCATGACTGGCTAAAAGCTTTTAGTCAGGGTCTGTACGATTGCTGTGATCAATTTGGCGTGAACTTAATCGGTGGTGATACCACTCAAAGTCCTCATTTAACCCTGTCTGTTACTGCATTAGGCTGGGTGGACATTGGTCAAGCCATTACACGCTCAGGTGCAAAACCGGGTGATTTGATCTGTGTCAGTGGAACTGTCGGTGATGCAACTTTTGCACTACAGCATCTTGGTCATCCACTACAAAAACGTCTGGACTATCCAACGCCACGTTGTCAGCTCGGTGCCGCCCTAAAAGGTCTGGCGCATAGCATGATTGATATCTCGGATGGTTTGGCACAAGATCTTGGACATATTCTCAAAGCTTCTCAAGTCGGTGCAAAGCTGCAACTCGAAAACTTACCGATCAGTCCTACCCTGCATGCCTTAAACAATGAGCAAAAATGGCAATATGCCCTCGCTGGTGGCGACGATTACGAATTATGCTTTACAATAAGCCCGCAAAATTACGAAAAATTATTGCAAAAACAACTTGATGTTTCGATTAGTATAATCGGAAAAATTCAGCCGCAGCACGGCTTAACTTTTGAAAAAGATGGCGTAGATCATTCACTTCAATTTAATGGGTATCAACATTTTGCATAAACCTGCGATTAATTTTAAAGCCATGTCATGGATCGACCGACTGATTGTCTTTAGTGGGGTTGGTTTTGGTTCCGGTCTGGCACCTAAAGCACCCGGTACCTTTGGGTCGGCCTTTGCACTTTTATTTATTCCCATTTGGCTGCATCTTGGTTTTCTAAACAGTGTTTTTGCCATTGCCATCATGTCCCTGGTTGGCATATATATCTGCGGGCATACTGCTAG
Organism: Acinetobacter sp. CIP 101966; assembly: GCF_000369725.1. Classification (NCBI taxonomy): domain Bacteria; kingdom Pseudomonadati; phylum Pseudomonadota; class Gammaproteobacteria; order Moraxellales; family Moraxellaceae; genus Acinetobacter; species Acinetobacter sp. CIP 101966. Next base: position 142,798 of record NZ_KB850164.1, on the reverse strand, counting down.
AGTCATGGGCGTACATGATGATGGACGCATCGTCTGGGATGAGTTTGCAGGACAATCCATCACATTTTTGCCCCTGATCTACTTAGGTCAGATGAACTGGTTATGGTTATTCACCGGTTTTGCCCTGTTCAGGTTATTTGATATCTGGAAACCCTGGCCGATCCGGGTGATTGACCGTCAAGTGGACGGTGGCTTCGGCATCATGCTGGATGACATTATTGCCGGCCTTTGGGCAGCTCTTTGTATTTTGCTTTATTTTTACTTCACCATGGCATAAGCCATATTTAGGATTAGAACATGTCAACGACTGTTATTATTCTTGCTGCAGGTAAAGGCACGCGCATGCGTTCAAGCTTACCGAAAGTATTACAACCCCTTGCAGGACGTCCTTTACTGGGTCATGTCATTGAAACGGCAAAAAAATTAAACGCAGATAATATTATTACCATTTATGGTCATGGTGGTGACCGGGTTCAAACAGCATTTGCACAACAGGATATTAAATGGGTCGAACAGGCTGAACAGCTGGGTACCGGTCATGCGGTGCAGATGACCTTGCCTGTACTGCCTCACGACGGCGTATCGCTGATTCTTTCCGGCGATGTACCGTGCATTAATCCTGTGACCTTGCAAAAATTACTCGATGCCACCGCAGAAACCGGTATTGGTCTGGTGACCCTTACCCTGCCGGATGCCAATGGTTATGGCCGTATTGTGCGTGAACAGGGTCAGATCCAGGCCATTATTGAACATAAAGATGCCAACGATGTCCAACGTCAGATCAAGGAAATCAATACCGGTATTTATGCGGTCAGCAATGCCAAGTTGCATCAATGGCTGCCAAATTTAAGCAATGACAATGCGCAGGGTGAATATTACCTGACCGATATTGTGGCGATGGCTTTGGCAGATGGTATGCAAGTTGCATCGGTAGAACCTGAGCAGGCTTTCGAAGTTGAAGGGGTAAATGACCGTGTGCAGTTGGCTGCTTTAGAGCGTCAGTTCCAGGCTTATCAAGCAAAACAGCTGATGCAGCAAGGCGTACATTTGATTGATCCAAGCCGCTTTGACCTGCGTGGCAATTTAACTGTCGGTCAGGATGTCCGTATTGATATCAATGTGATTATCGAAGGTGATTGCGAGCTGGGCGACAACGTTGAAATTGGCGCCGGCTGTATTATCAAGAATACCAAGATTGCAGCTGGCACCAAGGTTCAGCCATATAGCATTTTCGATAGCGCCATCGTTGGGGAAGATACCCAAATTGGACCTTTTGCACGACTCCGTCCGGGTGCAAAACTCGCAGCTAAGGTACATATCGGTAACTTCGTTGAAGTTAAAAATACCACGATTGGTCAAGGCTCTAAAGCCAACCACTTTACCTACCTGGGTGATGCAGAAGTTGGCAGTGGTGCAAACATCGGTGCAGGAACCATTACCTGTAATTATGATGGTGCAAATAAATTTAAAACGATTATTGGTGATCAGGCCTTTATTGGCTCGAACAGTTCATTAGTGGCACCTGTGAAAATTGGCAATGGCGCCACAGTGGGTGCAGGCTCAACGATTACCCGTAATGTGGAAGACAACTGTTTGGCAGTAGAGCGCTCTAAGCAATTTGCCAAAGAAAACTATCCACGTCCGCAAAAAATCAAGAAATAAGGGGAACAAATATGTGTGGTATCGTTGGTGGCATTGCAGAACGTAGCATTACCAATATTTTGATCGAAGGCTTAAAACGCCTGGAATACCGGGGTTATGATTCAGCAGGTTTGGCACTGATTAATAATAGCCAGGTCCTGCGTGAACGCCGTGTCGGTAAGGTCGCAAACCTTGAACAGGCGGTGAATGAATCCCAGATTAGCGGTTCACTCGGCATTGCGCATACACGCTGGGCGACCCATGGCAAACCGACTGAAGAAAATGCCCATCCGCATATTTCTGAAAATGTGGCAGTGGTGCATAACGGAATTATCGAAAACTATCAGGAACTCAAAGATGATCTTGAAGCTTTGGGCTATGTGTTTACCTCACAGACTGATACTGAAGTGGTTGCCCATCTGATCAATGATGCACTGAAATCTACCCCGAGCCTGTTAGAAGCTGTACGCCAAGTGGTTCCGCAATTGAAAGGTGCCTATGCACTGGGCATCGTACATACTGACCACCCGGATGAACTGATTACCGTGCGTGAAGGTTCTCCACTGGTGATTGGTGTCGGGATTGGTGAAAACTTCATTAGTTCAGATCAATTAGCCTTACTTCCAATTACTAACCGTTTTATCTACCTGGAAGAAGGTGATATTGCCCGTTTGACCCACACCACCATTGAAGTCTTTGTCGATGGTCAGCTGATGGATCGTCCGGTCAAGGAACTGGATGCTGCGGTCAGCAATGCGTCTAAAGGTGAATACAAGCACTATATGCTCAAAGAAATTTATGAGCAGCCTGAAGCGATTAAACAGACCATTTCCCAAGCCTTAAATGGCAATGACCTGCGCGAAGACTTCCTTGCCAGTGCGGAACAAGACTTTTCAAAAATCCAGCAAATCCAGATTATTGCCTGTGGTACCAGCTATCATGCCGGCATGATTGCCAAATACTGGTTTGAACAGCTGATTGATCTACCTTGCCAAGTCGAGATTGCTAGCGAATTCCGTTATCGCACGCCGGTGATTGTGAATCACACGCTATATGTGTGTATTTCCCAATCTGGTGAAACTGCTGATACTTTAGCTGCCTTACGTGATACACAGAAACGTGCAACTGCCAAAGGCCTGGACATTACCACGATGACCATCTGTAACGTGGCGACCTCTTCGATGGTGCGTGAAACTCAGCATAGTCTGTTGACACTAGCAGGCCCTGAAATTGGTGTGGCTTCAACCAAAGCTTTTACTACCCAGCTTGCTGCATTGATGCTGTTGGTACTCAAAATCGGTTCTGTAAAAAATACTATTTCTACAGAACAAATGACGGAGATCACCACAGAACTTTGGCATACGCCTAAAGTGATTCTGGATACCTTGCGTCATGACGATGAAATTTTACGTCTCTCTGAACTGTTTGTTGAGAAGCAGCATTGCCTGTTTTTGGGCCGTGGTACCCATTTCCCGATCGCTCTGGAAGGTGCCCTCAAACTGAAAGAAATTTCATATATTCATGCTGAAGGTTATGCTGCAGGTGAGCTGAAACACGGGCCATTAGCACTGGTCGACAATGACATGCCGGTGGTGATTCTGGCGCCACAGGATGACATGCTGGACAAGCTTAAATCCAATATGGAAGAAGTTCAGGCACGTGGTGGCGAGCTATTTGTGTTTGCTGATGAGCACAGCGGTATTAAAGCCAAAGAACGCCAGCATGTGGTACATATTCCGGCAGTCAATGCAGTGCTGGCACCGATTGTCTACAGTATTCCTGTACAGCTGCTGTCCTATCATGTTGCAGTTCTACGTGGTACGGATGTCGATCAGCCACGCAACCTGGCAAAATCGGTCACTGTAGAATAATTAAAATTGAATCGAGGCTGGTGTTGTTTTTGAGTAAAAAAGTTAAATACTAGGTAATAAAAAATCATACTTAGTAATAAAGTTTCATACCAATTTTAAAATAAAGAAAATATATTCATTATTTTCAGTATATTGGAATTTTGGTATGAAACTTTTTTTATTTTAATAGAATTATACTTAGAATAGACTAGCCTACAGTATGATACTTTAATAAATATAATATAAATTTTATACCAATAAAAACAAATGCTTATTCGCAATGAAGGATGAAACTTTGTTACTTCCATATAATAATAAAATAAGATAATAAAAAATTTGAATTTAATGTTTGTATTTTTATAATTAAGTTTGTATCAAATGGGAACACATCATACGCTACTTGCTCAAAGAACAGTCAACTAAAGCACAAAGGCATGCCATCAATTAAGCCAGATTATGATTTAGGCAATGTAGATTGATGACAGCGAAATTTTGAGCCAATTTGTCATAGCGTGTGAATACCTTGCGTATTCTTATGTAAACCTACCACCTATTGTTATTCAAACCCTCCCACTCATTTTGGTTCATATTAAACCACTGATTTTCTATTCAAATATTTCAAAACAAAATATGCAAATTTGAATCTTAAACTACTACCTTAATCTGCTATAATTTGTACATCATACTGATGTACAAATTAGTGAAAAATATGGCTAACTTAGCAACAGAACGAATAAATATTCGTTCAACTATAGATGCAAAGAATGTAATTGAGCAAGCTGCGAATTTATTGGGTCTTAGTGTGAGTTCCTTTATGATCCAATCCTCATTTGAACGAGCAAAAGAATTACTTAAATCTAATCACGAGTTAAAAGTAAATAATACTGATCGTGATATGTTAATGAATTTGCTTGAAAATCCACGCCCTACAAATGATGAGATGAAAAAATTAATGAGTTTATTGGATGAAAATTGAGGTTTTACAAGACCATCATCAGAAAAAATCATTTAATTGTGGGCAAGATGATTTAAATAAATTCATAAAACAATACGCATCCCAACATCAGAAATCAGGAACAAGTAAAACCTATGTTGCTATTGATGATGATACACAGCAGGTGCGAGGATTTTATTATCTATCAAGTACCTCTATAGGATTTGATAGGGTTGATGCTGTTCTCATTCAACAATTACCTCGTTATCCACTCCCTTGTGTAGTTGTAGGTCGCTTTGCCGTCGATCAAACAGCTCAGGGGCGAGGAATAGGAAAAGTGCTTTTAGCACATGCGCTTAAACAAGTTTCAAAAGTTGCTCAGATTATTGGTGTAAATTTTGTTGTAATACATGCCAAGGATCAAAAAGCGATGGAATTTTATCAGCGTTTTGGCTTTATTTCATTAACATCAAATCCATTAACATTAATATATCCAATGAGTGAAATACCTAATTTTAATTAAATGGCCTACTAGGGTGTGTCCTCATTTGGCTTTGCACCAAATAAATATACAGGCTATACGAATCATAGATTTATAATTGCGTGCCAGTTTATCAAATCGAGTTGTAATAGCACGGAAATGTTTTAATCTCGAAAATGCATTTTCAACTAAGTGTCTTAATTTATATAGATATTTATCAAATTCCTTATTCGATCTCTTACTGTTTGATCTCAATGGAATAATGGGAATCATATTCTTGTTCTTGGCATATATTCTAATGTACTCAGCATCATACCCCTTATCAGCAATGAGATAAGTTGCCTCGTCTACCGTATCAATCAGTTGTTTTGCAACTTGACTGTCGTGGACGTCACCCCCAGTGATTTTAAAATCAATCGGTAATCCATTCGCGTCGGTTGCAAGATGTATTTTTGTTGTTCGTCCACCACGTGATTGTCCAATTGCTCTTTCGAAACCATGCCGAGCTCCACTTGCATGTTGATGCAGGCGTATGTAACTTCCGTCAATGAATACCCATTCTTGATCCAAGACGCCTCGTAATCTAAAAAAAATTTATCCCACAATCCCTTGCTTGCCCAACGATTAAAGCGATTGTAAGCAGTTTGCCAAGGACAAAATTCTTGGGGAATATCACGCCATGTGGCGCCTGTACGCAGTTTCCATAAGATCGCTTCCATGATATTTCTACTATTCTTTGAACAGTAACAACCGTGTAATCGCATAGTATCTTGAATTTGCTGCCAGATATCATCGGTGAGAAGAGTACGTGCCATTGAAAAAATATAGAAATCAAAAGAGCTTAAAGGAGGATTTTAAGTATTTAAAACCAATTTTTCAAATGAGGACACGCCCTAGCAACAGGATTGACTAGTAGATTACGAACAAGAATAGGTCGCAGACTTATTCAGCAATTTGCAATACCTCGATACCGCTTAAGCTTGGTAAAAAGTTCTTGATTAAATGTCTTACTTTATAAAGAGATTAATCATACTAATCAGCAGGGTTACTTTTTGACGGCATCATGATTTGACCATTTATCTTATGGATTGGATTAATAGCTCAAATCTGGAAATTGTAAGTTTATCCATGAACCAAGTCTGACCTAGGTGTTTAGTCCCAGATTTTAATGGTGCAATATTCTCAGATAAATGGAAGGAAGCACTATGGGACAAGTTCTACACAGCAGCGCCACAACGACACAGGCAGTGCGTCGAGCAATACAAAATAGTCAAGAGAGCTTAAGAACGCTAGCCAAGCGTTACGGCATCAATCAAAAGACCGTCGCAAAATGGAAGAAACGTACTTCAGTAGATGATCTTACAACCGGACCAAAGAATCCTCGCTCAAGCGTGTTATCACCTGAAGATGAGGCGGCAATTGTTGCTTTTCGAAAACGCACTTTGTTGCCGCTAGACGATTGTCGTTATGCATTGCAGCTGAGTATTCCTTATCTGAACACGCTCGTCGTTACACCGCTGCTTGCAGCGGCATGATATTTCACGACTGCCTGAGGTACAAGGTGATCGCCCTGTCAGGAAGCGCTTCAAGAGCTACCCCATTGGTTACTTTCATATCGACATCGCTGAGATGCGAACAGCACAGGGTAAACTTTATCTCTTCGTTGCCATTGATCGCACTTCCAAGTTCGCGTTCACTGAATTGCATACTAAAGCCAGTAAGATGGCAGCCGCGGAGTTCCTGCGCAATCTGGTTAAGGCTGTGCCCTATAGAATCCATACGGTGCTAACAGATAACGGCATCCAGTTCACGAACCGCACCTGTGATCGCTACGCCTCTGAGCACATCTTTGATCGGATTTGTACTGAATGTGGCATTGAACATCGTCTTACCAAGGTCAAGCATCCATGGACTAATGGACAGGTCGAGCGGATGAACCGAACGATTAAAGAAGCTACTGTCAAACGGTTCCATTACGACGATCACACTCAGCTATGCATTCACCTTGCTGATTTTATTGCTGCATACAACTTCGGCCGCAGACTCAAACCACTCAGGGGCCTGACTCCCTACGAATTCATCTGCAAACAGTGGACAGATGAACCTGAACTTTTTAAGATTGATCCGATCCATCAAATGCCGGGATTAAACACCTAATAATAAGTCCACAGCAGCACATCAGCTCCATTTAGGCCATAGCCTACCCGGCAATGAGATAAAATCCTGCTGGATTATCTAAGGCATCAGTACGGGCATAAATTTTGATGCTTAAACCACTTTTACTGCGCCCGATCGATCGCCTGATCTTTTTTCCGGTACGGTGTTGATGAGCCTTCACAATTGTTTAGTCTCGCATGGCATATTCAGTATCACTATCATAGGATAATACTTCAAAAGTTCTCTGTCATACACCAAGCCTGTATGACTCTAAAATCCACAAAAGTGCAAAGTGCTAAGGTAAGCGCCTCCACGAAATACCCGAGAGATAGCACTATCTCAACAAATAATCGGTTATCTTTGACGGCAACTCCAACAGTACACGCTCGTTGAGGTAAAAGATCTTAATACGTCCCCACTGATTACCTATTCATGCATAACATTTATTTATGAAAAAATAATGAGGAAAAGTCAGTTTTTTCTCAAACTGATTAATAAAAACCCTAGGAAAATTAATCTTTTGGTTACCAAACAACTCAATAGCGGCTCATTTTATTCTAGAGTTTTCACTGGGATTAAAAATCATACTTTCAAAAGCAAAGAATGGAACTTTATTTTTTTAAATTGCTCACAATAAGATGAAACATTTAAAAATAAACTAAAAAGCCAAAAAATAAATATAATTAAACTATAAATATTAATAATTTGAATTAAAAAATATAAAAACAAAAATATAAACTATAGATAAAAAGTAATAAAGATACATACCATATTGAATAATAAAAAACCTAATGATATGCTCAAAAACATATTAAAGCAGGTTAAAAAAATATGTTAACCAAAGAGCAACAACTAAAATGGATAAAAGAAGGACGTGGTCAAGGCTTTCTAAATACCTACAAACCCTTCTTGACAGTTAAGGATAATAAATCCCTAAACAACCGCTCAAGTCGAGTATATGGCTATAAAACCGGTCGAACTCATCACTTGTTTTCAGATTTAGAGCTCGCTGTTTTTTTGATTTTAGATAGAAATATTTTTATCAAAGATATTCGAGAACAAATGCCACTGAATTTAAAAGAAACTGAGGATTTGGCGCGTACTTTTTCCCTTTATCATCCAATGAAAAATGGTATTGCACAAACCCTAGTTTCTACATTTTTCATTCTCAGTGAAGCTGCTAATGCTCCCCCTGTTTATGTCATCAGAGCTATTTCTCATACTGAATTAGAAAATTTAAATATTCTTGAAAGTCTCGAATTAGAAAGACGCTATTGGCAGAAAGAAAATATCCCTTGGTATCTTGTTACAGAAAAGGATATCCCTATTACGGTCGTTGATAATATTAAATGGTTATATCCTGCAAATTACTCAGAAAGTAAAAATCACACTACAGATAAAATCAACTTCTATTATCAGCAATTTATAAGAAATTCTCATCTGAGTCTAATTGAACTATCAAAATATATTGATGTTCAATATTCATTAGAACCAGGAGAATCACTATTAGAAATCCGCGAGCTCATTGCTCAAAGGTACTTCGTATTTGATATCAACATTAGTTATAGAAAAATCACATGTGGCAATATAAAACTCAGTGAACAAGATTCATGGGAGGCCATCTGCAATGCTTCGAATCAATGATGTTTATGAGTTTGATGAGAAAAAGTATCGCATCCTCAAAGTATATACAGATCATATAATTTGGATAGAACTTGAAAATCAAAAAGCCTTACCTGAATTGTATACAAGATCCACACTCATCGAGGTAATTGAATCGGGCAACATAAAAATTACTACAGATCCTTTTGAAGACATGTCTTTGATGGTATTAGAAGAAAACTCTGTCTATCAAATCAAACGTGACAAGAATTTAGCTATTATAAAACCTATAATTGAACATGAAAAATTTTATGATTCAAACATACGTGCCTCTTTGATTAATGAAATTGTAAATCAAAAGATTACCACTAAACAGACTATCTATCGCTTACTTCGCCAGTATTGGCAAAGAGGAATGACCCCCAATGCCTTAATCCCTCAGTATTATAATTCTGGAGGAAAAGGTGTTAAAAAGGCTGTAAATAATAAAAAATTAGGTCGCCCTCGTATTATTTCTGAAGGGACAGGTGCTCTTATTGATGAAGATATTGAAAGACTATTTAGGAGAGTCATCAATCAGTACATGCTCAATGAAAACAAGCATACTCTACCCTACACATATCGTAAGTTTCTTAGTATATATCAAAGCCTATATCCAGACATTATTGAAACTGAAGTCCCATCAATCTGGCAATTAAAATACTTTTATGATCGTGAATATAGTCCTATTCTAAAAATAAAATCACGAACTAGTAAAATTGAGTATTTAAAAGACAAAAGAGTTTTATATTCAACAGTTAATACACATGTTCTCGGACCAGGATCTCGTTACCAAGTAGATGCTACGATAGCTGACATCTATCTTGTTTCTGACTCAGATAGAGGCTGCATTATTGGACGTCCAACCATTTACTTTATGATGGATGAATTTAGCCGTATGGTTACTGGCATGTACGTGGGATTAGAGAATCCATCTTATGTTACGAGTATGCTAGTTCTTCGTATGGCGATGTCTGATAAGGTCGATTATTGTAAAAAATTTGATCACGAGATTAGGGTGTGTTGACACTTTTAGCTTAAAAAAATAGCGAAGTAGTAAAATCAAATCGCCAAACCCAATTTTACTATTCGCTATGCCTCGTACCATGCTGACAGATCAACACTGGCAAAAGTTGAAAGTTATTCTGCGTAATTTATCCATTCACCACAACTCAAATTTACGCAATTTTATTGAAGCTATTCTCTATAGAATTAGAACAGGCTGTCCGTGGCGAGATATTCCTTCCTGTTTTGGTCATTCAAACTCTATTTTCAAACGTTTTAATCGTTGGTCAAGCAGCGGTAAGTTACTTAGATTATTCAAATTACTAGCCTCATGCCCCGATATGGAGTGGATTTTTATTGATGGCTCTCATGTACGTGCTCATCAACATTCTGCCGGCATAGCGAATCAATCTATTTCTAAAAGTGTAGGAGGAAACTCCTCAAAAATACATTTGATTGTTGATGCACATGGCAATCCTATTGATTTCATGATTACCGATGGAACCACACATGATGTTAAAGTTGCACCTGATTTAATATCAACATTAGATTTAAAAGAGACAAAAGTGGTATGCGCAGATAAAGGCTATGATTCAGAACCACTGCGTGAACAGATCAGGAAAACAGGAACTAAAGCGAATATACCAAAGAAAACGAATAGCCAATCGAACAATGACCATATGGACTGGTATTTATATAAAATCAGGCATTTAGTTGAAAATATGTTTTGTAGATTAAAGCAATTTAGAGGAATAGCTACTCGATATGACAAGCTCAAAAGAAATTATCAAAGTTCTGTTGCTTTAGCCTGTATATTTTTATGGCTACCTTTATAGGGTTAATTATGAACAGTAAATGTCAACAGACCCTACTTTTAAGGATTGGCCATGTATTGGATTACCTGAGGCAATCTTGGCAGATAGAGCCGAATTACTTGGACATCAAATTGAAAATCTCGAAAAGAACTTTGCCATCCGGATAGAAAACACACCTGCCTATCGTGGTGATTTAAAGTCAATTGTAGAGCGCTATTTCCGCACTATCCAGGCTGAATTTAAACCTTATGCACCTGGTGTAGTTCAAGCAATCAAAGAAAAGAAGCGTGGTGGTAAAGACTACCGACTAGATGCAACACTCACTGTTAAGGAATTTACCCAGATCATTTTAAATTCTGTTCTCATTTACAACAACACACATGAACTTTCTTCTTATGATCGCGACATTGATATGCCAACAGATTTACCCTGCATTCCTATTCATTTATGGAATTGGGGCATACAGAATCGAACAGGTAAGTTACGCTCAGCATCAGAAAAAGCGATTTATATTGCACTACTTCCCCGCACCGATGGCACCCTCTCTGAGCTAGGATTAAAGGTTTTCGGAGTCTTCTATAATTGTAAAGAACTCATTGAACGCGGCTTGCTCCACAGGAAAAGTGCTTCAAGACAAAGGCCGAAATTTAAAGTTGCTTACGATCCAGCGAACGCTGAAAAAGTTTATATATTTCATTCTGAAGACCATTCAGATTATTGGGAAGCACAACTTTCAAATCGTTCTAGAGAATTTAGAGGTTGTAGTTTTTGGGAGGTCTGGCAAGTTCAACTTGAGCAAAAAATAACACGATCTCGCTACAAAATAAATGCAAATCTTGCACGTGCTGATTTAGAACAACGCAATGAAGATATCATTGAAAAAGCAATTTCCTCAAGACCTTCTACTCAAAAAAGTAATGCTCAACGTCTTTCATCGATACGGAATAACCGTAATCAGGCAATAACTGAAGAAAGGGAGGATTTAAAGAAATCTACCCAAATCCAAAGCTCACAAAATGCGAAGGTTACAGACAATATTATTCCAATCTCAGGAATTAAAAAAGCAGAAGACGAAGAATCCACCTTACTTATTCCAACCTATTACGAATCATTATTTGATGAAGATGATAATTAAAAGGAGGTAAATAAAAATGAAAGTTAATGCAGTTTATCATCCAAGTTTTGGGCAGTATCAAGGAAATCCTCTTATAGAAGCATTACCACCTGTACGTGAATTTTCAGAGGTGAAAAATGCACTAAAAAGTACAATTACCCTTAACCCATCAGAAAAACATGAATCAGGTGTAGTTAGAGGTCACCTTATTGCTCAGTTGATGAATAATTTTTTTCAACCGATTGCACGGCATATTCAACTTGAACAAAAACTCTCCATTATGCTTCGTGAAGGTTACGTGGGGCGTAATCTTGCAAATGGCTCTCTTAATTCACATCTACAGAATGGTTATGAGCGAATGATGACTGGTGATGTAAATGCCATTCGCTTTGAAGCAGCTAAGTCCACTGCACGAAGTATGTGTTTTATTGGCTGTTCAGGAAGTGGCAAAACTACTACATTAAATCGAATTCTCGCTACTTATCCTCAGGTCATTTTTCATGAAAAGTATAATTTTACCCAAATTGTTTATTTAAAAATTGATTGCCCACATGATGGCTCTTTAAAAAGTTTGTGCCTACATTTTTTCAGAGCAATCGATCAAGCACTAGGGTCTGATTATGAAAGAAAATATGCATTAAAAAGACATGGTATTGAAACATTACTCAACTTAATGCGCCAGATTGCCAATTTACATGCAATTGGATTGCTTATTATTGATGAAATTCAGCATCTAAGTGTGAACAAATCTGGAGGTGCAGATAAAATGCTGAATTTCTTTGTCACTTTGGTTAATGTGGTTGGCTTACCAGTCGTGATGGTTGGCACACCAAAAGCTCGATTTATTTTTGAAGATGATTTGAGATCTGCTAGACGAGGAGTGGGATTAGGCTCAATTCTGTGGGAACAGATTAAAAATGAAGAAAAATTTATTCACCCACAGACAAAAAAAATCATTAAATCAGAATGGGTCGGATTTACTGAAGCACTTTGGAAGTATCAATGGCTCAAAAAAGCAGATCTTATCATAAGTGAAGAAATCAGGAACTGCTGGTATGATCTCAGCCAAGGCATTCCAGATATTGTGGTTAAATTATTTGTATTAGCCCAAATGAGAGCAATTGAGTCAGGGCTGGAACGTATCACGGTCAAATTACTGAAACAGACATATGAACAAGATTTAATCCCAATTCACCCAATGATTAAAGCGCTACGCTCAGGTGATGCCGAACAAATTTCACAATTTTCAGATCTGATTATTCCCGAAGTTGATAAAAAGCTACTCCTCTTACAAGTAAAGCTAGAGCAAAAAAAAGAGTTCATGGAAGATATTGATATCTATGATGGACATCAAGAATCTATTCATTTACATCGCCTACTGATTGAGCTGGGATACGAATCAAATTTATTAGCACCTCTAGTTAAAAAAGTATTCCGAGAGAATCCTAAATTTGACATGAAATCAGTAATGCCGATTATCCTAAGCTGGCTGCATGAGCAAAATGAGGAGTTCTCTTTACCTTCTAGTGCAAATAAACCACAAGATACACAAAAGATAAGAAAACAGAGAATTCAACCCAAATTATGGCACTCTCTTGATAATGATGATTTACGTTTTCAGTTCAGTCAGAAAGAAAATAAACAAAGCTTTTATGAACATCTAAAAAACCAGACTGATTATGTCATCAATATGGAAACTTTAATAAAAGAGGCAGGATAAATATGCTAAATTTTCCGGTTCCTTATACTAATGAGTTAATCTATAGTTCAGTTGCTAGAGCTGGAATACGATTAGCAATTAATAGCCCAAAACAACTTTTAGATGAGATTTTCCAAGATCGCGAAGTTGTAGCAACAATAGATTTGCCCGCACATTTATCAAAAATTTTAAAGCTTTTACCTGAAACACAATTTGATGCAGAAAAACTGATTTATCAGCATACTCTTTTTCCTCTTTATGCTCCATTTGTTCCAGAAGAGCGAAGACAAGAATGCATGCTATGGATGCTGAATAAATCAAATGGTTCAGTACACTTAGCCCTAGGAATTAATGCATCGTACATAGCAACTCCCACATATTTGCAATATTGCCCGGGATGTATAAATGAACAGCTTAAACAATATAAAGAATACTATTGGTCCAGACTTTGGCAAGTCCAAGGTGTTACCTGCTGTCAAAAACATGGTGAACTTATACAAACGAATATAGAGTTTAGGTCACCACACAAACATGAATTTATTGCAGCTGATGTTAAAAACTGCCCGATTGTCACTCAGTCAGCAGCCAAATTAGATGATCTGTTCATCTGTAAAAAAGTAGATGAGCTTTTACAGCTTTGTCCAAAACAGTCTGCAAGTTTTGAGCAATGGAGTCTTTTTTATAAGAAACTTGCCCATCAAAATAATTGTGTCCGAGGAAACTCTCATATTTTATATGAATCCATTTATGAAAAAATTTCGACCCGCTGGTCTAAACAGTTTTTAAAACAATATCATTTGGACAATTTCAGTTCTGAAAATAGTTGGCTACGTAGTATTTTCCGAAAACATCGTAAATGTTTTAGCTATCTTCAACATTTAATTGTAATTGAAGCTATGAATGCCGGTAGAGAGTGGTCATTTAATGAGATCTTAGTAACTGTTAATTCTTTACAACCAGTCATTAAACCACAATCTATAAAATTACAATCCTCGGATATAACAGAATCTCAAAATACAATTATATTAGAAAAACGAAAAAAATGGCTTGAGGCAATCAATCAAGACAGCATCAATGCATCAAGAAAACAAAATAGTGCTCTATATGCATGGCTCTATCGCAATGATCAAGAATGGCTACTTGAAACAAACAGTCATTATCAGCAACCTCACATACCGACAGGAAATAAAATTGATTGGGGTACACGTGATCTTGAAACCGTTAAACTATTAATCAAGATTAAACAACAACTTATAGAAAACTTGGATTTACCTAGAAAATCGAGAAACTGGTGGATCAAGCAACTTAGGAATCCAGCTACTATTGAAAAAAATTTAGATAATTTGCCATTAACTAAACAGTTTTTAGATCAATATAATGAGGACATTAGCTGCTTTCAGATTAGGCGACTAACCCGAGTATTACTGCAATCATATTCAGCAAATGAACAACTTCAACGCTGGATCATTTTACGAAAATCGGGTTTAAGTGAAGAAAGAATAAAAACTGAAGCAAATAATTTTTTAACGAACGTTATTAAACTTATTCATTGGGAGAATTAATTTTGGTTATTAGAGGTTTTCCGTTAAACGCTAGAATTTCATCTATTGGGGCAATTTTTAAGAATAAACAAGGGATAGCTTGGAATATTAATCTTGGATTAGAGTATGAGGAACAAAGAGTTTTTAAACATACTCGATTCTCAAGCATGCACTTGGTCGCGCAACGGAGATGCTTAAATCCCTCAGTTGAATTGAAAGACGAAAATCATTTAACACTAAAATTTAAAACTAACGATCTCACAGAATGGCAGGTCAGCAATAATATTGCGACAAAACAATTCCAATTCACACAGAAATTAACTGACCTTGATCAAAAATTTAAAAATACAATTGTGCATTTGCCACAATTAGAACTGGCTAGAGCATTATTTTTTCATAATGCTTATTTTGCGAGAAATGCACTTTCACAGAACTTTTTAAATCTGGAATTTGATGTTCAAACGGTTTCAGAAAACTATGTACTGATTAACGAACTATCCTCAAGTAATTTCCCTCCATCTCAATATAATCATCCAGGCATGCGCAACTTACTCGCTTGGATTTTAATCAATCCTGAAATCAGAAGAAGCTATGAAAGTATTGCTACTCATTTTTTTAATGAAAAAATAAAAGGTAAAAATAAAGAATGGTGGTATTTCAATTTTGATCCCCCTTCTTTAGCAAATGTAGAAATAACTGTTAAAGCCTATTATTCTAAAAAATTGGATCAAATTTATATCAATGAAATTGTAGAGATTAAAGGATTAGAATCGAACTTACCAAAGCAGATTGATTTTTCTAGTCCGAGATTTACTCAAAATAAAAATACATCGTCTACAGGAAAATCAGGTACTTACTCAAACCGACAAGAACCCGAATCTCCAGAAATTGATGACAGTCAAGAGGCAAATAGTGATCGTAAAATCCTTACTTTGCCTAGCTCTCCTGTATTGCTCAGCTTTTCCGATCCAGTTCTCACCCGTAAAATTTATAATAAAAAAAGATCCAAGAATGCATCCTTACCTTCAGAGGAAGATGAGATTCAGGACTATGATGCTATAGGGACTGATGAAGCAAGTAGCATTGGGACAATTGGTCGCGGTGAATTTGAGGGATTAGAAGATGAAAGCAATAATTTAGATTTGTTTATGGACCGTTTTGAAGCTTTCAGGTTCATGATAGAAAAGTTCGTTGAGCAAAATAATTTTACGACGGCAACCTCAAAAATCTATGAACTTCCCAGATTACAAAAATCGAAACTCCACATAACTTCGGATGGAAATAAGCGCACCCTGATGGTATATAGGTTGAATCAGCTATTCGATTACAATTTCATAATCTTTGAAATAGATGTCACAGATAATGTGAAAAAACTTTCAACCCTAGTTCTCTGCTTAAATGATATGAATGAGTTTGATGAGAGATCAATTAAAGCAATGATGAAAGAAATTATGCAGCGTTCACTAAGATGGCCGACCTTAAAATATTTTGCAGACTATGGTTTGGCAAAAACCCTACATCATCCTAAAAATCTAAATGAACTTAATGAATCAAGTCATGAGTTCGAACGATGGGGTGAACGATTCGATAAAATTATTAAGGCATTACTTCAGAAATTAGAAAAGAATGAAAAAGTGTAGATGAGGGTACTGTAAGTGCAACTGGGTATGTAAAAAGGTATTCTGTTTATGCTGATGGAGCTTATGACACAATAGGATATCATCAAATAATTTCAGATCGACAAACATACCCAATCATTCCACAAAAAAGAGTGCGAAACCTTGAAAAAATTCACTGAATTAGGTGAACCCTATACCCAAATTGTAACTTAAATTTGGACAATTTAGTGAGGCTTTGTCTTTTGAATCTTTGTATAATAAAGCCCTCCTCAAGCGACAGGATTTATCTAGAACCAAATATAGAAGGAAAAGTGAGGTTCAGCAAATGCTTACCATATATTTAAATACCTTAAACTTGGAAATTATTTTCAGGAATCTCGAGAGATCACATGACTAAACTCACTTGCTTTAAAGCCTATGATATTCGCGGCAAACTCGGCACAGAACTCAACGAAGATATCGCCTATAAAATTGGCCGTGCTTATGGACAGATTTATCAACCGAAAACTGTAGTGATTGGCTGTGATATACGTCTCAGTAGTGAAGGCCTAAAACAGGCCACGATTCGTGGTTTGAATGATGCCGGTGTCAATGTACTGGATCTGGGGATGACCGGCACTGAAGAAGTTTATTTCGGCGCATTTCATCTCGATGTTCAAGGCGGGATTGAAGTCACAGCCAGCCATAATCCGATGGACTATAATGGCATGAAGCTGGTAAGAGAAAATGCCCGTCCTATCAGTGCGGATACCGGTCTCAAAGAGATTCAGGCTTTGGCAGAATCAGGGGAATTTATTGAAGTCAGCAATAAAGGCCGTACCGAAAAATACAATATCCTGCCCGAGTTTATCGAGCACCTGATGACCTATATTGATCCAGCAAAAATTCGCCCGATGAAACTGGTGGTGAATGCGGGTAATGGTGCAGCAGGTCATGTCATTGATGCAATCGAAGTAAAATTTAAAGAGCTCAATATTCCGGTTGAATTTATCAAAATTCATCATGAAGCTGATGGCAACTTCCCGAATGGGATTCCCAACCCGATTCTGGTTGAAAACCGTGATAGTACTCGCGATGCCGTGATTGAGCATGCTGCCGACATGGGCATTGCCTGGGATGGTGACTTTGACCGCTGCTTCCTGTTCGATGAAAAAGGCCAGTTTATTGAAGGCTATTATATTGTTGGTCTTTTGGCTCAAGCCTTCTTGCTAAAACAATCGGGTGAAAAAATTGTGCATGACCCGCGTCTGGTCTGGAATACTCTGGATATCGTGGAACAATACCAAGGGATTACGGTTCAGTCGAAATCTGGCCATGCCTTTATTAAAGATGTGATGCGTGAACATAATGCGGCTTATGGCGGAGAAATGAGTGCCCATCACTATTTCCGTGACTTTGCCTACTGTGATAGCGGCATGATTCCATGGCTACTGGCGATTGCAGTACTGTCTGAAACACAGCAATCTCTATCTTCGCTGGTTGAAGAGATGATTGCCAAGTTCCCGTGTAGTGGTGAGATCAACTTTAAAGTGGCGGATACCCAAACCACGATTCAAAAACTCTTTGATCATTATGCCTATCAAAAACCTGCAATTGACCAGACCGATGGTGTCAGTCTGGACTTTGGCACCTGGCGTTTTAATGTGCGTGCATCCAATACTGAACCTTTATTACGTCTGAATATTGAAAGCCGTCGTGACCGCAATCCACGACCGATGCAGGACTATGTCGATGAGTTGACCCAGCTGATCCAGGGCGAAGCTTAATTCCTCAAAAAAACCTGAAAACAGTGCCCTTTAAACCAGAGAAAAACTCCAGTTTTTAGGGTACTTTCCCGGGCTGAAACTTTTATGGGAAATGTTTTTCAAGTATATCCACTGTGATACTTGTGATCCTAGACAGTATCGTGGACAATCGATCCCTCTAAATTCTTGAAATATTTCTGTTCAAAGGCTTCTGGACTTAACCAGCCGTTTGCAGAATGCCTTCTGACCCGATTGTAATAAATCTCAATATAATCAAACAAGACCGCATTCACCTCTTTTCGAGTCGAAAACACACTGCCATGTACCACATGACCTTTTAATGTATGAAAGAAGCTTTCAGTCACTGCATTATCCCAACAGTTTCCACGTCTAGACATACTCTGAGTACAATCATTTTTCAGTAATAGCGCTCTAAAATCACGACTACAGTACTGTGAGCCTTGGTCCGAATGAACCATAACACCAGTTGGATAACCCTGACGAGCCATTGCATAGTTAAACGTATCACACACCAACTGGCGGTCTATTCGATGGCTGGTTTGCCACCCCACGATACGACGGCTAAATAAATCTAGCATCACACATAAATACAACCAACCTTCTTTAGTGTGGATATAGGTAATGTCTGTTGTCCAGACTTTATTAGGCTGAGTAACTGTAAATTGGCGATCCAACAAGTTGGGTGCTGTAGGCAAACGATGGGTTGAATCAGTCGTATGCTTGTATTTACGCGCAATCCTGCTACGTAAACCAAGCTTTTTTAGCATCCTTCCAATAGTACGTTCGCTCATGTTGTAACCTAAATCATGCATGTCATGTACTAATGAAGGTGCACCCAATCGTGCATGATGCTGCCAATATACGGCTTTTAAGTCATTATATTTCTGTGCCGTATTGGCTTGACGTTTTCGCCAGGCATAATAGCCTGAAGTGCTGACACCTAGGTATTTACAGGCAGAAGATACGGTGACTTCATTCATATCTAGATCTTGAATTACCGTGTACTTTTCTTGGCATGATCTGTTAGAAAGTACACATGCGCTTTTTTTAAGATGTCATTGGCTTCCTTGAGCTGTTTGACTTCTTTCTCTAATTCCACGATCCGCTGTTGTTCTGGTGAAAGTTGACGTTTGCTTGAACCTGCCGGATTGGTTTCACGAATCCATTTATCTAATGTTGAATAACCCACACCTAATTTCTGGGCGATTGCAGCTACAGACTCGTGTGAGTTTGAAAGTGCATAATCAATCGCTTGCTGTTTAAATTCTGGACTAAAACGTTTAGCCATTTCTTGAATCTCCAAAGATTAAAGTTACGTTATCTTTAGAGGGACGTGCTGTCCATTATTTTGTCTAGGATCAGTAATGGCTTCGACACTGGCAATACCGTTAATGCCATCCATAAAGTTGTATAGATTGAGCAACCACACCAAAAATAATACTGCAATAATATTGGCGAGAAAGCCAAGTTGCAGACCATTAAAAGCCGTAACTTCGCTAAAGCCACCCAAGCTGATCACCACGCCAATGGCCACTAAAAAGTGTACTGCTAAGCGCAACATGGAATTAATGTGCCCATGGTCATCTAAAAAGCCAAGTAAGGCGATGACAAAGCCTGCTGCTATCAGGGTTAAACCAATATGTACGGTCATTTGTTGGCTGTATATCAGCACAGCCAGCGCCAACAAGTAGCTACACACCACCGCAACACCACCTCCACGTGGCGTAGGTACACTGTGGGAGCTACGTTCATTGGGGTTGTCTATTATATTTTTCTTGAGGGCGTAAGCTCGCATGAAGCCTGTGAATAGTAATGTCAGTATAAAAAATACGATGCTCAGTGCAAAAATTGACATACGTAAATTACTCTTTCATTTTTAAATAATTTTGACCCGCTTGCAGCATCGCTTGCTGGGTACTCAATGGCGCTGTCCAACCCAACAACTTCTGAGCTTTGATCGTATCGACCTCTAGTGACTCAAACAACTGCTCATAGAGTTTGGATTTGCCAATACATGCTGCGCCTAGTTTCATAAGCGGTTGCGGAATATAAATAAAACGTGCGGGTTTTCCCATACCCTGCTTTAAATATTGCACTAGCTCACGTGTAGAAATAGGAGTTTGATCTGCGACTAGAAATGTTTGATTGGCTGCATTTGGATGTTCGATACAGGTTTGAATAAAGTCTACCAAATTTTCAAGCGCAACAAAGCTACGTTTATTGTTTGTGTCTGCAAAAGGTAAAGGTAAATTGCTCGCAACTAATTTGAGTAACCGAGCAAAGTTACCTGGTGCATGAGCGGCATAAACTAAAGGTGGGCGAATAACGACGAGCTCTGTGTCTGATCCTGCAAACAGCTTTTTGAGCTCTTGTTCAGCCTCTAATT
>NZ_KB850164.1:53824-119552 GCF_000369725.1 Acinetobacter sp. CIP 101966 | reverse complement strand
ACTAAAACGTTTAGCCATTTCTTGAATCTCCAAAGATTAAAGTTACGTTATCTTTAGAGGGACGTGCTGTCCATTATTTTGTCTAGGATCAGTCCGAATTGAGCATGAAATGGAGCAAGGTCAGATTTCTGATCGAAATGAATAAGAATAATACTATGAGGACTTTTCAGCAGCTCATTCACCAGAAAAACCAGTGAATGAGTAAGTTGGTGACAAATGACCCCATAAATAAAATTCATCTTTATGATCCATATCCTTTAGGATTCTGCTTCTGCCAGTTCCAGCTATCTGCCAGCATATCCTCCAAACCATATTGTGCCGTCCAGCCCAACTCCTGTACTGCACGGCTATTATTTGCAAAACAGGTCGCCACATCGCCTTCACGACGAGGTGCTAATTCAAATGGAATTGCAACACCATTGACCCATTCAAAAGTATCTTTAACTTGTAGCACTGAAATGCCATTGCCAGTACCAATATTCCAGGCCCGGCAACCTTGTGCAGTTAAACGATTATTGAGGGCACATAAATGTGCATTGGCCAAATCTACCACATGAATATAATCCCGTACACCCGTGCCATCGACAGTGTCATAATCATGACCAAAGATCGACAGTTTTTCACGCCGTCCTACCGCCACCTGAGTTACATAAGGCATTAAATTATTTGGAATACCTTGTGGATCTTCACCGATCTGCCCGCTTTTATGTGCACCGACCGGATTGAAATAACGTAACAAGGCAATCGACCAGCGCTGATCTGCCACAGCCATTTTTTCCAAGAGCTGCTCCACAATCAGCTTGGTATAGCCATAGTTATTGGTTGGCATGCCAGTCGGCATTTCTTCGTTTAAAGGTGAAGGATTATTATCACCATACACAGTAGCCGACGAACTAAATACCAGTTTAAAAACCTGGGCGCGCTGCATGGCCTGCACCAGGCTGATGGAACCGGCAATATTATTATCAAAATAAGCCAATGGAATCTGCTGGCTTTCTCCAACCGCTTTAAGTCCGGCAAAATGAATTACCGCATCAATGCTATTTTGCTGAAAGACTTGATCCAGTAACTGGCCATCACGGATATCCCCTTCAACAAAGGTCAGGCTTTTCCGGGTCAACTGTTGCACCCGATTTAAAGACTCAGCAGCGCTATTGCAGAGATTATCTAAAACGATGACCTCATGCCCGGCATTTAATAATTCCACACAGGTATGTGAACCAATATAGCCTGCCCCACCAGTGACCAGAATTTTAGCCATGTGACTTTCCTAAAAGAATTTTAATTAAACCTTGGGTTGAACCATCCAGACCATCCAGATCGCTCTGTTCACCATTGAGAATTGGTAATAGCTGATTAGCAATTTCCTTACCTTTTTCCACGCCCCATTGATCAAATGGGTTGATATTCCACAGCACCGATTGAACAAACACCTTATGCTCATACAATGCAATCAGCATCCCCAGACTATAGGGATTCAGCTCTTGCAGTAACAAGGTACTGCTCGGCTGGTTGCCTTCATACTGCTTATAAGCCGGCAAGCTCGCCAATTCGTTTTGATCCAGTGCTTCATTACCAAAAGCCAGTAAACGCGATTGCGCCAGACAATTCGACAATGCCAAATAATGCTGCTCGATTAATGCCTCAGCACTATCGGCATAGGTATATTGCTGACTGTTATAGCGCTCTACCGGGGCAATAAAGTCACAACTGACCGACTGAGTTCCCTGATGTAGGAGTTGATAGAAGGCATGTTGCGCATTCGGGCCGACCTCTCCCCAAATAATCGGACAGGTATCTAGCTTTACTTTTTCACCATTACGCTGGATCGACTTGCCATTCGATTCCATTTCCAGCTGCTGCAAGTAGGAAGCAAAATATTTTAGCCGCCCATCATAAGGCAGGATGGCATGGGTCTGAATATCCAGGAAATTATTATTCCAGGCCCCCAACAGTCCCATCAAGACTGGAATATTCTGTTCAAAAGGCTGATACTGAAAATGCTGATCTACTGCATAAGCACCTGCCAGTAGCTGCTTAAAACCTTCAATTCCGATACTCAAGGCAATCGGCAATCCGATACAGGACCACAGCGAATAACGCCCTCCGACCCAATCCCACAACAACAGCTGGTTTTCCGGTGCAATCCCCCACGCTGTCATTTTCTCCGGTTTGGTCGATACCCCAATAAAATGATGCTTGAGAATATAGGGATGCTGACCCAATGCTTTTTCCAGCCACAAACGTACGGTCTGGGCATTGGTCAGGGTATCAATCGTGCCAAATGATTTTGATGAAATGATAAACAGTGTGGTTTCCGGACGCAGCTGATGCAACAACTCGGACAACTGACTGCCATCCATGGTCGAAACAAAATGTACGTTGAGTGGTTGGGCAGACTGATATTTAAAATCAGATAAGGCATGCGTGACCATCAACGGCCCAAGATCTGAACCACCGACCCCAATATTGACCACATCCTGAATCACTTCACCAGTGGCACCACGACGCTGTCCGGCATGAATTTGTTCTACCAAGGCATACATACGCTCAAGTTGCGCATGCACATCAGCGGCCAGCTCGGCATGCTGTTGATCCTGTTCCGGCAGACGTAGTGCCCAATGCATGGCAGCACGCTGCTCGGTATAGTTGATTTCCTGATTGGAAAATAGGGAGCCTATCCAGGATCTGAGGTTCTGTGCATCGGCCCATTCGATCAGGCCCTGCAATACATTCTTATTGATTCTGTGTTTGCTATAGTCAAACAGCAGTTGTTCAAACTGGATAGAATATCGATTAAAGCGCTCCGGGTCAGCAGCAAACAGCTCCCGCAAATGCTCAGATTGAAGCTGTTCTTTGTTCGAGGCGAGTTTCTGACACACAGTTTCAGTGTCGAGATTTGGATTAAAATGGCTCAACATTAACGTCCTACCCCAATATAATTAAAACCACGTGTCTTGACATACGTCGGATCATACAGATTACGCCCATCCAGAATCAGGGGATGCTGCATCAGCTTGATCAAATATGGATAATCCGGACTGCCGTACTGTTTCCATGCCGTAATCAGGCACAAGGCATGCGCCCCTTCCACGGCCTGATACTGGTCTTTACACAGGATCAGGTCTTCCCGTGGCCCATAGACCTTTTCAATATTTGCGATTGCCTGAGGGTCATGTAGCTTGACCGTCACGCCTTGCGCCCACAAAGCGGTCAGCATGGCATGTACCGGAGACTGCTGGATACTCGGGGTATTTTCCTTAAAGGCTGCACCCCAGATCGCAATGACTTTACCCTTCAAGTCTCCACGGAAATAGTTCCAGAGTTTACGGAACAATAATTCTTTTTGCTGTTCGTTAATGTCCCAGACCTGTTCAAGCAGCTGGTTTTTTACCCCTGAATCTGCCACGGCGTGAGTAAGCGTCCGGATATCATGGGAGAAATTCTCTCCACCAAAACCAACGCCAGGGAAGAGATAGGCAGAACCAATCCGGTTATCCGCAGCCATGCCTTGCCGTACCTGTTCAATATCAATGCCAAGCTTTTCTGCCACACTGGCCAGATCATTCATATAACTGATCCGGGTGGCGAGCATGCCGGAAATACTCAGCTTGGTAAATTCGGCATCCAGAACCGGCATAAATAGATACTGCTGCGCGCGTGGAAATAATGGGCGTAAGAGTTCTTTGATTTTAGGCTGGATATCTGCATGATCACAACCCACAATCAGCTGGGTGGCCTGAGTAAAGCTACGCAGTGCATTGCCTTCCTGAATAATATCTGGCAGATAAATCCAGTCATCATTCGGCAGTAACTGCTGAAAGCGTTGCGTGCCATGCAAGCCAAAGGTCGAGGCATTAATCATCAGTTTGGGATGGGCAAAACAGGCATGCCGGATGGTATCCACCATCTGAAACGCCTGTTGCTCTTCAGTCGCATTAAAACTGAAGAAAAACACATCCTGATTAAAATCCAGATGCTGAAAATCGCAACAGTTTAAAAAGCCAGATTTTTCCTGTTTTTGCAGTAATTGCTGGAGAGATTCATCCTGGAAATAGGGCCGGGCCGACTCATCTGTATTGAAGCTATTACACCAGACCACCTGGTGACCACATTCAGATAAAAGAGCTGACATGACTCCGGAAAATAAGGTTTTTCCCAATACTGCGACTTTCATGATATTCCTTTTTATTATTTTTTCTTACAAAGCCAATTCCTGAATTAATGCTTTAAACTCGACACCGAGTTTAGGATGATCAATGCCATAATGTAAAACCGCTTTGAGATAACCTAACTTACTGCCACAGTCAAAGGTCTGGCCTTTCATGCGGTAGGCTTCTACAGTTTCTGTTTGTTGCAGCATGGCAATTGCATCGGTCAGCTGGATTTCATTGCCTGCGCCTCGTGGTGTCTGCTCTAAAAGCTGCATGATCTTGGCAGGTAGAATATAACGCCCCACCACAGACAGATTGGAAGGTGCAGTGCCGATCGACGGTTTCTCGACAATGCCTTGCATGACGATGCTTTCCCCTTCCTCGGGCGATGCTGCAACATCAACAATGCCATACTGGTCGACGAGATGTTCAGGCACCGCTTCAACCATAATTTGTGAAGCTTGAGATTGTACATAGCGCTGAATCATGCATGACAGGTCATTTTCCAGATCCTGATCTTTCACCAGCACATCCGGTAACAGCACTGCAAAATCATCATCACCAATCACGGCTTTGGCACATAATACCGCATGGCCCAAACCTAAAGGCTGAGGCTGACGTACACTAATTACACTGATACCCGCAGGCAGAATTTCAGTAATTTCTTTGAGTAAATCGGTCTTATTTTTTTGCTCAAGCGTAGTTTCAAGTTCAAAGTTACGGTCAAAATAATTTTCAATCGATGCTTTGGAAGAATGGGTCACCAGAATAATCTGCTCAATCCCGGCAGCAACTGCTTCACGGACCACATATTCAATCGCAGGGCGATCCACGACAGTCACCATTTCTTTAGGAATGGATTTACTGGCAGGTAAAAAACGCGTACCTAGACCCGCTACAGGGAGAATTGCTTTCTTGATCATATTTATAAAAACCTAGTTCACTTGAATTTTATTACCACGGACATAACCATCGACATAGTATTCCAGCTGGGTCAATGCCCATTCAATATCAGTCTGAGTCGCGCTAAGTTCATGCATACGGTTAAATACTGCCAGAATTTCTGCCAATGGATAATGTTTCTCGACAGATCGTAGAATACGCTTATGTGAAGTAATTTCTGTATTTTCTTCGTCAATTAGCAGCTCTTCGTACAATTTTTCACCTGGGCGTAATCCAGAATATTGAATTTCAATATCGCCATCTGGATTTTGATCATCTCGGACTTTGAGGCCACTCAGGGCAATCATTTGTCGTGCCAGATCCTGAATGCGTACCGGCTCGCCCATGTCCAGCAGAAACACGTCGCCCCCTGTACCCAAAGCACCCGCCTGAATTACCAGTTGCGAGGCCTCCGGAATGGTCATAAAGAAACGGGTTACTTCTGGATCAGTCACGGTAATCGGACCACCTTTGGCAATTTGCTGTTTAAACAGCGGCACGACCGAGCCCGAAGAACCGAGCACATTACCAAAGCGCACAATACTGATCTGAGTCTGATCCTGAACCTCTGCCATAGCCTGACAGTACAACTCTGCCATCCGTTTGGTCGCCCCCATCACGTTGGTTGGACGTACCGCTTTATCAGTTGAAATCAGCACAAAGGTTTCTACCCCTTTTTTTACCGCCGCATTCACACTAAAGGCGGTTCCAACAGCATTATTTTTCAAACCTGCCAGCGGATTACACTCCACCAGCGGCACATGCTTATAAGCAGCAGCGTGATAAACGGTTTGTACGCCATATTGTTCAATCACCCGTTCTAACTTACGTTCGTCAAGAACTGAACCTAAAATTGGAATAATTTCACAGTTTGCTGTAAGACGTAATTCTTTATCGATATGATATAAAGCAAATTCTGTTAGCTCATAAATAATAATCTTGGCCGGCTGATTTTTAATAATTTGGCGACATAGTTCTGAACCAATCGAGCCACCCGCACCTGTGACCATGACTACTTTATTGTTAATATTTTTAGCCAAAAGCGCTGGAACTGGCGGTACAGGATCACGCCCCAGTAAATCAATAATATCCACTTCCTGAATATCAGAAATTCGAATTTCACCATTGACCAGTTTAGTCAGCCCCGGAATCTCGGTAATTTTTAAATGAGCTGGTTCTAAAAACTTGATAATTTCACTTTTACGTATTCGCCCTACTGACGGCAGTGCAATTAAAATTTCATCAATTTTGAATTTTGTAAAACATTTCAAAGCAGTATGTGGTAAAAAAACTTGGATACCACCAATATTTTGGCCACTTAAAGAAGGATCATCATCAATAAATATAATCGGTAGATGTTCATTAGAACGGTTTAAAGTCGCTGCTACCTGTTGGCCTGCATAACCAGCCCCATAAATAGCAATCCGTTTTTTAGGCACATTAGCCTGTAAGTAGGATCTCACCACAAAACGAATCACACTACGACTAAACCAGATCCAGGCAAACATCATAAAGCCGAACATCAAGGGGATAGATGTCGGAATAAAAGCATGGGTGCTATAAGCCAGCAAGTACAAACCAATCACGCTTAATATGGTTGCTAGACCTAATTTGGCAATAAAAAATTCATTAAAAGTACGAACAATAAAACGGTATACACCACAAATAAACAGCGCAAAGACTGCAATAGCACTGACCCAAATTGACCCAAAGGGAATATTAGGTACAACTTCTGCACCGAGATCAAACTGTCGAATGGCATAACAAAGCCAGATTAGAACAGGGAAAATACAAAAGTCTAAAATGACTAAAAACGCGAGTTTTGCTGAACGTGGAGATTCAACCAGAGGAATTACAAGAGATTTCATATATTTTTCAGCACGTCATATCTTAATTTAAAGAAGTTGTTATTAAGACTTATGTTCTATGATACTTCCCACTTCCAAGAAAGAAAATGTAGGGATAATATTATTACTTGCAACTTTCACCCCAATACTTAAGTGTACAAATTGTTCAACCACCACATCATGGTCCAATAATGTACCCATATTTAAAATAGCACCATCTTGGATAATCGTATTCGTTCCAATAACACACCCAGCCATAATACTTACCCCCTGCCCTATTTTCGCACTAGGAGCAATGACGGTTTGTGGATGTATAATAGTCGTAATTGGTATAGATAAATCAAGCAGTAATTGTTGCCACTTTTGTCGTATTTGGTTATTTCCAACGGCAATCATGGCCTCGAAATCTTGATGCTTGATTAAGGATAAGTTTTGAATATTTGAAACAATAGGATAACAACCTAACCATTGTTGCTCAGGCCATCGATCATCAACAAAAGAAATATTCTCCCAATTACCTAAAAGTTCAGCAACTTCAGCAATTGTTTGGCCAAAACCGCCTGCCCCGAGAATCAGTAATTTTTTCTCAGGCATCAGGTGTTCCCGCTCTTAATTTAATAGCAATCAATATTAAAGGTAAATAAGCAATCAACACTGCCATTTCAGGATATGCCCATAATTGTGTGGTTGTGATATAGGCGATTGGAAAGAGCCACAATAAATTAACAGCTGCTACCGCCAAAGTCACTGGCGTATGGTTACCCCATTTACGCGATAAAATTTGATAGCTATGGCTGCGATGCGCATCATACATTTTATAGCCGCTCAATACGCGTTTTATCAGGGTATAAGTCGCATCGACCACAAATACACCTAGACAAATGATCCACGCACAAAACAGTGCCAAGTTTTCTTTGAGGGCGATGAGCGCCAAAATACCCAAAGTGAGGCCGAGAAATCCGCTACAGGCATCGCCCATAAAAATTTTAGCCTTGGGAAAGTTCCACAGTAAAAAGCCAAATACACTGGCTGCCAATAACCAAAGTATGTCTGAGTTTAATGTGGTATTCAGTACATAATACAAAATGCCCATACTAACGACAGTGGTAATGGCTTCGACACTGGCAATACCGTTAATGCCATCCATAAAGTTGTATAGATTGAGCAACCACACCAAAAATAATACTGCAATAATATTGGCGAGAAAGCCAAGTTGCAGACCATTAAAAGCCGTAACTTCGCTAAAGCCACCCAAGCTGATCACCACGCCAATGGCCACTAAAAAGTGTACTGCTAAGCGCAACATGGAATTAATGTGCCCATGGTCATCTAAAAAGCCAAGTAAGGCGATGACAAAGCCTGCTGCTATCAGGGTTAAACCAATATGTACGGTCATTTGTTGGCTGTATATCAGCACAGCCAGCGCCAACAAGTAGCTACACACCACCGCAACACCACCTCCACGTGGCGTAGGTACACTGTGGGAGCTACGTTCATTGGGGTTGTCTATTATATTTTTCTTGAGGGCGTAAGCTCGCATGAAGCCTGTGAATAGTAATGTCAGTATAAAAAATACGATGCTCAGTGCAAAAATTGACATACGTAAATTACTCTTTCATTTTTAAATAATTTTGACCCGCTTGCAGCATCGCTTGCTGGGTACTCAATGGCGCTGTCCAACCCAACAACTTCTGAGCTTTGATCGTATCGACCTCTAGTGACTCAAACAACTGCTCATAGAGTTTGGATTTGCCAATACATGCTGCGCCTAGTTTCATAAGCGGTTGCGGAATATAAATAAAACGTGCGGGTTTTCCCATACCCTGCTTTAAATATTGCACTAGCTCACGTGTAGAAATAGGAGTTTGATCTGCGACTAGAAATGTTTGATTGGCTGCATTTGGATGTTCGATACAGGTTTGAATAAAGTCTACCAAATTTTCAAGCGCAACAAAGCTACGTTTATTGTTTGTGTCTGCAAAAGGTAAAGGTAAATTGCTCGCAACTAATTTGAGTAACCGAGCAAAGTTACCTGGTGCATGAGCGGCATAAACTAAAGGTGGGCGAATAACGACGAGCTCTGTGTCTGATCCTGCAAACAGCTTTTTGAGCTCTTGTTCAGCCTCTAATTTGGAAACCGCATAATTTGCATGAGGTTGTGGTAAAGCATCTTCTGTAAATGGTTGCTGCAGCGTCACTGAACCATTCACACCGATAGAACTCATAAATATAAAGCGTTTTACTTTTTTGTCCAAAGCCTGACGCGCCAGTTGCAAAGTTCCTTCTACATTGATTTTGCGAAATTCAGCTAATGGATCTGTTGTTTGTTCATTTAGAATATGAGCACGACCTGCCAAATGAATGATGATCTCTACATCATTTGGGAAATCTGCTTCAAAAATATTGTTAGAAACAACTTGTTGGATATTTTCAGGCAAAATATTACTTTTAATACGAGCTAAAGTAATAGTGTCATATAAGCTACTCACCCGTTTAGTGAGAGCTGAACCTACAAATCCTGTTGCACCTGTGATTAATAGCCTCATTTTCTAGCCACTACTTCTGTATAAATTTTAAGAATTTTTTTAAGCATTAAATCATGTGTAAATTCTGTCATAAAACGTTCATATCCACGCTTACCCATTTCTATAACTAAATTTCTATCATCAATTAAAGTAGAAAGAGCTTGGGATAGATCCTTTGCATCATTCTTTTTTGTTAAAAATCCTGTTTTTTCACCTACAATACTTTCATTATTACCGCCAACATTTGTTGCTATAACAGGTAATTTAGCTCGCATAGCTTCAAGGATTGTTAAAGGAAACCCTTCATAATTTGTAGATAACACAAAAATATCAGAGTTATTTAAAAAATCTTTAACATTACGTTGTTGTCCAAGGAATTTTATTTTATTTTCTAACCCTAATTTATTCGCTTCTTGTTTGCAACGTTCAAGAGTAGGGCCTGAACCTATAAACTCCATAACCCAATTTTTATCTTTCAACAAACCTAATGCTTGAATTAAAGTTATTTGATCTTTCTGATCATCAAAACGTGCAACCATTATTACCTTACAAGGCTGACCAACCACCTTAGTCTCTTTAGTTTGTAAGTCTTGAACAGGTATACCATTATGAACAGTAGTTACCTTATCTGGCGATCCAACACCAAAATTAAAACCATAAATACGATCAAACTCTGAAACTGTAATAATATGATCTGAAAAATTAATTAAAAACTTTTCAATTTTTGCATAAATTTTTTGTTTTCTTGGACTTATCCCTTCTGTAAAAGCCCACCCATGTGCTGTAAACACTACAGGTAAATTCAAGGATTTAGCTGCTAAACGACCCAATAAGCCTGCCTTACTAGAATGGCAATGTACAATATCTGGCTTCAATTGTTTTAAATGTTTTTTTATTTCCCAAAAACCAAGCACATCGTGGGTTAATGCGATTTCTCTTTTTAAGTATTTTAATGAGCTGAAGTTTATATTATTTTTTTTTAGTTCTTCAGTAAAAGTACCCACTCCACCTACCAAAATATGAACTTGATGTCCTTGATTGATCATGCCTTTTGCAATATCAAGTAAGTGTACGCTAGCACCACCAAGCACGTCTGAGCGGGTAATGATATAAACAATTTTCATATTTTAAACCGTTTTTTACTACCATTTAGTTTAAGTTTAGCTTGAAGTATATAAAAGAAAGCTATATAAACAGCCAAATAGTTGTACAATCTCAATCGAACAGCCGTTCCTAAGTTATCATTTCCAATTAACCATACACTCGCATATAAAACAAAAAAGATGATTAAAAAGCGTATAAAACTATCTGTATAATTAACATTTTTTAATATATAGGTCATCATAAATAAAGCAGGTAATGTTTCAATTACAAACAATAAAACAGCAAAAGGATTAACTAAATATAATCCAAAAAGTTGACCTAAAGTACTTAAAACAAAGTTAGGAATGAACAATACAGGATTAGAGAAATCCAACCCTAAGTTGCTCCCACCTTGCATATCTTCTTCAAATATTTCACGGTAATCCGTAATTCGTTCAAAAAAACCAAGATAATTTGCTATAAATAATGCAAAAAAATACAAAATAGCAAAGAAAAAAATACGTTTTTTTGTCAGATTAATTTTCCATAAAACTAAAGCCAGTAAAAATGCGTAACCTAAATAAGGGCGCAAAGCCAACAAAAACAACCCTATTAAAATTGCTAATATATAAAAAAATGAAAAAGAAATAAAATTCGAACTACTTAAACATTTTTTCACAATTAAGCACCCTACCAAAAAGGAGAGCACCATAAATACATCACGGTAAATATCGAATGTATAAAAAAAAAGTGTTGGATAGATTAGACATAGCAAAACACTATAAAGATAATATTTCTGATTTTTTTGGAAATTAAGACCAGACAGCTTAGCCACTAAAAAAGGAATTATAAACAAATTTATAAACAAAAATAAATAAGAAATTCCATCACGAGAATATAAACCAAGATCATTAAAAAACCTTAGAATGACAGGCCAAATATTAACAGCAATATCATTATAACCCAAAACATAGGCATCATAATAATCTGAGTCGTTACCACCACCCAAACCAAGGGAGATGTAATCAATTTTTATCAAAAAATGAAAAGTAATTTTTATAAAAACCAAGCAAATGAGACACAAAAATAAAGCTTTATTTGATACTCTTTTTAAAATATTATTTATCATATAGATATATCCATTTTTCAACTATTTTTTCTAATGAAAAATTTTTTTCTATATGACATAAGTTTTTTATAATATTCTTATTTTTTTCTTGTTGAGAGAGGCTTAAGGCATAATACATTTTTTCTGCTAATACATTTGAGTTTGATGGAGGTACTAAGAATTGATCATTGTTTAAAACTTCAGCAACTCCTCCACAATCTGTAGCGACAACTAAAGTCTTACATGCCATCGCCTCAGCAACAACCAAACCGAATCCTTCATACTTAGATGATAATACAAATAAATCTGCAGCACTCATTAAATCTGGGATATCACTGCGTCTTCCTAATAAATAAATATCTTGCTTTAAATCCAACTCATCAATAATTTTTTCAACTTCTGAACGTAGTTCCCCATCCCCGGCAATAATCAATTTAATATCTCTAATACTCTTATTTTTTAAAGTTTTAAAAGCGTGCAATAAATTTGGGTAATCCTTCTGCTCACTAAAACGTCCTACTGCTAGAATCAAATAAGAATTTGTATTTATATTAAGTTCATTCAGAATTTTATTTTTGGCTTCTGAGTGATAAAAAAACCTACTCAGATCTATTCCATTATATGTTGTGATGATATCTGAGTCTGGTACTGCTTTTTTTTCGATAAATGCTTGTACTGCTTCATTGCTAACATTAGTAGTTAGATCAGCTAGATTATGTGTAAATCTGTACGCAAGCATTCTCAATCTCCCACCTTCATCACTATTATGCGCAGTACAAATAAGTTTTTTTATAGGGGTAACTGCTCGAATAAGACGCGTAAAAATATTAGCATGTACCATATGTGAGTGAACAACATCCGGTTCAAAATTTTTAATTATTTTAGAAAGTTTAATATAAGAAAGAGGAAATAACAGCAAACTATTTAAATTAATTTTAATTAATTCAATTTCTTGGTAACGAGGCTTTGTTAGAATATCTCCAGTTAGATAAGCAATTTTAACATCATTCCCTTTTTCATGCATTTTGTCTGCTAAATCACAAACAACTCGCTCTGCGCCACCTTGACCCAGTCCAGTAATCACATATAGTATTTTCATAAACTACTCTATTTAATAATACTTAACCATTGTTTCAATATAGGGTTGACAGAATATCTAACACTATTTTCAACAGCATTGGATGACATTTTTTCATACTGAATATTAGATAAGTGTATTAACTCTAATAACGAATTAGTCAGTCCATTTATATTTCCCGACTCTACTAGAAGGCCATTTATATTATGCTGGACAATTTCAGCAGGTCCAGTATCACAATCAAATGCAACGATTGGTAAACCATAACTTTGTGCTTCCAACAATACCATAGGCAGCCCTTCAAAACGCGAACTCATACAAAAAAATGAAGCCTGTCTATAAAATGTAGACATATTCTTTTGCTGTCCTGCAAATATGATCGAATCATCCACTCCTAGACTCTTTGCCATCTGTTTAAGCATTTGCTCATCTTCACCCGAACCTACAATGACAATTTTCCAATCAGGTACTTGCTGAGCAACTCTTGCCCAAGCAGTAATAAGTAAATCAAATCCTTTTTGATACGTTAAGCGACCTACACACAAAATCGTTTTATAATCTAATGATGATATATTTTCCTGTACCTCAAATGGGCTTGGATTTGCGATGGGTATAATCTTCGCTTTAATATTCTTAATACCCTGCTCCCACAACTCTTTATCTCTTTTGGTTAAAGTCACCACATAATCACAATATTTAGCTGCCCATTTACGCCCGATATCGCGATACTTTACCCCGAGATTAACCTTAAAATTAAAATGCTCCCAACAGATATGTTTGACTTTTAAACCAAACAATGCAGGTACAGTAAACACACAGGAAATACTATCTACCACTACCAAAATATCTATCTGATTTTGTGTAACAAACCGACGAATACGCCATACAGCGCCCAAAAATTTTTTTTTGAATGAAATTTTTTCGGGATAAAGTGAATATGTTTTAATATCAGGTTCTAACTCAAAAAAAGATTGTCTTCCATCAGCAAGACTTAAAATAGATACTTGGTAGTTTTTTTTAGCTAATGCATTGGCGATTAGTGTCGTTACTCTCTCAGTGCCACCTGAGTTGTTTAAATTACCAATAAGAAAACAAATTTTTTTCACTAAAATCAACCTCTTAAACTTAGTAAAGCAATAAAATAGAAACCAAAATAGTAGTACAGCCGATTTCCTCTTTTACTCAACTTTCTAACATCAACATCTTTTTTATTCACTTGAAACGTAGCTTGACATTTATAAGCAACTTTCCAACCAAAATTTTGATACATATAATTGACAAAAGCTTGGCTCATTGAAACAAATGATATTGAATATATGGGATTTTCTTTCATTCTTAAAGCATATAGTTCTAAGATAGATTTAAAGCTATCCACATGCTTTCTTTTATTTTCAGATGATGTATTTAATAAGCTTCCATTTAAATTAAGTCGATAGAAGTAAAGTACACTTTCTAAAAAATATATGTTTTTGGCTCTAAGAAAAACCTCAGGAATAAGTGCAGCATCTTCGTAATAAATACCGACTGGAAACTCTAAACCATTAAATAATTCTCTTCTATAAATATTTAACCATGGAAACCATGCACTTTGATTAAAGATTTCTATCATTAAATTTTGGTCTAACTGAAGTAACCCATTCCTTTGTAATCCAACATTAAATGCCTTCAGTTTATTGGTATCTTCTTCAAATCTTGAGCTTTTAAATTGAACAATATCAACATTATTTTTTTTGATTGTATTTTTAAAGTCACTTAAATAATTTTCACTCAGTACATCATCAGAATCTAAAAAGGAAATGTACTCTCCTTTCGCATACTTTAAACCTAAGTTTCGAGCACTACTCTGCCCCTGATTTTCTTGATGTAATATTATAAAACAATCTCTAATAATGGCTGTTTGCTTACTAAGAATTTTTTCAATCACTAACATTGAGTCATCAGGAGTACCGTCATTGACGATAATTACTTCTATGTCGGAGGTAACTTGATTTATTACACTCTCAATACATTCTGCTATGTACTGTTCGACTTTATAGACTGGAATAATTAAGCTTAAAAGCATCTCGTTACCGCTTGAAATAAGTAGAGGGTAGAAACATTCTTTTTTGAGTATCCCAAATAAGTCCATTTCTAAAAAAATAATTAAATAAAGTCAGAGATAAGATTTCTGTCATTAAAATGGCGTAAATACCACCATATAATCCATATGACTTGACCATTAAAAAAGTAAATACAATGTTGAAAAACACAAGTATAAAAGTTTTTCTCTTCAAATAACCATATGCATTGAACTTGATCAAATATTTTTCTGCGATCGTAGACAGTCCTGAAAATAGTGTCACTAAACCTGCGATCCATAAAATCTCTGTGACTTGAATAAATTCAACACCATAAAGCGCATTTACCACCCAAGGTCCAAACAAATATAGCCCTAGTGTGACAAATAAAGAAATGATAGTCACTGCCATATAAAGTTGTGCAACATAATTGTGGCTTTTTTCCAGATTTTTCTCTTGATAAATTCCAGTAAAATAAGACGAAATAATTGCAAGAAGAACAAAATAAAAACTATTTCCCAATGTCATTGCTACAGTATAAATTCCAAGATCAAATTGTGACTCTAAACCAAGGAAGAGCTGTGCCGTTTTAGTAAAAATTGCAACCGAAAGCGAATACAATAAGAGCTTTTGACCGACCGAAAAAGTATACTGTCTATATCTTTTTATAGCATGTGGAAGCATGATGCCAACGGACAGTTTTTTTTTCGTATAAAGATATTTTCTTAATAAAAATGGAATAAGTGTGAGTAAAATGATAGGAATGCCAAGTGTTTCAATAGGAAGTTGAAACAAAGCAATCATATAGCGCGCGCCCAACGAAATGATTAGCGCTGTGATATTACAATATGCATTTATCTTTGATTCTAATATTGCATTAAAATAAATACTATAAACATCATGTACAGCAAAATAAATAGCAATACAAGTTGCTAGACCAAAAATAAAAGTTAAACGATCTGTATAAAAGTAAAGTACAAATAAAATAATAATTGAAAGTGAGCTATAAATATAATCTCGCAGCATCTTGGAGGCAAAGATCATTTTCTCGCCAAACTTTCGATTCTTTGCTGTCTTTTGAAAGATTACATTCTCTGTTCCCATCAAGGACAGCGTTTGTACAATTGCAAAAATCGAACCAACAAAAGTTAATTTACCAAAATTTTCAGGACCAATGTATTTCGCAACGAATGAAGTCACAAAAATCAAGCCAAATATAGAAATTAGCTTTTCAGATATCATCCACAAAGAATTCCTAAACATCGGATTTAGAATTTTACCAATCACGTTCATAAAAACATTTAATATTCAATGTGCTATATAAATAAAAGCTAATTTACTTTAGGTGGTTACTCAGATTCAGAGTAATTTTATGGTGCTTACTATACCATAAAAATAAATTATCCAATTATCCTATAAGGATATATAGTTAAGTATGCGAATGAGGTTTTTTATAATACAATTAACTTCAAAATTTTTAAGCGATAACTTATTATTACAATTAGTAAGGGTCTTTTCAACTAGTAAGGGTTTTGAATGTGAAGTATCACCACACCTCAATTTTTTTAGCAATTTCTCTTCTATTTACAGGTTGTGCTATCACCTCCGGTTTGCAAACCTATGATTTGCCCTCTGAAGGAAATTATAGAACCGATCAAGGCTCAGAACTTTCAGTCATACAAATTACACAAGACAATATTCCTCGTATCGAACTCAATAACGCTCAGAATTCCAATACTATTTTTCACTTATTTAACAAGCATCAACAAGTCTATAAATTGAGTTCAGGTGATGTTCTCTCAATTCAACTTTGGGCCTACCCAGAAATCACCCCCCCTATTCAGGATATTTCAAATGTAAAAGCTGCAGGTTATCCCATAGACTCTAGTGGCAACATACAATTACCTTTAGTGGGACAGGTACGGGTAGCCGGGAAAACACTGGCTGAAACCAATCGTTTTTTACGCAGTCAATTTGCACGCTATTTGAAACACCCTGATGTGGTGGTTCGAGTATTGTCTTATGAAGGTCGTCGCTATTTTGTCAATGGACAAGTCATGCGTAGTGGCCAATATACCCTTAATGATCAACCCATCAGTATATATACAGCTTTAGGTCAGGCAGGTGGTATTAATACTGAAACAGGTGACAATACCAATATTCAATTGATCCGGGAGGGTCAAACTTTTGACCTCAATGTACTACAACTAGAGAAACAAGGCCTATCTTTACATAATTTACTGATTCAACCGAATGATACTATTTTTGTGAATACTAAACAGCATCAAAAGCTTTATGTTATGGGTGAGTCGAGTAAAAGCCAAGCGCTGGCTTTACGTGACCAAGGTATGACCTTAAGTGATGTTTTGGGTGAAAGTGAAGGAATTAATCCTTACTCCGCAAGTGCGGCTAAAATCTATGTAATGCGCACCGATTTAGCCACCAAGCAGTCCACTGTATATCACTTGAATTTAAGCAGTTTTGGTAATTTGGGCTTAGCCAATCAATTTCAAATGAAAAAAAATGACATCGTTTATATTGATGCGACTGGATTAACGCGCTGGCAACGTATTGTCAACCAGATTATTCCGTTCTCTAGTGCACTCTATAGCTTTGACCAATTAGGTAAATAAAATATGCAAATTCGGAATATTTTGGTCGTCTGTGTGGGAAATATTTGTCGTAGTCCAATGGGTGAGTTTTTTCTCAAGAAAAGTCATCCTAACTTACATATTGAGTCTGCTGGTCTTTCTGCCATGGTAGGCCATACTGCGGATGATAAGGCCATTGCAAGTATGGCAAGAAAATCAATTGATATGAGCTCACATGTCGCAAAACAAATTGATGCCAACTTAATCAAAACTGCAGATTTAATTTTAGTAATGAGTTCAAATCAACAAAAACATATAGAAAAAACTTGGCCATTTGCTAAAGGTAAAGTATTTCGTTTAGGACATTGGCAAGATCAGAATGTTCCTGATCCTTATAAGCTCGATCAAGCATTTTTTGAAGAAACATGTAATAACATCGAATCTTATGTTTCGGATTGGCAATCACATATTTAATTTTATCTAGTAGTTTATCCATGAATCAAAATTCAAGTACCAATGACGATACCATTGACTTAAAAGAATTATTTTTTTCGTTAATTGCACAATGGAAAGTGATCGCGCTTTGTATCATACTGAGCTTAACTTTCGCATTACTTTATTTACGTGTTACTCCCTCAATTTATTCTGCTGATGCAATGGTTTTGGTAGAGGATAATAAAGGCGCTGGAGCTGCTGCCCTCTTGGGTGGGTTGAGTGATGCTATTCCCGGAGGAATGGGTGGAAAATCTCCCGCAGATGCTGAGATTGAAATCTTAAACTCACGCATGATTTTGGGACAAACCATTCAAAATTTACACCTTGATATCCAAATTAAAGATAATAGTAATACTTTATTTAATCGTCTGGTTCAAAATGACAAAGCTGAAGTTCTGTATAAAAAGGATATGGTGGTTTTCCAAAAAGAAAATCAAGCCTTCTTAATCAAAACATTAAAAATTCCAAATTACTATCTAGATAAAAAATTAGAGTTAAAATTCACAGATAACAACCAGTTTACTTTCTCTTATAAAGATGAAGTGATATTTAAAGGTCAATTGAATTCCAGCAATCAAACCATAGACTCTAAGGGACTTTGGGAAGTTGTAATATTTAGCAAATCTCCGTTTAAAGAAACATTTACTATCACTAAACTCGCACTACCTACAGCAGTCCAGTTCTTCAAAAGTAACTATAGCGTAGCTGAGAGAGGGAAAAACTCCGGTGTTATTGGTCTAAATTATAATGGCAATGATAAGGAACATATTACTCAAGTTCTGAATAATATTTTATCCGTCTATCAAATACAAAATATTCAACGCAAGTCTTTAGAATCTAAACAAACTTTAAATTTTTTAGACAAACAGCTGCCGGAACTTAAACAGCAACTTGAGGAATCAGAAATCAAGTTCAACCGTTTCCGTGAGCAATACAATACTATTGATGTAACTCAAGAAGCCGAGTTAATGTTAAAGCAAAATGTTGAACTGGAAAAGATGAAAATCCAATTACAACAACAGCAAGCGGAACTCTCTTCAAAATATACCCCTGACCACCCTCTTATGTCAGCAATCAATGCTCAACTTTCTGAAATTAATCAAAAAACTTCAGAAATGACACAATCTATTAAACGTTTACCAGAAACACAACGATTATATTTACAGCTATATCGAGATGTAAAAGTAAATACTGAGCTTTATACCGCATTATTAAATAGTTATCAGCAATTGAAAATTGCAGAGGCTGGTGAAATTGGTAATGTCAGAGTTATTGACCAAGCTGTTGAACCCGTTAAGCCAATTAAACCCAAGTCATTAATTACAATAATTTTATCAATTTTTGTCGGTGGTTTTATTGGAGTATTGATTGCACTATTACGAAATATGATGCGTTCAGGCATTAAAGACGCAGCGCAAATTGAAAATGAGCTTGATCTGCCAGTCTATGCCACTGTACCGCGCTCTGTTATTCAAGAAAGTCGTATTAAACTATTAAAGAAGAAAAAGAATATTCCTATTCTTGCGGTTAAAGATAGCAGTGATATCGCGATTGAAAGCCTCCGTAGCATGCGAACAGCAATTCATTTTGCCTTAATGAATGCGACCAATAATGTGATTGCAATTTCTGGCCCTGCACCTGAAATTGGAAAATCATTCATTACCACTAACCTTGCTACTATTTTAGCGCAAGGGGGAAAACGGGTTCTGGTCATTGATGGTGATCTACGTCGTGGCTATTTACATAAGTACTTTAATGCCGAAGTGCAACCAGGTTTAGCAGAATTATTGAATCACCAAAATAGCTATGAAGAGGTGGTGCAAAATTCAACTGTAGATAACCTGTTTTTTGTGACACGTGGTAAGAGTCCGGTTAACCCGTCTGAACTATTAAGTACAGATCAATTCAAAACTTTCCTAGATCAGGCATCTGCTCATTTCGATCATGTCCTGATTGACACGCCGCCTGTGCTTGCCGTGACCGATGGTATTATTATTGCACAATATGCGGGTGTAAATTTATTGATTGCCCGTCATGGTAAAACACAAATCAAAGAGCTAGAAATCACTGTGAATCGTTTTGAACAGGCCAATGTCAAAGTTAATGGCGTGATTCTGAATGATGTACAAAAAGGGGCGGCTGGTAGCTATGGTTATAATTATGCTTATGCGTATACCGCAAATAAAGACAATGACTAATTCATTGTAAACTTTGATATCACACCCTGCTCGAGACAGGGTGTGATAGTTCTCTCTATCACATTTATTCCAAATGTTCATTGTTGAAAAAATCAAATAAAAACCCTATCTTGGTTACAGTTTAAAAATCCTGAGAATATACAAAAATGTTACCCAAAACACTGCTCGCCAGCTTGGCATTAAGCTCCTCACTAACTTTTGCTCAAGGCATCGTTTTAAATGATCAAAACCTGCGCACCGATTTAAACTGGTTAAATCAGCAAGGTGTGATTCAAGTTAGCACTTCGACCTGGCCAATGAGTGGTGATGAAATCCAACGCGCCCTTTCTCAGGCCCAAGTCAGCAATAATAATCAGCAAAGAGTCATTGATTCAGTCATGGCTCATTTGAATACCAACAACCAGTTACTTAAAGCATCACTATTTGCAGAGACAGATCAAAAAAATATTCCTCAAGCCTTTGGCGACCAGCAAAAAGCGCAATACCAGGCGGGTGTAGAGTTGAATACAGGCAATCAGAATTGGGATGCCAGACTTCGTATCAATGCAGAAAAAGATCCCCAGATTGATAATGATCAAGATGTGAATGTTGAAGGGTCTTACCTCGCAGGTAAGTTATGGAATCAATGGCTGATTGCTGGACAAATTCCGACCTACTGGGGACCTGGTCATGATGGCAGCTTAATTCGGGGTGATGCCAGTCGTCCTGTGTATGGTGTGACCATGCAGCGTGCCGAACAGCATGCTTTTGCAAACAAATGGCTATCTTGGATTGGGCCTTGGCAATATCAAGCTTTTGTCGGACAACTGGATGACTACGATGCTGTACCTGATGCCAAACTGATTGGCTTACGTGTCACCGCACAACCTTTACCCTATTTGGAGCTGGGTGCATCGCGTGCTATGCAATGGGGTGGTGGTGACCGTTCAGAAAGTCTGTCTACACTCTGGAATGCTATAAAAGGCAATGATAACTTTGATAATAGTGATGATGATAAGTCTAACCAAATTGCAGGTTTTGATGCGCGCTTAAATCTACAACCACTGTTGCAAGTACCAATGGATATCTATGCGCAATATGTCGGTGAAGACGAAGCGGGCGGCTTACCAGCCAAAAAAATGTATCTGGCTGGAGTCGATTATTCTGCTAGCTATAATAATATGCCTTTCCAGCTGTATACCGAATGGACAGATACCCGTAGTAATGGTAGTGCTGATGGTATTTCATACAACCACCATGTTTATACTGATGGTTTTTATCAGCATGGTTACCCCTTGGCACATGCGATGGGTGGTGATGGTCAAATGATTTCAGTAGGCGGTGATATTCGTTTCGATCGTCTGAATCGTGTTAATGCTCGAGTGCTATTTGCCAAGTTGAATGAGTCCAACCGAACTACTAATTTAGCTTTTCCAATCCAAGATGAATTAAAAGCTGTTGATGTGAGCTGGACCCATTATTTACGCCCCAATATTCCCCTGAAATTAAATGGCTGGATCAGTGATTCAGACCTACGTGGTAATGATGGTGGTGCATCGATTGGAATTGAATTTCCTTTAGAAAAAAGCTTGTTTTCCTACTAAGCTCTTTGCAAAATATAATTTCGGTTGAGGCAGTCATTGATCCTAGACATTCTCCAACAATGATTAAGTTCTGAAAAATAAAAAACCAGCGATTGCTGGTTTTTTTATTTCTTTAAACTTCAACATAACTGCGATGTCCGCTTGCTAAAAAACCACCCATTCTGCAAGATTTCTCAAAATTTTCTGCTAAGATGGAATGAACCTCAACGATAACATTAGATTGGAATAATACATGAGTAAGGCCTTACCGATTGCTGTCGCTATTCTTTTAGGCGGTGCCGCGCTAGTACCTGTTTACTATGCAACTCAAAACCCAGCTGCTCAAACCACAAAAGCATCTAAAGATGCCTCGGCTGTTTCTAAAATTAGCTATGCACTCGGTTATGAAGTCGCTCATCAAACTCCACCTGAGCTGGATATTAACAGCTTTGTGACAGGCGTTCGCGAAGGTCATGCCCGTACCGCTCCTGCTTATACTGAAGAAGAATTACAAGCAGCTTATGAGCAATTCCAAAAAGAAATGCAGCAGAAGCAAGTCGATAGTGCCAAACAGGCTCAGGCATCAAGTGATACTTTCCTGACTGAAAATGCCAAAAAAGCTGGGGTAAAAACTACCGCATCTGGTTTGCAATATGTAGTGACCAAA
The DNA here is from genome assembly GCF_000369725.1 of Acinetobacter sp. CIP 101966. Classification (NCBI taxonomy): domain Bacteria; kingdom Pseudomonadati; phylum Pseudomonadota; class Gammaproteobacteria; order Moraxellales; family Moraxellaceae; genus Acinetobacter; species Acinetobacter sp. CIP 101966. The sequence continues at coordinate 97,245 of NZ_KB850164.1, read as the reverse complement.
GAAGGTACAGGCAAACAGCCTGCAGCAACTTCAATTGTAAAAGTACATTACACAGGGAAATTAGTTGATGGTACCGTGTTTGACAGTTCGGTTGAACGTGGCGAACCGATTGAGTTCCCACTCAATCAGGTCATTCCAGGCTGGACCGAAGGTTTGCAACTGATGAAAGAAGGCGGTAAAGCAACCCTGTATATCCCATCTAAACTCGGTTATGGTGAACAGGGCGTGCCAGGTACGATTCCTCCACACAGTACTTTGATTTTTGATGTGGAACTCATCGAAGTAAAATAATCCACGAAAAGGAGAGCAACGCGCTCTCCTTTATTTTGAGAATTAATCATGAAAATACAAATAAGTTTGATGGTTTTACTGCTGAGTTCTGGCAGTCTGTTTGCCAAAGAAGTCACCAATAAGAGCCCTGAGGCTGAACAGGTCGGCTACAGCTTTGGTTATCTGATGGGAAAAAGTAATGCTGACTCCTTACAAGGCATTGATCTGGATGCCTTCAGCGCCGGTTTAAAAGCGGCAGCCGCTGGGAAACAGGCGACTTTAAGCGAGGAAGACATGGCGCGGGTCTTGACCCAATTTAAGCGTCAGGCTGAAGCCAAAGAGCTGATTACCTTGAAAAAGCAGGCGGATGAAAATGCCAAAATTGGTCAGGCTTTTCTGGCTGAAAATGCAAAAAAACCGGGGATAAAAACCACCAAATCAGGTTTGCAATATCAGATTCTTCAGGAAGGAAAAGGTAAATCGCCGAGCGCAAATAGTAATGTCCGTGTACATTATGAAGGCCGTTTAATCGATGGTACGGTTTTTGACAGCTCGATTGCCCGTAATCAGCCCGTGGTATTTCGTACCACCCAAGTCATTACCGGCTGGACCGAAGGTTTACAGCTGATGAAAGAAGGTGCCAAATATCGTTTCTTCATTCCGGCCGAACTGGCCTATGGACAGATTGGTTCAGGGGATGTAATTGAACCGAACAGTACTTTAATTTTTGATGTGGAATTACTGGAAATTACTAAATAATAAGTCCTATTTTTCCAGATCTAAAATCGGAGAGGTTCTATATTGGCCTCTCTTTTTTTATGGGCTTAAGTATCCTTAAATCGCAGGTTTTCATGTCACATTCCGATCAGTTTTGCTATGTTATGTTTTAATCAAGCAATTCAACAACAATAGAGGACGTCAGCATGGCAGCAATCAAGACTCGCGAAATTCATTATACTGCGCAGGATGGCAGCCCATTAATTGGTTATTTTGCCGCCCCAGAAACAGATACCCCTGTTGCCGGTGTACTGGTCGCACCCGAATGGTGGGGTCGGAATGAATATACCGAACAGCGTGCCCGTGAACTTGCAGAACATGGCTATGCGGCCTTGGCCATGGACATGTATGGTGATAAAAAAGTCACGACCAATTCTGATCAGGCTCATCAGTGGATGATGCAGACTTTTGAAGATCCTGACACTATCGTTAACCGTGCAACAGCAGCCTTGAATGCCCTGGCAGCACAGGATGAAGTCAATGCTGATAAGCTTGCAGCGATTGGTTTCTGCTACGGCGGCAAAGTCGTATTGGATCTGGCCCGTTCTAATGCACCTTTAAAAGCGGTGGCGACTTTCCATGCCATTCTGTCGCCAAAAGCACCTGCTCAGGAAGGTCAGGTACAGGCGGAAATCCTGGTGCTACATGGTGAACTAGACAGCATGGTAACCCTGGATGATGTCGCCAGTTTCCGTGAGGAAATGCATGCTGCCAAAGTCGAGCATGAAGTGATTGTTTTTGAAAATGCCAAACATGGCTTTAGCAACCCGCTTGCGGATGAACGGGCCAAAGCCAATGGTGTGGATCTTGGTTACAATGCAGAAGCGGAACAAAAAGGTCTGGCAGCAATGTATGCCTTGCTAGACTGCCATTTGGCATAAATAGAAACAACTATCCGGCTTGTTCACAGGCTGAATATTTTAGATACTTCATGAAGAAAAGAAGATAAATCCTACCAGAGGAGAATGTGTATGATGGCTGAAACCAACTGCCCCTACTGCAATTTTGACGAATATGATGTCATTGCCAAAAATGATTATGGTGTGGTGTTGCCTGAACCAAATTCATTGTCCGAAGGTCATTGTGTGATCATTCCATTGCGGCATGTGGCCTCATTTTTTGAAGTGACTGACAAAGAACGTAAAAGTTTGATGTCTTTATTGGAACAGGCACGCAATGAACTGCAATTACGCTACCAGCCTGCCGGTTTTCATGTCGGTTTTATTGATGGTGAAGTATTTCAGGAAAAGGTTGAACATCTGCATATTCATATTATTCCGCGTTATGCAGGCAAGACCTTGAAGCTGGATGAGCGCTGGGGAATTAACGATTAACCGGATTTTTGATCAAAAATAAATGCTCTTCGGAGCATTTATTTTTATGAAAGCTAAGTTCTATCAAGCTCGATGAACATCTACGTTTTTATCTCACTTTTCACATTCCCACCCTGCTGATTCCGCTATACTAGCTGCTGCTTATTCGGTTGCTATGTGTTCATGTTCGTATTTTCAGATGCCCTGTTGGAATGGTTTGATGTGCATGGTCGTCATGACTTACCTTGGCAGGTGACAGATGACCCCTATAAAGTCTGGGTCTCTGAAATCATGTTGCAGCAAACCCAGGTCAAAACTGTACTGCAATATTTCGAACGATTCATCCAGCGTTTTCCGACTGTTCAGGATTTAGGTCAAGCCTCATGGGATGAGGTTGCACCTTACTGGGCAGGTCTCGGCTATTATGCGCGCGCCCGCAATCTGCATAAAGCTGCCGGCATCGTAACCGCACAGCAGCAGTTCCCTCAAACCCTGGAAGAATGGATGGCCTTGCCCGGCATTGGCCGTTCTACCGCTGGCGCGCTGATGTCACTCGGTTTACGTCAATATGGCGTAATCATGGATGGTAATGTCAAACGGGTATTGTCACGTTTCTTTGCGATTGAGGATGATCTGTCCAAACCCGTGTATGAGCGTGCCCTCTGGCAACTGGCGGAACAGCTCTGTCCTATCGAACGCAATCATGACTATACCCAAGCGATTATGGATCTGGGCGCGACCGTTTGTACGCCGAAAAAGCCTTTGTGTCTGTATTGTCCAATGCAGCAGCATTGCAAGGCACATCAGCAAGGACTGGAAAATGAATTGCCTTTCAAGAAGGCCAAAAAACCGGTTCCGGTACGCTCTGCTCAGGTCTTGCTGATCCAGTCCGGTACAGACTGGCTCTGGCAGCAACGTCCCAATAGCGGTCTCTGGGGCGGTCTCTGGTGTCTGCCGATTATTGAAAATGCACATGAATTGGAACAGCAATGCCAGCAACTTGGCCTGAAAAATATCGTCAAAAAAACCCAGATTAGCCACAGTTTTACCCATTTTACCTGGCACCTTGAAGCGATTGTTTTTACAGTAGATCAGGATCAGCAGGAACATCTGGCCATTGAACTGCAAGGCTGCTGGATGCGTCCAGAGACAGCCATTGATTGCGGTCTGCCAACAGCGATGAAAAAATTGATCTCTGCGGTAAATGTATGACATAGTCTGGACAAAGCAAAAAAACCGATCAGCTCAGAATGAGCATTGCCAATATTTAAGGATGAATAGCGTGCGCCAATATCTTGCTTTGACCTGGGTGGCTTTAATTGCCATATTACTAACCGCCTGTAGCAGTACACCGAAAAAACCCCCTGCTGTACAGCTCAATCCTATCGTCGTGCAAAAACTGAAAAGTATGCGAGTGCCGTCCTCTCTGCCCATCCCGGTGGCACGCGTACAGGCACGTGAATTATCAGATACCTGGGGCGCTTCGCGCAGTCGCGGACGTTTACATGAAGGCATTGATATCATGGCTCCACGTGGAACCGAAGTCTTTAGCGCGACTGAGGGCCTGATTGCAGATTTACGTAACAACAATTTGGGTGGTAAAGTAGTCTGGATTCTGGGCCCGGGCGGCTCCTGGCATTATTATGCGCATCTGGATGGACATAAACGTGGCTTAAAAGTGGGCGACTATGTCAAAAAAGGCCAGCTGATTGCTTATGTCGGCAACAGCGGTAATGCCCGGCACACTGCACCACATCTACATTATGGAATTTATTTACAGGGTAAGGGTCGCGGTGTGGTCAATCCCTATCCCTATTTACGTTAATTTTAGGATATTTACATGTCAGAAGCGTTGATCAATCGTCTGGTAGAATTTGCTGAATCAGGCAATCAACAAAAAATTGTATTGAATGGTCAAACTTACCAGGGCTGGGTGATGGAAATTACTGAGGATGCGCTTCTGATCAGTACTGGTTATGCCGACAAGGCCGGTAAAGACATGTGGATTCAATTTAGCGATCTGGATCAGGCTGAATTGTCGTACTGGGACAATCAGCAGGATCAATGGACTGTGTTTAAATTATAAAACCATAAAAACAAGGAGCATCACATGACTGTGCAACGCTGTGGCTGGTGCTCCGATGATCCGCTGTATATCACCTACCATGACCAGGAATGGGGACAGGCGCTACTGGATGAAAATCGCCTGTTTGAAATGCTTTGTCTAGAAGGACAACAGGCCGGTCTGGCCTGGATTACCGTTCTCAGAAAACGTGAAGCTTATCGTGAACATTTTTTTCAATATTCGATTGAGTCTATCGCCTCACTTACAGATCAACAACTCCAACTGAAACTTGAAGATGCTAGCTTGATACGGCATCGCGGCAAGCTGAATGCCATTCGGGAAAATGCCCAAGCATGGCTAAAGCTGCGACAGCAAGGTATTAATCTGGTGGAATGGCTCTGGTCTTTTGCCCAGCAACCGCGATTGAATAATGATGTTGTGGATTATCGGCAAGCACCCGCTCAAACCATTGAGAGCCAGAAGATGTCTAAAGCACTCAAACAGGCTGGTTTTAAATTTGTCGGACCCACCCTTTGCTATGCCTTTATGCAGGCCGTTGGTATGGTCGATGACCATGAAAATCATTGTGATTTTAAAACAATATCCTCGCATTTAAATAAGAGCTGAAATCATGTCGAATAATATTATTCAAGCTTATGCTGCCATGTCCGCAGGTGCGGAACTGGAACCTTATCAATTCGATGCCGGAGAACTGCAGCCGCATCAGGTCGAAGTCAAAGTGGAATACTGCGGTCTCTGTCATTCTGATATTTCAGTCATTAACAATGACTGGGGTTCTTCAGTGTATCCGGTCGTAGCAGGACATGAGATTATCGGCACCATTACCCATCTGGGTGCAGAAGCCAAAGGCCTGAAAGTTGGGCAACGGGTTGGCATCGGCTGGACAGCGGAAAGTTGTCAATATTGCGATCCTTGTATTTCGGGCCAGCAAGTGCTGTGTACTGGCGGTCAGGTGGCGACTATTGTCGGACATGCCGGTGGTTTCGCCGACAAGGTCCGTGCTGGCTGGCAATGGGTTATTCCCCTGCCTGAAGATCTGGATCCTGAAAGTGCCGGCCCTTTACTCTGTGGTGGGATTACCGTATTCGATCCGATTCTGAAACACCAGATTCAGGCCATTCACCATGTTGGAGTAATCGGGATTGGCGGGCTGGGCCATATTGCGATTAAACTGCTCAAAGCCTGGGGCTGCGAAATTACCGCCTTTACTTCCAATCTGGACAAAACCGATGAGCTGAAAGCCATGGGTGCTGATCATGTGGTAAATAGTCGTGATGTGGCCGCGTTAAAGGCTCAACGTGGCAAATTCGATTTATTATTGAGTACGGTCAATGTCACCTTGAACTGGCAGGCTTATCTGGCCACTCTGGCACCGAATGGTACTGTGCATATGCTGGGTCTGCCTTTGGAACCGATGCCGATTCCGGCGGGCATGCTGATTGGCGGCGCCAAGTCTGTTACCGGCTCTCCAACCGGTTCACCGGCAGCCTTACGTCAGTTACTGCAATTTGCTGCGCGTAAAAATATTGCCCCACAAATTGAAGTCTTCCCGATGTCACAGCTGAATCAAGCAATTGAACATCTGCATTCGGGTAAAGCCCGCTACCGGATTGTACTTAAAGCAGATTTTGAAGCTTAAACTCTGCCTGTTTCAATCTGTCAAAAATACCCAGCAATTGGGTCTTTTTTTATTGCAATACTTCAGGCAAAACTGCAAGGCCTGAAGGCTTGGCCAGCTCTGCTTTCATCTTCTGCAGCATCTGATAAGGCTGCTGCTGCACGAACATATTTACAAAAGTTAAGGGAATCGAGCCTTCCGGATTGGCATAACCATAAGTTGAAACCTTGACCTGATTATTGGCCAGCTTTTGAAAAGTCCAATCCCCCTGATAATCGGTCAAACGCACATAGTTCGGATTTAAGGGATAGCCGGTCTGAATGGCTTTATTCTTGATACTGATCTGTTCATTGGCTTGCTTGATCATCTTGCCCTGTACAATCAGGTCGCGGTCTTTTAAGGGAAATGGAAAATCCAGCACCATATACAAGGTAAATTCGCCTTTTTTATCATCACGTGATAAGACCTTGATACTGCCCATATAAGGCACCCATTGCACGGCATGCTCGATATCCAGAATCAGCGACACGGCATTTTCAATCGGGGCATGATAGGTAGTTTCTGCCTTATATAAAAAGACCAGATTCTGCTGATCCTGATAGGTCCAGACCTTGATATTATTTTTATCAATACTGAGTTTGGGCGTATGTAGCGGCTTTGCCTGCGCAATGGTGCCAAGCACCACTGCACAGAGCAGGAAAATCATTTTTTGCATTATATTATTCATCTTATTTTAGTTTTAGATTTTTTTATAAATGATTTTGACTGGATTTTAAACCTGAATATCGTTAAAACCCAACACGTCTTTCATGTCATATTTGCCAGTTTCACGACCGACTACCCACGCAGCAGCACGCACTGCACCGCTGGCAAAATTCATGCGGTTGGTGGCTTTATGGGTAATTTCCACACGTTCCCCATCGGCAATAAACATGGCGGTATGTTCACCGACAATATCGCCACCACGAATGGTCTGGAAGCCAATGCTCTTACGCTCACGCGGACCGGTATGACCTTCACGGCAATAGACCGCATCTTCTTTCAGGTCACGGCCTAAAGTTTCCGCAATCGCCTCACCCCACATCAAAGCTGTACCCGATGGCGCATCTACTTTGTGACGGTGATGTGCTTCAATCACTTCGATATCTACGGTATCACCAAAAACTTTAGAGGCCAGTTCAAGCAATTTGATCGATACATTCACACCCACTGAATAATTCGCTGCATACACTACAGGAGTTTCCGTCGCAGATTGATCCAGATAGGCTTTTTGCTCATCATTCATACCCGTCGTACCGATCACGATGGCGACACCAGCTTCACGGCAGATTTTCAGATGATTGACGGTCGCTGCGGGTGCGGTAAAATCAATCACGACATCACAGTCTTTGACTACATCTGTAAGGCTACCCACGACCTTCACACCTGTTGCGCCAATTCCGGCAAGTTCGCCCGCATCTGCGCCTAATAGTGTACTTTCAGGGCGTTCTACCGCAGCCGCCAACTGATAACCTGCTTCATGCACAGCCTGAATAAGGATACGCCCCATACGACCGCCTGCACCCAAGATCCCAATGCGTGGTGTAGCTGACATAACATAGTCCTGATGTTGATCCAAAATTGCTCTTACTATAGCAAAACTGCGGAATAACACTAAGATGCATTGCATAAAAATCAATGAAAATACTCAAAGAGCGAAATCACTGATATTGATAAGAGTTTTAATCAAGCTTAAGAAGTTAGGCTATCACTTCCGTCAAAGCTATACGATATACATCAACTTGACTCGTCATATAGTTTTTAGCAATTGCTCATATAACTTGAATAAGCTTATTCATAATTTTATCGCTATGATTTTGAAATGATTTACTAAGATTACTGATTTTTGAAGTTAAACAGACGACTTGCCAATACAGTTTTTCCTGTTTAGGCTCGCCATTATTAAGTCAGCTCAAAATCTTGATGATTTAAATCTCAGTTAGATTAACAGGATTTTTATGCAAAACTTTTTACTAAATTTTAATTATGAATATCTACTTTTGAATTAATGAGTAGATAGAATTTTAAGTCTTATTGAGACTAAAAGGACTCAATTTTGCCTTATACAAAAATCAGTCCGTAGAGTGAGCAAATGAATTATCTAGCTCTTCGGGAACTTATTAAAAATAATAATACCTAAAGCAAAATTTGCCTGGTCTATACAATTTTGAAAATTTTTCCACTTAAGGTACTTTGAAAGCACATTTCAAAACTGGGACGAATATCTTCACCATCTACAGTGATATGTTTTATATTGGAATGAGATTGTGTTTTAGAAAAATGATGATCGACTGTTGCTTGAATAGCGTGTTGAGCCCCAAACTGATCCTTCACACTGATACTTTGTTTAAGCATATCTATACCTTTAATAATAGTTAAAGTGGCAAAATCTCCACTAAAAATTGATGTTTCTTAATTTTATCTTTAAATAACTTTATGATTTAGCTTAAATAATTGATTTAGAGAAGTATAGAATGTACGGCCATCTAAGTTTAAATCTACCTCAACTCCAGATGAAAGAAGAACTCTTTTACCCACTTCAATTCTTTTTAAACCCTGACGTGTATTTTGCATTTTATTGAGAGGAATTAACGAAACAATAATTTCAGTACCATTTTTAGATTTTGCAATTAAATCATTTATTTTTAACAACTTGAATCCTGTTTTTCTAAAGATTTTTCCAATTTGGAAAATAACTTAAAATTAAATTTTGAACGATAAAAAAAGCACTTATTAAGTGCTTTTTTTTACTGTTTATTCTTGCTTAGATAGCAACAATATTTACAGCATTCGGTCCTTTTTGACCTTGAGCTACACTGAATTCAACCAGTTGGCCTTCCATTAAGGTTTTAAAACCTGAACTGGCGATTTCGCTGAAATGAGCAAAAACATCTGGACCTGATTCTTGTTGAATGAAACCAAAACCTTTAGTTTCGTTGAACCACTTTACAGTACCTTTAACAACATTTGAGTTTGACATAATATATCCTAATAATTTTTTAGTCATTTTATAGACTGATTATAACTTTGAAATAATAAAGAATGAGACTTAAAATCTGAAAAAAAACGAAGGATTATGACTAAAACTACGATACTTAAAGAAGATTTACCGAAACAAGACTTTTTTCTAGTTAAGTTAACTATACACGAAAAATTTAATTAATCAAGTTTTCTTATATATATATTTATTTTATTTATTAAAAAATAAAATTTTAAAAATTTATAGTGATTTCAATAAGCTTAAGCTTCCATTGTCATGAGAACAAAATAAGAGTAATCTGCTGTACTGGTAAATTTGATAAGTAATGAATGCGATTATATAGCTCTGTAATAACAATATTGGCCTTTTTAATTTCGGGAATGATGCTTTTTTCTCACTTACAAAATATCTATCACCCTCCAAATTTGGACTCATACTTTCTATTTAGATAGTCAAATATAAAAACAGAAACCGCTTTTTAGGCGGTTTTTATGTTTAAGAGATACCTATCAAACAATAAGATAGCTATCAACTAATAAATAGCATCTTCTAATCTAGAGTATCTTATCTACATAATAAAAAAGGACGCCTCAGCGTCCTTTTTTACTTTCACTCAATTAATCAAACAAACGATCAAAGAATGATTTTTTCTTTGGTGATGATTTGCTGTCTTCACCATCCATAGTTTCTTGCAGTTCTTTCAACAGTTCACGTTGACGTGCAGTTAAATTCACTGGAGTTTCTACCACAATACGGCACAGCAAGTCACCTTGCATGCTGGTACGTACCGGTTTAACACCCTTACCACGTAAGCGGAACAGTTTACCTGTTTGCGTACCTTCAGGAATTTTCAGGCTAACACGGCCATCTAACGTAGGAATCTGAACTTCCTTACCTAAGGCTGCATCAGCAATTGATACTGGTACGTCCATATACAGGTCAGCGCCATCACGCTGGAAGATTTCATGCTCACGCACCACCACTTCTACGTACAAGTCACCTGACTGACCATCACGGATCGCTTCACCCTTACCGGTCAAGCGTACGCGGTCGCCATTGTCCACACCCGCAGGAATAGTGACTTCCAGAGTTTGCTGACGATCCGACACACCTGAACCATGACATTTATTACATGGGTTCTTGATGATCTTGCCCTGACCGCGACAAGTGCTACAAGTTTGCTGTACCGAGAAGAAACCTTGCTGCATGCGCACTTGACCGGCACCATGACAGGTACGGCAGGTTTCTACATCGTTTGGATTTTTTGAACCCTTACCGTCACAGGCATCACACGGTGCCGGTGCAGTAAAGGTAATGGTTTTCTTGACGCCTTTGACCGCTTCTTCCAGGGTCAGTTCCATCACATAGCGTAAGTCAGAACCACGGCGCGCGCGTTGCTGGCCACGACCACCGCCGCCACCAAAAGCACCACCGAAAATATCACCGAACTGGCTGAAAATGTCTTCTGCGCTGAAACCACCGCCGAAGCCGCCACCGCCGCCGCCCATACCACCTTCAAAGGCCTGATGGCCCATACGGTCGTACATGCTGCGCTTTTCACCATCAGAGAGCACTTCATAGGCCTCTGCTGCTTCTTTGAATTTCTCTTCAGCTTCAGCATTGTCCGGGTTACGGTCTGGATGATATTTCATCGCCAACTTACGGTAGGCTTTTTTGATTTCATCATCACTAGCGGTTTTAGCGACGCCCAAAACCTCATAATAATCACGTTTAGCCATGTCTGGCGATGCTCCTCACGGAATTTTGTTTAATATTCAACTGAGGTCTGAAATTGGGGTCAAACCGAGTTTTACAAGGGGAAATATGAAAAAAATTATACGCTTTAGAACACAGCTTTGTTTTGAGAGAATTTATAGATACCTTTAAACCAGGCATTGATCAGGAAAATAAAGGCAATAAAGCTGAAAATCACCCCGGTCACCACACAGGCTTTGACCCATAAGTGGCTGTCCCAGGCAAAGAAAAACAGGGGAATAAACCACAATGCAGCGAAGAGCGCCAAAATGGTATAAATCACGATATTACGCATGATCCACAGTGCCTGTGCCTGTAACCAGACTTCAGCATAATCAACCTGGGTGACTTTACGTGCGAACCAGTAAGCAAATACCCCGCTAAATACGGTAAATAAGGCCAAAAACATGAAGACATAGGCCACGGCTACGGAACGTCGCATCTGGGTTAATGTCACTGGAGTCATGTCTGGTTCAACCTCATTACTGCCCTGGCAGTAAGGCCAAAACAGCAATTTTTTATTTTTTGAATTATAAAAATCTCAGGTGCTACTATATTGAAAATTTCAAAATTTCGCACCTGAAATTATGACAATTTTAAACAGAATTTAAACTTTTTTCACTTTAAACCACTGTGCATATAGTGCAGGCAGGAAAAACAGGGTCAACAGGGTTGCCACAATCAAGCCCCCCATAATCGCCACCGCCATCGGCCCGAAAAAAATACTCCGCGACAAAGGAATCATAGCCAGTACAGCAGCCAGTGCGGTTAATATAATCGGACGACAACGACGTACTGTGGCATTGATGATGGCATCCCACTGCGACTCTCCGGCCTGAATATCCTGCTCAATCTGATCGATCAAAATCAGCGAATTGCGCATGATCATTCCGGATAATGCAATCGTCCCGAGCATCGCAACAAAACCGAAAGGTTTATTGAAAATTAACAGGAATAACACCACTCCGATAATGCCCAAAGGTGCGGTCAGGAACACAATAAAGGCCCGTGAGATGCTTTTGAGCTGAATCATCAGCAGGGTCATGACGACTGCGAGGAATAAAGGCATGCCGGCATTCACCGAGTTCTGTCCGCGAGCCGATTCCTCAACTGTGCCGCCCACTTGCAGCAGATAGCCATTCGGCAGCTCTGCCCGGATTTTTTCCAGTGGCTCTTTGAGTTCATTGACCACAGTAGCGGGCTGCAACTTGCTACGAATATCGGCACGCACAGTAATGGTCGGTAGACGATTCCGATGCCAGATCAGGCCTTCTTCAAAGCTGTATTCAATTTTGGCCAGCTGCGCCAAAGGTACCGATGTACCGGTTGCGGTCGGAACAGCCAGACTGGCTAAAGATGCTACCTCCACCCGTTCAGCCTGAGCACCACGTAAACGGATTTCGATCAGTTCACGTTTTTCACGGTACTGATCAATACCGGCCCCTAAAATCGAGCTATTGAGTACATTGGCCAGTTCACTGCTGCTCACCCCAAGCTGACGGGCACGATCCTGATCAATTTGCAATTTGATGACTTTGCTCGGCTCGCCCCAGTCCAGATGTACATTGGTGGTATTCGGATTTTCTCCCACGGTGGCTGCAACTTTCTGCGCCCATTCACGGACTAATCCTAAGTCTTCACCCGACACCCGGAATTGTAGTGGATAGCCCACAGGTGGGCCATTTTCCAGCAAGGACACCCGGGTACGCACTTCTGGCAATAACTTTCGAATCTGGTCACTTAAGGATTCGCGGATTTCATTGCGGTCTTCCAGCGAGGAAGCCAATACCACAAACTGGGCAAAGCTGGTTTGCGGTAATTGCTGATCGAGCGGTAAATAGAAACGTGGCGAACCCATCCCGACATAAGCCACATAGTTATCAATCCCCTCTTGTTTTGATAAAAAGGCTTCGACTTTTTTCACTGCGGCTTCAGTGGCCTTCAGTGATGCACCTTCTTCAAGTTTAAGATCCACCAGAATTTCAGCCCGGTTCGAGGGCGGGAAAAACTGCTGCGGCACCAGCTTAAACATTAAAATAGACAGGATAAAAATTCCGACCGTGGCAGCAATGACAGTTTTACGATAGGTCACACAGGCATTGACCCAACGACGAAAACCCTGATAAAACCGGGTTTTATAAGGGTCATAATGTTCACCGGCATGATGCACAATCGGCTGAGGTTCTGGTTGTTTGCGCAGACGTGCCCAGAGACGCTGATACCACGGCGCTTTTTGAATTAAATCTTTGTTGAAATCCGGTAAAAGTTTATCGCCTAAGTATGGGACAAACAGTACCGCGGCAATCCAGGACACCAGCAATGCGATGGTTACCACCTGGAAAATCGAACGGGTATATTCCCCGGTACTCGAGGCTGCAGTGGCAATCGGCAGGAAACCGGCAGCGGTAATCAGCGTACCGGTCAGCATGGGAAAAGCCGTGGTGCGCCAGGCATGCCCGGCCGCCTGTAAACGGCTATAACCCTGCTCCATTTTAATCGCCATCATTTCAATGGCGATAATGGCATCATCGACTAGCAGACCGAGGGCCAGAATCAGCGCCCCCAAAGAAATTTTATGCAGTCCGACATCAAACAGCTGCATACCGGCAAAGGTCATGGCCAGCACTAGCGGAATGGAAAATGCCACCACCAGACCAGTCCGGAAACCGAGCGAGAAAAAACTGACCAGCAATACGATAATCACCGCTTCTGCCAGCACTTTCATAAATTCGTTAATACTGCGTTTGACTGCCACCGGCTGATCGGAGACTTTTTGCAGCTCCATGCCAAGTGGCAGGGCTTTTTGCAGGCGGGCGAATTCCTGTTCCAGATTTTTACCCAAGGCAATGATGTCCCCACCCTTGCGCATCGATACAGCAATGCCAATACCGTTTTCACCCATAAAGCGCATCCGGGGCTGTGCCGGATCACTAAAGCCACGATAGACTTCTGCTACATCTCCCAACTGAATAGTTTTGCCATTGACCAGCAGCGGCATCTGTCTTAATTCTTCAACACTGTTTAATGCACCACTGACCCGCACCTGAATCCGGTCTGAACCGGTTTCAAAAAAACCGGACTGGGTGGTGGCATTTTGCTGCTGCAGGGCTTGCTGAATCGCCATGACTGGAACGCCCAGCTGGATGGCCTTGGTATTGGAAATCTCAATCCAGATTTTCTGGTCTTGCAGGCCAATCAGCTCAACTTTGGCAACATCTTTGACCCGTTGCAGTTGCAGCTGTAAGCGGTCGGCGTATTCCTTGAGGGTCGCATAGTCAAAATCTTTACCCTTGAGCACATAAATATTGCCAAAGGTGTCGCCAAATTCATCATTAAAGAACGGCCCTTGTACCCCTTGTGGCAATTCATGCCGGATATCGCCCACCTTCTTGCGCACGTTATACCAGACATCAGCGACATCTTTCGAAGCCAGGGAATCCTTGGCAACAAAAGTCACCATGGATTCACCCGGACGCGAATAGGCCATGATGCGGTCATACTGTCCCGTGGTCATCAGTTCCTTTTCAATCCGGTCAGTGACCTGTAGGGATACTTCTTTGGCACTGGCACCCGGCCAGTAAGTCTGGATCACCATGACTTTAAAGGTAAAAGGCGGATCTTCACTTTGTGACAGTTTGGAATAAGAGACGATGCCGATCAGACCCAGCAGGATCATGAAATACAGCACCAGACCTTTATTTTTTAAAGCCCATTCCGACAGGTTAAAGTTCATGCTTAACTCCCTGCCTGAATGGTCACACGACGGTTTTCACGATCAATCGGATTGATTTTTTGCTGGTTACGCAGCAGATGTACGCCGCCAATCACTACATAATCTTCCGGCTTGAGGCCACTGAATACAGGAACACTGTCCCGGCCATAGGCACCGAGCTGGACCGGGACTTTACGTAAGGTATGATCCGGCTGGACCACCATGACATAAGCCTGCTGATCCGTTGCCGAGACACTGGATAGCGGCACACTGAGCATATTGTCGCGGCTGTGCTGAAAAAATACCCGGGCACTTTGCCCCAGCTGGATCTGACCATTGCCTTCACGTAAGGAAACTTTAACCCGAAAGGTACGCGACTGGTCCGCTGCTGGTGAAATCTCGCGGACAAAAGCGGCAAATTTCTCTTCAGGTTTGGACCATAATGTCACTGTAGCTGCCTGTCCAACCTTGATCTCCGAAATAGCCTGTTCCGGTACGCCAATTACCACTTCACGCTCACCGGCAATTGCCAGTTCATACGCCGCCTGCCCGGCAGCGACCACCTGACCTGTTTCAATATTGCGTGCAGTGATTACGCCGTTTCTGGTGGCAATCAGCTGATTATAAGCAGTCTGGTTTTTAGCGGTATCATAATTGGATTGTGCCTGCTTCAGATTTGACAGGGCGGTCTTGTACTGGTTTTCGATCGCGTCATATTGTGAGCGGCTCACGGCATTGGATGGCAATAACTGCTTGAAACGTTGTAATTCATCCTGAGCAATCTTAGTGGCAGACTGCGCGCTTTCCAGCTGGGCACGTGCTGCATTCAGCTGCAGCTGGGCATCTTTGACATCCAGAGTTGCCAGGACTTGCCCGACTTTGACCTGGTCACCCACATCGGCGAAGCGCTGGGTCACCTGTCCAGCGACCCGAAAGGCCAGCGCCGTTTGCTGGCGCGCCTGCACATCACCGGCATAACTTTTTAATTCATGCTGTGAAGTGGTGGGTGTGGCCACCATGACAAAGGGAACTTCCTGTTCTGCTGCAGCAGTATCTTTGCTGCACCCGGTTAAGGTCACGCTGCAAAGCACCACCATGCCAGCCAATACGCTGTAAATCCTGCTCATCTTATTCGCTCTTATCTGATCGTCTTTTTTAGGGCAAACTATGCTGATATATTGAATTGCTTGTTTTTTAATTAATATACCACCCGGTACACTAATTAAAACTCAAGCTTCAAAGCAATGACCGTGGTGACTTTTTTTGGAAAAAATTGTGCAAATACCTGTAGGACGACCCAAGGATCTGGAAAAGCGTCAGCGCATCCTGAGTGTGGCCAAAGCGCTGTTTTTAGCGCATGGCTATCATGCCTCCAGCATGAACCAGATTGCACGTGAGGCAGGTGTAACCAAGCTGACGGTGTATAATCATTTTCAGGACAAGGCGACCCTGTTTAGCTGTGCGATTGAGGATACCTGTGAAGCCATTCTGCATGAACATCCTCAGCTCTTGCAGCCAAGCAGTGACTTTGCGCAGGAGTTTTATCAGGCCTCGCATAGCAAACTGGATGCGGTCTGGAATGATTTTTTTACCCTGGCCCAGCAATACCGCTTTATTCAGATCGATCTTCCAGAAAAACAGACCGAGCTGATCGTGTCCCTGCTGACCGGAACCCGTCATCAGAAAATCCTGCTGGGTCTCAGCCTTCCCCCTTCAAGCGCAGAACAGCAACAGATTATTAGCGAAGCCATTGAACTGTTTATGCTGAAATATGCCCTGCCGGATTAACTCCTTTCCTTCGGGCTGAGCACCGATCACCATATGTGGCCTAAAAGTTGCTAAAAAAGCAGCCAATGCTCTGCAACTTTTGTCTCTAGGGGACTTGGATTGTCATGCAGTCGCGGTATAGTCAAAGCATGCATGTGAGGGAATAAAAAATGATTCAACAGATTGATGCACCACTACGCGAAGACGTACGCTTACTGGGTAATTTGCTTGGGGAAACCTTAAAATTACATGCCGGGCAGGATTTGTTTAATCAGATCGAGCAGATCCGTGCCCTGTCCAAAGGCGCTCGCGATGGACAGGTCGAAGCAGAAAAACAACTGGAACAACTGTTTTTGAGTCTGGAAGATGCAGAAATCCTGCCACTGACCCGTGCTTTTACCCACTTTTTAAACTTTGCCAATATTGCCGAACAATATCATGTGGTACGTCGTCGCCGTCAGAGCGAGTTTGATGACACTGCAGAATCGCCCAATCCTCTGGTGCCTTTATTTGAAAAATTTAAACAGCAGGAAATTTCTGCAGATACGCTGTATCAGCAAATCTGTGAACTGAAAATTGAACTAGTCCTGACTGCGCATCCCACAGAAGTCAGCCGCCGTACCCTGATTCAAAAATATGATGGCATCAATAATGCCCTGTCCAAATTCGACCAGCAGAAACTGACGCCACGTGAACGTCAGGCCGTTCTGGCCGATCTGAAACAGCTGATTAGCTCCGCTTGGCAAACCGATGAAATCCGTCAGCATCGCCCGACTCCGATCGATGAAGCCAAATGGGGTTTTACCACCATTGAACAGACCCTGTGGAATGCGGTCCCGAAATTTATCCGCGAACTAAATGGCATGGTTCAGGCGCAATGCGGCCAGAACCTGCCCTTAGATGTCGCACCAGTACGTTTTGCCTCATGGATGGGTGGTGACCGCGATGGCAACCCGAATGTCACCCACACCGTCACTCAGGAAGTACTGTGGCTGTCGCGCTGGAAAGCAGCCGATCTCTATGTACGCGATATTGAAAACCTGCGCTGGGAACTGTCCATTCAGCAATGCAGTCCGGAAATTTCCGAAGCTTTGGGCCAGCCCCATCCTGAACCCTATCGTGAATATTTACGTGACACCCGTACCCGCCTGAAAGCGACTCGGCACTGGCTGGCAGAAAAATTAAAAGGCAATGATGCCGATGACAGTCTGGTGATTAAAAGTAAAGACGAACTTTTACAACCGCTCCTGACCTGTTACCGCTCGCTGATGGACTGCAATCTGGCTGAAATTGCCAATGGCAGCCTGCTGGACTTTATTTACCGGGTCAACAGTTTTGGGATCGAACTGCTAAAACTAGATATCCGCCAGGAATCCGGCCGTCACCGCCAGGCGATTTCAGCCATTACTGAATATTTAGGACTGGGGAATTTTGAAACCTGGACCGAACAGGCCCGTCAAAACTTTTTACTGCAGGAATTGCAAAGCAAGCGTCCGTTACTGCCGAAACATCTGAATGAACCGGCCGGCAGCCTGATTGAACATCCGGATGTACAGGAAGTCTTTGCCACCATGCGCACACTGGCCGAACAGCCGAGCGAGTCTCTGGGTGCCTATATTATTTCCATGGCAGAATATCCAAGTGATGTCTTGGCGGTACTGCTTTTACAAAAAGAAGCCGGGATTGAACAGGCGTTACGGGTGGTTCCCCTGTTTGAAACATTAAAAGATCTGGATGGTGCAGCCGCAACCATGTCGACCCTGTTCAATATGCACTGGTATAAACAGCATATTCAGGGCAAACATGAGGTCATGATTGGCTATTCGGATTCTGCCAAAGATGCCGGTTTTATGTCGGCCAACTGGGCACAGTATCGTGCCCAGGAAGAACTGACCGCAGTTGCCCAGCAACATGGCGTGCAGTTGACCCTGTTCCATGGTCGTGGCGGTTCGATCAGTCGTGGTGGTGCGCCAACCCAGCAAGCCTTGTTCTCTCAGCCACCGGGTTCTATTTCCGGTGCGATCCGGGTGACTGAACAGGGTGAAATGATCCGCTTTAAATTCGGGCTGGAAGAAATCGCGCTGCAAAATCTGGAAATTTATACCGCTGCAACCCTGGAAGCGACCCTGCTCCCGCCACCTGAGCCAAAACAGGAATGGCGCGACTTGATGCATCAAATGACCGAACTGTCGGTTCAGGTCTATCGCCAGACCGTACGGGAAAATCCGCATTTTGTAAAATACCTGCGTACCGTCACGCCAGAACTTGAACTGCAAATGCTGCCACTGGGTTCACGGCCGGCGAAACGTAAAGTCAGTGGTGGGATTGAATCACTGCGAGCGATTCCCTGGGTCTTTGCCTGGACCCAGATTCGCCTGATGTTACCGGCCTGGCTCGGTACCGGTGCTGCATTAAATGCGGTACTGGATCAGGGACAACGCACGGTACTGGATGAGATGCTGGCAGAGTGGCCGTATTTTCAGACCCTGATTGATATGCTGGAAATGGTACTGTCCAAAGCCGATGCCAATGTGGCGCTATATTATGAATCGCATTTGACTCAGGATGAAGATCTTAAAGTTCTGGGAACAGAACTGCGTCAGCGTTTGCAGGATGCTGTACAAACCCTGTTGAGCTTAAAAGGCGAATCGAAACTCCTGAGCAGTAACGGTGTACTGGATCAGTCGATGAAAGTACGTAAACCCTATTTGTTACCGCTGCACTTACTGCAAGCTGAACTGATGAAACGTCGCCGTTTATATCTGGAACAGCAGCAGGCTGAAAATACCCCGGTCGATCATGCCTTAATGGTCAGCATTGCCGGCATTGCAGCCGGTTTACGTAATACCGGCTGATTTTTCGCCCTCGCATTCAAAGCACATCCTGGTGATGTGCTTTTTTTGTACATGAATTGGCCAAAACCACTCACTGCATCGTATTTTTTATAACTAAAATAACAAATCTTTATGAGTGAATTTTAAGCATAGCTATATGATTAATCCACTGATTTAACGCTACTTTTATATTAAAAATATTTACCAATTGATAAAAAATAAATAAAAGTCAATGAATTAACTTGAACAAAAAGTTGAAAGGAGTGATTAAAACTTCCAAAAAACCGGAGTATGATGTGCACAATTTATCTTTTGAGTGCTCATTTTATGTCCAGTTGGTTTCCCAAATGGCGCCCGTATGAGGGCAGTATCGATGCACGACCAGTAGGTACCGCAGAGTATTTGCCACCCGCACAAACGGTAGTTTTGGGTGTACAGCATGCCTTTGCCATGTTTGGCGCAACCGTACTGGCACCTTTTTTAATGGGCTTTGATCCAAACCTGGCAATTTTAATGTCAGGGATCTGTACCATCCTGTTCTTTTTAATCACCGGTGGCCGGGTTCCAAGTTATCTAGGTTCAAGCTTTGCCTTTATTGGTGTGGTCATCGCAGCAACTGGTTATGCGGGTGGTGGCGGACTGAATCCGAATATTGGCGTTGCAGCAGGCGGGATTATCGCATGTGGCATCTTCTATGCGCTGATGGGCTTTCTGGTCATGGCGACGGGCACCCGCTGGATCGAAAAGCTGATGCCACCGGTAGTGACCGGTGCCGTGGTGATGATCATTGGCCTGAACCTTGCTCCAGTCACGGTTAAAAGCGTCATGGGCAACACCTTTAATATGTGGATGTCTCTCGTTACCGTGATGTGCATGGGCTCGATTGCCGTCTTTACCAAAGGCCTGCTGCAACGCCTGCTATTATTGGTCGGTCTGTTACTGGCCTATCTGATCTATTTCATGCTCAGCAATGTCATGGGTTATGGCACTGCGATTAATTTCCTGCCAATCCAGCAAGCAGCCTGGTTCGGTTTACCGACCTTCCATGCACCGACCTTTGAAGTCAATGCCATGCTGATCATCGCACCAGTTGCCTTGATTCTGGTGGCAGAAAATCTGGGCCATATTAAAGCCGTAGGCGCGATGACCGGTGAAAACCTGGATCCGCATATTGGTAAAGCCTTTGTAGCAGATGGTATTGCAACCACTTTAGCCGGTGGTGTGGGTGCGCCGGGTATGACCACCTATGGTGAAAACATTGGTGTAATGGCCGTGACACGGGTTTACTCGACCATCATCTTTGCAGTCGCGGGTGTCTTTGCTGTGTTCCTGGGTTTATCGCCTAAGTTTGGTGCGGTGATTCATACTATTCCAACGGCGATTCTGACCGGTGCTTCGATTATAGTCTTTGGTTTGATTACTATTGCTGGTGCCAAAATCTGGATTGAGAACAAGGTCGATTTTTCGCAGAACAAGAACCTGATGGTGGCTGCGGTGACCATTATTTTAGGTACGGGTGATTTTGCCCTGACTTTTGGTAGCTTCAATCTAGGTGGTATTGGTACGGCAACGTTTGCAGCCCTGTTCTTAAACTGGTTCTTCAGTCTGGTCGATAAAAAATAAAATTCAGCGATGACTGGGCACAGCCTGTTGCAAGCAAAAAGACCGAACATATATGTTCGGTCTTTTTTGTAGCCTAAAACAGTCTGTCTAGAATGAACTGTTTTAAGTGACTGGCAATTGATTCGCGTTGGCTTATTTCTGTTTTTTAAGCGCTTGCTTCAGTTGCTTCAATTTGCCTTTATGTTTTGAAATCTTTTTCAAACGTGCTTTGATTTCTTGCTTTAAAGATTTAACTTGCTTAGCCATGGTATTACTCCCTAGTAAGGCTATTCGTTAGGCTTGTGTTGTTTCACAAAACCACGAATAAATTTTCTTAATTCACGAGCAGCACTAGTATCCAGTTCTTCGCAGAGACGAATAAATTCATCACGCTCCGTACTCTGAATACGAATTAAAAGTTGTCCATCTTTCTTGCCTGTCTTTATTTTTTTGATTTTCTCGCTCATTGCTTATCTCTCCAAAATAAAGACTGCTTTGCAAAAGATGTATATACAATATATATACTTTTTAAATTAAATCAAACTTACATTGTAAAAATATTTAATAAAATCAATTTATTTTTTTTACCATAATTTCTATAAAACCGTGCAAAGCCCGTCCAGGCAAGGCTTTAGGCACTTGGCTGAATGGGCTTTTTATGGATAAATTATTTTTGCAAAAAGGCGATGTTGTGCTTAAAAATCGCCATGGCTACAGCAAGATCTCCTGCATAGCTTGAAGATCGTCCGGCGTAGTTGAACTGAAATGAGCCCGTTTAAGGACGAAACTCTTTCAGTTCACGTTGAATAAAGTATTGGAACATTTCACGGTATAGATGTTCAATAAACTCCTGATCGAGGCCCTGCTTTTGCGCCAATGCCCTAACATTTTCTACAATCTGTTCCATACGTTCTGGTGACTGCAAATCGGTTTCGGTTTTTTTGAAACGGGTGGTTTGATCAACATAAAATTGACGCGCAGCGATCAGCTCAACTAAAGCTGTATCAATGGCATCGATCTGTTGACGTGCATGTTCTAGTGATTCAGCTTTGATCTTTTCCATGTTTTTTCAGTTCACTTTCAGTTTGATTATTACTCTTATACTTTTCTTCTAACACATTACTGAAAATACTTTCAATCATCCAGACCCGATATAAGCTATTAAATGTATAACTTTGATCATCTATGCGCAGTTCCAGTACCGGAAAATTCGGCTGCGACTTCATTTCACACAGCATATCATTGTCCTGCAGCTTGGCCAGAATATCGTCCTGGGTCAGATCTACAATATTTAACTGTTGCTGCAAATGCTTGAAATGGGGTGCATAAGAGAGGTCTTCACCACGGGTCCAGACGGCCTGCAAGATCTGGTACATCGCCTCAATCCGCTGCTCCTCGGGACAGCTATAAAATAACTGTGCCATTGGCGCGATCGCCTGCTCGGTCGGTCGGCAGAACGGGGTAAATTCTACGTCAGTCCGTTTGGATAAACGTGTGGCCAGACTCCAGTCAAACTCATCCCGGCCACGATAGGACAAGGGATAAACATTCAGCTGGATATTATAATAATCCGCCAGTTCTTCCTTGATGTAAGCTAGGAGCAGCCAGGAAATCGGATCTTCCAGCGCGAGATACAAGTCCAGTTCCGGATCCATCGACTGGATCTCGTTCAGCTCTTCAGCATCACTGATCAGATGCTCACGCCATTCAATGTGATCGATCATAAAAATCGGATTACCGGTCAGCAGTTTTTGCTGCTCCAGACGCCGGGTCAGACGCAACAGGTCATCGACTGCCTGATACTGGCGACCGCCTAAATTAAAATAGCTGGCCAGAATCGGGGTCTGATCAAAAATACGTTCGGGAAAGTCCTGTGGCTGATGATGACGACTGGCCATGGCATAAAGGGTTCGTAATTTTCCGGTCTGTTTTTGCCAGAGCATATGGAAAACATCTTCCAGCAAATACAGGAAATCTTGTCCACGCAGAGGTGTATGCCGCAAAATCAGTTCAGCCTGTTTTAAGGCCTCAGCGCTCGGTAATTCCGGCGTATCATGAAAACTGAAACGATGCTGTTTTGACAGAATCTTGGCATCATTTAGGGTGTAGTGCTGCCATTCATCAAAAGACATCTGATTTGGGGGGGCTGCATGCGAACTGGAAATAATTACTTTCAGCGGCTTGAGCTGCGGACTTAAAATTTCTTCGAGCTGGGGCAGCTGCTGTACCGCCAGATAGCTGTACACATCATCCAGTCTTAAATGGATACTCAGCCCATCTTGAATAGATAACACCGTTTGACGGATTGGTTTCTGGTAAAACCAACTCGATCGGATTGGATCAAACCAACGGCGTAACAGGGACATGAGTTCGGCCTCGACAAAGATGACGGTGTGCAGTTCAAAAAATTGAATCTGTACAGAATAATCTATTTTTAAGATCGCAGAGCCAAAGCCCTGCATGGTGTAAAAACTTATATCAAGTCTTGACATACTCCCGCCACTTTCGACTAGCTCAAGTGGGGGATTCTAAAAGCAAAAGCTCTTAGGTGACTTCCTCACGGATTTCACTTGCTTTCTGCTTCACAGGGCGATCTTTACCGCATCTTCCCTCGACAGACAAAACGGTATGTCCCACCGCTAAAATGTTACGAGAAGCGTTAATATCTGCATTCTCGCTAAAACCACAACTAACACACTCAAACTTAGCCTGAGTAGGTCTATTTTCTTTTGCAACATGACCGCATGAACTACAAGTCTGACTTGTATATCTAGGGTCAATCTTAACGAGTAAACCACCTCGCCATTGTTGCTTATACTCCAACATATTGACAAGCATTGACCAACCTTGATCTAGGATTGATTTGTTTAAGCCTGATTTAGCTTTAACATTCTTTCCTTTTTCTTCGATTGAGCCTTTGGCTGACTTCGACATATTGGCTACTTTTAAGTCCTCAACTACGATCATTGCGTGGTTTTTGCTGAGAGTTGTCGTGACTTTGTGCAAGTAGTCATGCCGAATATTGGCAATATGATGATGTAATTTATTGATCCTTAAATTAAGTTTTTTCCAATTTTGACTAAATTCGGTTTTCTTTCTCAACTTGCGTTGAAGCCTAGCCAACTTTACTTGATTGGCTTTAAAACTATTGATTGGGTCAAATACCTGACCTGTTGATATTGTAATTAATTTCTTAATACCAAGATCAACACCAATTGTAGATTTTGATGGATGAATTGGTTGTTCGATTTCACGGTTAGTAAAAAATGAAACATACCAAAGCCCACAAATTTTCTTAATTGTAATACTTGTGATTTTACCAACAATTTCTTGTGATTTTTTAAATCTTATCCAACCTGTTTTTTTAGGCAAAGAAACTCGATCACCAATAACCTCACAATCTGCAAATGGAAGTCTAAAAGATTGCTCACCATCTAATTTCTTCTTGAATCTTGGCATGAGTGGTCTAAGCTCAATCTCACCACCATCAGCCAATTTAAAAAAATTGGGTTTACGTGGTTTCCGCTTGTTTTGCTTTAAACGAGCTTGTTCTTTTTTGTTGTAAAACTTACCCCATGCTTGAGCAAGATCACGTATTTTTTGCTGTAAGCAAGCTGAATATGTTTGACCAAGAAAAGAAAATTCAGGTGTTTTTTTAAGGGGTACTAATTTTTTTTCAATGCTTTCGTAACGAATATATTCATCTTTAGCAAACATTTCAAATGATTTAGCGAGAATTTGATTCCACACAAAACGAGCAGAACCTATTGCTTGATTAAGCAATATTTCCTGTTCTTGGTTAGGCAGAAGCCTAAACTTGTAGTGTTGTAAAATCTTCATTAAATCATTGTTTATAAAAGAATTGTAGTGTTTGAATTATAGCAAAAATAAGCAATAAAACCAAGAAAACATTATCTTTAATATGGCTATCGCCACTCGCTTGTATCCCCCACCTGACTGTCGGTGAGGGTCTTACGCCCGATTAAGATAAACAAATGTTCAATGTTTAACAATGGATTAGAGGTCAAGATTCAAGTCAGTGACCGCCCCGGTTTCTGCACCTGAGGTCAGTTTGGCGAATTTGGCCAGTGCTCCATGGGTATAGTTCGGTTTTGGTTTGATCCAGGCTGCTTGACGTGCTGCAATCTCCGGCTCATCCACATGCCAGGTCATTTCCCGGGTTTCCGCATTAATTGAAATCTGGTCGCCATTTTGTACCAGACCAATCGGGCCGCCATCATAAGCTTCGGGGGTGACATGACCAATCACAAAACCGTGACTGCCACCCGAGAAGCGTCCATCGGTAATCAGGGCAACTGAAGCGCCTAAGCCCTTCCCGATAATCGCAGAGGTCGGTTTCAGCATTTCTGGCATTCCCGGGCCACCTTTGGGACCAACGCCACGAATCACCACCACTTCACCCGGCTGGACTTCGCCATCCAGAATACCGCGCATGGCACCCTGCTCACCTTCAAACACGCGAGCCGGGCCAGCAAAATGCAGTCCTTCCTTACCGGTAATTTTGGCGACCGCGCCCTTCGGTGACAGATTGCCTTTTAGAATCACCAGATGTGAGTCTTTTTTCACTGGCGCATCAAAAGGCAGAATAATCTGCTGGCCTTCCGGATAGTCCTGCACATCGGCCAGATTTTCTGCCAGCGTCTTACCTGTGACCGTCAGACATGAGCCATCCAGCATGCCGGCATCCAGCATGCGCTTCATCAGTGGTTGAATTCCACCAATCGCAATCAGTTCTGACATCAGATATTTACCTGATGGACGCACGTCGGCCACCACCGGAATATCTTTACCAATCCGCACGAAATCATCCAGACTCAATTCCACTCCTGCTGTATGTGCCATGGCTAAAAGATGCAGTACACCATTGGTCGAACCACCCAGCGCAATCAAGACTTTAATCGAGTTTTCAAAGGCGGCTTTGGTCATGATGTCGCGCGGCTTAATATCCAGTCGCAACAGGTTCATCACCGCTTCACCGGCCCGGGCACAGTCAATTTGCTTGTCTTCCGATACCGCTTCCTGTGCCGAAGAGCCCGGCAGGCTCATGCCTAAAGCTTCAATCGCAGAGGCCATCGAGTTGGCCGTGTACATACCGCCACACGAACCCGGACCTGGCAAGGAAACCTCTTCAATATGCTTGACCTGAATCGCGTTGATTTCACCTTTGGCATATTGACCCACCGCTTCAAACACTGAAATCATGTCGGTATGACCTTCACCCGGTTTGATGGTTCCGCCATAAATAAACAGCCCCGGACGGTTGAGGCGCGCCAATCCCATGATGCAGCCGGGCATATTTTTGTCACAGCCACCAATGGCAATCACACCATCATAAGCCTGACAGCCGACCACGGTTTCAATCGAATCTGCGATCACTTCCCGTGACAGCAGGGAATATTTCATGCCGTCGGTGCCATTGGAAATGCCATCTGAAATGGTAATGGTATTAAAGATAATGCCCTTGCCACCCGCCGCACTCACGCCCTGCTCTACGGTTCTGGCCAGACCATCAATATGCATATTACAAGGCGTGACATTGGCCCAGGTCGAAGCGATGCCAATAAATGGCCGTTCAAAATCGGCATCTTTAAAACCGGTAGCACGCATCATGGAACGCGCCGGTGCATTTTCAATACCTTCATAAACAGGGGCAGAATGCTCGCGGATATTATCTTTACTCATTATTCTCTTCCTGGGCGATGACCGATTTTAAGTGTCGGTCTTGGACAATTTATTTTAAGGCCATTGTTTGACATACTCCCACCACTTTCACTTTATTCAAGTGGGGGATTCTAAAAGCATCAGCTCTTAGGTGACTTCCTCACGGATTTCGCTTGCTTTCTGCTTCATCGGGCAACCTTTACCGCATCCACCCTCCACAGACAAAACGGTGTGTCCCACCGCCAAAATATTACGAGAAGCGTTAATATCCGCATTCTCGCTAAAGCCACACGCAACACATTCAAAATGTGCCTGAGTAAGCCTATTTTCTTTTGCAACATGACCGCAGGAGCTACACGTTTGACTTGTGTATTTCGGGTCAATCTTAACGAGTAAACCACCTCGCCATTGTTGTTTGTACTCCAACATATCAACAAGCATTGACCAACCTTGATCTAGGATTGCCTTGTTTAAGCCCGACTTGGCTTTGACATTCTTTCCTTTTTTCTCGATTGTGCCACTTGCTGACTTCGACATATTGGCTACTTTTAAGTCCTCAACTACGATCATTGCGTGGTTTTTGCTGAGAGTTGTCGTGACTTTATGTAGGTAGTCATGCCGAATATTGGCAATATGATAATGTAGCTTGTTAATTGTGGTGTTCAACTTTTTCCAATTTTCACTAAACTTCACTTTTTTGCTCAACTTACGTTGAAGTTTAGCTAATTTAATTTGGTTGGTTTTAAAACTGTTCTTTGGGTTAAATACCTCACCCTCAGATGTTGTGACTAATTTCTTGACACCTAAATCAACACCAACTGCGGTTTTGGATGGATGTACTGGATTTTCCAATAACTCTTTTTCACTGCCAAATGAAATATACCAATGACCTGATCTCTTACTGATTGTCACATTCTTAATTGTGCCTAGAATATCTTGTGATTTTCTAAATTTCACAAATCCTATGCCATTTGGCAGCTTAACTCGATTACCCTCAATTCGACAATATTTATCAAATTGCACCAATCTAATTGAATCGTAACCATCTGATTTTTTCTTAAATCTAGGCATCAGTGGGCGTAACTGGATTTCAGAACCATCAGTGAGTTTGAGGAATTTGGGCTTGCGTGGTTTACGCTTATTTTCTTTTAATCTTGCATGTTCTTTTGCATTGAAAAACCTTGTCCAAGCCGAAGCCAGATCACGAATTTTTTGCTGTAGGGAAACAGCATTAGAATGATTTGCTAAAAAAGCATATTCAGGATTCTTTTTAAGACTGGTGATTTTATTCACCAAATTGGTTGCATTGATAAATTCATTCTTTGCAAACATTTCAAATGACACAACTAAAATTTGATTCCAAACAAAACGCGCAGAACCAACAAGATTGTTTAAAATAACCTCTTGCTCTTCATTAGGCTCAAGCCTAAATTTATACGCCTTGTTGATTTTCATTTTTTTTAAAACTTATTTAAATACAATGTTATATTTCTTTTATTTTAACATAAAAACGAATTAAAGCTAAATTAAAAAACTTACGAAATTCACCTCCACCCTGACTGTCGGGTGGAGTCCTCTTTCATTTTAAGATAGTTTCTTGTATAAAAAAAGCACCCCATCTGGAGTGCTATTTAAATCTGTAAAATTACAAATTAGATATCACGTACCGCACCTTTCGACGCACTAGTAGTATGCATCGCATACGCTTTCAGTGCTTTAGACACTTTACGCGGACGCTGTTCAGCAGGCTGCCAGCCTTTGGCTTCTTGTGCTTCACGGCGCGCTGCCATGGTTGCATCATCCACTGCCAGGTGAATGGTACGGTTTGGAATATCAATTTCGATACGGTCGCCATCTTCCACCAGACCAATTGCACCGCCTTCAGCCGCTTCAGGCGACACGTGACCAATCGACAGACCAGACGAACCACCCGAGAAACGGCCATCCGTTAAAAGTGCGCAGTCTTTACCCAAACCTTTCGATTTTAAGTAACTGGTTGGATACAGCATTTCCTGCATACCCGGGCCACCACGTGGACCTTCATAGCGAATCACGACGACATCACCCGCAGTGATTTTGCCGCCAAGAATGGCTTCAACTGCAGCATCCTGACTTTCAAACACACGTGCAGTCCCGTTGAATTTCAGGATTGAATCATCCACACCCGCAGTTTTTACGATACAGCCTTCTAGCGCGATGTTGCCGTAAAGTACCGCTAGACCACCATCTTGTGAGAAGGCATTGGCTGCATTACGGATCACGCCATTGTCACGGTCACCATCTAAGCGCGCATAGTAACGGTCTTGCGAGAATGCGGTCTGGGTCGGAACACCGCCCGGTGCCGATTTGAAGAATTGATACACCTCTTCATCTTCGGTACGGATGATGTCCCATTTATCCAAGGCATCTTTTAAAGTTTTTTCATGCACGGTTGGAACAGAAGTATCCAGCAAGCCCGCGCGATCCAGTTCACCCAGGATCGACATGATGCCACCGGCACGGTGTACATCTTCCATATGCACGTCCTGCTTCGCCGGCGCAACCTTACAAAGAACTGGCACATTACGTGACAAACGATCGATGTCAGTCATGGTAAAGTCGACTTCTGCCTCGTGTGCTGCTGCCAACAAATGTAGAACCGTATTGGTTGAACCACCCATGGAAATGTCTAAAGTCATCGCATTTTCAAACGCTGCTTTGGTCGCGATTGAACGTGGCAATAAGCTGTAGTCATTTTGCTCATAATGACGTTTAGTGATTTCAACAATCAATTGACCCGCACGCTCGAATAATTTTTTACGGTTGGCATGGGTTGCCAGCGTTGAACCATTGCCCGGAAGCGATAAACCAAGTGCTTCAGTCAAACAGTTCATCGAGTTTGCGGTAAACATGCCTGAACATGAACCACAGGTTGGGCAAGCTGAACGTTCATATTCAGCAACTTCTTCATCAGTGAAGCTGTCATCTGCTGCAACAATCATGGCATCAACCAGATCAATGGCTTTTTCATTGCCACGGATTTTGACCTTGCCCGCTTCCATTGGACCGCCAGAGACAAATACCACCGGAATGTTCAGACGCATTGAAGCCATTAACATACCCGGGGTGATCTTGTCACAGTTCGAGATACACACCATCGCATCGGCACAATGGGCATTGACCATGTACTCGACCGAGTCTGCAATCAGATCACGTGAAGGCAATGAATATAGCATGCCGTCATGACCCATCGCGATGCCATCATCGACAGCAATAGTATTGAATTCTTTGGCCACGCCGCCTGACGCTTCAATTTGACGTGCCACCAGCTGACCTAAGTCTTTCAAATGAACGTGACCCGGTACAAACTGGGTGAACGAGTTCACCACCGCAATAATCGGCTTACCGAAATCTTCATCTTTCATGCCGGTGGCACGCCATAAACCGCGTGCGCCAGCCATATTTCTTCCGTGTGTCGATGTTTTTGAACGATAGTCAGGCATTTTATATTTCCAACAAAGTTTGAGCTTGCAATGAATCGGGCAGATCCACTCTGGCTAAATCATACTGACAAGGAGCTTAAATCAGTTGAATTTTAAACCTATCATACTACAAGCCCTTGATTTACAAGATGGCCTTTTGGGTGTAGATGCAGGCAAAAATGTCTATAGAGAGGTTTGGATGATCTGACGATAAAAATTTCTTAATGAAATCTACTATACCGCCATCATCATCAGGACAATACAAAACTTTCATGAATAATTTTTACAATTTGCATGAGTTTTTTTTATATAAAAATTCCACCGAAATTCAAGTACTCACCAAGCTTCTCGGATAAGTTTTGGTAAGGATTAGGCTGAAATTTGGCTTTTGGCTTATAATAGCTTTTAAGTTTATTTGGAATTTCATGTGTGAAGATCATATTTGCAGGCACACCAGAATTTGCAGCGACTGCATTGGCTGCGTTGCTTAGAACCGAACATGAAATTGTGGCGGTCTATACTCAACCGGACCGCAAGGCCGGACGTGGACAAAAGCTCACGGCATCTGCGGTGAAGCAGTTAGCGCTTGAACATCATCTTTCGGTCTATCAGCCTTTACATTTCAAGTCATCGACTGAAGAAGGTCTGGCGGCGCAAGCGGAACTTAAAGCCTTAAATGCAGATGTGATGGTGGTGGCAGCTTATGGCCTGATCCTGCCACAAGTGGTTCTGGATACGCCAAAATATGGTTGCCTGAATATTCATGGTTCGCTGTTGCCACGCTGGCGCGGTGCAGCCCCGATTCAGCGCGCGATTGCTACCGGCGATACCGAAACAGGTGTGACCATTATGAAAATGGCAGCCGGTCTGGATACCGGGGACATGATGTATAAAACACTGTGCCCGATTAGCGCCGAGGATACTTCTGCCAGCCTGCATGACAAACTGGCGCTGCAAGGTGCGGAAGCGATTGTGGCCGTGCTCGAATCGGAACAGACTTTACAGCACTATCTTGAGACTCGTCAAGTTCAGGATGAAAGCCTGACGGTTTACGCGCATAAACTGACAAAAGCCGAAGCTCAAATTGACTGGACCCAGCCTGCGGCAGACATTGACCGTAATATTCGCGCTTTTAATCCTTGGCCGGTGGCATTTACTCCACTGGATGACAGCAGCAATTTACGCATCTGGAATTCATCACTTTCCACGCAAAAGACAAGCAATGCCCTCCCTGGTGAAGTGATTGCCCTGGATAAAGACGGCGTGCATGTGATGTGTGGCGATCAACATGCCATTTGCATCACCAATCTGCAATGGCCAGGCGGCAAAGCCCTGAATGCTGTTCAAATTAATCAAACTCAAAAACTATCGGTAGGATATAAATTCGCATGAGCCAAATTCAATCATCAGCTAAAAACTTGAATTTGCGCGCGCAAGTTGTAAAAACCCTATTGGCTGTACAAAACGGCCAATCACTTGCTTCTGTACTCAATCAACATATCAACATCGTGTCTGAACGTGACCGTGGCCTATATCACGAGTTAACTTTGGGCTGTTTACGTCAGTGGCATGGCCTGAAAGCCATCACCCTGCCGCTGTTAACCAAACCTCTTGATAACCAAGCTTTAGAAAGCTGCTTATATCTGGGTTTGTATCAGATTCTATGTACCCGTATTCCGGCGCATGCTGCGATTTCAGAAACCGTGACTGCAGCCAAACAGCTGGGCTTTGAACCTTTAAGCGGTCTGGTCAATGCCGTTCTGCGTCGTGTTTCACGTGAAACAGAAGAATTTGACCTGGCTTTAAATCAGGCGCATGGTCTGCCAAGCTGGCTCTACAAGCGTTTAAAGAAAGACTGGCCAGAACAGCTTGCCGAACTGTCGCATGACTTGAAACAGATTGCACCGCTCACCTTGCGTGTCAATGTCAATCAGGTCAGCCGTGATGAATATCTGGAAATTCTGGAAGAAGAAGGCTATGAAGCACGTGCCTGCACCCTGTCTGAAGTCGGGATTGTACTGGAACAGAATGTCCATATTCCGAACCTGCCGGGCTATGAAGCCGGCGGTTTCTCGGTTCAGGATGAACATGCCCAGCTGTGTGCGACCTTAGTTCCTGACCTTGAAGGCAAAGTGGTGGTCGATGCCTGTGCCGCTCCAGGTGGCAAGACCGCGCATATCCTGGAAAAATATAGCCCGAAAAAACTGTATGCCATTGACCAAGATGCCAAACGTTTAGTCCGTGTGGCAGAAAATCTGGAACGTTTACTATTAACTGAATATGCCGACGTTGAAATTATCGCGGCTGATGCGATCACTTGGACAGCACCTGAGTCGGTGGATTGTATCGTGCTGGATGCACCATGTTCCGCAATTGGTGTGATCCGTCGTAATCCGGATATTCGCTTGCTACGTCACTCTACAGATATTCCGCAAACGGTACATCTGCAAAAGCAGATTCTGGAAAATATGTGGCAGCAACTGAAAGTTGGCGGCACGTTGCTGTACATCACCTGTTCAATTCTAAAAGCCGAAAACGAACAGCAGATGGTCGAGTTCTTTGCTCAACATGCCGATGCCAAAGAAATCAAAATCGAAGCCGATTGGGGTATCGAACAGATTCATGGTCGTCAGTTGTTGCCGAAAGCAGATCAAGGCGACGGTTTCTTCTATTGCCGTATAGAAAAAACTGCATAAGTCATGTGTTTAAAATGAAAGGCAGCGCAAGCTGCTTTTTTTATGGCGCGTGATTTAGTGAATATATGGCTTATTGAATAAACTTAAAAATCACCAGACTGCTGGCCAATGCCGCCATGCCGCTCACCAATCCATAGACTGTTTCATGCCCTTCAGAATAGCGCTTTGCCGTCGGCAATAATTCATCCAGCGCCAGATAAACCATCACCCCACCAATCACGCCAAAGATCAGACCATAGACGGTTTCACTCATATAAGGTGCCAGAATAAAATAACCGAGCGCTGCCCCTAATGGTTCGGCCAAACCCGAAACCAGACTGGCCCAGAGCGCATAATCTTTACGGCCCGTGGCCATATACACCGGCAAGGCAATCGCCACGCCTTCTGGTACATTATGAATCGCAATCGCGACCGCTAGAGGTGCACCCAGAGCAGGACTTTCCAGTGTGGTAAAAAATGTCGCCAGTCCTTCCGGCAGGTTATGTGCGCTAATCGCAAACAGCGTCAGCATGCCGGTACGCAGTAATTGGGGTGAACTGACGCCCTTGGCAGAATGGGTTTCAATGGTGTCATGTGGATTCGGCACAAAGCGATCCAGCAACAACACCAGAACTACGCCCAGTAAAAAAGCAAAAGTGCCAAAGGCAAAACCGGTTTTTTCATCAAAGTCCAGACTAAAGGACGCGATCGATTTGTTCAGAATTTCGGTTAAAGAGACATAGATCATGGCACCGGCAGCAAAGGCCAAACCAAAGGCCAGCAAACGGAAATTAGGTTTTTTTAAGAATAATACCAGTCCCCCACCCACTACGGTGGCCAGCCCGGCGAATAAAGTCACGGCAAAGGCTGTATAGACTTGTCCATCTGAAACGGAAATCATGTCAAAGCATCAGCCATTAAAAAAGTCATTATCATCAAGGATGATAATGACTTCCATTTATGGTAACAGTAGGTTTATGTGAAGATTTTTAGTCTTCTGGTTCTTCCGGATTTTTTGCCAGATGAATCACAGCCAGTACCAGACCACCCCATAATAAAACGATGGAGATGATCATCATGATTAGTGCAGATGTATTCATAGTCGCTCTCCTAGCTGTGACGGTCTTTGATCAGGCTGAACAGAATGGCACCCAGAATAAAGAATGCCATCACTCCTCCGCCTACCATCCATAGGGTACTGGCAGTATAGCCACCATAACCTTCTGCCATGATCGATTTCAGGGTCAGGCCCAATGCCAGCAATAATGACAACGGCGTGATCACCGTCAGCATGAAGTTCCAGCTCGTACCTAGTTTCACGCTGGCAAACTCATTCACATGGCCTTCCAGCTGTTTCATTAATGGACGACGGAACCACGACAACAGAATAATCGATAACAGACCACCACCAACAATACCGATGTTATTGGCAAAGTAATCGATGATATCGACAAAGGTAATGGCACTATGTGTCGAGAACATCAGGGTAGAAATCACTGCTGAACCACCCGCAATAATGGTCACTGACTTGTTCTTTGACCAGCCCAGTTTGTCCTGGAACGCAGCAATCGGAACTTGCAGGATACTGACCATGGAGGTAATACCCGCCACCGTCAATGAACCAAAGAACAGGAAACCGAACAGGTCACCACCTGCACCTAAACTGGAAATGATTTTTGGAAACGCAATAAAGGCCAGACCAATACCGCCAGACACCACATCTTCAACTTTAGCGCCTGAACTGAACGCCATAAAACCAAGTGCTGCAAACACACCAATACCCGCTAGGATTTCAAAAGACGAGTTGGCCAATGCCACCACAATCCCTGAACCGGTCAGGTTAGTTTTGCGTTTCAGGTAAGATGCATAGGTCAACATGATCCCGAAGCCCACTGACAATGAGAAGAAGATATGACCAAAAGCGGCTAACCAGACTTTATAGTTGGCCATCGCTTCCCAGTTCGGCGTGAAGAAAGCATTTAAACCATCGGCTGCACCAGGTAAACGGACTGCCTGAATCACCAGGATCGTGAATAAAATCACCAGAAATGGCATAAAGATTTTATTCGCCAGTTCCACCCCTCGGCGTACTCCACCGTAAAGAATCAGCATGACTGCTGCCCAAACGACCACCAGACCAAAGAACAGCACAGGTACAAAACCGAGAGTCAGACCCTCACCATTTTGCAGGTAAGTATTGAAGAAGAAGCCTTGGGTATCTGTGCCCCACTGTTGTCCAAAGGAATAGAACATATAGCTGCCAGCCCAGGACAAGACGCTGGCATAGTAAATCCCGATCACCAGAGTGACCATGACCTGCCACCAACCCAAGGATTCGGCATTCATGAGTTTTTTATAGGCCATAGGCGGTGCTTTACGGAACTTGTGTCCGACCGCATAGTCTAAAAACAATAAAGGTAAACCTGCTGCGAAAATCGCAATCAGATAGGGGATCAGGAATGCCCCGCCACCATTTTCATAGGCAACATAAGGGAAACGCCAGATATTCCCCAAGCCAACGGCGGAACCAATCGCTGCAATAATGAATCCTGATCGTGCGGACCAATTCTCACGAGTTTCTGTCATAGAACACCTAAACTTTTAACCCCTTTAGATGCTGCTTGTTATGGTTATGGCGCAAGCAAAAAAAGAAGCATTTTCAATAATTTTGGGTGTTTGAATTAGAGGGCACCTTGTGGGCGTCGAATTCTAATGTACAAACAGGTCAGCAGGTCTTACATCTTGCTTAAAGTCTGATCGAAAAACTGACCTTGTAGATGATTTAACAATACTGACTTTTTTAAATTTTTTCTGTAAATTCTGCTTAAAATATTCGTTATTTATAATCTATTCGAATTAAGCGTTCAATAATTCTGCAAAATAAGGCAGATTAAACAAGTTATATATTGAAAAACTTTTTGGAATATATTTTTCTTAAGTTTTACTACAGGGTCGCTGTTTCAAAAAATGTATTCCAAGACTCTGATCCAGCATCTGTTTTTAGATCATTATTTGAAGATGAAACGGCTCATACTAAGGCACATGACCAAGCCGTGATATGGGAAATCAAATTCTCTCATGGAATTTTGACCTCTTTAAAAACCGGTTTAAATATCACAAGCAGATTTAAAACAAGCTGCCTGTGATATCGAAGCGATGAGTATTCTAAACTTAGGCTTTAATCACCAGCATGCGCTCTTCCTGCATGTCGCGAATGGCTGACTGAATTCCTTCACGACCCAGACCTGAATCTTTGACCCCGCCATAAGGCATGTTATCGACCCGGAAAGACGGAATATCATTGATAATGACACCGCCGACATGCAGATGATCCCAGGCATACAGCATCTTGTTCAGATTCTGAGTATACACTCCAGCTTGCAAGCCAAAACGGCTGCGGTTGATACAGGCAATACCGGATTCAAAATCAGTATACGCTTCCAGGATTGCCACCGGGCCAAAGGCTTCATCACGGTAGATTTCCAGACTGTGGTCTACATTTTCCAGCAAGGTCGGTGCAAACATCACGCCATTTAGCTCACCTCCAATCAGGATTTTCGCGTCTTTTTTCAGGGCTTTATCCAGCCATTTTTTCAGGCGCTTGGCTTCTGCTTCTTTGATCATCGGACCAACCAAGGTCGTGCTTAAGTTCGGATCGGCTGCTTTAATCGTTTTCAGTTTCGCCAGCAGTTTGTCCTTCACTTCAGCATAAATCTGCTGATGCACCAGAATGCGTTGCACACTGATACACACTTGTCCCCCATGGTTATACGCGCCACTAATCAAACGGTTAATCAAGGCATCGTTAATTTCGGTATCTGGCTCAATCATGACAGCAGCATTGCCACCCAGCTCCAAGACCACTTTTTTGCGTCCGGCACGCGCTTTCATATCCCAGCCCACGGCATCGGAACCGGTAAAACTGAGTAATTTAAAACGCTCATCGGTGACCAGTAGATCGGCCAGTTCTCGCGGACAGGGCAATACCGAAAAGGCACCTTGCGGTAAATCGGTTTCCGCCAGAATTTCGGCAATTTTTAAGGCAGAAATCGGGGTCAGACTAGGCGGTTTCAGCACAAAGGGACAGCCGGCTGCAATCGCAGGAGCAATTTTATGCGCGGTCAGGTTTAAAGGAAAATTAAACGGACTAATCAAAGACACTGCACCAATCGGCACCTGTTTCACAATGCCCTGATAACCAGATGCTGCCGCAGTCACGGCCAAAGGCAGCATACGTCCCTGATCAATCTGAGTCACGGCATCTGCGGCAATCTGAAAGGTATTGATCAGGCGTTCTACTTCAGCTTCGGCTGCTTTACGCGGTTTGCCCCCTTCTGCAATCAGAATTTCGGTTAGTTCTTCATGAATCTCACGAAAACGGCGTACGCAATGCAGCAGAATTTTCTGTTTCTGAAACGGCTCCAAGGCAGCCATTTCAGCTTCTGCGTCTACGGCAGACTGAATCGCCTGTTCCAGTGTATTGGCATCAGCCAAGGCGACACGGGCATACAGTTCGTGGTTATATTTATGTTTGACCTCTAGCCATTCACCCGTCTGAACGGCCTGACCGGCGACATATAATGCATAGTCTTTCGCTTGTTGTGTGCTTCTCGCTACCATCTTATTGTCCTGCAAAATCCAAGGATATACATTTTTGAAATTCTCTATATCATGCACTTGCTACTCCATATTAAGAAGATGTTTTTAAGTAACCAGACACCTCCAATTTTAATAAAGCTTTAGGGAATAGAGCCATGCGCGCAAAAATACTCACCACCTTATTATGTGGTTTTGGACTCAGTACGCTCAGTCATGCAGATGTGATCGGCGTGAAAGCGGATCTCAGTTACTGGGATTTTGACGGCTATAGTCAGGATAACAATTTCAAGCATGAGCTGGATCGACAAGGTACAGCACAACTATCTCTCGCTGTAGAACATCCAGTGCCATTGTTGCCAAATGCCAAGATTAAATACGTCAATCTGGACAGCACCAGCGAACAGAATTCTCCTGTCAATGCCTCAGATATCGAGTTGAAGAATATTGACTATATTCTGTATTACGAATTGCTAGATACCATTGTGCATGCGGATATAGGCGCAGGTTTAACCAATCTGGATGGTACGGTAAAAAACCTGACTGCCGGCGTTTTCACTCAATACGATCTGGATGAATATAGTCCACTGCTCTATGCAACAGCCGGGGTTAAATTGCCCTTTACCGGTATGAGTGCCAAAGCAGAAGCAGTTTACAGTCACGGCAGTGATACCCGAAAGACCGATGTACAAGCCGAACTGCAATATGATTTCATTGATAATCTGCTGGTCGATGTCGGTGCCAAAGTCGGTTATCGCTTTATGCAGGTGGATTTTGAACAGGATCAACGTCCAAATTTAAAACTTGAATTTAAAGGACCTTATATCGGCTTAGATGTACATTTTTAATGAAATACAACCGGTTAGGCTTGCAC
The DNA here is from genome assembly GCF_000369725.1 of Acinetobacter sp. CIP 101966. NCBI lineage: Bacteria > Pseudomonadati > Pseudomonadota > Gammaproteobacteria > Moraxellales > Moraxellaceae > Acinetobacter > Acinetobacter sp. CIP 101966. The sequence continues at coordinate 59,204 of NZ_KB850164.1, read as the reverse complement.
AGCTCAATTACTCTGCGCTGATGTAAGCCAAAGCGTACAACAATAACCGCAATCTGCTGCTAGTGCGCTACCGGGATGTGTATTACTTTATAAACATAGAGAGCAGGATGCTCCGAAGACCTAAAAACAAGAATAACATCGCAACACCAGGACGTGAGGTACGACAGGAGTTATACCTAAATCACAAGATACGAAAAAGCCCCGACAGGATGTCGGGGCTTTTTTTCTGCCTATTATTTTATTTATCATTGCTTAACAGTTCCGAGCTAAAACTCCAACATTGTAAGAATCGCCTTGTTGTTAAGCTAAAAATCCTCACATTTTTTAGGAACAGCAATCATGGTAAAAAAGGTCCTCTTTATTACATCTAATCAAGGCATTGAACATGATGAACTCACTGAGCCTTTAAATTTTCTAAAGTCCAAAGGTTTTGAAGTGATTCATGCTGCCGAAAAAAATGAAGATGTCGCGACGGTCAAAGGTGATACCAAAGCTGCCACCCAATATACGCCGGATACCAGTCTTGAACACGTCGATCTGAATGATTATGATCTTTTGGTGATTCCCGGCGGTACAGTCAATGCGGATACCTTGAGAATCAATCAGGATGCGCAAAAAATCATTCAGCATTTTGCCGACAATCACAAACCGATTGCCGCGATCTGTCATGGGCCATGGACCTTGATTGATGCACAGCGCATTAAAGACAAGAATCTGACTTCATATAAGAGCATCAAGCTGGATCTGGAAAATGCCGGCGGGAAATGGGTCGATGAAGAAGTCCATCGCTGCAATACCGGTGACTGGGTACTGATTACTTCTCGTAATCCGGACGATTTACCGGCTTTCAATGAAGCGATCTTAAAAGAACTTGAAGGCGATGCTGCCTAAGCTCATACCATAAAAAAGAACCTCAAATTTGAGGTTCTTTTTTATATTCAGACACCACCGGCCAGACTTTTCAGATAAGCCACAACGTCTTTACTGCCGGCCATTTCTGCCAGTTCTAAAGCACTATTTGGACTACGATGCGCAATGTCCGCACCCTTGCTGACCAGAAGTTTGACCACTTCCAGATGATCATTTTCAGCGGCGGCCTGTAAGGCGCTATAGCCTTCTTCATCGGCGGAGTTGACGTCCAGACCTTCCTGTAGCGCCTGCTCGACCTGCTCAACATCGCCTAAAGAAGCCCAGTACACCAGTTCAGGAAGATGCAGTTCGTCATCATCTTCAGGGATTGGGGAGAGTGAGTTGATGTTCATCTGAGTAATCCTATTTATTCAATATCTATGATTGATTCTAACGCGCTCTACTAAATAAAAAACTATAGCTATGAATATGTATAGGAAAATACGGTAAAACTATGTATTTAATGTTTGAAGAGAGAACTACTTGGAGAAGAATCAAAATCCATTATTTATTTTTACAATTACCGCGAAATACCATTGCATTGTCCATATAAGTAAAGGATTTGATAGGTTTACTTTGGTACTCCTCAACAATAAGGGAATATACATTGCTTCCTCTTCCTAATCCTTCCCCTATTTTTAAATAGTTAATGACTTTAAAACTATTATCTTTGGAGCCTGGATCAATAATAATTGGTTTATTAACGTAATCATTTTTCAAAGCCCCACTTATGATTCCTGTACTACGATTAACATTGAAAGTTTGACCAAGGTAATGATTCTCTAAATTTTTCACATCATAACTATTAGATATTTCTTCTATTACACATTCATAACTATTTATTTTTTGAGCATACACAAAAGAATTTGCTAAAAATATTGCACCTAAAATTAATATTCTCATAAAAGTTATATCTCTTTTTATAAAACTGATTCTCTTTATAGAATACTATTATTCTGATTTTAAATATAAAAAAGCCTCCTTTCGGAGGCTTCTTATTTAAAAACTTAGCTTTAAGCTTTAGACACTGCAGGCTCAATTGAACCAATCTTTTCAGATTCATTGTCATGCATGATTAATGCAACAGCAATTGCAGTAATCAGAACCGGTAAACCGACTGCCATAAAGTTAAAGTAAGCAGGCAGGTTCATACCAAGTAAACCACCAATCAGGATCGGCCCTACAATCGCACCCATACGACCGATCGCAGAAGACCAGCCAATCCCTGTCGAACGTACCGCAAGTGGATAGAACTGCGCAACATAGCTATATAGCAACATTTGTGAACCAATCGACGCTGCACCTGCCAGGAACACCAAGATGTAAAGTAAGAATTGGTTAGATGCAAAGCCCATTGAGCTCATCACAATCGCACCCATCATACCGAGGAACATCAGTACTGGTTTCAAGTGGAAACGATCCGCAAGAATACCACCACCGACAATACCCACAACCGCACCAACGTTCATCACCATCATGAACATCAAGCTGTTGTCCATCGAGTAGCCCGCTGCCATCATTAACTTCGGTAACCAGCTGCTCAGTGCATACATGGTTAACAGACAAGTGAAGAACGCGACCCAGAACAGTAAAGTATTGACCGCACGACCACGACGGAACAAGCTCACCACGTTGGCTGCTTCAGGCACATTTTCCTGTGGCAAAGTGAAAGTTGTATTCTCGGTAACTGTCAGATTTGGCGCCAAGCGACGTACAATACGACAAGCTTCTGGCTGCTTATTCTGTTTCACAATAAATGCGAGAGATTCAGGCAGGAATTTCCAGATCACTGGTAACAAAAACAGTGGAATACCCGCGATAAAGAACATGATTTGCCAACCAAAACTTGGGGTAAACCATGAACCCAATAACGCAGCCATTACGCCACCTACCGCATAACCACTAAACATGGTGGTCACCAGCGTACTACGCATTTTTTGTGGGGCATATTCCGAAGTCAATGCCACCAGGTTTGGCATTACGCCACCAATACCAAGACCGGCAAGGAAACGTAAAATACCGAATTCGGTTGGGTTTGAAGCAAAGCCGCCGGCAAAAGTTAAACCACTAAATAATACAATACAGATCATGATCACTTTCTTACGACCGATCTTGTCCGCGAGGGAACCAAAGATCATCGCACCAAACATCATGCCGGCCAGCGCGGTACTTGCAAGCATTCCGGCCTGCACTGCACTTAAGCCCCAGTCTTGCATCAATAACGGTAAAACTACACCATTGATTGCGAGATCGTAGCCATCAAATAAGATAATGAGTAAACACCAAGCAACTACATTGAAGTGGAAAGGCGTGAATTTCGCATTATCGACTACAGAATTTACATCTATTTTTTCCGTTGTCATCGTTCTCATCTCCCATGAGTACTTGTCCATAACATCTTGTTGAAGACTGAAGTCAATCTTCAATGTCAGGCAATATACGCAAGCAGGATTTAAGGCACAATAAGACTAATTGATATTCTGCTATGCTCTTGGAAAGGTCATTTATTTGCGTGATATGTCACACTATTATTAATATAAACTTTTGAATAATTGATGTTTATCTTTTAATTCGCCCAATATTTAAGCTCTATTAATCCGCTTATTCTTTTGACCAATTGAATATTGATTTAATTTCATACTAAAGATATGAAAAAGCCCCTTTAAGTAAGGAGCTTTTTTAACTGAGTAGGTTAATTACGAGAGTTTAAATTTTGGCTGTTTTTAATTTTTTCACCATCACGCGACCAGGTTGTGGCTTACGAATCATTGAAATAGCGATGATGCCAATAATACCCGGCATTGCCACCGCGATAAAGTTCCATTTATGTGGTAACTCCATACCAAGCAGCATACCAATCACGATCGGGCCAACAATTGCACCTGTACGCCCTATAGCAGAAGCCCAACCAATACCAGTAGAACGTACTGCAACAGGATAGTATTGAGCAACATAGCTATATAACAAGATACTGGTACCAATAGATGAGGCACCTGCTAAACTGACAAGTAAATAAATAACAGGGGTTGGAGAATTAAAGCCCAAACCAACCAAAGATAGTACACCGACAGTTAACATACTCATAAGAACAGGTTTAAAGTCAAAACGGTCTGCCAAAATACCACCGCTAATGGTTCCAATCACAGCACCAATATTCAATGCTAATAAGAACATTAAACTGCTGCCTAAAGAATATCCCGCTGCCATCATCAGTTTTGGTAGCCAGCTTCCAAGTGCGTAAAGCATGAGTAAGCACATGAAGAAAGCAATCCAAAATAAGAAGGTTCCTGTGGCACGATTTTCTGTAAATAAAGCTTTTACTGATGCACTTTGGGTCTGATCACCGCTGGCTAGAACCAGTTCAGTATCTGCTTGTATGTCTGCAGTTGGCTCGACTTGCTTGATAAAACGACGCGCTTCATTCATTTTTTGTTCTTTAACGAGGAAAGTTAAAGACTCAGGTAAGAACTTCCAAAAAAATGGAACAAAAAGTAATGGAATACCTGCAATGAAGAACATAATTTCCCAACCAAAACTTGGTGTAAACCATGTACCGCATAATGCAGCCATAATACCGCCTACGGCATAACCACTAAACATGGTGGTTACCAGTGTGCTTTTTAAACGTTTAGGTGCATATTCAGACGTTAAAGCGACTAAGTTTGGTAATACACCACCAATCCCTAAACCAGCAATAAAACGTAAAATACCAAACTCTGTTGGATTAGTGGTAAATCCACCTAAAAATGTAAAAGCACTAAATAAAGACACACAAATCAAGATAACTTTTTTACGACCAATTTTGTCTGCAAGCATCCCAAACAGCATGGCTCCAAACATCATGCCAGCGAGTGCTGTACTTGCAAGCATGCCTGCTTGAACAGCACTCATACCCCACTCTTGCATAAGTAGAGGCAGAACGACACCGTTAATTGCTAAATCATATCCGTCAAATAGGACAATAAACAAACACCACAATACAATGCTTAAGTGAAATTTAGTGAATTTTGCCTGATCAATCAGATCATTCACACTTACCGTGTTTGCTACTCTGTTCATGTTTTCTGCCATTTTTACTCACCTCCTGTGAGTTTTTTTCGTTGTTTTCAGCACGACACATGACCCTAACTCTTATTTATTATTTTTAATGATTCTTATCGCCATGTCTTCGCAACAACTTAGTTCAACACAGCTACTTTTCATGCAATATCCGACTAAAGTCTTACTTATTCCTTAAAATTCTAAACCCATGAGTCCAGTTTTTAATCAATACTCAACACTTCAACAATTATTTGACTAAAACCCGCGCATAAAAAAACACCCCCTATCAAATGACAGGGGGTGTTTCGAATAATGAGCTGGCGATGACTTACTCTCACATGGGTAACCCCACACTACCATCAGCGCTAAGAGGTTTCACTTCTGAGTTCGGGAAGGGATCAGGTGGTTCACTCTTGCTATGGTCGCCAGC
>NZ_KB850164.1:0-50727 GCF_000369725.1 Acinetobacter sp. CIP 101966 | reverse complement strand
AGGGTGCCAATCTTGGCTCATCAATTTTCTGACAAATATTTCTCAAATAAACTTCGAGTAATTTCTACCATCAATCAATGAAAATAATTTCGATCAATCAACCAGTAAAAATCCACACAAGTTGTTCTTCATAATCTCTTAATGATCTTTCCAACACCTCGTCAGTGCCAGAAGCTGGACTTCGATAAACTCAACAACTCCGCCATTCTGCTTCGTTCGTTTCCGTCTATCTCGTCGGTATGTGCTCATTATAGGGCAATTTCTTACACGTGCAAGCGCTTTTAACGCACAGGAATCACGAGTGTTTTATTTTTATGCACCAAATTGGTTCAATTCCATACAATTCATTACATAAGTACATATTTTTAAAACAGAAATATAAATTAAATATTTCTGCTTTATTCTATGCCTAGTTTTTCACGACTGGTGCTTTAATCGTCACACTGGTGATTTTTACAGGGTTCACCGGCACATTTTGATGCATTCCATAGTTTCGGGTCGGTACTTTAGCAATCTGATCGACGATATCCATACCTTTAGTGACCTTACCAAATACCGCATAGCCGGCATTTCTAGCAGAACGATCCAGGAAATCATTATCGACCAGGTTCACAAAGAATTGTGCTCGGGCAGAATCCGGCTGATTGGTACGCGCCATGGCTAAAGTACCGCGTTTATTTTGCAGACCATTCGATGATTCATTTTTAATGGGTGCTTGAGTATTGGCTTTTTCTTGCATGTTCACATCAAAGCCACCACCCTGCACCATAAAGCCTGGAATGACGCGGTGAAAAATCGTGTCCTTATAGAAGTTGCTCTTTACATAGCTTTCGAAGTTCTTTGCCGAGATTGGAGCTTTGTCATTGAAGAGTTCAATTTCAATATTTCCAGATGAAGTCTTCATCTCAATAATCGTATTTGCAGCGAAGCTTGGTAGACTGACCGCAGCAAGTGCGATGACACATAATGATTTCTTTAACATTTATTAACTCATCTACTTAGAAGTAATGGTTGTGAATGACTATATATTAATCTTTTATAACTCATAATGCAGTGACCTGCCGACTAAAGACAAGAGAATAAGAATGAAGCATGCATTATTACAGGAGCAAAATATCCACCAGTTTCCACCTTGGCATTTGCAGGGTGAGGGTTTTATTCTGAATTATTGGCTGACCCCAAGCTTTATTGAGCAAGCGAAACAGTTCCGTATTGCGCCTTCTCCGCTGGGTCGTATGGTCCAAGTCTTATTGGTGCGTTATCACACTTCGCCGATTGGCCCTTATGAAGAGTTACTGATTCTGGATCATCCTTTAATTAGTAAACGGCGCCTCAGCTCGATTCCTAAAATTTATGTGTCTACCCATGAGTCTGTGGTACACGGTCAGCATTTATGGGGCATTCCCAAAGAACATGCGCAATTTGAATGGCAGGAAAAGGATCAGGAAGTACTGTGTCAGATTCAACACCAGAACCAGCATATGACGATTCGGCTGAAGAAAACCAAATCTGCACGCCAGTTCTATATTAATAGTCATCATATTCCAGCGTCTATGTTGAAAATCCAGCAAGCCTGGAAAGGCCAGCGTTTTCAGTTTAGTCCACAGTTTCGCGGTCACCTCTCCAAACTCTCGCAAGTAGAATGGCAAGATGCCGAGAATATATTTCCAGACTTTTCCAAAGCCAAATTGCTGCAAAGCTTTTATGTCCCCAAATTCAATCTGATCTTTCCTGAAGCGCAGATCAGCAGCAAAGTATAAGAACTGATAAAAACCTATCTATAAAAAAAGGTGTTTCATGAGAAACACCTTTTTGCATTTATGCTTTCGATTTAACTATTTTTGTCCCAGAATTTGCGGAAGTTCTTGCTGATCTCAATCACATATTTTTTGGCACGGCGGGAGATCGGGGTCAGGTTGATAAAACCATGGGCCTGATCGGTATATTCATCATAATGAACAGCTACACCATTCTGACGCAACTTGTGTGCATAGATTGAACCCTCATCATGCAGGACATCATGACGTGCTGTAATCACATAACTTGGCGGCAAGTTTTGCAATTCACCATAGGTCGGTGAAATCAGCGGATCATCCAGTTCAATCTGATGGGTTTGGGCATACATTAAGGTCACCAGATCAATATCCTGCTCTGAAAGTACCAGTCCATCTTTATAGGCATAGAAAGAAGGATGGCGGCTTTTAAAGTCGACCGCCGGATAAAGCAAAAGCTGCGCTCGTGCAGCATAAGATTTGCCTGCACTGCGCTGTGCCACGACAGTAGCCAGATTTCCACCCGCACTGTCCCCTGCCACGGCAATCCGGTTTTTATAGACTTTTAGCTGCTTGCTATGCTGATGTGCCCACGCCAAGGCATCTTCACAGACTTGTACCATCTGCAAGGGGCTAAATTCTGGCGTCAGCGGATAAGCTACGCTTAGCACCTGTACTTTGGCATGTACTGCCAGCAAGCGACAGAATTCATCATGGCTGTCCAGACCGCCCACCATAAATGCACCGCCATGATAAAAAATCACCATCGGCAACTTCTTTTGTGGAGCTGGATGATAATGCCGGGCAAAGATGCTGCCACTCTGTAGAGGAAGGCGGAGCTCTTCAACAAATTTGACCGCGGTCGGTCTAGCCCGGATGGCTTTCATACGTGCATCAAACAATGTGCGCGAATGAGCCAGATCCTCACTAATAAAACTGCTATGCCCCTGTTTTATCTGGATGGCCATCAGGCATTTAACCAATGGATCTAAATCAGGATAAACATGAGGATAATCCAGAGCCTTGACCAATGCTTCCTGTGCAATGCCAGGTAAGCGGTCCAGCATACGCGCTGCCGTCCCTTGTCCCTTTTCCATCACACTTTTCAGAACCGGAGGATTCACAGTCATTATTTTTAGTCCTTATTCTCTTAATTCTTCATAGTTTCTACACGATTAGTGTTTCAGTGACCATATTCTTATATAAGTCTTAATATCAATGTACATATAGCTTCTACTCGATACGTTACCCTCATTTATAAAAGATATCATTGACCGTTTAAAGGTTATTTTTGACGTACTTTTGCGAGCTTAAGTATATTTTTTATTACAAATCGGGAGGATGCCTATGGCTAGAAAAATTATAGCTCTGTCTTTGGCGACTGCATTTTTAGCTGTAGGCTGCGTCGCATTTCCTGAAGATGGTGGCTATTATGACGGCCGCTATGATCAGCGTTATGACCGTCGCTATGAACTGGACCGGCATTATGAACAAGATCGTCGCTATGAGCGGCAACGCTGGGAATATGAACAGCAACACAAACGTATTGAACTCGATCGACGTAAACAGGAATTACAACGTCGCAATTGGGAGCAGGATCGTAAAAGAAAGTTAGAGCTTGATCGACGTAAAAGCCAACTGGAACGGCAGCGCCATGAACAGCAACGTAAAAATATCATGACGCAACGGCAAAAACAGGCAGAAGCAGAACGCAAGCGTCGTCAGGATCTGGAGCGTAAACGTGCAACAGATCAGCGCAGTAAAAAAGTCCAGCAAAATCGTTCTAATCAACGCTGGAATGACAACCGACGCCATCAGGAACAACGTTCACGGGATCGTCGTGACTAAGACTTGAATCACCCTCTCTATTAAAAGCCCAGACTGGGCTTTTTTAATGAAAAAGGTAGCTGCCAGATAGACAAAGACCCTAAAGAAAATTTCTTTAGGGCCTTTGCAGAGGGTTATGTTAAACGAACTTCCACTTCGCTTATGCTTCTCAGCAATTCAACCAGAACATCCTGTTCTCTACACAAATTATCCTATCGAATCAACTTGCTCTCATGAAGCGGACATTCACTATCCAAGCTGTAAGTTTTATCTTACAAACCGCTAAAATAGAGACGACTGATTCCAACAAATTCAAAAAAGGTAAATTCTGGACAAAAAAAGGCTTATCTAGAGAACAGGATAAGCCACGAAAACACATTTCAAAATAAGAAGAAACTACAGCGATAGAATCTGGAATAAATATTAATCAAAAGTTCATCTATTGTGAAAGACTTTATTGCTTAGATATTAATCGTTTTTATGTCTAATAAATAAACAGGCAAAAAAAAGCTGAGTTTTGGGGATACTCAGCTTGAAAAAAGCAATTCTAAAATAGGGCAACAGCAACCCGGTTCGGCTCTCTCCTCTGAACAAGGTCGCTGTTAATAGAAGTATGATGCAATTTTTTTACCAATACTTAAAACGGATTAAAATTATTAATTTGATTCAAAAATACGATTATTCATTTTTTATGTTTATATTCAAATACTTAATTCTTAGATTTAGTCGCGAATTGAATCTATTCAGTTCAAAATTCGGATTCATCGCTGCTGATGTCCGTGTATTTTATTCTCATCCTATCCTGCTGTTGTGTTCTGAATAGCTTGTTCTGCTATCCGCTGGATTCAGTATTTTGTATAAATCTTAAATTTAATCTGGGTCGACGCTTGAATTTTTACACCCTGCCCCGATTTCTTTAGGTAATCAAGAACTTCACAACCATGGCAGTTCAGCATAAACGCAGTGAACACTGAGGCCTAAGGACTGTACATGTTTAAGAACCCATTTAAACGGAGTAAATCAATGGCGACTGAGCAAAACGAGCAAGCTCAACAACTTGAGCAAGAGCAAGCGGAACAAGATACAGCGCAAACTCAAGCTGAAACCGAGCAGGCTGAAGTTTCCGTTGAGTCTTTACAAGAGCAGATTGCGCAGCTTGAAGGTGATTTAAAGTTAGAAAAAGCCCGTACCGCCAATGCAGTCTATGAAGCACAAAAAAGTGTTGAACGTATTCAGCGTGAATCTGAAAAGCATAAAGATACGGTTCTGGAAAAGTTCTCTAAAGAGCTTCTAGAAACAGTCGACAATCTGGAGCGTGCCATTGTGGCTGCAGGTGAAGAGCAAACACCATTGCGTGAAGGCGTTGAACTGACCCTTAAATCGTTATTGCATACCTTGGAGAAATTCGGGGTTGTGGCAGTAGACACCAACAACGGTTTCAATGCTGACCTGCACCAGGCAGTCGGGATTGATCCAAATGCCAAAGCCAATGAAATTGGGACTGTTTTGCAAAAGGGCTACACGCTCAACAGTCGCTTATTGCGTCCTGCTATGGTGATGGTCGGCGCTTAAGCCAAATAATTTCGGGAGTTTGTGAAATTTTTCAAAAAATTTACTTGAAAAAAATCGAACGGCTCTCATATCGGATAACAAGTGTAAATCACAAAAAAATTTTAGAGGAAACATCCAAATGGCTAAAATCATTGGTATTGACTTAGGTACTACAAACTCATGTGTTGCAGTACTTGAAGGCGACAAAGTTAAAGTAATCGAAAACGCTGAAGGCGCACGTACCACTCCATCTATTATTGCCTATAAAGATGGCGAAATTCTGGTAGGTCAATCTGCAAAGCGTCAAGCAGTAACAAATCCGAAAAACACATTGTTCGCGATCAAACGTTTGATCGGTCGTCGTTATGAAGACCAAGCGGTACAAAAAGATATCGGTTTAGTTCCTTACAAAATCATCAAAGCAGACAACGGTGATGCTTGGGTTGATGTCAACGACAAAAAATTGGCGCCACAACAGGTTTCTGCTGAAATCTTGAAAAAGATGAAGAAAACTGCTGAAGATTACCTGGGCGAAACCGTAACTGAAGCTGTTATTACTGTTCCTGCTTACTTCAACGATGCACAACGTCAAGCAACTAAAGATGCAGGTAAAATTGCAGGTTTAGAAGTTAAACGTATCATCAACGAGCCAACTGCTGCGGCACTTGCGTTCGGTATGGACAAGAAAGAAGGCGACCGTAAAATCGCGGTTTACGACTTGGGTGGTGGTACTTTCGACGTTTCAATCATTGAAATTGCTGACCTTGATGGTGACCAGCAAATCGAAGTATTGTCGACTAACGGTGATACGTTCCTAGGTGGTGAAGACTTCGATAACGCGTTAATCGAGTTCCTGGTTGAAGAGTTCAAGAAAGAACAAAACTTTAACCTGAAACAAGATCCACTGGCGTTACAGCGTTTAAAAGAAGCTGCGGAGAAAGCGAAAATCGAGCTTTCTTCTTCAAATGCAACTGAAATCAACCTTCCATACATCACTGCTGATGCGACTGGTCCTAAACACTTAGTGATCAACGTAACACGTGCAAAACTTGAAGGTCTGGTTGCTGACCTGGTTGCGCGTACCATTGAACCTTGCCGTATTGCGCTTAAAGATGCAGGTCTTTCGACTTCTGACATCTCTGACGTGATCCTGGTAGGTGGTCAGTCTCGTATGCCAATGGTTCAACAAAAGGTTCAAGAGTTCTTCGGTAAAGAGCCACGTAAAGACGTAAACCCTGATGAAGCAGTCGCAATGGGTGCTGCGATTCAAGGTGCGGTACTTTCAGGTGACAAAACTGACGTACTTCTACTTGACGTAACTCCGTTGACACTTGGTATTGAAACCATGGGCGGCGTGTTGACTGCAATCATCGAGAAAAACACCACGATTCCTGCGAAGAAATCTCAAGTGTTCTCAACCGCTGCGGACAACCAGCCTGCTGTAGACATTTCAGTTTACCAAGGTGAACGTAAAATGGCGCAGCAAAACAAATTGTTGGGTAACTTCCAGTTAGGCGACATCCCACCTGCGCCACGTGGTGTGCCACAAATTGAAGTATCTTTCGACATCAATGCTGATGGTATCTTGAAAGTATCTGCGAAAGACAAGAGCACTGGTAAAGAGCAATCGATCCAGATTAAAGCAAACTCAGGTTTGTCTGATGCTGAAATCGAAGCAATGATCAAAGATGCTGAAGCGAATGCTGAAGAAGACCGTAAATTTGAAGAGCTTGCAAAAGCACGCAACGAAGCGGATGCTTTAGTTGCTTCTTCACAAAAAGCAGTGAAAGATCTTGGTGAACAAGTAACAGCTGACGAAAAAACTGCTGTTGAAACGGCGGTTTCTGAGCTTGAAGCTGCAACTAAAGAAAATGACGTTGAAGAAATCAAAGCGAAAACTGAAGCGCTGCAAAATATCATCATGCCAATTACACAACGTGCATATGAAGCTGCTCAAGGCCAAGGTGGTGCGCAAGGTTTTGACCCGAATGCATTCCAAGGCGGCGAAGGTCAATCTCAAAAAGCGGACGACGGCGTTGTAGATGCTGAGTTCACTGAAGTGAAAGATGACAAAAAATAATTTGTCGCTTTAACTGAAAAAACCGCGCGAAAGCGCGGTTTTTTTATGTCTCGACTTAAAAGAATAAAATAAAAATTACTAAAATTTGATCGTATTTTCAGGAAAAGCTGTTTAAGTTAAATCCAACATTAAAATACCCTGAACCCATGAAAATTCTAATTTTGCTGCCTTTACTTAGTTGCTTGGGCCTGACAGCGTGTAGCCTGCCCGTTTCATCTCTCCTATCTCAAAGCACTTCGACTCAATCGACTCAAGCCATTGCCCAATTATTTGATCAGGCGCAAAGCGCGGGTGTTCTAGTGATTCAGCGTGGTCAACAGATACAGGTTTATGGTAATGATTTAAGCCGTGCAGATACCGAATATGTTCCCGCCTCTACTTTTAAAATGCTCAATGCCCTGATTGGCCTGCAACATGGCAAAGCCACAACCAATGAAATTTTTAAATGGGATGGCAAGAAACGCAGTTTTGCAGCCTGGGAAAAAGACATGACTCTCGGCGAAGCCATGCAAGCTTCTGCTGTACCCGTGTATCAGGAACTGGCACGTCGCATTGGCCTTGAATTGATGCAACAGGAAGTACAACGCATCCAATTTGGTAATCAGCAGATTGGTCAACAGGTCGATAACTTCTGGTTGGTAGGCCCTTTGAAAGTTACTCCAAAACAGGAAGTCCAATTTGTTTCTGCGTTGGCCCGAGAGCAACTGGCCTTTGATCCTCAAGTCCAGCAACAAGTCAAAGCCATGTTATTTTTACAGGAGCGGAAAGCTTATCGACTATATGTCAAATCCGGTTGGGGCATGGATGTGGAACCGCAAGTCGGCTGGCTCACCGGCTGGGTTGAAACACCGCAAGCCGAGATCGTGGCATTTTCACTGAATATGCAGATGCGAAATGGTATGGATCCGGCGATCCGCCTTGAAATTTTGCAGCAGGCTTTGGCCGAATTAGGGCTTTATCCAAAAGCTGAAGGATGATGCAAATAAGCATGGGAAAGGCATTAAAATTAAGCTATATTTTTAAAAAATAGACATTTAAATAAAAAATATGCGTCTTCTGCTCTGTCTGCTCGTAGTGGGATTGATCATGTCTGCCTATCTGCATATGCAGGCCAAAACCCATCCTCAACTGCGCTATAACTCGCTGGCTGATCGTTTTGCTCATCCTTTCGATACCCGCTTACGCTTCCGGATTGATCAGGTCGATTCAGGCTTTGGACTCAGTAAAGATCAGGTCATTCAACTGAGTAAGGAAGCCATCGAGATCTGGCATCAGGGAAGCAATCGTGATGATTTGATGGTCTATGATGAAAATGCCAGGCTGAGTATTCACCTGATCTATGATCAACGCCAGCAAGACTATGATGCCTTAAAGAAAGTCGAAAAACAGTTGCTGGCAGATGACGCCAAGTATCAACGTCAGGTCAAAAATCTGGAAGCATCCCATCAGCATCTGGAAAGTCAGCAGCAACGCCTGATCCAGCAAAGAGATCAGATGAATAGTGAATTTCAGGCCTTACAGCAACGACGCCGTCAGCCGAATTTATCTGCGTATGAGCGTGAGCAGATTGAATATGAAGTTTTGGCTTTACAGCGTAAATCGGAAAATTTTCAACGGGAACTTCAATACCTGCAGGAACAGCAAAGTTCCTTTAATATGAATGTTTCCATGCATCAACATGGTCTGCAAAATCATCAACAGAATATCATTCAAGCCCAACAGCGTTTCCCTGCCCGCGAATTTCATAAGGGCGTGTTTATGGGCAATCAAATTCAGGTTTATCAATTTGATGCAGAAGATGATCTCCGCCTGACTCTGGCACATGAACTCGGACATGCCTTGGGTTTGTATCACCATAATGACCCGGAAGCACTGATGTATCCGGTGCTGGGTAAACAAAATCTGCAACACTTTCAGCTACGACCTGCAGACAAGACCTTGCTTTATAACCGTTAAGTGATCAGCTTGAATTCCTTAATTAATTTAAGTGTATAAGTATTATAAAAAACACTCTATTCTGATTTCATGTTATTGTGATTGGCTACATTGTTTAGGCCATCTTTGGAGATTCGTGTGAGTTACTACCATATTTTAATTGAAGTAAATGACCACATTAGTACGATTGATGAAACCCGTGATATCGAGATCTTTGATATCGAGGACATCCAACCCTATCTTCATTCGATTTTGCTGCCTTATTTCAATGAACAACTGATTGAACTCGACGATGAAAATCTGGAATATAAAGATATTCTGCATTTGGAAATCAAACAGACCTTATTGCCGATTAATGACCTGATCGAAGAAGAACAGCGTCTGTTACCAAGTGATACCGACATTACCATTAGCGCCTATGAAATTTTTAATAACCGCGAGTTGAGTCAGGATGTCACCAGCGTGATCTTTGACCTGCTTGAAGCGGTAAAACTGGATAGCTAAACTTTTTCCATGCATAAAAAAAGTCCTCATTGAGAGGACTTTTTTTATGCATGGATTTAGATCGAGAATGAAGATCCACAACCACAGGTCGTGGTCGCATTCGGGTTTTGTACCACGAAACGTGAGCCTTCCAGACCTTCTAAATAATCTACTACCGAACCAACCAGATACTGATAACTCAGTGAATCGACCAGGACTTTAACATCGCCATTGGCGAATTCTGCATCATCTTCATTCTGGCTTTCTGCAAAGTTAAAGCCATAAGAGAAACCTGAACAGCCGCCACCGGTCACATAGACACGGAGCATTAAGTCTTGGTTACCTTCACTGTCACGCAACTGGCGTACTTTATTTGCGGCATTGTCGGTGAGCACAAGCGCTTGGGCATTCATGGCGGATTCCTCTGTTGAATGGAATGTCTTTAAAAAGAAAAGACCATATTTAAGTATAGCACACTCAATATATGGTCAGTCTCTACAGATTAAAAGTCAAATCAGAGTAATTTTATCAGGATTATTTGTAGTTCTCATCCTGTAAGGCACATTCAAAATTTGTCGGATTCTGTTTGCAGCGGAATTGCCACAGCAATTTCATCATGCGTTTGTCATAAACGCCGCGTTTGGTCAGGTCAATTCGGGAATCCCGCATCATTTTCTGATAACCTGGTTTATCTGCCGCAGGAATATCCATCCAGTATTTCGATGGAATATCCACTTTCATTTTACCCAAAATACCAAAGGCACGTGGTAACTGGCTCTTGACCCATTCACGTGATTTTTGCCCGTATCCTGCCGGGAATTTATCTGGACGGATAATGATATTGCCTGTGACCTGCAATACCGGATAATTCACAATCGCACCCTTACTACCTAACCCTTTATGTAATTCTAAAGGCTTAAATGCTGCAGCTGGTGCACCGATAATATCCACCTGACCATTGTTAAACATACTGGCAAAATTGCTGATTTCGGCACTCACTGCTTGTGCACCAACCTGCTGTACCATGATTTTTTGTGCTTCGTCATGGCTTAGTACCGCAATTTTCTTGCCGGCTGCTTTGGCAACGGTATTAATACTGCGGTCGTTCACTAACAGAAAAGCATCACCTACCGGAATCACTCCAACAATTTCATATTTACCTTGCAGCATTTGTTTGGCGAAGGTGGGACTGGCCAGGCCCTGCATGACTTTAACCGCCAGATTCAGATCGGTGATAGCCCCGATTGCATCCAGCGATCCGGTAAACTTGTTAAATTGACGGCCACGCATACCAGTGACACTAATGCCGTCACATTTTCCGGCTTTAAAATCTTCTGCGACCACGGCTTCATTGGTATTCACCCGCAATTCGATATCTGCCCCCCAGTTTTTGGCCGCCAACTGATAGTCTTTCATCACACTATAGACATCACCGTTTTTACCGACCAGATCAAATACGCAAATCACCTGTTTGGCTTGCGCCAGACCTGAAACAGCCAGTGTCGCTGTAGCCAATGCCAGTACTTTCCATCCTCTATGCATCATCCTCATTTCCTTATCGCTTGTTTTTGTTATTGAAGTTTTAGTCACATGTGATTGTTTTTTATATGAAACATTCGAATTTAATATTTAGATTAAGCTATTTTATTCGCTGCACAATGGCAGATCTGACCTGGTTCAGCCATAAAAAAAGCCTAGATCACTCTAAGCTTTTTGCTTTAAAAATCAGATTATTCGCCAGCCATTGAACATTCAAAGTTGGCCTTATCGACAGAACAACGGGCACGTTTTAAGACCGACATCATGCTGGCATCATAGATTCCACGTTTGGTCATGTCCATCCGGCCATCACGTAACATTTTCTGATACTTGGTTTTATCTTCAACGTTCAGGTTCATTTTATATTTCGACGGAATACCGGCTTCCAGACGTTTGATCATGGCCATGCTCTTTGGCAGGTTTTTGATAAACCAGTCACGCGATTTCTGTCCAAAACCTGCGGGGAATTTTTCTGGACGAATCACAAAATCAGACGTCACATGCAGCACCGGGAAATTAAACATCGCGCCGTTATTACCCAGACCTTTATAGATTTCTAATGGCTTGTAGGCATAGGCAGGCGCACCCACCATATCCACCTGACCATTGTTAAATTTGGCCACAAAGTTGGACACATCGGAAATCACGGCCTGTGCACCGACGCGCTGTACCATGATTTTCTGGGCATCGTCATAGCCGAGTACTGCGAATTTCTTGCCTGCGGCTTTTTCAATCGAATTGATATTCTTGTCACGGACGAAAATAAATGCCGAACCTAAAGGCGAAATACCGGCAATTTCATATTTTTTGCCGCCCATATTGGTTACCATTTTCGCGGCATTACGTTTGTCCAGAGCAAAACTGATTGCACGCTGGGCAATGGCATTACTTGGTGCGCCGCCCAGTGCGTCAATAGAACCGGCAAATTTATTGTATTGACGGGCACGCATGGCGGTCATAAATACACCATCACATTTACCTGCCTTAAAATCATTGTCGGCAACCGCTTCATCCTGACGGGCAATCAGATTGATTTCTGCGCCCCAGCCTTTTGCAGCCAGTGCCCATTCTTGCGCCATCTGGAAAGACTCACCGGATTTACCCAGTAAGTCAAACACACAGATATCGACTTTTTCTGCATGCGCCGCACTTGCAAAACCAAATGCAGAAAATGCAGCCAATGATAAGAGTGTTTTTTTCATTGTAGTGATCCTTTGAAATCTTGTTATTCGCTGAGTGTCCGTACACGGGACAAATATTAAGCAAGTTTAATTAAAAAAAATAGAGCATTTACTCCATTTAAAGCCGGCATTTTGGCCTATAAAGATAAATCAGCAGGAGTTGTCTCAGTTATTTTTAAATATATAATTAAATATCAATGTTTTAATATTTAAGACTACTTTCTTATAATTACATTAAGCCAGTTATAGTTACAAAGATATACATCTTTGCAGATTTATTCTCCACTAATCGAACACTCAAAATTAGTTCTTTCTACCGTACAGCGGGCACGCTTCAATACCGTCATCATGCCGGGATCATAAATACCTTGTCGAGTTAAATCGATGCGGCCTTCGCGCAAAATCTTCTGATAGGCGAGGCGGTCTTCACGGCTTAGATTCAAAATATATTTGCTTGGAATTTCAGCTTCCATGCGCTTGACCATCGCAAAGCTGCGCGGTAACTGTTTGACAAACCAGTTTCGGGATTGTGCCGCAAAGCTTGCCGGAAACTTCTCCTGACGAATAATCAGATCGGCAGTGACATTAATCACCGGAAAATTAATCATGGCACCTTTACTACCCAGACCTTTTTCCAGTTCGAGCGGTTTAAAGGCATAAGCCGGTGCAGCCACAAGATCCACTTCGCCCTGATTAAACTTGCGAATAAAATTGGAAATTTCTGACATGACCGGTACCGCTTCAATCCGATTGACCATGATTTTTTGCGCATAATCATAATGCAGGACAGCAAATTTCTTGCCTTTGACCTGTTCCAGTTTATTTAGAGTACGGTCACGAACAAAAATATAGGCCGGCCCAATCTGGCCGATGCCTGCTACTTCGAATTTTTCTTTGCCAATCTGGGTGATCAGGCGTTTGCTATTGCGTTTATCCAGCACATAGCTGATGGCTTTCATGGCAATGTCATTATTCGGCACGCCGCCAATTGCATCAATCGATCCGGCAAATTTGTTATAGGCGCGGGCACGCATTGAGGTCATATAGAAGGCATCACATTTCCCGGCTTTAACGTCCTGATCGACCTTGGCTTCATCCTGATAGGCGCTTAACTGAATTTCGGCACCCCAGCCTTTTGCTGCCAGTGCCCATTCTTCCAGCAGCTTGTAAGACTCACCAGATTTCCCCAGCAAATCAAACACACAGACATTCACTCTGGCTTGAGTTGAAGTCGACACCAAAAGACCCAGTGCAGATAAAACTAAAAATCCCTTTTTCATTTTTATTTTACTCTATCGTATTTTTTGCTCGATCAGGTTCTACTATAAACAACTGTTAATGCTGAAAATAGAGCTTATACTCAACTTATTGGTCAATAATATATAAATTTACAGAATTTAAAAGCTGGCTTATTTCAGTAAAAGTCGCAAGATTTTTCATTTTCACAGGGCTTTCCTTTAGAATAGGCGCATCTTATTTCTTAGCTTTGATTTCTCAATGATTCAGTTAGACCAGTTATCTATACGTCGCGGTGGACGTGTTTTATTTCAAAAAGCGTCGATGCAGTTACACCCAGGATGGAAAATTGGCCTAACCGGTGTCAATGGTGCTGGAAAATCCACCCTGTTTTCAGCCTTGCTCGGCGGCATGGAGTCAGATACGGGTTCATTGACCCGACCTGCGGTATGGACCGTGGCGCATATGGCTCAGGAAATTAAAGCACTGGATATGAAAGCGATTGATTTCGTATTGTCGGGCGATGAAGAATACTGGGATATTCAGCAGAAACTTGAGCAACCAGATCAACTGGATGATGCAGAACTAGGGCATTTATATGGCCGTTTTGATGAAATTTCAGGTTATTCGGCTCCTGCCAAAGCCTCGCAATTGATGGCGGGTCTGGGCTTCTTTGAACATCAATCACAACTGGATGTTTCAAGTTTTTCCGGTGGCTGGCGTATGCGTCTGAATCTGGCACGTACCCTAATGAGCCGCTCAGACTTACTGCTCCTCGATGAACCGACCAACCATCTGGACTTGGATGCGATTCTCTGGCTCGAAGACTGGCTCAAGGCTTATGAAGGTACGCTGGTGCTGATTTCGCATGACCGGGATTTCCTCGATGCGATTACCGATCACATTTTACATATCGAAAATCAGGAACTGACTTTATATACCGGCAACTACTCGACTTTCGAGCGTACCCGCAGTGAACGTCTGGCGCAGCAGCAACAGGCGTATGAAAAGCAGCTGGAAACCCGCGCGCATCTGCAAAAATATATTGACCGTTTTAAAGCGCAAGCGACCAAAGCCAAACAGGCACAGAGCCGGATCAAGCAACTGGAACGCATGCAGGAACTGTCTGCTGCGCATGTCGATACACCATTTACCTTCAGTTTCCGTGAACCGACCAAAATGAGTTCACCGTTATTGCAACTGGAACATGCCGATATTGGTTATGGCGACAAGCTGATTGTGACCAATGTAAATTTACAGATCACGCCAAACAGCCGGATCGGTTTACTCGGGATGAATGGTGCTGGTAAATCCACGCTGATTAAATCGCTGGTCGGTGACCTGAAACTGATTCAAGGCGTGCGTAAAGATTCAGAGCTACTGAATATTGGTTATTTTGCCCAGCATCAGATGGATGCACTGGATGGCAATGCCAGCCCGATGTTACAGCTGGCACGTATCGCCGATAAAAAAATCAGTGAAGCCAGTCTACGTTCATTTTTAGGCAGCTTTGGTTTTAGCGGCGAACGTATGGATACGCCGAGTGAAAGTTTTTCGGGTGGTGAACGTGCACGTTTGGCTCTGGCGCTGATTGTTTGGCAGCGTCCGAATGTACTGATTCTGGATGAACCGACCAACCATTTAGACCTGGATATGCGTCATGCACTGACTATGGCCTTGCAAGATTTTCAGGGTGCGGTGGTTCTGGTTTCGCATGAACGTCAGCTCATCGCCAGCGTCTGTGATGAACTGCTACTGGTACATAATGGTCAATGCCGTGAGTTTGATGGTGATCTTACTGCCTATGCTGACTGGTTACGCCAAGCCCGTATTGAGATGATTAAAAATGGGCAAAAGCCAGCAGAACCGGTGAAATCCCAAGTCGAAGTCAAACCGACTATTTCCAAACTGGACAAGGAAGCACAACGTAAGGAAGCTGCTCGCCAGCGGGAACTAAGTCGTCCGATTCGCAAGAATATTGAAAAATGCGAAGCACAGATGGCCAAACTACAGCCGCGACTGATTGAAATTGAAAACCTGCTGGGTGACAGTGCTTTATACGAAGCATCACGTAAAAATGATTTGCTGAAACTGATGAATGAGCAAACCGAGCTAAAAGCCAAACTGGAAACAGCCGAAGAGCAAATGCTAGAACTGATGATGGAACTGGAAAGTCTGGAACAGACGTTCTAAAGCTCTTTTAGTAAGATTTAAGATAAGAGATGAATGACCAACGTTGTTCATCTCTTTTTTATTCACTATTTTTAATGTTTTCTCTTCCATTTTCCCCCCTGTATTTTTTCATCTACGTCTAGATGTTTCTTTAATTCTGTTCTTTTCTATTCATTCGACACATAAGGTCATGAATTACGCAAACCCTATATAAGTTTATTTTTTAAACAATTGGATGCCTTATTTCATACATTAATTTACAGCGCGCTGTTTCATCCTAAGGCTCTAATACAAGTGTTTTTTAATTTTTGGCAGCCTTGCTACGAGTCTGTTTAATGTTGAACTAGAGAGAGGAAATCCGCATGCGTGCTCTTACCTATCATGGTGCTCGGGATGTACGAGTTGAATCCGTTCCAGATCCAGTGATTCAGGAACCAGATGATGTTATTTTAAGGGTGACAGCCACCGCCATCTGTGGCTCAGATCTGCATTTATACCGGGGGAAAATTCCGGCCACTGAAGACGGTGATATTTTCGGCCATGAATTTATGGGAATTGTAGAAGAAGTCGGCCCAGAAGTAACCGAAGTCAAAAAAGGTGACCGGGTGATTATTCCCTTTGTGATTGCATGCGGTCACTGTTTTTTCTGTGAACATGAACTGATGGCTGCCTGTGAAAATACCAATAGCGGTCGTGGTGCGATCCTGAATAAAAAACAGATTCCACCCGGCGCAGCTTTATTTGGCTTTAGCCATCTGTATGGTGGTATACCAGGTGGTCAGGCCGAATATGTGCGGATTCCCAAGGGCAATGTCGGACCATTTAAAGTGCCGGGTTCCCTGCCTGATGAAAAAGTATTATTCCTGACCGATATTCTGCCAACTGCGTGGCAAGCAGTGAACAATGCCCAAGTTGGTCGAGGTTCCAGTGTCGCCATTTATGGTGCTGGCCCGGTCGGTCTGCTGGCTGCTGCCTGTGCGCGGATGCTCGGTGCCGAGCAGATCTTCATGGTCGATCACCATCCTTACCGTCTGCGTTTCGCACATCAAACCTATGGAGTAATTCCGGTCAATTTTGATGAAGTCGATGCCGCTGAATTTATCATTCAAAATACCACGGGTTATCGTGGAGTCGATGCCGTCATTGATGCGGTCGGTTTTGAAGCCAAAGGCAGCATGCTGGAAACCGTAATGACCAACCTGAAATTAGAAGGTTCGAGTGGTTCAGCGCTAAGACAATGTATTGCAGCGGTCCGCCGCGGCGGTGTGGTGAGTGTACCTGGAGTTTATGCTGGTCCAATTCATGGCTTCCTGTTTGGTGATGCCTTTGACAAAGGTTTAACCTTTAAAATGGGACAAACCCATGTGCATAACTACTTGCCGCAGTTGCTAGAACATATTGAAAATGGAGATCTGTCTCCAGATTTGATTATTACCCATCGCATGAAACTGGAAGATGCTGCGGAAGGTTACCGTATTTTTGATAAAAAGGAAGAAGACTGCCGTAAAGTGATTCTGACGCCATAAATATTATTTAAAAAAGCGCCGTCAGGCGCTTTTTTATTTTTTATCATCATTTTATCAATCCTCTTTTTCCTGTTTCTAAGCAATAAGATTTCAGCGACCCTCTCTCTTTTCTATCGAGTAATAAAAGAAGTGCCAGATTTTCAATAATGAAATCAAAAAATAAATAAAAAATTAGAATTAAAAAAGTTAAGCAAAAATCGATAAAAGTATAATTTTAAATAAAAATGAAAGTTCACTTGATTGTTAAATTGATTATGTAGTTTAGCTACACCCTAAATTTTTAATTAAAAATATGTTCCACACCAATGATTAGAGAAACTACACTATATTTACAAGTATATAATTCATAATAATTTTTTATTTTAAAACCAATCCAAGGAATTGTCTGGTCATACTAGCGATATCTCGCCAAATCCCTTTTAAATTTAAAATGCTATTTTAAATTTAAAAACACTTATCCACAAGACACTAGGGTTTAAATTTGAATTTAAAATAAAGAATCAATACGTGGATTAAAGCTTGTGGAAAAATAATATATTATTCACATAAAAACTATGGATAACTCCAGACTTATCCACATATCTGATCAGGCTTGCTATATACTTAAAAGCAATATTATTTAGGTATTATTTAGCTTATTAGACCAAATTTCTTATAAGTGATTGAAAATTTAGAAGTTGGTTTTAGCAGCTTTTTATTTATTTTTGAGATATTGGATCTTCTGAATAGGCTATTTATTATTTTTTAGTCGAATCCACATGACGTATTCGATCTGTTTTTATTACCCGTATCTTTAAATATCACTTTGACTAATATAGTTTTCACCAAGCATTCTGGACTGCGTACACACTCTTCATCGTATAAAGAGCGTTCTTCCACCTCACTTTCCTATTCAAAAATTATCTTAGAAGTTCTGAAACTCATCGTGTTTATCACAATACACTCGCTTCAGATTTCACATATTTTTCGAGCTGGTGATCTATACATATAGCCTTACTTGAAGCCAGTCTGGCTTATTCAACTTGGCTTTTAACAACTAAAATGAACTCCATCCTATATCTAAAAATCTGTCCAAAATTACTTTATTCTGCCTAGCTCACAGGATATGAGTAAAAAATTGGTCTAAAAAAAGCGCCTCGAAAGGCGCTTTTTTTATGTTTGATTTTATCCTGAGGAATCAGGCATCAATGTCTGCATTCAAGGCATTTTCTTCAATGAAAGCACGACGTGGTTCTACGTCATCGCCCATCAAGCAAGAGAACATACGATCGGCTTCAATCGCATCCGTTACCGTTACTTGCAGCATATTACGATTGTCTGGATCCATAGTGGTTTCCCACAGCTGTTCCGCATTCATCTCACCCAGACCTTTATAACGCTGGATCATCATGCCACGACGTGAGTCCTGCAAGATATGCTGCCAAACCTGATGGAAATTGTTGACCTGAATCTTGCGGTCGCCTTTCTGTAAATATGCACCCTCTTCAAGCAGGCTGAACCAGCTCTTCGAGTTCTTCAATAAACGTACATATTCACTTGAACCTAGAAGCACAGAGTCTAACAAGTAGCTATGTGGCAAGTTATGCACATAAATGGTAATGCGTGGCAACCAGCTTGCAGTTTTTTGACCATCTGCCAGTTCTTTTTCAAAACGCTCCAGAGTTAATTCTGGACGTAATGTTGGCTGAATGGCTTCAATCGCTGCACGTAGATTCTCACCCCATGTTTCCACATAGGTTTTGTCTTCCAGCTGATCCAGCTTAAAGCCTTCCAGTGACAGCAGCGCATCGAGCAGACTCGCAGGATAACGCTGAGTCAAACGTGCCAAGCTCTTCTGGGAAGTCTGATAATCGGCAATCACATTCGCCAGTGCTTCACCACGAATCGCAGGCGCTTCTGCACTGATATGCAACTCCAACTCATCAATCGCATTCGAAATCAGGTAAGTTTCCAGTGCATCATTGTCCTTGATGTACTGTTCCTGCTTGCCTTTTTTCAGCTTGTACAGCGGTGGCTGTGCGATATAAATATGACCACGTTCCACAAGTTCCGGCATTTGACGGAAGAAGAAGGTCAACAGCAGCGTACGGATGTGTGAACCATCCACGTCAGCATCGGTCATGATGATGATTTTGTGATAACGCAGCTTGTCTGGATTATATTCTTCACGACCAATACCACAGCCCAGTGCGGTAATCAGCGTACCGACTTCAGCAGACGAAATCATGCGGTCAAAACGGGCACGCTCTACGTTCAGGATCTTACCTTTCAGCGGTAAAATCGCCTGCATTTTACGGTTACGACCTTGCTTGGCTGAACCACCTGCAGAATCACCCTCGACTAGGTACAGCTCAGACAAAGCTGGATCTTTTTCCTGACAATCGGCCAGTTTACCTGGAAGACCGGCAATATCCAGCGCACTTTTACGACGTGTCATTTCACGTGCTTTACGCGCTGCATCACGCGCACGTGCTGCATCAATAATCTTGCCGGCAATTGCCTTGGCTGCTTGTGGATTTTCCAATAAATATTCAGAAAATGCCTTGTTCATGGCCTGTTCGACAGCGGTTTTTACTTCACTCGATACCAGTTTTTCTTTGGTCTGTGAAGAGAATTTCGGATCAGGTACTTTGACTGACACGATGGCAGTCAGGCCTTCACGCGCATCATCACCCGATACCGCAACTTTTTCCTTTTTCAGGATATTTTCGCTGTCCATGTAGTTGTTCAAACCACGGGTCAACGCAGCACGGAAACCAGCCAAATGCGTACCACCATCCTTTTGCGGGATATTATTGGTAAAACAACGCACATTTTCCTGATAAGAATCATTCCACTGTAATGCAACTTCTACCGTAATACCGTTGTCGGCCTGTGCAGCAGTGAAATGGAAGATATCATTCAGGTGAGTTTTGCCTTCGTTAATATATTTAACGAACTCAGATAAACCACCTTCGTAGTCATAAACATTCTCAAGATTGACGCGTTCATCACGCAGGACAATACGTACACCCGCGTTTAAGAATGACAATTCACGTAAACGACGCGCTAAAATATCAACATTGAAAATGGTTTGACTAAAGGTTTCAGCACTTGGGTAGAAACGTACTGTTGTACCCGATTTATCAGTTGTACCTGTTTCACGTAATTTATAAGCAGGATCACCATGACGGTATTCCTGTTCATAAGTTTTGCCCGCACGGCTAATATTTAATAGCAGTTTTTCAGACAGCGCATTCACTACTGAAACACCAACGCCATGCAGACCGCCAGAGACTTTATAACTGTTGTCGTCGAACTTACCACCGGCATGCAGAATGGTTAAAATTACTTCTGCTGCAGACACGCCTTCTTCAGGGTGAATATCGGTCGGAATACCACGACCATTATCAGATACTGAAACCGATTCATCTTCATGGATCGTCACTATAATTTCATCACAGTGGCCTGCCAAGGCTTCATCAATCGAGTTGTCGACTACTTCAAACACCATGTGGTGCAGGCCGGTACCATCGTCTGTATCACCAATGTACATGCCCGGACGCTTACGGACTGCGTCTAAACCACGTAATACCTTGATGCTAGAGGAATCATAAGCCTTTTCAATGGTTTGTTCTGTTTGAGAAGCAGCTTGATCTTCTGAACTCATGGTTTCTCCCTAGTGAAAAATAGGTCTATCCAAAGATGGGTAAAACTCAAAAAATATTATTGCACAACTTGAACTATACCGTTTTCAACACTGAATAACTGATATGAGATAGACAAATCATGTAAGTGCTTTTGTACTGATTCATGGTCTAAGGTGGTAATAAAAACTTGACTACCAAGTTGGCTCAATCGCTCAATTAAACGTTGTTGTGCGGTTAAATCTAATTCTGCTGTCACATCATCTAATAATACCACAGTTTCCTTATTACAAGAATGGAGCATTGCGATTTGCGACAGTTTTAGTGCGATCATCAGCAGCTTTTTCTGTCCGCGCGACAGGATCACATCAGCATCCCCCATCGGGGTCTTTAAACGCAAATCTGCGCGATGTGGACCATATTCGGTGTAGCGTCGCTCACAGTCTTTTTCATGCTGGTTGGTCAGATCATTCAGCAGGCCAGTTTCACTGTGAAAGCCCGGACTGTATTCCAGACTGACTTGCAAATCAGGTAATAACTGTTTCAGGTCATCTTCAAAAAAGGGCTTCCATTGTTCCACGATCCCGACACGTTGCGAATGTAAAATTTCACCATATTCACTGAGCATCTGGTTCCACGGTTCCAGATCTGACAGACTGAGAAAGCGTTTGCTTTTGAGCAAACTATTTCGCTGTTTCAGCGCACGAGAATAATATTGCCAGGCATGATAAAACTCTGGTTCCACGTGGAACATTAACCAGTCAAGGAGTTGGCGTCGTGGTTTAGCACCATGATCGATAATATCGGTGCTTTGCGGATCAATCAGCTGCAAGGGCAACAGTTTGGCCAGCTGTCCCTGGGTTGCGACCAGATCACCATTGACCTTGATCAGTTGCTCCCCGCTGGCCATTTTTTGCATGCCAATTTTTTCAGTCGCAGACTGTGCAAATACAATCGCATCCTGCGCGCCATGCTGGATATAATTTTTGGGAATATGAGTACGGAAGGAACGACCGGCAGCCAGTAAATGAATCGCCTCTAAAATCGAGGTTTTACCTGAACCATTTTGCCCATAAAAAACATTAAACGGCTGCAATCCGTGGAGAGCAACCGTCTTTAAATTCCGCACACGCTCAATATGTAAACGCGTAATATGCATGTCTTATATGAATATCAGAAGCCGCGGCTTAAACACGCATCGGCATGACGACATAAGTCTGATCAGTATGCGCCGGGTCTTGTACTAAGACAGACTGATTCGCTTCAGTCATAGTCATTGACACATCATCGCCATCCAGCACACCGAGGACTTCAATCAGATACTGCGCATTGAAGGACATTTCTAGCGGTGAATCGGCATATTGAATCGCCAGGTCTTCAATCGCTTCATCCTGCTCCGGGTTATTGGCACGAAGTTGCAAAGAATCAGCATTGAAGTTCAGAAACACACCGCGAAGTTTTTCATTACTTAAAATCGCCACACGCTGCAAAGACTGCTTGAACACGTCATGTGCGATCATCACGACTTTGTCGCCCCCACGTGGAATCACACGGCGGTAGTCCGGGAACTTACCATCAATCAGCTTGGTAGTGAAACGCACGGTAATGTTCGCCTGTTCCTTGTCACGGCTTGGCATATTGATGGTCACATTGAGCAGTTCACGACCAATCAATAGAGATAATTGCTCATCTTCAACGCTGAGCAGGCGCTGTAATTCTGCAACGGCCTTACGTGGCACAATTGCCTGAATCGGCTGTGCTGCAGTGGATTGTGCTGCTGTTTCACACAGTGCTAGGCGGTGGCCATCGGTGGTCACAGCACGTAGCTGATTGGCATCAATTTCCAGCAAAGTACCGGTCAGGTAAAAACGCACATCCTGAACTGCCATGGCAAAGGCGGTTTTTTCGAACAGGCGTTTAAGTTCACGCTGTGTCACCGTCACTTGCGTGCCTTGGGTGTTTTCAGTGTTCAGTAATGGATAATCATCAGCAGGCAAGGTACCCAGTACAAAACGACTGTTGCCTGATTTAAGGATGCAGCGCTGATCTTCAGTAATATGCAAATCCACCAATGCCGCTGAAGGAAGTGACTTACAGATATCAATCAGCTTACGTGCAGGAACTGTGGTCTCGCCTTCCTGCAGACATGCACCTTCAGCCAGTGCTGTACTCGCCACCAGTTCGACTTCCAGGTCGGAACCGGTCACGGTCAATGCTTGCGTAGTCACCTGAATTTTCAGGTTAGACAGGATATTCAAGGTATGGCGACGTTCAACCGCTCCTACGACATGTGAGAGAACATTCAGTAAGCTTTCTTTCGCGATTTTTAAACGCACAGTGCATTCCTCTAAAGCTGAAGATTAATATAGAAAAAGTGATTTTTTGACGGTTTACTATGCGGCAAAAGCAGCCGCATAGCAAGAATAGAATTTGAGCGATTTAGGTCAACTTTGCAACAGACGCTGCAGGTTTTTATAGTCTTCGTTAAAGATCGGATCTTCTTCACGCAGGCTTTGTACTTTCTCGCAGGCATGCATCACGGTACTGTGATCACGACCGCCAAAAGCCATGCCAATTTCCGGAAAACTGTCGCCGGTTAATTCACGTGCCAGCCCCATCGCCAGCTGACGTGGGCGGGCATAAATCCGGGTACGTTTTGGACCGACCAGTTCTTTCAGTGGAATCCGGAAATACTCACTCACCACACGCTGAATATTTTCAGTACTGATGGTACGGGCACGAATTGCCAGCACATCTTTTAAAGATTCACGCACCACATCCAGATCAATTGGCGTACCTTTAAAACGTGAAATCGCCACCACTTTGTTCAGCGCACCTTCCAGCTCACGCACGTTAGCCACCACCTGCTGGGCAATAAACAGCGCACAGTTACGTGGTAAATCGACCTGGTTGCTTTCTGCTTTTTTCAGCAGAATTTCAATTCGGGTTTCAATATCTGGCGGTTCAACCCCGACCGACAAGCCCCAAGAAAAACGTGAAACCAGACGTGGATCCAGCTCTGTCAGCTCTTTAGGATAACGATCCGAAGTCAAAATAATTTGCTTGGATTCATCCAAAAGTGCGTTAAAGGTGTAGAAAAATTCGACCAGACTGGCCTCTTTACCGGCCAGCAAGTGAATATCATCAACCAGTAATAAATCCAGAGAACGGCAGTTTTTCTTAAACTCTTCGACTTTGCCCTGCTGCAACGAACTGACAAAATCCTGCACAAAACTTTCTGCAGTCATGTACATGACTCGGGCATTCGGCTTGGCCTGCAACAATGCATTGCCCACAGCCTGCATCAAGTGGGTTTTACCCAGACCGGTCGGACCATATAAAAATAACGGGTTGTGCTGTGAAGCACCCAGCTGGGTCAGTACCTTGCGACAGGTTTCTGCCGCCATCTGGTTAGATCGGCCTTCCACAAACAGCGAGAAGGTAAACAATGGATTCAACTGACGTCTACGGCTATTTTTGCCGCTGTCTTCTTTTTCTTTCTTCGGTTTCGGCACCGGCATCGGTGTCGAGGTCAATGCCGCAGTCGTAGTTGCCGGTTGTTCACTGGCAGATAAAATCGCCCCTGGACGTGAATCGACCAAAATTTCGACCTTGCGTACCCGTCCTTCAGACAATTGCTCTGCCAAAATCGTGATCAGTTCCAGATGATGTTCTTGAATGTAACGCGTCCAGTAAGGATTAGGTGCATACAAACGCAAGCTGTCTTCCAGCTCTTCTGCAACCAATGGGCGAATCCACATTGTAAAGACATTTCCAGAGAGCTCTTGTCGCAGGCGATTTAAGCAGTCCGTCCAAAGCATGTGAATCCCCTATTCATTCCATTGTTCATTCAAAAAAGATGACCGCGACCAAAAGCGGGTCGCCATTCTAACCAAGTTATCCACATCTGTCATGGCAATTTCCACAAAAACTGTGCAAAAAGAAATCAACATGTATGAATTTAAATTTAAAACCCAGTGTGGATAAGTTTATCCGCAAGCTGTGGATAAAATATATCATAAAGTTATCCACAAAGTATAAAATTAATAGAAACAGTTTTATCCACAATATAAGTTTATGTTTAATTAAATAAAAAGTGGCTTATCCATAGAAAAAGTGCTCCCTAATAGTAATAAATTTAAATTTATAAATTTGAATTTATTTATAGGATCACTAGTTTTTGTGGATAACTCAAAAAACTTCAAATTTAAATTCAAAACCGTAAGTTAAATTTAAACTCTGGATAACATGTGGATAACTTTGTTGATAGAGTTGTTTATAACTTATATATATTTATATAACAATAACTTAATTTGTGATTAACTTGAATTGAACTATTTTTTATTCAGTTCTTTGAAAAACCAGGGTCTTTATCTTTTTTGATCTTATTTTAAAAGAAAACCGCTTTTGCATTGACAGCTCAAGCAATGAGCACTAAAATCGCGGACCTTCACAGAAAGATCATTTTTTGGAGTTTCAATATGAAACGTACATTCCAACCGTCTGAATTAAAGCGTAAGCGTGTTCATGGTTTCCGTGCTCGTATGGCTACTAAAGCTGGTCGTCAAGTATTAGCTCGCCGTCGTGCAAAAGGTCGTCATAGCTTAACTGTTTAATCAGTTACGCTAAGACGATTTTGGGTGTTATGACAAAACTTTATAGTTTTGGCACAGAGTTCCGATTACGCTGTGCTGCCGATTATAAAGGTGTCTTTGATGGTGCGCTTTTTAAAGTGCATCAACCCCATTTCTTATTTCTTGCAAAACATTCCGAACTGCCAAATAGCCGTTTGGGTTTAGTTGTTGCCAAGAAGAAAGTGCGACGTGCACACGAAAGAAATCGAGTAAAACGACTTGCTCGCGAAAGTTTTCGCCTGCATCAACAGCAATTAGATGACTTAGACATTGTAATCATGCCAAAAATGGGTGTTGAAGCAGTGCCTAATGCAGAATTGCACCAGCAATTACAATTTGCCTGGCAGAAACTGAACCGTCTTGCCAAAAAGCATTCAAAAATAGCCCCCTCCCCACAAAAGTAGAGTTGGCCAATGGTACGTTTACTGCATTGGTTGATCCGTTTCTATCAGATTGCGATTAGTCCTCTTCTTGGACCGCGCTGTCGTTATATTCCAACTTGTTCTCAATATTCCTTGGAAGCAGTCCAGATGCATGGCGCTGGGCGTGGAGTGTGGCTGGCTACTAAGCGTATTTGCCGTTGTCATCCGTGGGGGGGCTGGGGATATGATCCTGTTCCCTCAAAAGCGATTCGTTTTATTTCATTTCAGCAAATAGATTCTCAAACGCTTCACGTTGCTGTACCCTTTCGTGATCGTTTATTGAACCAAAATCACTCTCACCACTTGGGGTAATACATATGCAACAATGGGCCAGGATTGCAATTCTCGGAGCCATGTTTGTTGTCGCATATTTGCTCATTTTGGCGTGGCAAAAAGATTATGGAAATGCTGAAACAAAACCGCAGCAGGAAACTGCTGTTGTTTCGCATGACGTATCTGCAGATTTGCCAAATGGTCAGACGGCTACAGTTGCCTCTGATCTGCCACAAGCAAATGTGCCAGCACAGCAAGCCACGGATGCCACAGCACCTGTAAGTCAGCAGCTTATTTCAGTACAAACTGACCTTTATCACCTTTGGATCAATCCTAAGGGTGGTGATATTGTTCGTATTGAATTACTCAATCATGACAAGAACAAAGACAGCGATGAGCCGTTCGTGATGCTGGAAAGCGATGCGAAACGTACTTATGTCGCCCAGTCTGGCCTGATCGGTCTGAATGGACCGGACAGCAGCCGTAACGGCCGTCCAATGTATGAGCTGGAAAAAACTGCTTATACCCTGGCAGATGCGAAAACAGTCAAATCCAAAGATGGTGAAAACCTGAAAGTATTGTCTGTACCGCTAGTGTTTAAAACCGCTGACGGGATCGAGATTATCAAGACCTTCAATTTCACTGAAGGTGAATATCCGGTCGTGGTAAATCACAAAGTGGTTAACCGCAGTGGCCAGACCTGGCAAGGTCAGATGTTCGGTCAGATCAAACGCGATAACTCGGAAGATCCAGGCAAATCCGATCAGGGGATCTTCACGCTGGGAACATTCCTGGGCGGTGCATGGGGTACCCCGGACGAGCAGTACAACAAGCTTAAATTCGACAACTTTGTTGAAGAAAAAGTCAGTACTGAAGCGACAGGTGGTTGGGTGGCAATGGTACAGCACTACTTTGTCAGTGCATGGGTTCCAGGTCAGCTGAAGTTGACTCAAGGCAATGGCGAAGCTTATAGCGCCAAGCTTGAATCACGTAAATCAACCGATAACATGAACATCATCGGTTTTACCTCACCGACATTTAATGTGCCTGCAGGTACAGTGGCTGAAATTGATGCGACTTTCTATTCAGGTCCAAAAATCCAGTCAGAACTGAAAGATTTGGCTGCAGGTTTAAACCAGACCGTTGATTATGGCTGGTTATGGCCAATCGCGAAATTACTGTTCGTGGGTCTTGAATTCTTCCATGGTCTGGTGGGTAACTGGGGCTGGGCAATTATTCTGTTGACCGTTCTGGTGAAACTGATCCTGTGGCCATTGTCGTCGAAGAGCTATCGCTCGATGGCGAAAATGCGTGTGATTGCGCCAGAAATGCAACGCATGAAAGAAGAGTTCGGTGAAGACCGCATGCGCTTCTCTCAAGAAATGATGGCATTGTACAAACGTGAACAGGTCAATCCGCTTGCCGGCTGTTTACCGCTGTTATTACAAATGCCGATTTTCCTGGCCTTGTACTGGGTATTGATGGAATCTGTGGAACTGCGTCATGCGCCATGGATGCTGTGGATTCAGGATTTGTCTTCAATGGATCCTTGGTTCATCCTGCCGTTGTTGATGGGCTTGACGATGTATATCCAACAGTCGTTAAATCCACAACCGACGGATCCAATGCAGGCAAAAGTCTTCAAGTTTATGCCGATTATCTTTACCGTATTCTTGTTGTTCTTCCCGGCAGGCTTGGTTCTGTACTGGATCGTCAACAACTTGATCACGATTCTGCAACAAACTTTGATTAACAAGTCTGTTGCCAAAGATCGCGCGAAACGTGATGAGGCCACTCCAGTCAACTAAGTTGTACGGATAGGCTGAATAAATCCGCTTAAGATGGTAATCTTAGGCGGATTTTTTTTGGCTGTACTTTTGAGTCTTTGCAGGTGAATTTTATGCTCAACCGAACCACAACTATTGCTGCGATTGCAACTCCACCAGGACGTGGCGGCGTTGGGGTGATTCGCCTGTCTGGTCCAAAATCCTATGAGATTGCCCAGCAACTGACCCAAAAAGCGCTGCCTAAAGCGCGTTTTGCCGGTTTCCGCCAGTTCTATGATGCAGCCGGTGAAGTCATGGATGAAGGACTGGCGATTTGCTTCCCGAATCCAAACTCTTTTACCGGCGAAGATGTGGTCGAGTTGCAAGGTCATGGCGGTCCGGTGATTCAGAATGCCCTGCTTGGCCGTTTGCTGGAGCTCGGAGCTACAGCGGCTAAAGCCGGTGAGTTCTCGATGCGTGCCTTTGAAAATGGCAAGCTGGATCTGGTACAAGCTGAAGCAATTGCCGACCTGATTGATGCAACTTCGCAAGCGGCTGCACGTTCTGCGGTACGTTCACTGCAAGGGGCTTTCTCGACCAAAGTCAATGCAGTCCTTGAGCAGCTGATTCACCTGCGTTTGCATGTGGAAGCTGCAATTGATTTTCCGGAAGAAGAAATTGATTTTCTCGCAGATGGCAAAATTTTAAATCTGCTGGATGGCGTATCCAGTGCAGTCACTCAAGTACAGCAATCCGCACGTCAAGGTCAATTGTTACGTGAAGGTTTACAGGTGGTAATTGCAGGTAAACCGAATGCCGGTAAATCTTCCTTACTGAATGCATTAGCTGGAATTGAACGCGCGATTGTGACCGATATTGCCGGTACCACCCGTGATGTCCTGCATGAAAAAATTACCTTAAATGGTCTGCCGATTACCCTCACCGATACTGCGGGCTTGCGTAAAACTGGCGATATCGTGGAAAAAGAAGGGATCCGCCGCGCAATTAAAGAAATCGAACAGGCCGATTTATTGCTCTTGGTCTATGACTTAAGCCAGGGCGAAGATCCGCTGCAACTCGCCCAGGAATATTTTGCTGAACATATAGAACCGAAACGTTTGATGCTGATTGGCAATAAATGCGACCTGACCGGTGCTGAAGCCGTGATTGGAGATTTAAATGGTTTCCGGCATATCGCAGTCTCTGCCAAGCAGGAAACTGGCGTTCAGGCGCTCATAGAAGCGATTACAGCGCATGCAGGCTTCCAGCCTGAGGAAGACACCTTTATCGCACGTACCCGTCATTTAGACGCAATGAAGCGCACTCAGCTCTATCTGGCTGAAGCGCGTGAGCAACTGGTGGTGTATAACGCCGGTGAACTGGTAGCGGAATCCTTACGTCTGGCGCAAAATGCTTTGGGTGAGATCACGGGTGATTTCAGTGCAGATGACCTGCTGGGCAAGATCTTCGGTTCATTTTGTATTGGTAAATAATTATTTAATAAAACATCAAAAAAGCCCTCAACTGAGGGCTTTTTTTAGGCTAGTAGGCGGGATTTTTGATACGCCCACCACAGCGCAAAACACAATAGACTGATCGCGATACAAAAGCTGATCACGGCGAAATCCAGTCCCCAGTGATCGGCCAGATAACCCACGGCAATGATGGGAACAATAGTGCCCAGATAGGCAATAAACAGATAGGTTGACATGACGGCTGCACGATTGTCTAAGCTGGTCATTTGATGGATCAGTGCAAAAGCTCCCATTAAGGCAAAACCATGGCCGATCCCAAAGAAAATATCACTGATAAAAAATAGCAGGCTGATTTTCGAATACATACATAGCGCCAAAATCATCAGGCTCAAGCACATCATCATCAGGCCGATATTCAGACATTTAGAGGCTGCGACGGCTTTGGCCATAAACTGCACGATCACTGAGACTACTAAAATACTGGTAATGGCCAGCCCACTGACCAGAGGACCATGCCAAGGTAAAATATTGCGGACAAAGGACGGCGACAGTGAAGCAAACAGGCTAAAAGCGGCAAAGGCACTAAAAGCCGTCACTGCAATAATCATAAATACCCGATGAAACTGCGCTTCAGGTCGTTGCAGTTTAGGCGCCATGCTAAAGGGCTGTGCCTCAAACTTGGGTGCTTTGATCCAGAACAGGCCAATCAGACACAGCACGGCACCCAGAATAATCGGTAAATATGGCATCACCAAAGGGGCAGCGGAAAACTGCGCAATCACACCACCGACCAAGGGTCCCAAACCAAAACCCATTGCGGTGATGATTGAAATCAGTTGTGGTGCAGTGTGTTTATGGCTTTCTGGGATGGTATGCATCAAGCCCATCATGGCAGAAGTGGTCATTAGGCCCGAGGCAATCCCAATAATAAAACGGCCAATTGAGAGGATCAGTGCATTCTGGGCAAAAACGGAAATGATCAGACCCAGCGTGATCAGGGCCAGACCAATTTGCAGGGTCCGTAAAAATCCGATACTGTTACTGGTTCTGCCCAAAAACAACAAGGTCGAGAGACAGCCAAACATATAGGCGACAAAAATGTAGGTGATCTGGCTGGGAAGCAAATGCCAGAGCTGTTGATAAATCGGATAAAGCGGACTGGCCAAAGCAGTACCAATCGTTCCCATCATTAAAGCCAGGCTGACCATCAAGAACGGTCGCCAGCTGGTCGTTATTGTCATGAAAATGCCGTTATAGTGTTGATCCTTGGCCAATCCATGTCAGGGCGTAGCGAGGAAAATAAAAAGTGTCTGCAGTTTAGAATGGATGCAGAAAATCGGTCAAGGTTGAATGAGTAAGATATTTATCATTTAAAATATTTTAGCTATATAAAACAATTATTTATTATGAATATTGATGTGTTTTCTAGATGGATTGGAGTTCAAGCTAACGCTATACATGGTGTTCCACGTGAAACATTATGAGCTTATTTAACTGAGTGTAAACAGTAACATAAATGTTTGAGAAATTTAAAAGCAGAGCGATTAGAATCGAAGCATATTCCTATCCAATTCATGTAGAACATTCATGTTAAAAAAAACACTGATCATTAGTTTAAGTACATTCATTTCGAGCTTTGCATTTGCCAATATTGATACGGTACAAACTAACTTGGCAAAAAACAGTCCCAATTTAAAAATTGAAAATATTCAGACTACGGAGATGAAAGGCATCTATAGTGGCTCCATGCAGGGCCAAGTGGTTTATCTGAATGAAGATGCCAAGCATCTGATTGCCGGCCCAATGCTGCGGATTCAGGATCAACATAATCTGACCCGTGATTTAATGCTGAAACAAAATAGTATCGACTGGAAAAAATTACCGCTTCAGGATGCTGTAAAAAGTGTAAGAGGTACGGGTAAACGTCAGATTGCGATCTTTTCTGACCCAAATTGCCCGTATTGTAAAAAGCTTGAGCTAGAGCTGAAAAAACTGAATGACTTGACCATTTATACCTTTATTCTTCCTTTAAAACCCCAGTCGGCTGCTCCTTCAAAACAGGTGTATTGCGAGTCTAATCCAGCTCAGGCATGGGAAGATCTGATTGCTCAAGGAATTCAACCTAAATCGAAAAAAACTTGTGCCAATCCGATTGAACGGAATAAAAAACTGGCTCAGTCTATGGGGGTGAATGGTACACCTGCGATTATTTTTTCCAATGGTTTTAAGGTGATGGGCGCCTATCCGGCAGAGCAGATTGAGCAGATTTTTAAAGAATTCAATTTATAAAAATTAAATAAAGCTATCAGTCGCTCAATATAAAAAAGCACCTTTTCCGGTGCTTTTTTATTCAGGTCGTCAAATCAGCCTCAGAAACATCTGAATGGTTTAGACTGTACGGCGTTTGGTCACCATATTATAAATAAACAGAATAATCACAGCACCAATCACAGAAGCAATCAGACCTGCTGCAGAATCTGCCGAATAAAGACCGAGCATACGACCACCAAAAGTCGCCAACAAGGAGCCGGCAATACCCAGCAAGGTGGTCATGATAAAGCCTGCCTTGTCATTACCCGGATGAATGGCACGTGCAATTAGACCTGCTACAAAACCAATGACGATCGCCACAATAATTGTCCACATATGCATACTCCTTCTTATCATGTCTTTGTTTTCACATCTGTTTAATCATCTTGAAACAAAGTCAGGATCATAAAAAGTTGAATCCTGAAACGAGATGTTATTTTTTGTTCCCGGTTTTTTCTGTATTTTAGGTATAAAAAAGTGGCTTATGCCACTTTTTTCAACCTGATTTTAAAGACCGATTTCACCAATAAATGGCAGGTGACGGTACTTCTGGTCATAGTCCAAGCCATAACCCACGATAAATTTATCTTCAACCTCAAAGCCCATAAATTCGACCTTCAAATCGATTTCACGACGCGATGGTTTACTTACCAAAGTACACAGTTGAATCGAGTTAGGTTCACGGGTTTGCAGGATTTCGAGTACCTTGCTTAAGGTGTTGCCTGAGTCAATAATATCTTCAACCACCAGCACATCTTTACCACGGATTTCACCGTCTAAATCTTTCAGGATTTTTACATCACGTGACGATACCGTGCCACCGCCATAACTGGACACAGTCATGAAATCCAATTCATGCGGTTTTGAAATCACACGACATAAATCAGCCATAAAAATCACTGAACCACGTAATAAACCGATGAGCACAAGTTCTTTGTCACTATTGGCATAGTGTGCATTGATTTGAGCACCAAGCTCTTTGACTTTAGCTTGAATTTCTTCAGCGGAAATCATTACGCTCATTTGAACGGTCATGGGTAGATACCTAAAAAGTAAAAATAGCAAAATAAAAAAGGTGTTGACCTGCAACACCTGAATACGTCGCAATTTTAATACATCCCTAGCAGAGATGCACCTGTTTTGCTGGCTGTAAATGTAATCATTTTTTAGCCGCTGCTGAATCGCGTTTCAATAAAAAAACACAGCCCAGTGCCATTGCAGACAGGATCAAGTATTGGCGACGGCGGGATTTTTTTGTTTTATTCACTGGCTGCTGCTTTGACATAAACGGCTGCTCCATAGACATAGGTGGCTGCAATATTACGGTCATCACCAAGCATGGTCAGTGCAAAAAACGCATCTTCAATATTTTTAGCTTTGCTCTGGCGTAACTGCTGTAAGGCAGTGGCATTGAGATCCAGAACCACAAAGTCGGCTTCTTTGCCAATATTAAAGTTCCCCAGGCGATCATCCAGGCTCAAGGCTTTGGCACCACCTAAAGTGGCATGATACAAGGCCTCAAAGGCAGAGAGTTTTTCGCCCTGCAACTGCTGCACCTTATAGGCTTCATTCAGGGTTTGCAGCTGATTAAATGATGTCCCCGCCCCAATGTCTGTACCTAAGCCGACTTTGACCCCTTTGTCCC
Source organism: Acinetobacter sp. CIP 101966 (assembly GCF_000369725.1). Taxonomy (NCBI): domain Bacteria; kingdom Pseudomonadati; phylum Pseudomonadota; class Gammaproteobacteria; order Moraxellales; family Moraxellaceae; genus Acinetobacter; species Acinetobacter sp. CIP 101966. Next base: position 17,274 of record NZ_KB850164.1, on the reverse strand, counting down.
AAGTCTTTTTCAGGGGAAATAAGCCACTGCCCAGGAATAGATTTGAGGTCGGACAAAAGGCAATGGCGGAGTCGGTCTGATGCATACAATTCCACTCCTCATCTTCCAGATGCACACAATGTGCGAAGACGGATTTGCTGCCGGTTAAACCATAATGATGATAAACATCCAGATAACCTTCACGTTCAGGAAAGAGTTCTTTTACCCAGGCAATTTCATTCTTATTCTCACTTAAATGGGTATGCACATACACATCCGGATATTCGGCTTTGAGCTGCCCAGCTTTTTGTAATTGTTCAGGTGTTGAGGTCGGTGCAAAGCGTGGGGTAATCGCATACAGGTTCCGCCCATGTCCATGCCATTTTTCAATCAGTGCTTTAGAGTCTGTATAAGCTGTTTCTGCTGTATCTGTTAGTGCTTCCGGTGCATGACGATCCATCAGGACTTTACCTGCGATCAGACGCATATTGCGTGTGGTTGCGGCATTAAATAAAGCATCTACGGATTCAGGATGAACGGTACAAAAGACCAGTGCAGTCGTGGTGCCATTTTTAAGCAATTCCTGCACGAAAAATTCGGCAATTTTTTCGCTATAGGATGCATCTTGGAACTGGATTTCAGTGGGGAATGTATAGGTATTTAACCATTCCAGCAGTTGTTCACCATACGCCCCGATCATTTCGGTTTGCGGGAAATGAATATGGGTGTCGATAAACCCGGGAACAATCAATTGATCTGGATAGTGCTGTAATTCAGCGTTGATAGGAAGTCGTGACTGCCCTTCTTGCCAAGGACCAAACCACTGGATTTTACCCTCTTGAATGATGACTAAACCATCTTCTACATATCGCACTTGGTCGTGTATATCACGTGCTTGGGCAACTGTATTCTGAATGTCGAGGAAGCGACCACGGATCGCTGTCGTTGCAATTACAGAAGACATTTTAAACCTACGCTTTTAATTTTTTCGATTGATTGTAGCTGAAAAAATTGCCATGTTTGTATGAACATTCATATTTAAATAGCGATCCCGATTCTTCTATGACCCCATCCAATGATCATGATCAATTTCAACAGATCGTGCGTGCGCAGCCGACCTTAATGCGCATCTTGCTTCAGTTGGCACAATTGCACTCTGACGCTTATGTCGCAGCGGGTGTGTTACGTCATGTGATCTGGGCGCATTTACATGGATGGAAATATGAAATGAATCATACTGAGGTCGATGTAATTTTCTATGACAAAAATAAGCAGGCTCGCGCTATAGAACAGCAATTTGCAGATCAGTTAAAAGACTATTTTCCAGATATCAGTTGGGATGTGACCAATCAAGCCTTTGTACATGAGTGGTATCGTACCGATCAAAATGAAAGTAGTGAGCCTTTAACTTCAATTGATCATGCGCTGTCATTATGGCCAGAAACTGTCACGGCCTTGGCACTGCGCCTGAAAGATGATGAGTTGGAGTTGATCGCCCCTTTCGGTTTAGCAGATCTATTTGAGTTAAAGCTGCGTTGGAATCCGAATTTAGTCAGTTATGCCGTGTTCGAACAACGTATGCTAAGCAAACAGTTTTTGCAAAAATGGCCTAAATTATCCCTGATAGAACCATAAAAAAAGCCTGCTGATGCAGGCTTTTTTTATGATTACTTTTTACAGGGTGGTTTCGTTATGCTTCTTGCTATGACGAATCGACAAGATCGCGGTCACAGTCAGGACAATCACAATAAAGCTCAAAGAAATCCAGATCGGCATATGGAACACATCTAGCATCAGCATCTTAAAGCCGATAAAGACTAGAATGATCCCGAGGCCATAAGGCAGATAATGCATTTTTGAGGCTGCGCCCGAGAGCAGGAAGAACATCGCGCGCAGGCCTAAAATCGCCATCAAGTTTGCAGTAAGGACAATGAAGGGATCGGTGGTGACGGCAAAAATAGCCGGAATAGAATCGACGGCAAAGATCACATCAGAGGCTTCAACCAGGATCAGGACCAGGAACAACGGCGTTGCCCAGAGCAAACCATTTTGACGTACAAAGAATTTGTCGCCCTGAAGTTGCGGGGTGATACGCATATGTTTACGCAGCCATTTCAGAATCGCCATATCTTCAATATTGCTGTCTTCTTCATGCTGACCACGCAGGAATTTGAAGCCGGTATACACCAGGAACGCACCGAAGATATATAGAATCCAGGAGAATTCCTGCACGAACCACGCGCCAATAAAAATAAAGATAGTTCTGAGCACAATCGCACCCAGTACGCCATATAACAGCAGCTTGCGTTGCAGTGCGGGTGGAATGGCGAAGGCCGCGAAGATCATCAGCCAGACAAAGACGTTATCAATCGCCAGGGATTTTTCCAGCAGATAACCGGCAAAGTATTCCATGACCTTGGCATTGGCAATTGCCGTGCCTGCGGTCTGCTCCAGATACAGCCATAAGCCGCCACCAAATAAAGTCGCGACACTGACCCAGGCAATACTCCAGTAGGCAGCAGTACGGACTTTAACTTCCTGACCATGCTGATGCTTAAAGCCGACAAAATCGATTATCAGCATGACTGCGACAATCGCGAAAAAGACGAGATACAGCCAGAGTGTACCAATGGTTTCCATGTGAATTCTCCACATCGGACAACTAGCCATAAAAAAACCTTGACCAGTTGCCAGATGAAAAACATCTATAACAACATGATCAAGGTCTTGCCTACATCTTACTGTTCCACTTTTTTATATAAAGTGTGACTTCAAGATGCTCAGATACCGACTTTTTGCAAAGTGTAATGACGATATTCTGACACGTTTAAAAATTGAAATTTCATTCTTAAACGCTTGGAGGAGGCTACTCCCCTTGTTCAAACTAAATTTTATTTGAGCGGTAGCTCAATGTGCAGCAAGCATGACAGATTTTTGCTAAGACTACAATTTCATTTACAAAAATCATGCTTCAAGGCGCTTTCTTACCTAAGAAATCCGGACGCTGAATCAGGTATAAGCTGATCAGAAAACCCAAGCTGGCCAGGATTGCTCCTACCCAGCCAATACTATGTAATCCGATATGTGCCGTTACCAGACCGCCGAGTAAGGCACCGCCACCAATCCCGACATTGTACAGACCTGAAAAAATTGCCATGGCGACATCGGTTGCATCAGAAGCCAGATTTAAGGTCTTGGCTTGTAGAGCCAGACTAAACCCAATAATGCTGATGCCCCAGATTAACGCCAAGCTATTAAGCTGAAATACACCCTGAGACAGTGGCAGCAATAACAGTAGCGAGATCCCTAGCCCGAGTGTAAATAGCGGAATGGTGAGTCGGGGAAAATGCGGTGCAAAGCGGCCAAATACGTAAGAGCCGATCAGACCCGCAGCGCCATAAATTAGCAATAAGCTGGTGGTTTGCGCAGAGCTGAATTGCGCAATATTCAGCGCAAAGGGTTCAATATAACTATAGGCGGTAAATTGTGCGCTAATCACAAGCACGGTAAGCGCAAAGACCAGCATCAGGCTGGGACGTTTCAGCAAGCTCTTTAAACTGCTGAGTGAACCTGAATTGACACTTGGCAATAAAGGTAAGGTTTTGGCCAGCAGTACGCAGACTACGCCCGCCACAACTGCGATCAAGGCAAAACTATTGCGCCAGCCATAGGCCTCCCCGACCATCCGGCCAAAGGGAATTCCCAGAACCATCGCCATGGCGGTACCGGTAGCCAATAAGCCCAGTGCCTGAAACTCTTTGCCCTTTGGCGCAACCCGCACGGCAAGCGACGCCGTAATTGACCAGAACAGTGCATGCGCCACGGCAATACCAATCCGGCTCAGCACCAGAATACTAAAACTCCAGGCAAAATAGGACAGTACATGACTGAAAATAAACACCGCAAATAAAGCCATCAGCAGAAAACGCCGTTCAATATTTTTGGTCAGTAACATCATTGGCAAAGAAAGCAGCGCCACGACCCAGGCATAAATTGTCAGCATCCACCCGACCTGGGTCGGTGACATGGCAAAACTGGTACCAATATCACTTAATAGCGCCACCGGGATAAATTCGGTGGTATTGAAAATAAAGGCAGCAGAGGCTAAAGCAATCACACAAACCCATTGACGTGTCACCGAAGAGGTGGAAGAAGAGCTAGACATACATATCTGATAAAAAGAACCGGCCGGCAGTTTAAACCTGTTGAGCAAAATGCGGTATTGGTCAGAAGGACAGATTCACAATCCTTTAAAAGAAATCTAACAATAGAGCAGGGAAAAATATGTCAGTCTGGCTTAAAAACAAGGAGAGGATCGGCATGTTGATCGAGCATCAGCAACAGGACACTGGAGGTTTATGGTTTGTAGAGCCAAATGAAAAACGTCTGGCAGAAATGAGTTATTCCAGAGTAAATGAAGATCAATTAGTGATTGAACACACCTGGGTCGATGACAGTCTACGCGGCCAGCACGTCGGGTATTATCTGGTCGAGGCCGCTGTGAATTTTGCCCATGAACACGGCATCAGGATTATTCCAAAATGCCCTTTTGCCAAATCCGTGTTCGAGCGAGAGCCTCGCTTTAATGATGTTTTATAATTTTAAAATGACAACAAAGGTTTAGATTTGTATGGAAATTAAATATCAAGATTCAAAACGTGGTGGTGTATTTTTTATGGAAGATCAAGGACGCCGCCTGGCGGAGATTACTTATCAATGGCGGGGCGATGCCGTCATCATTGCCGATCATACCTGGGTCGATGATTCCCTGCGTGGCCAAGGTATTGCCCGAAAAATGCTGGATGTACTGGTTGATTTTGCCCGTGAAAAAAGTTTAACCATCATCCCGCAATGTTCCTATGTGGATGTCATGTTTAAACGTGACCGAAGTCTGGCAGATGTCGCAGCAACGGCTATTTAACTACCCAAGAGGATTTCCCGAAAGATAAATGCAGTTTTTCTTTCAAGGCAGGAATCAATATAACCTGTAACAGGGTATATAAACCGAAACCTGCCATCACCCCGGTCATCGCCCAGAAAATTTCTTCAAACTGTTGCAGCATCACTAAAATTGCCATGATCAGCAGGTAACTGGCATGAAAATAAATACGATGCCCAACAAATTTCAAGATCGTCCAGCTAATAAAAATTGAACTGATCAGCAAATTGGTTTGAGCACTGAATTGCCAGTTATTTAAAGTGATCATCAGGATAAAACACACACATAACAAGGCGAGGGTTAAAATCAGATCTTTTAACATCAAGTAATCCTTATGCTTGTGGTAGGTGTATGAAAATATTCGTTTAATAATTTAGGCACTATTGTTAAAAGTTTAATCCCGAAATGCAAACTGAAAACCATGTAAGCAAAAACGGATATTTGCTTAAAAAATGGTCGACTTAAATTAAAATTATTGATTAAATTGTGGTTTTAATTCTTCCCTCTAGTGAGATGGCATGATGCTACAGCTTTGCTATGCCAGTGAACGCATAGAATCTGAACAAGAGTTGTTACAAGATCTGAGCGATATTTTGGCCACTGCCCGGAAGTTCAATGTTCAGCATCAGATTCATGGGGTGTTGTATTATTCCCATGGCAAATTTTTCCAGTGCCTTGAAGGTCAGGCTGAAGTAGTGGAAAGTTTATTTCAGAGCATTTGTCGGGATCCCCGCCATCACAATATCTTGCGTTTTGCAGATGCGCTGGTAGAGCATTCCCATTTCTCGGAATGGTCAATGAAATATGTGCATAAACACAGTGAAATTTCTTCTTTATTTTCACGTTTAGGTTTGAAGCAATTTGATCCGCATGCCTTACAGCAGTCAGGAATTGCCGAATTCCTCAAAGTACTGTATCGCCTGGAAGAAAATCAGGCCAGTCTGGCATCGCCAAAAGGTTATAAGCAGCGTGGTTATGTCCCCTATTTTTGATCTGATGGATCAAAGCTGAAAATAAAAAAGTCCGCATGGCGGACTTTTTTGTCTGATGTGGATTAGGTCATGTCAATCATGACTTTTAAGGCCTTTTCATCAGAGGCATGTTTAAAGACATCATAGGCTTTTTCAAAATCGGAAAATTTAAAATGATGGGTCGCCAGTTTTTCTAGGGGCAATTTGCCGGAACAGCAGGTTTTCAGCAACATCCCTGTGGTATTGGCATTCACCAGGCCGGTGGTGATGGTCAGGTTTTTAATCCAGAGTTTGTTCAGTTCAAAACTCACCGGTTTACCATGTACGCCGACGTTGGCAATATGCCCGCCCTCCTTCACGACATGCTGGCAAATATTCCAGGTAGGCTCCACCCCCACTGCTTCAATGGCACAGTCGACCCCGCGTCCATCGGTAATCTCTAGAATCTTTTGAATGGCATCTTCTTTGGCAGAGTTGATGATATGCGTCGCGCCGACAGTCTTGGCAAATTCCAGCCGATTATCATCCATATCCACCATAATAATATTGGCGGGTGAATAAAACTGTGCGGTGAGCAGACAACTCATGCCGATTGGCCCTGCCCCGACAATCGCGACATTGTCGCCTGGTTTGACATCGCCATATTGCACCCCAATTTCATGTGAAGTTGGCAGGATATCTGAGAGGAATACGGCCACATCTTGATTCAGGCCATCGGGTAAATGATAGAGTGAGGTATCGGCAAAGGGCGTGCGTACATATTCGGCATGGGTGCCATCAATCATATAACCCATGATCCAGCCGCCTTCATTGCGACAATGGGCATAGAGCTGTTTCTGGCAGTTTTCACAGGTTCCGCAGCGGCTGACACAGGAAATAATCACCCGGTCGCCCTTTTTAAAGTTTTGCACGGCGGAACCAACTTCTTCCACAATGCCAATACCTTCGTGACCTAAAATACGTCCCTTAAAGCTGCCCTCTTTACGCGTAGCCTCCTGCTCAATTTCCGGGTTTTTACCTTTCCAGATACCCAAGTCGGTACCGCAGATGGTAACTTTTTCCAGTTTAATGATGGCATCGCTGGGATGCAAAATGGTGGGAACTGGGCGGTCTTCAAAGCGGATATCATTTGCGCCGTAATAGACCATCGCTTTCATCGTTGTCATGACACATCTCCTAATGGAATGAGGAATGAGAATGACCTGACTCAGCGAGAATAATGAACGCCTCGATTGCTTTTATATAGTGACAGCGATGGGCTGATTTATGATCTGGCTTTCAGGCCTATAGATACCTGTGTTCTTCTCGATTGTGCCTTGAGTGATATGGCGCTGCAATGAGTCTTGTGTACAGATTGCAACAAAAGATCATCAGGGAGGGTTCAGAGATAAATCTGCTATTTGGGTCAATATTTAAATCATAGGATTGCAGGATCAGAACAACGGTTCACTTTTTCTCAATCAACGTTTTAATATGCTAAAAAAAGCCCGCTAGGCGGGCTTCTTCACTTCACTTAAATCTGTTTTATGCTTGTAAAACAGTAATCAGCTTCTGATGCAAACCACCAAAACCACCATTCGACATAATTACTACGGCATCGCCCTCGCCTGCCTCTGCTACCACGGTCTGAATGATGTCATCCAGTGTGCGTGCAACTTTGGCCTTGTTTGGCGCAGCCTCAATGACCGGTTGCAGATCCCAGTCCAGTCCTTCCGGTTGATACCAGATCACTTCATCGGCCAGACGTGCTGAATGAGCCAAGCCATCTTTATGACTGCCCATGCGCATGGTATTGGAACGTGGTTCAATAATTGCCCAGAGTTTGCGTTCCCCTAGACGTTTGCGCGCACCTTCTAAGGTCGTATCAATCGCCGTCGGATGATGGGCGAAATCATCATAAACCTCGATACCACGGACTGTGCCTAACAGTTCCATACGGCGTTTCACCCCACCAAAATTCGATAGTGCTTCACAGGCAGTTTCAATCGATACGCCGACATGTTCAGCGGCAGCAATCGTGGCCAAGGCATTGGCCACCGAATGCTGTCCAGTCATATTCCATTGTACTTCGCCTTTGACCACGCCCTGTTGCAGCACTTTGAAATGTGAACCATCTGCTGACAATTGTTCTGCATACAGCTCAGCTTTTTCATTGGCATCCAGACTGGTGCGCACTACAGGTGTCCAGCAGCCCTGCTCCAGCACTTCATCAATATTGCTTTCAGTAATCGGCGCGATAATCCGGCCTTCACTTGGAATGGTACGAACTAGATGATGGAACTGCTTTTGAATTGCGGCTAGATCATCGAAGATATCGGCATGGTCAAATTCCAGGTTATTTAAAATTGCGGTTTTTGGATGGTAATGCACGAACTTGGAACGCTTGTCGAAGAAAGCAGAATCGTATTCATCGGCTTCGACACAGAAATATTTCCCACCACCGAGACGCGCACTTTCCGAAAAGCCCAATGGCACACCGCCAATCAGAAAACCTGGCTCCAGACCGGCTTGATCCAGTACCCAAGCCAGCATCGTGGTGGTCGTGGTTTTACCATGTGTTCCGGCGACACCCAGCACGTGTTTACCTTGCAGAACATGATCAGCCAGGAACTGCGGACCTGAAATATAAGGCAGACCTGCATTCAGCATATATTCGACTGCATCAATACCACGCTTCATGGCATTGCCGACGATCACCAGATCCGGATGAGGCTGTAAATGACTGCGGTCATAACCCTGCATTAAAGTGATGCCCGCATTTTCAAGTTGGGTCGACATGGGTGGATACACATTCAGGTCTGAACCTGTTACCTGGTGGCCCAGATCGCGTGCAAGTAGCGCTAACGAGCCCATAAAGGTGCCACAAATACCCAAAATATGCAGATGCATCTACTTTACTCCGTTCCTGTCTGACCCATCACTTTATATTGGTGCTGTTGTCATGATTTATTCAATTTGCAAGCAACGATAGCAAGGCTTTAGCTGAAAAGATAGTGAAAATTCTGGCCTTGTTGTGGGATTTTTTAAATCCTGTTTCACGGATAAATTCAAAGAAAATTTCAAAGCGATGCAATATCTTTTCGCCAAATAAACCGTAAAATAAGTTCGACTTTTTTGCAGAGTGCATGCAAATGCTGCCGGCTTTATTTCTTCTGGTAATTGCCAACTGTTTTATGACCCTGGCCTGGTATGGGCATTTAAAATTTTTGCCGCATGATGCACCGCTCTGGCAAGCGATTTTGTTCAGCTGGGCCATTGCCCTGTTTGAATATAGTCTGATGATTCCAGCGACCAAATTACTGGCGCAGCAAGGCCTGGCAGTCGGTCAAATGAAAATCACCCAGGAAGTCGTGACCTTACTAGTCTTTGTTCCTTTTATGATTTTTATGTTTAAACAGCCCTTTAAACTGGATTATCTCTGGGCTGCTTTATGTCTGTGTGGATGTGTCTATTTTGTATTCCGCAGTTCCTGAATAGCTGTAACTGCGGCTACTCCCCTATTTTTATTCCAGTTTTTGAAAATTCGATAAAAAAACAAGAAAAATCGAGCCTTGCTTTAACCGTTAAATTTTATGAAGCTGAGTTTTCAGTCTATAATACGCACTCCTATTCAAGCTTGGCTCTCTCGTCGAGATTTATCTTTTCTCACTTTAATCTCTGGAAAATTTGCAATGAATGCGGCTGCTGCACAAGATACTCCTCTCGTAGGTATTATCATGGGTTCTCAATCAGATTGGGCAACTCTCGAACACACTGCCAATATGCTCAAGCAGCTTGGTGTCCCATTTGAAGCCGAAGTTGTTTCTGCACATCGTACTCCAGACCGCCTGTTTGAATATGCTGAGCAAGCGCGTGATCGTGGTATTCAGGTGATTATTGCTGGTGCAGGTGGTGCAGCGCATTTACCGGGTATGTGTGCGGCGAAAACTGATCTTCCAGTTTTGGGTGTACCTGTGAAATCTTCGATTTTAAACGGTATTGATTCATTGCTGTCTATTGTGCAAATGCCAGCCGGGATTGCGGTTGGTACCTTGGCTATTGGTCCTGCCGGTGCCACCAATGCTGCCATTATGGCTGCGCAAATTCTGGGTTTGACCCGTCCAGAGATCGCAAAAAATGTTGCAGATTTCCGTGCAGCGCAAACAGATAAAGTGGCAAGCAACAATATTCCAGGCCAAGCTTAAGTCGAGACACAGATTATGGATAAAACCATCGGTATTTTTGGTGGCGGTCAGCTGGGTCGTATGATGGCGCAAGCGGCACTTCCATTAAATATTCAATGTACATTTTTTGAAGCCAGCACAGACTGTCCTTCTGCTGCTTTGGGTCCGGTGATTTCGAGCCAAGCTGAAAATGGTCTGCAAGACTTTATTAACAGTGCAGATGTATTTAGCCTTGAGTTTGAAAATACGCCACTTGCAGATGTTGATGTACTGACGCAAAGCAAGCAACTGCATCCGCCGCGTCAGGCTTTGGCGATTGCCCAGCATCGTCTGTCTGAAAAAGCCTTGTTTGATGAACTGGCTATTCCGGTTGCACCGTACAAAGCGGTCACTTCACTGGAAAGCTTACAGGCTGCTGTAGCTGAACTGGGCTTGCCGATCGTACTGAAAACTTCGCGTGGCGGTTATGATGGCAAAGGTCAATTTGTTTTACGTTCGGCTGATCAGATGGATCAGGCCTGGGCAGAATTGGGCCCTGCGGGTGAACTGATTGCTGAAAGTTTCGTGACTTTCTCGCGTGAAGTTTCAATCATTGCAGTACGCGGCCAAGATGGTGATGTAAAAACCTGGCCATTGGCGGAAAATCATCATCATGACGGCATTCTGTCGCACTCGATTGTGCCAGCACCGGACAGTACTGACTTGCAGCCGGTAGCACAAGAATACATCACTCGCCTGCTGAATCATCTGAACTATGTCGGTGTGCTGACCCTTGAGCTGTTTGTGACAGACAATGGCCTATATGCCAACGAGATGGCACCACGTGTGCATAACTCGGGTCACTGGTCGATTGAAGGTGCAGTATGTTCGCAGTTTGAAAACCATGTGCGTGCCGTGGCAGGTTTACCTTTAGGTTCAACTGAAGTGATCCGCCCAACTGTCTTGGTGAACATCATTGGTCAGCATCCGAAATCTGCAGATGTACTTGCTCTGGAAGGTGCACATTTGCATCTTTACAATAAGTCAGAGCGCGAAGGCCGCAAGATTGGTCACATTACCCTGATGCCAAATGACAGCGCGCAATTGTCTGTACTTTGCCGCCAACTGGCGAAAATTTTACCGAATCCATTGGCATTGAGCGAAGATATGACCATCTAGGCTTTAACTTGCTGATAAAAAAAGCGATCACTTCGGTGATCGCTTTTTTATTTGTCTGCTTTCAGGCATGATTGCGCCTCTTCAAAAATACCTGCCATTGGTCGGATCAGTTTTTAAATCAATTGCTTATAAACTGATCAATTGAGTATAAATATAACAATCCAATAAAACCTTTTTTACAGCTGAATTTTGCCATATTCACTTGTAGATAAGCTTGAAATCAAAGTTTGAATTTAAAACTGGAAAGCAGTTTTGAATTTAAATTCATAAAAATAAATTCAAATTTAAATCGCACTTTGAATTTAAACTTACGCTTTTAAATTCAAAAAATATGAATTCAAATTTAAAACTGGATAAATGAATTCAAAGTTTTTGAATTTAAAAATATTAGCCCATTATTCAAATGAATTTAAAACAAAAACGAGTGTAATTAGAGCATGTTGATGATCGTGACTCGCTTTTCCTGAAACAAGTTATCCCCAGTAATTTTTTAAATTCAAAAATAATTCCAAATGTTTTGAATTTAAATTTAAAAATCCTGCTGATTTGAATTTAAAACAAGCTTGTGGATAACTCGTGTTTAAATTTAAAGATTACAAAATGAATTTAAAAGTGTAGGAATTATGAATTTAAATTTACGCATTGGCGCTTTAATTTTCATCATGAGCTGCTAAGGTAGAAGCATAATTCAAAATCTAAATATTCAAGGGTCTTATGCAACGGCTTGCACTTTTTATTGGTTCTGTGGTCTTGGCTGCTTCACAGGCACAGGCTGAACTTATTATTAATGGTCAACGTGTCACGCCGACTGATTTGACCTCTAGTTCAAATATCCCGAATTATGCCTCCCAAAATAATTTTCAAAACTGTCTCGCTAATTTGCGCAGTCAAGCTGTTGCTAGAGGTGTAAGCGGCAGTACCTATGATCGTTATACCCAGAACTTAAACCCGGATTATTCAGTGATTGAACGCCTGAATTACCAGCCTGAATTTTCTACCCCGATTTGGGATTATCTATCTGGTTTGGTGGATGAAGAACGGGTTCAGCTCGGCCGGCAAAAACTACACCAACATCGTGAGGTGCTCAATCGTGTTGCTGCTACCTATGGTGTACCTGCAGAAACGGTAGTTGCGGTATGGGGTGTCGAAAGTAATTTTGGTGATATTTCGGGGAAATATCCTTTATTACAGGCTTTGGGAACTTTGAGCTGTGAAGGTCGTCGCCAGAGTTATTTTCGTGGTGAGTTTTTTACCACAATGAAACTGTTACAGCGTGGCGATGTGCGTGAAGAACAATTAAAGGGTTCCTGGGCAGGCGCATTTGGTCATACCCAGTTTATGCCATCGACTTATGATGAACTTGCAGTTGATTTTGATGGTGATGGCCGACGTGATCTGGTTTCGAGCATTCCTGATGCACTGGCATCGACCGCCAACTTTTTAAGCAAGCGTGGCTGGCAGAGCGGGCAACCTTGGGGCTTTGAAGTCAAGATTCCGCAAGGCATGTCGGTTTCCGGTGAAGGTCGAAGAAATAAAAAATCCTTGAGTAGCTGGATCAATCAAGGGGTGGTACGTGCCGATGGTTCGGCATTAGTTCAAGGAAATTTATCACAATCCTCTCAAGCAGGATTACTTGCACCTGCAGGCCCGAGTGGCCCAGTATTTTTGGTATTTAAAAATTTTGATGCCATTTATAGCTATAATGCGGCAGAAAGTTATGCCTTGGCGATTGCACATTTATCCGATCGCCTGCAAGGTAAAGGTTCATTTATGGCCACATGGCCTACTGATGATCCGGGAACTTCTCGTGCAGAACGTCGTGAGATCCAGCAATTTCTGTTAAACCGTGGCTATGATATTGGTGCAGTGGATGGTCTGATTGGAGATAAAACCCGTCAGGCGATTCGTCAGGAACAGCAGCGTTTGGGCTTAAGTCCTACAGGTCGTGCCGGTCAGCAGATTCTGCGTGCTTTTAGAAATGAAAATGCCAAACGCATGATGCAATAAAAATATTGAAAACGAAAAAAGGTCTGCATTCATGCAGACCTTTTGTGATGACTGTTTTGAGTAGCTATTATAGTCATGCAAGATAATAGTAATTCGCTGAATTTAAACAGCAGTAATGGTGCCGAGGACGCGATAGCCAGCGGCACCAGTGACTGCAGGCAAGTTACCATTCAGCTGATTCATAAAACGCATGGCCAGCCAGGCAAAGGCAGTAGCTTCTACCCAGGTCGGACTGAGGCCCAGATCGGCGGTAGTCTGTACGCTCCATTCATGTTTGCGCAGGCGCCAGCGCAACTGCTCTAGTAAATGTGAGTTGTAGGCACCACCACCGCAAACAAAAACCTGTCCGGTATCCATGCCGGAGCGGTAAATGGCTTTTTTAATGGCACGGGTGGTGAGCTTTAATAAAGTCGCCTGTACATTTTCCGGGGTATCTTCCAGTTCATCGTATTGCAGGTCATTGCGCCAGTCAGCAATCTGTTCATCCAGCCATTCCAGGTTGAAATCTTCACGACCAGTACTTTTCGGAGGTTCTTTGGAGAAGAATTCGTGTGACTGCAAGCGATCGAGTAAACTGCGAATCGGGGTGCCATAGGCTGCCCAGTTACCATTTTCATCAAAAGGCTGGCCAGTATAACGGGAACACCAAGCATCCATCAGGATATTGGCCGGTCCGGTATCAAAACCATAAACCTCTTCAGGCTTGCCGGCAGGTAGCAGGCTGACATTGGCAATACCGCCCAGATTTAAAATTACCCGGTGAATGCTGTCATGCTGGAAAATATCCTGATGAAATGCCGGAACTAAAGGTGCTCCCTGACCACCTGCCGCCAGATCACGACGACGGAAATCTGAAATCACCGGAATCTGGGTAATTTCAGTAATGATGTTCGGGTCACCAATTTGCAGGGTGAAGCCATGTTCAGGGCGATGCCGGATAGTCTGGCCATGCGAGCCAATCGCCTTAATTCTGGATTTATCGAGGTTATTTTTTTCAATCAGCGCATTAATACCATGACCAATCATTTGTGCCAGTGCAACATCGGCCTTACCCATGCGGTCAATTTCATTGTCATCAGGCAAAGTCAGTGCCATCAGTTCATCCCGAAGGTCAGGATCAAATGCCAAAGTGAGTGTGGCGTGAAGCTGGAGTGGATCAAAAGAAGCAGCAACAATATCGACACCATCCATGCTCGTGCCGGTCATTACCCCAATATAGATCGCTGTCATGGTTATTCTTAAGCCTGCAATATGCTGAAAAAGTGTTAGTATATCGCACAAATTGAGTAACTGATGTATTGGATTTTGTGATGTCAAATTTCCTGCCGGCTGAAGAACAACTTGCCCTCATTCAACGAGGCACCCACGAAATTATTTCTGAAGAAGATCTTCTCAAGAAATTAAAATTGAACCGTCCATTAAAAATTAAAGCGGGTTTTGACCCGACTGCGCCTGATTTGCACTTGGGCCACACGGTTCTCATTAATAAGTTAAAAGTATTCCAGGATTTGGGTCATGAAGTATTGTTTCTGATCGGTGATTATACTGCGATGATCGGTGACCCGACCGGCAAGAGCGCAACACGTCCACCATTGTCACGTGAACAGGTTTTAGAGAACGCTAAAACATATCAAGAACAAGTATTTAAAATTCTTGATCCCAACAAAACCAAAGTGGTGTTTAACTCGGAGTGGTTTGCGCAAAAAACTGCGGCTGATTTAATTCAATTGGCATCACAGCAAACGGTTGCGCGTATGTTGGAGCGTGATGATTTCACCAAGCGTTATAACAATCAACAACCGATCGCGATTCATGAATTTTTGTACCCATTGGTACAAGGCTATGACTCTGTTGCGCTGGAAGCAGATGTTGAATTGGGTGGTACAGACCAAACCTTTAACCTGTTGATGGGTCGTACCTTACAAGGTCGTTATAACCAAGAAGCACAAGTCTGTATCACAGTGCCAATCCTTGAGGGTTTAGATGGCGTCAACAAGATGTCTAAATCTTTAGGTAACTATATTGGTGTATTTGATGCACCGGGCGCGATGTACCAGAAAGTGCTTTCAATGCCGGATGCATTGATTGAGCGTTATTTTGATCTGCTCAGCTTTAAAACCATTGAAGAAATTCAACAGTTATTAAAAGAAGTGGCAGAAGGCCGTAATCCTCAAGAAGTGAAAAAGATTCTTGCGTTGGAGCTGGTCGAGCGTTTCCATGGTACAGAAGCGGCTGCCAATGCCCACAAAGGCGCGGGTAATATCATTACTGAAGGTGAATTACCCGAAGGCACGCCAGAAGTGACCATTTCACGTGGCGAGTTTGGTGGTGAAATCTTTATTACCTCGATTTTACGTGAAGCAGGCTTAACCAAAAATGCAGCTCAAGCTAAGGATGCATTAGGCCGTGGTGCAGTGAAAGTGGATTGGCAGACTGTAGATACGACCTATTCTGTGAAAGAGAACGTGACTTTGATTGTTCAGGCCAGTAAAAAAGCAATCGCTAAAGTCACTTTTGTTGACTAAAAAGCGGATAAGTTATTGAAATAAAAGCAGGCTTCGGTCTGCTTTTTTTGTTGATGTTCTATATTTAAAAATCAAATAAGTAAAGTCAAAAAAAACCCTATGAAAACAAGAGTTAATTTTTCCCAAATCACTTGCTTTTCATCTTTATTATGTATAGGATTTATTCATCTAGAGAATTCGTTTAGAGCATCTAGAGGGTAGTAAAAATAATAGTACTCCACAACTGAGAAGTCTCTTTTCCAAGAGGCTCTTTTTAAAAGCTTTAAAGCGAATAACTATAATAATGACATAATGGATCGGGTAAAGATTCAATTCTAAGGAGGAGATTTTGGGAGAGATCTCTTCCTTTTTTATTTATTCTGATTGCGTAATCAAAATATAAATCTGCATGCCTACTCTTCTTGTTGAACAACTAAACTTAAAATTAATCAGCAAATCGAACTTAGGTGAATGACCTCTAAGGGTGAGTTCATTTCAATTGACTCCAAAAGAAAAGTGCAAAACATAAAAAATTAAAGCAGAGGTGATTGAATGTATCGCTTTCCAACAGAAGATATTTTTGATGAACAGATCGATTGCATATTACGATTCTTATTTGAATACCAGCCGGTCGAACAAAAACAGCAACTCTATGGATCTGTCTATACTTTATTTATGCAGCTTGATCTGGCCGCGCATTACTTTTTATTTTCCCTGATTGAAGAGCAGTTACCGCGACGCGCGAAATTATTCTTTATTGCCGAGGATTATCAGGGCAAGAAAGACATGATTGTAGAAGTTATGCAGCACTGGCTTAGACAGCAACAACAGGAAAAAGTCGCTTAATGCAAAATAACAGACTTTATCTTCTATATATAAGTGATCTAAGCATGGTTTTGGGATTCGAAAACTAAAAATGAATACTTCTTTTATATAGCAGCCTAAGAATAGGCTTTTATAAAAGCTTTTTACGTCAAAAATAACTCATCAATTGGGGAGTCTAGGATTTAGATCGGTTTGTTGGGCAAGGTAGGGGAATTTTGGTTTTCTTTTGACGAGCTAATTTAAATAAAAGACAAGATTTCAATATCAAAAGGCTAAAAATACTGTTTTAAATATTATTGTGATAGTTTTTAGGTCTAAATGAATTTTCAGTTATAAAAACAAAATGAAGTGTTTAGTGGGTTTATTGCATAAAAACGCTTAAAAATTAGATAAAAAAGCGATTTTTTAGTAATTTTTGTAGAAAAAAAAGACATACGTGAAAAATATAGTGAATTGGGGGTTGCAATGATTCTGAAATCCTCTAGAATGCACCCATACCGACGAGATAGACGGAAACGAACGAAGCGGATTGCTGAGTTGTTAAGTATATCGAAGTCCAGCTTCTAGCACTGACGAGGTGTTAGAAAGATCATTAAGAGATTATGAAGAACAACTTGTGTGGATTTTTACTGGTTGATCGATCGAAATTATTTTCATTGATTGATGGTAGAAATTACTCGAAGTTTATTTGAGAAATATTTGTCAGAAAATTGATG
This sequence comes from Acinetobacter sp. CIP 101966, assembly GCF_000369725.1. Classification (NCBI taxonomy): domain Bacteria; kingdom Pseudomonadati; phylum Pseudomonadota; class Gammaproteobacteria; order Moraxellales; family Moraxellaceae; genus Acinetobacter; species Acinetobacter sp. CIP 101966. The sequence continues at coordinate 12 of NZ_KB850164.1, read as the reverse complement.
AGCCAAGATTGG
>NZ_KB850163.1:133104-134511 GCF_000369725.1 Acinetobacter sp. CIP 101966 | reverse complement strand
CAAAGCGTTCAGTATAGTCTGCCAACGTTTGCTCAACCGATGTGGCTAAGCCCAGACCAATTTGTTTGGTCACTAAAAAGTTGGCCGTGCTTAAATACAGTCCAATTCCGCCTGTTTCACCATGCCTTAAGCTTTGCGATAAATTGTCCGGCAGCAGTAAAATTCCATCGGCTTTTTGAGATTCCATCCATTGTTTGGCTTCGGCAAAATTTCCGGTAATCGCCTGAATTTCGACATTGGGGCTTTGTGCCACCTGACCAATAATGCGGGTGCTTAAGCTACTTTGTTCTTCATCGACAATGATAATCGGTAAGGCTTCAGCCTGCTGCGCCTGATAAGCAGTTGGATAAAAAAAGCTGTAAAACAAGACAGATAGAATCAGCGTGGTAAAGATTGTGCCGTGACTGACAATATCTTTGAAGCTTTGTAGATAGTAAAACCAAAGGGATTTCATGGTGTTGCTCCTTTGGCGATTTTTTTAAGAAACAGATAAGCCAGCAGAGCGTAGACTAGGGCATAGATCAGCAGCATTAATCCAGCTTGCAGTGAAATATGTACTGGACTACCAATCACCCATTGTTCGGTTTGTAATTTGGCATAGGGCGTAAACGGAATAATATTGGCCCAAAACTGGGTGAATAGGGGCGCATTATTTAAAGGTAAAGTCACACCGGCAAAACTTAACGATGAACCACCATAGACCGCAATGATGCCAAAAGATTTACTTAAATCTTTGGTTGCCAGAACCACTGCACTGCTTAAAAATGCATAAGCGCTATATAGCAGAAATTGTGCCGATAGAATCAGAGCGAGCGAGCCGGCAACAAACCAGCCGCGAATTTCAATCAGCCAGAACATCCAGATCCAGGTCCATAGACTAAAAATAGCCACATAGACCAGGTTCTTAGACAGTAATGCCATCCAGATGGATGAGTTGCTAATCCAGCTTGTTAAGGTCTGCCGCTTCAGTTCCTGACCGACGGAAAATGCCACACAACAACACAGCAGTAGATGCAGAATCGCCGGAATGACATAGGGTTCCAGATAGAATTCATAATTCAGTTGCGGATTATACAGCGGAGATATTTTAATATGCGGTGACGGTGCTTCGAGAGAGGGGAGTCGGTTGCCCAGATATTGCTGTCCGCCAAATTCAGCCAGTGCTTGTAGGGTACTAACCAGCATGGCAGAGGAGATGGTATTTCCGATACTGAAATAACTCTGGTTAAAGGCAATACTGATGTCAGCATCCCGGGCACGAACCAGACGTTGCTCGGCACCGCTTGGAATATGGATATAACCCCAAATTTTATTTTGATTCAGTAGGCGCTCAATCTCAGCTGTTTGTTCCGACACTGTAGCAATTTTAAGAGTATGATTCAGCGCCACATGCTGATAAATGCTTTG
>NZ_KB850163.1:104063-133094 GCF_000369725.1 Acinetobacter sp. CIP 101966 | reverse complement strand
GGATAATCAAATAGCCAGAAGCTAAAACCGAATAAATAGAAACATCCCAGACAGCCAATAGTAAAGACCGCTAAACACATCCCAATCAATGCATTTGCGTTTAATTCTACTTTTCTTTCCCGATATACCAAAATCAGCATACTCAAACCCAAAAGAATGGTTTGGTGGATAATTAAAGGTGCAACCGCAGGAAAGACATAACTGCCATAGCCGGACAGTGGATTAAATAAAGGAATTTGATGTACAGAAAGGGCCGGTGAAAAATCCGAGACCTGACCAAAGCGTTCAGTATAATCTGCCAAAGTTTGCTCAACTGATGTGGCTAAGCCCAGACCAATTTGTTTGGTTACTAAAAAGTTGGCTGTGCTTAAATACAGTCCAATGCCACCTGTTTCACCATGCCTTAAGCTTTGCGATAAATTGTCCGGTAGTAACAAAATACCATCGGCTTTTTGTGACTCCACCCATTGTTTGGCTTCGGCAAAATTGCCGGTAATCGCCTCAATTTCCACATTGGGGCTTTGTGCCACCTGACCAATAATGCGGGTACTTAAGCTACTTTGTTCTTCATCGACAATAATAATCGGTAAGGCTTCAGCCTGCTGTGCCTGATAAGCGGTTGGATAAAAAAAGCTGTAAAACAAGACGGATAGAATCAGCGTGGTAAAGATCGTACCGTGACTGACAATATCTTTGAAGCTTTGTAGATAGTAAAACCAAAGGGATTTCATTGGACTGCTCCTTTGGCTATTTTTTTAAGAAACAGATAAGCCAGCAGAGCATAAACTAAAGCATAGACCAGCAGCATTAATCCAGCTTGCAGTGAAATATGCAATGGACTACCAATCACCCATTGTTCAGTTTGTAATTTGGCATAGGGCGTAAACGGAATAATATTGGCCCAAAACTGGGTGAACAGGGGCGCATTATTTAAAGGTAGGGTCACACCGGCAAAGCTCAAAGATGAACCCCCATAGACCGCAATGATGCCGAAAGATTTACTTAAATCTTTGGTTGCCAGAACCACTGCACTGCTTAAAAATGCATAGGCGCTATATAGCAGAAATTGTGCCGATAGAATCAGGGCGAGCGAGCCGGCAACAAACCAGCCGCGAATTTCAATCAGCCAGAACATCCAGATCCAGGTCCATAGACTAAAAATAGCCACATAGACCAGGTTCTTAGACAGCAATGCCATCCAGATGGATGAGTTGCTAAGCCAGCTTGTTAAGGTCTGTCGCTTCAGTTCCTGACCGACGGAAAATGCCACACAACAACACAGCAGTAAATGCAGAATTGCCGGAATGACATAGGGTTCCAGATAGAATTCATAATTCAGTTGTGGATTATACAGCGGCGATATTTTGATATGCGGCGACGGTGCTTCGAGAGAAGGCAGCCGGTTGCCCAGATATTGCTGTCCGCCAAATTCAGCGAGTGCTTGTAGGGTACTGACCAGCATGGCAGAGGAGATGGTATTCCCGATACTGAAATAACTCTGGTTAAAGGCAATACTGATGTCAGCATCCCGGGCACGAACCAGACGTTGCTCGGCACCGCTTGGAATATGGATATAACCCCAAATTTTATTTTGATTTAGCAGGCGCTCAATCTCAGCTGTTTGTTCCGACACCGTAGCAATTTTAAGAGTATGATTCAGCGCCACATGCTGATAAATGCTTTGACTCAGCGCACTCTGATCTTGATCAATAATCGCAATCGGTAAATGATCCGGTTTCCCTTGAGCAAACATGCTGCTGAATAAAATAATCACCAGTGCAGGTGCGAGCGTGACCAGACACAGATCCCATTTTTCTCGGAGCAGATAGCGCAGTTCGCGCCATATACCCGTCCACATTATCGGGTCTCTTTCAGTTTAAATAACACGCTCATCCCGACTTTGAGTTCAGGAATCACTGGTGTGGGCACAAGATGCAGCTTAAAACTGCGCACATCATAACCGCCGGTTTGACGTGTGGTCTTAATGGTGGCAAATTCACCTTCAGCACTGATCTGTCTAATTTGAAAAGTGGCGGTTTTATCTAGGGCGGGAATATAACCTTCAATACTGCTCATTTTCTGAAATGGGGCATATTGGTCTTCACGAATATTCAGGCTCACCCACATCTGGTCTTCAATCAGGCTGACCACAGGGACTGCGGTGGCTACCAGCTCCGAGACTTTGCCATAGGTTTTAGACACCGTTCCGTTTACAGGTGCTACTAATTGGGTTTCTGCCTCTAATGCATTGGCTTCATTCAGCGCAGCCTGGGCAATATCTACTTGTGCATCGGCAGAACTCTTTTGCTGCGAGGTGCTGCCACGTTTGGCACGTGCGTATTGCTGATACGCTGCTTCTGTCATTTGTGCCGCTGATTGACTGGCTGCATACAATTCATCACGGCGCTGGCGTGAAATCACACCTTCCTTAAATAAATTTGCACCACGCTCATAAGAAACTTTGGCTAAATTTTGCTGTGCTTTCAGCGATTGCCAGTTGGCATACAGGCTCGCGATATTTTCTTCTTGCGAGCCACGTTCAGCAGTCGATTGTAAGGCCAGCGCAGATTGTAAAGCCGCTGCGGCTTGCTGTTTTTTGGCCTGAATTTCCGGGCTGTTTAAGCGCACCAGCACATCGCCTTTTTTGACCCGCTGACCTTCTTCTACATAAATTTCTTCAATACGGCTTGGCACTTTGGTCGCCACCTGAACTGTTTCAGCTTCTACACGACCCTGCAATTCAAGCGGAGCCGGTTGGTAGCTTTTCCACAATCCAAAAGCGATGACTGCCAGCAGAACTGGAATCAGGGCGAGCAATAAATATTTTTTCTTTTTAGCGATTTCAGGAGCTTGTTGTTGCTCGGTCGAAGTCGTCGCGTTGTTTTCTATTTCAGTTTTAGTTTCTACCTGTTGCACAGGAGATTTTTCTGTATCGCTGGATGAAGCCGCTTCATTCACAGGATCATTGGATTTTTGATCTTCGTTCATGTTCGGCTCCATTAGCGAATATAGTGAGTATTGGTATGTTGGATGTAGTTCGGAAATTCTGCAATCGAGCCATGGCTTTGTAATAGTGTGGCCAGTGACATCACATATTTGTAAGCATTCAAGGCAGTTTCGGCTCGTAGTCCGCTCAGCATATTTTGTGCATCGATGACCTGTGTGGCGGTGCCCATATCTTCTTTAAAGGACAATTCTTGGATGCGTAAATTTTCCTGTGCGGCTTTCAAGTTTTGTGCCAGAAGCGCATCACTTTGCTGTGCACTGAGTGCTTCGCTATAAGATTTATAAATCAGATTTTCAATTTCCTGCTGGGTGCGTGCAGTGAGAAATTCTGTGGCAGAGCGTTTGAGTTCGGCAGCCTGAATATTTTTGTTTTTATCGATCCCGGAAAACAGGTTATAGCGTGCGGCAATCCCGACAATCCAGTTTTCATTTTGATCCAGACTATATTCACCAAAAGCAAAAACATTCGGTTTTTTTGCCGCTTGCTGGGCTTTGACATTGGCTTGAGCCAATTGGGTATCCAGCTGCATTTTTTGAATCAACGCAGAGTTCTGACTAAAAGTTTTTAGCAGATGATTTAAGGCCTGTGGCTCGGTTTTATTGACAAATAAAGGCGTCGAAAGTTCGGTGATGCTACTTTCCTGAAGCAGATTATTCAGCTGGAACAGCGCAGCATTCAAATTGGCTTGTGTGTTTTGCTGGCTGCGTTCGGCATTATTACGTGCCACTTCAAATTGCATGCGCTGGCCTTTACTGATAAAACCTTGCTGTTCCATCTTTAAGGCGTTGCGATAATGCTGCTGCATGGCATTCAAGTTAAACAGTGCTGCTGCATGCAGTTGCTTTTGGAGCTGGACATTGAAATAACTTTGAATCAGTTCAAAACGCTGCGTATCTTGCTGCTGTTTGTTGCTGAGCTGACTACGACCTACTTGAATATTGGCGATTTCTTTGGCGCTGCTTGTCAGTCCACCGGTATAAAGCGGCATCATAACTGAAACCGTTGGGCGAATCACCTGATCATCCAGCACGACATGCGAACTATCAGGAATTAAGCCCACCCCATTTTGAATAGGTTGTCTTAAACTATTTTTTAGTGGGTCAGCCAGACCCCCTAAGTTCAGTTCATCAATTCTATTATTGACACCATCCGTTAAGGATTGCTCTAAATTATTTTTTAATGCACCCAAAGGCAGATCGAGTTCATTATGAAAGGCATACGCACGAACATTCAGGTCGACTCGTGGCAGACCTATACCTTTCACTGCTTCAGCTTCAAGTTTTGAAGCCTGCTCCAGACTTTGATAGGCTTGGCTGCTATAAGAGTTTTGCAACAACTGACGTTCAGCGTCATGAAAGCTGATGCTCTGCGCATAAGTAAAGCTGCCATACATCATCGATGCAAGCAGATTTAAACTCCAGACAAGCTGTCTTTTATTTTTCTTTAAGTTCATAAAGTCGCTAAACTGATTTAAAGCCGGTGATGTTATCCGGCTAGTATAAATCAAAGGTATGCAGATAGAACTAGTGTAAAGTTATAGTATTGTTTCTTGTACATTTGTCTATAAAAAAGGAAGCTTATGCATCCTTAATTAACCCGAATCGCGGATAAGAAATTGACTTGAAAAATAAGAGGACTAGAGCCATCAGTTGAGTTACCACACCAAACTCACAACTCTCGTCCTGATGTTCAATAGTACCGAATTATTCTGCGTAATTGATGATTTTTTTCTTAAATTTGAATCAACTTATTGGGAGTTTCTCAAACAAAACCGTGGTTCCTTAAGAATCAGAACTGCTCAACTTACAATTTCAGAAATCTGCTTTATTGCCATTTGGTACAAATGCTCTCATTTCAATAATTTCAAAGCCTTTTTCAGCTGGTTAAAAGAAGATAAAAGCCATTTATTTAAGTACTTGCCTTGCTATCAAAGGATGATTCATCTGATCAATATGCATGAATTAGCTCTACACGCTTTACATGTGGCACTGATGAAAGGCCAAGGTACACAATATTTATGGATTGATTCAACAACTCTGCCAGTTTGTAAAAATCAACGTATTCAGCATCATAAATCATTAGTCCAAATTGCATCACGTGGTAGAAGCTCAATGGGCTGGTTTTATGGCTGTAAATTACATATCGTGATGAACCAATTTGGTGAAATTAGTTGTTCTGCTTTATCGAATGGACATGTTGCTGACATAAAAATGGTTGAGCAATTGGTTGCTGGTGTAGAAGCAAAACTTTACGGGGATCGAGGTTACATCAGCCAAGAATTAAAAATTAGATTGAAACATCAAGGTATTGATTTAATTATTTATCATCGAAAGAATATGCAGGCTATTCAACTTTGTGCATCAGATGAATATCACCTAAGACAACGCAATAAAATAGAAACATTATTCAGCTTATTGAAGGGGCAATACAATTTAGTGACGAGTAAAGCACGTAGTCTTCATGGATTTCTGAGTGGAATTTACGCCTCACTATGTGCATATCAATTAACCCATCGAAATAAGCCAACAATTCAAATTAAGGAATCATCGGCTTAAGCAGGATTCGAGTTAAATAAGCTTTCAAAATAGCTTGATACACTAAAGCTATTTTAAGCAGGCAATGAATATGAAAGAAAACGCTAAAGAAAAATAAAAAAAACAGCGTATGATTTACTCAATGGAATTTTAGATGATGCAGACAAGATGATCCGTAATGATTGGTCACGTGCCGAAATACAAGAAATTTATGACTTGCCTTTAATGGATTTACTGTTTCAGGCACAGCAAATTCATCGCCAAAACTTTGAACCGAATACTGTTCAGGTCAGTACTCTGCTTTCAATTAAAACGGGCCGTTGTCCGGAAGATTGTAAATACTGTTCGCAATCTGCACATTATGATACTGATCTGGAAATTGAAAAACGCGTAGAAGTACAAAAGGCGATTGCTGAAGCCAAACAGGCCAAAGCTTCCGGTTCGACCCGTTTTTGCATGGGCGCAGCATGGCGTAACCCGCATGAACGCGATATGCCGTATGTGCTGGAATTGGTGCAGGAAGTCAAGAAACTGGGCATGGAAACCTGTATGACCCTAGGGATGCTGAATGCCTCACAGGCGGAACGTCTGAAAGATGCAGGGCTAGATTATTACAACCACAACCTTGATACCTCACGTGAATATTATGCCAATGTCATCAGTACACGTAGCTTTGATGACCGCTTAAATACGCTTGATCATGTGCGTAATGCCGGAATTAATGTCTGTAGTGGCGGTATTGTCGGCTTGGGCGAAGGCGTACAAGACCGAGTCGGTTTGTTATTTGAACTAGCGACTATGCCGATTCACCCGGGTTCGGTGCCCATAAATATGCTGGTTCCTATTGAAGGCACACCACTGGCCGATGTTGAAAAACTGGATGTGATTGACTGGATTCGTACTATTGCGGTAGCACGGATTATTATGCCGAAGAGTTATATCCGCTTGTCGGCAGGTCGTGAATCTCTCTCTGACTCTGATCAGGCACTGGCATTTATGGCTGGAGCTAACTCATTATTTTCAGGTGATAAATTGCTTACTGCCCCGAACAGTGGTGAAGGTAAAGACAAAGTCTTGTTTGCTAAATTAGGCTTAAAAGCTGAAGCTGCCAAGAAAACAGCTAAAGAATTGGCTGTAGATGCGATGCAACCTGCTTAATTAATCGTGTAACAAACAGGGATCATTTCAACTTGAATTGGTCCCTTTTTATTGGAGCAGACAAAATGAAGATACTGATGATTACGGGTTGGGGGCTAGGAACAGCGGTCTTAACCCCGTTTGTAGAACAGTTACGGCAGCAGCATCAAGTTGAAGTATGGGATATTTTTGATCCTAACGTGGAAAGTATTTTGGCCGAAAAAGTCAGGCAGGCGAGTTCTATTGATGTCTTGATGGGATGGTCTTTGGGTGGACAGTTGGCACTTTTGCTGGCTAATGAAATCCAGCAACAACTGAAAATTGCCAAGCCAGTGATTTGCTGTATGTCAAATCCCTGTTTCGTGGCCAACGAAGCATGGCCACAGGCAATGCCAGTTGAACAATATACACAATTTAAATCCTCCATACTGGCTGATCCAAAACGCGGGATGCAGCGCTTCTGTACCTTGGTCACTTTAGCTGGCGCAGCAGCGCGTGAACGTGCAAAATTATTGCACCAACAGTTAAATAGTATTGATTTAAACTATCAGGTTAAGCATCTTTATCTATTGCAGCAATTAAATCTAGTGGATATCTTAAAAAATCATTCAGTCAAGATGCTATTTATATTTTCCGAGAATGATATGTTGGTTCCTTACAAAGTTAGTCAAGAATCTGTGTTTTTAACAACCCAAAATCTGAATTTGGTAAAAATACAGGGCACGCACGATGCCATCCTTTTTGATACCAAGTTACTCGTTGAGCCAATTTTAAAATTTTTAGCCGATCTGGCTTAAGCAAAAAGAGATTGGTAGCTCTTGACGTTTCATTTTCAGATTTAACGCGCTAAGATCAGTTTTAGTTTTAATAATTGGGGTAAATTCTGTGCAGGACGCTTTTGATCAACAGCATATTTGGCATCCTTATACCTCCATGACACAACCCTTGCCATGTTACAAAGTTAAAGCTGCACATGGTGCAGTCATTGAACTTGAAGATGGTACCGAGCTGATTGATGGCATGTCGTCCTGGTGGTGCACAATTCACGGTTATAATCATTCTGAACTCAATCAGGCCGTAACAAAACAATTAGAGTCGATGTCACATATCATGTTTGGTGGTTTGACTCATCAGCCTGCGATTGATGTGTCTAAACTGCTACTCGAGATCACGGCGCCTGAACTGGATAAAATTTTCTTTGCCGATTCCGGCTCGGTCGCGGTTGAGGTGGCGTTGAAAATGGCTGTGCAATATTGGAATGCACGTCAGCAACCACAAAAAACTAACTTTGTTACCACACGCTCTGGCTATCATGGCGACACCTGGAATGCCATGTCGGTTTGTGATCCTGTAACTGGTATGCATCAAATTTTTGGTTCGAGTTTGCCGAACCGTTTATTTGTTCCGGCACCTCAAAGCCGTTTTGATGGGGCATGGCAACCCGAAGATATACAGCCACTTGAGCGCATACTGGCACTGCAGCATCAGCAGATTGCTGCCATGATCATCGAGCCGATTGTGCAAGGTGCAGGGGGGATGCATTTCTATCATCCAGAATATTTAAAGCAAGCTAAGTTGTTGTGTGAAAAGTACGATGTACTGCTGATTTTAGATGAAATTGCCACCGGTTTTGGCCGCACTGGAAAACTATTTGCTTATGAACACGCTCAGGTCACACCAGACATTATGTGTATCGGTAAGGCATTGACTGGTGGTTATATGACCCTGTCAGCGACCTTAACCACTCGCCATGTAGCAGAGACGATTTCAAGTGGTGAAGCGGGTGTGTTTATGCATGGCCCAACTTTTATGGCTAATCCGTTGGCCTGCGCGGTCGCATTGAAAAGTACCCAGCTGTTACTGGCTCAAGACTGGCAGACGCGTATTCAACAGATTGAAAGTACACTAGGACAATATTTACTGGATTTAAAATCCTTGGCACAAGTCAAAGATGTGCGTGTCCTCGGCGCAATTGGCGTGGTTGAGCTACATCAAACTATTGATTTGGCGCGTTTTCAGGCTGAATGTGTATGCCGTGGCGTCTGGATTCGTCCTTTTGGCCGTCTGGTCTATGTCATGCCGCCATATGTAATTTCAACACAGCAACTTGAAACTTTATTAAAGCATATGCGGGAGATGATTCAGCAGATAGAGGCAGTAGCATGAACCATCTTGAGCATTTCCAGCAGCAGCTAGATGACTTGAAACAGCAAGGGCAATATCGCCAGTTTAAGTCCAATATTTCTAGCCAGCCACGATTGCAACTCAATGGTCAAGAGATGCTGAATTTGGCATCCAACGACTATTTAGGTCTGGCATCCAACTTAACGCTACGTGAGGAATTTTTTGACCTCACGCCCATGTCTGAGCGACATATGAGTTCAAGCTCTTCACGTTTACTGACGGGAAACTTTCCCAATTTTGAACAACTTGAAGCACAGATGTCACAGGCTTTTGGACGTTCAGTACTGCTGTTTAATAGTGGTTATCACATGAATATCGGGATTCTTCCTGCGCTCAGTAATGCTAAAACCATGATCATTGCTGACAAACTGGTACATGCCAGTATTATCGACGGGATTCGTTTATCTAAAGCTGGCTATGTGCGTTACCGCCATAATGACCTGCAGCATTTGACTCAGTTTTTAGAAAAATATCAGTCAGATGAATCTATCCAGCGCATCATTGTGGTAACTGAATCAATTTTCAGTATGGATGGGGATGAAACAAATTTAGCTGCTTTGGTGGCATTAAAACAGCAGTTTGCAAAAGTCATGCTCTATGTCGATGAGGCACATGCAATTGGTGTGCGCGGTGAACGTGGATTGGGCTGCGCAGAACAGTATCAAGTATTGGACCAGATTGATTTCCTGGTCGGTACCTTTGGCAAGGCTTTGGCTTCAGTTGGTGGTTATCTGGTCTGTGCGCCAGTGATTCGTGACTATCTGATTAATAGCATGCGACCTTTAATTTTTAGTACCGCCCAGCCGCCACTATGTATGGCCTGGACTAGATTTATTTTTCAGAAGGTACAGCAGCTTCAGGCGGGACGAGTACATTTGGCAGCATTGGCTGTACGCTGTCAGCAGGGCATTCAAGACTTGGGATATCACTGTCCGTCAACCTCGCAAATTGTGCCGGTACTGATTGGTGAGGCAAAACGCACCATTCAGGCGGCTGAAATTATGCAACAGCAGGGATTTTATGTGCTACCAGTACGTCCGCCAACGGTTCCTGCCAACACCTCCAGACTCAGAATCTGCCTGAATCAGAACATTTCTGCGGATGAGCTGGACGCATGTCTGCAGGTGCTGAGGAATTTGCCGCGATGAACAGCAAACAGATTGCCCAGCGTTTTGCTCAGGCAAATCTCAGTTATGAGCAGCATGCGCTGGTACAAAGTGCCGTAGCGGCAGAGTTGATGCAGTTCATGCAGCAGCATGTAGCACAACCACATTTGCAACGGGTATTGGAAATTGGCTGCGGTTCAGGGTTTTTTACCCGGCTTTTTATGCAGTATTACAGCTTTGATCATTTATTTTTAAATGATCTATATGCCGAAGTGAAGCAGCATTTCCCGGAAGATGATCGGCTTTTGTGGGGGATTGGTAATATTGAAACCTTGCCACTGCCGCAGTCTCTGGACATGGTGCTGTCGTGTTCTGCATTGCAATGGATCTCGGATTTAAAAGCATTGTTGCTCAACATTGCGCAGGCCTTAAATCCCTCTGGGCATCTGTGTTTTGCCAGTTATACGGACAATAATTTAAAGGAAATTAAGGCACTGACCGGACAAGGCTTGGATTATCTGCCTTTAGCGGAGGTCTGTGAACTGCTTGAATCCTTAGGCTTTGACATTCTGCTGCAGACAGAAGAACAGATGACCTTGCATTTTGAGCATCCGAAACAGGTGTTACAGCATATCAAAGCCACTGGTGTACAGGCGACGGCACAGGGGTTTCGGTGGACAAAATCGTCCTTACAGGATTTTTATACCGGCTATCAACAATTCCAAGACCCTGAAAGCAAACAGTATGCACTGACCTATCATCCGGTTTATGTCATTGCACGGAAGACAGCATGAGCGCACAGATTTATTTTGTCAGCGGCATTGATACCGCAATTGGTAAAACCTTTACTACTGGTTTTCTGGCCAAAAATTGGAATGAGCAGGGCATTCGTACCATAACCCAAAAGCTGATCCAGACCGGAAATGTCGATATATCAGAAGATATCGAACAGCATCGTGCAATTATGGGTTGTGGACTGTTACCGGAAGACCAGCAAAAACTGACCATGCCGGAAATTTTTACGTATCCGGCTTCACCGCATCTTGCTGCGCGACTGGATGGGCGAGCCATTAACTTTGAACAGATTCATCAGGCTACCGAACAGCTGGCTGCGGCCTACGACTGTATTTTGCTGGAAGGTGCCGGTGGTCTGATGGTGCCCTTAACCGAAGAGTTCCTGACTATTGATTATATTCAGACACATAATTATCCGGTGATTCTCGTCACTTCAGGGCGTTTAGGCAGTATTAATCATACCTTACTGAGTCTTGAGTTGTTAAAACTCCGCGGGGTTCAATTATATGCCATTGCTTTTAATCATGCAGATAACTCCAAAGATCCCTTGATCGCTGAAGATACCATTGCTTATTTAAAACAGTATTTGCAGCGTGATTTTGCTGATACGACATGGGTTGATATTCCAGCTTTAAATTTAGCCCTGTCTTCTCATAAGTAAGTGATCCGCTTGCAGCGAGGCTGATGTGAATGCTTAAATATTGAGGTTGCGCCACTGTAAATTGAATCTGATAGCCATATTTGTTTAACACCATTTTCATCAAATATAAGTCTAGCCCATGCCCATTTTGCTAGGGAGATTTATGCCAGAAACGCTGTCCCAATTATGCATATCTTCAACCTTTGATTATCATTATGAATGATCAGCACACATGCAGCATAGCAATTGAAATGGTGTTTGCCTGTGCATGCAATAGAGCATTGTTAAGTAGGTTTTTAAAGACGGTATCTAGTTCAAAATCGGGTAGGGCAACTCGGGTCAGGCTCGGTCAGTCAATTGTTAAACTGGGTTCAATTTCCGGATAAAGCGACTGTAAATCGGCAATCACCTGAGTCAGGAGCCGTGGAATTTCAATACTGTACTAGATATCACTCAGTACTTGATCGGTAGATGAAAGTGCTAGAAGCTGTTCCAGTAGCTGGGTACATCGGCGGATACCAAGGTGTACCTGCTGCAAGCTCTGTTGCAATTTGGGCGAGCTTGCCTGTTGTTCTGCCATCAGTTGTGCAAGCTGAATATGAGTTTTGATCGCGGTTAAAGGACTACGCAATTCATGGGCGGCGTATGAACTAAATACTTTTTCATTTTCCGGATTTTGATGCAGTTTATGTATTAAGTGCTTAGAGTTTTGAGCAAAGGACTGTACCTTGGAAGGCATTACTTTGGCATCTAAGGTTTTTAAATAGTGAGTAGCATCATTCACTGATAAATTTGGCTGACTTAAAAGGTTGAAACTTCATCTAAGGCTTTAAGCTCTCGACGAATAATCAAAACGATTAAGTCTATACATAGCAATAAAGACAAAATTATTGGTATTAATACCGATTATAAAATCTTTTTGAGCAATTATCCACGTAGGAACATCCGCTCTGCTACCACCACTTGAATATCCTCACGACGTAACACATAACTGAGCCTCACCTTGTTGCTTTGTACTAAAGCCAACTACTTGGTGGCTTAAATCTTTCGGTGCACCTCGGGTTTTTGCTACCACATGCTGAACGACACTGACGTCAGAGCCAAATAAAGACACTTTATAGGCAATCAACTGCTCTTGATTGGTGGAATGAAGTTGTTGGGCTAGTACATTTTCATCCAAGTTTTGCATCGGCAGTTGTTGAGTCAATCGAGCGACCATTGGATGGCTGAATCAAACCAAATTGATGTATTTCCTTGACTGAGCAAGGCTTTATTGTAGGTAGATCAACTGGTTGTACGATAGATCTTGGGTGCAGACCTCTTCATTTAGAAATTATATTCCCCAAGAAGCTTTCAGTGGTAGGTTTGTGCAACAAAGCCTCTTGCAAATAAAGGCTATCAAGGGATTTATACATTGTATCCAAATAGTTTATGGCCATTAAAAGCAAAAAAGCACTAAAAACCAGATCTCGAGCTAAAACTTTATAACCAAGAAATCAATAAAAGAAGAATTGGGATTGAACAGGTATTTGGAACTTTGAAAACCTTCAAAATCCTTGCCGAGCGATATCGCAACCCTGGCAAAAGACTAGGATTAAGATTTAATTTAATTGTGGGAATCTATAATTTTGAGCTGAGTAAAAAGTGAATTATGAAAGAAATCTAATATATAAAATTTTAAGAGATTATAAAAATTGGTCATACCAAAAAATAAATTAAATCTTTTATATTGTGTTTTTGGGCTAATATTACTAATATCGCCAATACAAAATGCACATTTTATCTCTTAAACACTAAATTGGTCATACCAATTTAGTGTTTAAGTACAATAAACTGTTCAATCTAGTAGTTAAGCATTTCAAGGAGTAGACAATGCTTCAACAGTGGCAACAAATTTATGATCCTATAGGCAATATCTGGATTTCGAGTGCTATTGCGCTAGTTCCAATTATTTTCTTTTTTTTAGCGTTAGCTATTTTTCGCATGAAGGGTAGTGTAGCCGCTACAATTACCGTTTTTTTAGCCTTTCTGGTCTCATTATTTTTATACAAAATGCCAATTGGAATGGCATTAGCATCAATGGTCTATGGATTCTTCTACGGCCTGTGGCCAATTGCATGGATTATTATCGGTGCAGTTTTTATATATAAGATTTCAGTAAAAACAGGACAGTTTGATGTTATTCGTTCGTCTATTCTGTCAATTACAGAAGATCAACGTCTGCAAATGCTATTAGTTGGGTTTGCTTTTGGTACGTTTTTAGAAGGTGCGGCAGGTTTTGGTGCGCCCGTCGCAATTACTGCGGCACTGTTGGTGGGACTCGGCTTTAAGCCTTTATATGCGGCTGGGCTATGCCTGATAGTTAATACTGCACCTGTTGCTTTTGGTGCAATGGGAATTCCGATCATTGTCGCTGGGCAGGTTTCAGGTGTTGACACCATGGAAATCAGTCAAATGGTTGGTCGTCAGTTACCCTTTATGGTGCCAATTGTATTGATCTGGATCATGGCAATCATGGATGGTTGGCGTGGGGTTAAAGAAACTTGGCCTGCTATTTTAGTTGCCAGCTTATCTTTTTCTTTAGCGCAATATCTAACATCAAATTTTGTTGGGCCTGAGTTACCCGATATCACTGCTGCAATTGCATCATTAATCAGTTTAACTATCTTACTTAAGTATTGGAAACCAAAACATATTTTTCTTTTTGAGGACAAAAATATACAGGTAGATGAAACTATTATCAAGCAAGCTCGTAAACAATATAGTGTGGCACAGATAGCCAAAGCCTGGTCTCCATTTCTGATACTTACAGCAATGGTGACGATCTGGAGCATCAAACCTTTTAAAGATTTATTTGTTAAGGACGGCCCATTAAGTGATTTAGTAGTTTCAATTAAAGTGCCGTATTTGCATCAATTGATTCAAAAGCTACCACCTGTCGTGCCTGAAATTAAAGATTATGATGCGATTTATAAGTTTGATTGGTTATCAGCAACGGGTACGGCGATTATATTGGCGGCATTGATCACGATTATTTATTTAAACATGAAACCTAAAGAGGCAGTTTCGACATTCTTTGAAACCGTGAATGAACTAAAAACCCCAATTTATTCGATTGGTATGGTACTGGCTTTTGCGTTCATTGCAAACTATTCAGGTCTGTCAGCAACGCTTGCTTTAGCACTGGCACATACGGGTCAGGCTTTCACCTTCTTCTCACCATTCTTGGGTTGGGTTGGAGTGTTTCTTACAGGTTCAGATACTTCAGCTAACGCATTATTTTCAGCGTTACAAGCAACTACAGCACAGCAAATCGGTGTGCCTGAAGTCTTGTTAGTTGCTGCCAATACCAGTGGTGGAGTAACAGGTAAGATGATTTCCCCTCAATCAATCGCGATTGCTTGTGCAGCAGTGGGTTTAGTTGGTAAAGAATCTGATTTATTTAGATTTACAGTAAAACACAGCATTATCTTTACGGTGATGATTGGTATTATTGTGACCTTACAAGCTTATGTTTTCCCGTGGATGATTCCGTAAACGGGTCAAGGAAAAAAATGAAAGTCTCCGACAAAGTGGTACAGCGTTTACGTCTGTTGATTGAAAAAAATAATGTGCAAGTCGGAGAGCGATTGCCTGCTGAACGCCAACTCTGTGAACAGTTAGGTGTGTCTCGTAGCTCTTTACGTGAGGCGATTCAACAACTGATTACCGCAGGGATTATTCAGAGCAAAGCGGGTGCAGGCACCTATTTAAAGCAGTTGCCTGCACATTGGTCACAGTATCAAATCGTTGAGCCATTATCCGGTTTGATGGATCAGGATCCTGAATATCGTTTTGATGTACAAGAAGCTCGTATGGTGCTTGAAGGTGGTACAGCATGGTATGCCGCACAACGTGCCACACCCAGTGATTTGATCAATATTCGTCAATGTTTTGAGCAGATTAGCCATTTTCAGGCTTTAGGTGATGATGCCCACGCAGCAATAGCGGATGCGAATTTTCATCTGGCGATTGCAGAAGCATCCCACAATCTAGTGCTGATCCAAATGATGCGTAGTTTGTTTGATTTATTGCAAGACAACGTGATGTTAGGGCGACGTAAAGTTTACACCACACCACAACATTTTGAACAATTGCATGACCAGCATTTTGAGGTGATGGACGCAATTGAACGTCAAGACTCAGAGACTGCACGTAAGGCAGCTTGTGGGCATATTGAATTTGTTGTTCAACGCGTACGTATGATCGATGAAGAAGAAGCTCGTCGTCAACGTTCGAGTCGATTAAATAGGACATAAGTTATGATTATTTCTTCTGCAAATGACTATCGTGAAGCTGCGAAACGTCGTTTACCGCCATTTTTATTTGAATACATCGATGGTGGTGCCTATGCGGAATATACTTTAAAGCGTAATGTAGACGATTTATCAAAAATCGCTTTACGTCAACGTGTGTTAAATGACATGTCTGAGCTGAGCTTAGAAACGCAATTGTTTGGTGAAAATTTGGCGTTGCCAGTGGCATTGTCACCTGTAGGTCTAACGGGTATGTATGCGCGTCGTGGTGAAGTTCAAGCCGCGGTTGCCGCAGATAAAAAGGGCATTCCATTTACCTTATCAACAGTTTCAGTTTGTCCAATTGAAGAAGTGGCACCTGCGATTCAACGTCCGATGTGGTTTCAACTGTATGTACTACGTGACCGTGGTTTTATGAAAAATGCCTTGGAACGTGCTAAAGCCGCAGGCTGTTCTACCTTAGTATTCACAGTCGATATGCCTGTTCCAGGTGCGCGTTATCGTGATGCACATTCAGGAATGAGTGGTAAAAATGCTGCAATACGTCGTTATATGCAATCGTGTATGCACCCACACTGGGCTTGGAATGTCGGTTTATTGGGTCGTCCGCATGATTTGGGTAACATTTCGAAATATTTAGGTAAGCCGACAGGTCTGGAAGATTATATCGGTTGGCTGGGAAATAACTTTGACCCTTCAATTTCTTGGAAAGATCTTGAGTGGATTCGTGATTATTGGGAGGGTCCCATGGTTATTAAGGGGATTTTAGATCCTGAGGATGCCAAGGATGCGGTACGTTTCGGAGCAGATGGAATTGTGGTCTCCAATCACGGTGGTCGTCAGCTTGATGGTGTTTTGTCTTCTGCTCGTGCGCTTCCTTCAATTGCAAGTGCGGTCAAAGGTGACATCAAAATTTTAGCAGATTCAGGGATTCGTAACGGTCTTGATGTGGTACGTATGTTGGCTATGGGTGCAGATATTTGCATGCTTGGTCGTGCATTTGTATACGCACTTGGTGCTGCCGGCGGTTCTGGGGTAAGTAATTTACTAGATTTGATTGAGAAAGAAATGCGTGTGGCAATGACATTGACTGGTGCAAGAACCATTGCAGATATTACATCGGATTGCCTGGTCAAGCTAGAGAAAGAGTAAGCGATTTAATTACTCACATTACTAAGGCTTTGCCAACTTTCCTTTGAAAAAAGAGATTTTTATCTGAATAATTTGGGTAAACAAAGCTTCCTTTTGAAAAAAACCAACCTTGGCAAGAGTCACCGACATAAAATACACTAAATAACATAATTGGTACGTTAATAAACTCTATATATAACAGTTATATAGAGTTTTTATTTTGTGTGACGTAATTTAAGGTGGGGTCGGATACTTTGATTTTTGGTCACTAATTTATTGTGATAATCAACAATAATAACCAACATACATATGCTTAATCTAAGGGTATTTTACTGACTGGTATAATTTTATGATGAGAGGGGTGTTGCCTGAGGTTACGGTTTCTGTTTGGCCTTTTGGCGTAAGACGTACAAATATAAGCTTTCTACTTTTTCACGTGCCCATGGTGTGGTACGCAAGAATCGTAATGATGATCATGAAGATAAAATCAAAAAATACAGATTTTTGTGTAAATCCTGAGTAGAATTCGACTTTTATTTTTTCTCCAGTAAAAAGGCATAGCTTTTCACTATGCTATTTTGCAAGGACGCTTTATGCTCGCGCTAGATATACAACATATTCGAATGAAACAACACGCCACTGATAAAGCACAAGCTTTGCAATGTCTAGTCGATATCTTGGTCAAAGACCAGTTGGTTACACCTGATTATATTCATGGGTTGACCGGGCGCGAACAACAAAGTGCAACGTATTTAGGGCAAGGAATTGCCATTCCGCATGGGACGCCTCAGTCTCGCCAATATATTTTAAAAACTGGTATTCGTCTGGCGCACTTTCCTGAAGGAGTTGTTTGGGACGGTGAAAATAAAATTTATTTAGCAGTAGTGATTGCTGCGAAATCAGATGAGCATTTGCAAGTCTTACAAATTTTGACGCGGGCTTTAATTAATGATGTCGCTGATCAAGTGAAACAGGCTCAATCCGCAGAGCAAATTATTGCATTATTACAAGCCCAACCTGCATCTTTGGCATTGCATGAAAATTTAATCGCCACTCAAGTTCCCGCACTTGATGTAGAAGATTTAATTTGGCACGCAACACAGTTGCTGAAACAGCAAAAAATGGTGGAGTGTGGTTTTCTGTCGGGTTTAAATCTAAACAGCATGATTCATTTAGGGGAGGGGGTCTGGTCGATCACTTCTAACCAGCATGTTTTGAGCCCAGCTGTAAGTTTGGTAAAAGCGGAACAGGTTTTAAGCCATCAGCAGGAAATGCTCAAGACTTTGGTGTGTATTGCCAGTAATGAGCAACTGGATATGCAACGGTTTCAACGGTTAATGGATATTTTGTTTGATACTGAACAAGTTCATACCCTCAACCAAGAGCAAGATAGTCACCAGTTGGCGCAGTTAATTGGTGCTGAACTGATTCCTGATTGGCCATCTCGTCGTATTGTCTTAGCTAATGCTCATGGTCTACATGCGCGTCCCGCGACACACTTGGTCAATATGACTAAGAAATTTGCAGGGGATGTTCTCGTTGCTGTAGATGAGGGGGCTTACGTTTCGGCAAAAAGTTTAACCAAATTATTAGCCATGGGATGTCGTCGTGGTCAAACTCTGACTTTTATTGCACAACCCGATACCGATGCTGTAGCAGGCTTAGAACAGATTATTGATGCAGTTAAACAGGGCTTAGGAGAAGAGGTTGAAGCTGTTGATTTTGTATCTCATCAGCACAGCAATAGTGACCCAGTCGTAAATACTTTGGAATTAATGCCTTTTGAATCACATGGCGATACGGGTAGCTGCGGTATTGCGGCATCAACTGGCCTTGCTTTTGGTCCTGCTCATGTGGTGAAGCCACGCGAATTTAGTTATGAACGTCGCGGACAGAGTTTTAAAGCTGAGAATGAAAAGCTTGAAATTGCGCTTCATCAGGTGAAAAATAGCTTACGTCAATTCATTGCACATACTGAATCTACTGCCATTAAGCAGATATTCATGGCACATTTGGAAATGCTGGATGATCCAGACCTCCTCCAAAGTGTACAACGCGGTTTAAAACAGGGGTTGTCTGCTGCTGCAGCTTGGCATGATCATATTGAAGTGGCTGCTACCGCACAGGCTGCACTTAGCGATCGTTTACTTGCAGAGCGTGCGGCTGATTTAAGGGATATTGGTGAGCGAGTTTTGGCTGTTTTGTGCGGTGTGGCCGATGTCACAGAACCCGAGCAACCTTATATCTTAATTATGCATGATGTTGG
The DNA here is from genome assembly GCF_000369725.1 of Acinetobacter sp. CIP 101966. NCBI lineage: Bacteria > Pseudomonadati > Pseudomonadota > Gammaproteobacteria > Moraxellales > Moraxellaceae > Acinetobacter > Acinetobacter sp. CIP 101966. The sequence continues at coordinate 113,999 of NZ_KB850163.1, read as the reverse complement.
CCCGAGTGATGTAGCGCGTCTGAATAAAGATCGTGTTGCAGGCATTTTGACCGCGGTTGGTGGAGCGAGTGCCCATAGTGCTATTGTGGCACGTGCTCTGGCTATTCCAGCAGTCGTAGGTGCAGGTGTAGCTGTTTTAAATATTGAGAACCATGCCACCGTGCTAATTAATGGGGATACTGGGGAGTATGTGGTCTCACCCGAGCAAAATCAGATTGATCATGCCATTGCAGAGCGCCAACGCCAGCGTGAGTTGCGAGAACAAGCGGAACAGCATTGTTTAGAACCTGCCATCACACTGGATCAACATCAAGTTGAAATCGCAGCCAATATTGGCAAAGTGGGCGCTACGATACAGGCTGTGGCCGATGGGGCAGAAGCAATTGGTTTGCTACGCACAGAATTGGTCTTTATGTCACACAGCAGTGCGCCTGATGAGGCTACACAGGAAGCCGATTATCGGGTGGTGTTAGATGCTTTGGCAGGTCGTCCATTGGTGGTACGTACACTTGATGTGGGCGGGGACAAACCTTTGCCGTATTTGCCTATTGAAAAGGAAGAAAATCCATTCTTGGGCTTACGTGGTATTCGTCTGACTTTACGTAAGCCAGAGTTGTTACGTCAGCAATTGGTTGCTTTACTTAAAGCAGCGGATAATCGCCCATTAAGAATTATGTTTCCGATGATTGGGCGGGTTGAAGAATGGCGAGCAGCAAAAGCAATTTTGGATGAGGTTCGCATACAGCATCCATGTGAAAACTTACAAGTCGGTATTATGATTGAGGTTCCTGCGGCAGCATTGTTGGCTCCAATTCTTGCTCAAGAAGTTGATTTTTTTAGTATTGGAACCAATGACTTGACTCAATATACTCTGGCGATTGACCGTGGTCATCCACTGTTGTCTGCTGAAGCTGATGGCTTACATCCGAGTATTTTGCTATTGATTGATCAAACTGTTCGGGCAGCACATCAGCATGGTAAATGGGTGGGCATTTGTGGTGAATTGGCTGCTGATCCAAAAGCTGTGCCTGTATTGATAGGCTTGGGCGTGGATGAGTTGAGTATGTCGAGTACCAGTATTCCATTGGTGAAGGCGCAAATTCGTGGTTTGAACTATATAAATTGCAAACAGGTCGCACAGCAAGCCTTAAGTTGTGACAGTGCGTCTGCCGTACGTGCATTGGTGGAGTAATTACGAATGGCTAAGATATTAAGCATTACTCTGAATCCTGCAATTGACCTCACCGTGCAATTGGATCAACTAAAAGTTGGCGAGGTCAATCGTCAGTTAACGGCCCAAAGCCATGCAGCAGGTAAAGGCTTAAACGTGGCACAGGTCCTTAAGGATTTGGGACATGAACTGATTGTGAGTGGCTTTTTGGGGCAAGAAAACCGTCAAATTTTTGACCATCATATCCAGCAAGAGCAATTTGATAACCAATTTATTTATGTTGCAGGTGAAACACGACAAAACATTAAAGTTGCAGAAGCTTCTGGTCAGATGACTGACATCAATGGCAAGGGCTTTTTTGTAGATACCTCAGCAAAACAACAACTATGTGAACGTTTATCTCAACTGATTTTAGAGGTTGATGTGATTGTGATTGCTGGCAGTTTGCCACAAGGGTTTTCTGCAGAAGAGCTTTCGACACTGATTTTATGGTTACAGTCTGCGGGTAAAAAAGTCGCAGTAGATACCAGTGGTGTTGCGTTGAAAGCAGCAATTGCTGCCCATCCTTGGTTGATTAAGCCTAATACAGATGAGTTGACGGAAACTTACCATTTGCCAGCAGAAACGTTTGCAGAACAGCAGCATCTTTTTGCCAGTTTAAATAGTCAGATCGAACATATTGTGGTCTCGATGGGTGAAAACGGGGTGAACTGGCTTCACCGCACGCACCCCCTGCATGCTACTGCACCGAAGGTCACCGTCCAAAGTACTGTGGGTGCGGGAGATTCTTTGCTGGCAGGTATGATTCATGGGTTGTTGAGTTCAACTTCCCCAGAAGAAACATTGAAAACAGCAACCGCAATTGCGAGCAATGCTGTGACCCAAATTGGGTTTGCCCTTCCAGACTTTGCTGTTATTGAAGATTTGAAATCGCAAATCTCAGTCCAATCATTGAGTTAATACGATGCCAGAGATAAAACATATTTTATTTGTGCCACATAGTCCCGAGCAGCCGATTAATGCAGTGATTTTGTCCAAAAAACTGTCCAAAGCAGCGACAGCACTTGGTATTTCCAATAATGTGGCGACATCAGTCGAGCATCTCGATTTATCAAATGTTATTGATACGGTTGTTTTTGTAGGACAGAAGTCGGCAGAAGCGGATCAACTGCGTGACAAGGTTGTGAAAGTCATTGGTTTGAATAACGCACAACACGATGCGATCATGCTTTTGCAACAAGTTCTTGAGCATTCAGATGCTTTAGATGAAACTATTGCAGCCAATGTAGGGGTTACACGGTTTGTCGCCATTACAGCATGTCCAACTGGTGTTGCGCATACGTTTATGGCGGCCGAAGCCTTACAACAAGGTGCAGTAAAGTACGGTTATCAGATTGATGTTGAAACCCAAGGATCGGTTGGGGCTAAAAATGTTTTATCGGCAGAAAGTATTGCCAAAGCAGATGTCGTGATCTTAGCAACGGATATTGAGGTCAATACAGATCGCTTTGTAGGCAAACGTGTATATCGCTGCAGTACAGGATTTGCTCTTAAGCAAACGGATAAGACTTTTGCAAATGCAATTGCTGAAGCCAAAGTGCTTGAAACGGGTAAGCAAACAGCCACTAAGACAGAAAATGAAAACAAAGAAAAAACTGGAATTTATAAACACCTTTTAACAGGGGTGTCTTTCATGCTGCCGATGGTGGTGGCGGGCGGTTTGATCATTGCCATCTCGTTTATGTTTGGCCTCAACCCTGTTGAAGGAAGCTTTGCCGCATCCTTAAAGCAAATAGGTGCTGCAGCATTTACTCTTATGGTACCTATGCTGGCAGGTTACATTGCTTATTCTATTGCGGATCGTCCGGGTTTAACTCCAGGTTTGATTGGCGGTTTACTTGCAACACAATTAGAGGCAGGCTTTCTCGGTGGATTAGTTGCAGGTTTTATTGCAGGTTATATTGCGTTATTTTTATCGAAACAGCTTAAACTCCCAAGTAGCCTAGAAGCATTAAAACCAATTTTGATTATTCCACTATTAGCGAGTTTAGCTGTTGGTTTAATCATGATTTATGTGGTTGGACAGCCTGTTGCACAATTGTTTGAATTACTCACACACTTCCTTGCCAATATGGGGACGACCAATGCCATGATCATGGGGATTATCCTGGGGAGTATGATGTGTATTGATGTTGGGGGGCCAATAAATAAAGCGGCTTATGCCTTTACGGTGGGCTTACTTACGTCACAAACATACGGACCGATGGCGATTACCATGGCTGCGGGTATGGTACCGCCATTGGGTATGGCAATTGCAACTTTTCTGGCAAAGCATAAATTTGCCAAACCTGAGCAAGATGCAGGGAAGGCTGCTGTAGTTCTGGGCCTATGTTTCATTTCGGAAGGGGCTATTCCGTTTGCTGCCAAAGACCCGATTCGAGTGCTTCCATGCGCGATCGCAGGTGGTGCTGTAACTGGGGCTTTGGTTGCATTATTTAAATGTGAACTAGTCACTCCTCATGGCGGTGTAATGGTACTGATCATTCCGAATGCGATGAATTATCCATTAAAATATTTATTGGCGATTGCGATTGGAAGTGTGGTGACTGGTGTAGCTTATGCCGTGATAAAACAACGGTTAGAGTAAGCCCTTCATAGAAGCTTTGTGAAGGCTATTTAGTGCAATAAATGAATATTATACTCAATCCTATTTTGGATCAGTTGGAGAGTCTCTGCTTGAATTTGTCCAGGTAATAGGTCATGAGCGATATTGCTGAATCGGATTGCAACCTTACAAATCGAGCCAATAATTTCATCGACTTCTTGGACACAAAGTTCCGCTTCCTGAGTACCAAGTTTCACAAGAGCTTGTCGAGGAATATTCAGTGCCTCACCCATGATATCCATTTGATGTGCAGGAAAGTTCTAAACCTTTACTGATCGCTTCTGCACTGTATTCAAAGGCGATTAATGGCCGACCTGTGATTGCGGTTGAGGAGACCAATGTACCCCAAAGCCAATATTCACCCCATCCATTGTAGTAAACATTAAGTTTTTGAGCATGGATTTATTTCCTTTTGATACGTTGGCGAGCACTACTGTTCTGAAATGACAGCTTTGTCCGTTATAATTGTATAAACATTTTTGGTTTCTGGTAATTATGTCCTCATTGATCAATTTTCTATCTCGCTTTAGTACTGCAACTCTTCAGCGCAGTCTGAGCTATGCTAAACACATTGATAGAGAAACAATTGAGTTCTTTGAAGAAAATGATGATGTCACGATGTATGCTCAAATTGAAGGGACAGATTATTACGATACCGCGATTACCTATAATCTTAAAAAAGACCGTTTAATCGATGACGACTGCACTTGTCCGGTTGGATATAACTGTAAACATGCTGCTGCTTTAGCGCGATTATTCTTTCAAGAATATCGTCAGGAATTTCAACAGCGTTATGCTGAATCTCAATCCTCGCAGGGAATCGCAAAACGCCAACGGGGGGATGATCAGGCGCAGCGCTGGTTGAATGATTTTAAACGGTATTTACAACAGACTGAACCAGAGCAATCTGTCAAAACAAACAATTATTTAATTTACCTGCTAGATCAGTCTGTCAGCTTAAAGAAATTGACAGTTGATGTTCAGAAGGCCAGACGCAATAAAAACGGCTCAATTGCGGGGGAAAGTTATTATACCCAATATGAAAATATCACCAGAAAGCATCTGACTTTACCTGAACAAAAACGACAATTATTTAACCAGATTTATTATTATGCCAAAATAAACAGTGACGAACGCTTTTATCAAAGCAATCTTGATATCTCCAGAATTTTATTGGAACATTTCAAATCTTTTATTCAAAGTGGCGATGTGTACTGGCAAAAAAAGAGCCATACTGCACTTCAATGGTCAGAACAAGGCTATCACATCGAACTGATCTGGCAACAAGGTGTAAACAAACAGACAGAGCATTTAAACATTGAATTGGTCAATGGTGATATTCGACTCGATTTGAAATCAAATCCACATATTCAGATTCTCGCGAGCCATCCCCCATGTTATGTGGATATTCAACAGAACACGGTGGGCCAGTTATATGGTGAATATACGGCAAATCTTCTGTACCATTTTTTACAGATGCCTGATCTTCCATCTATGCTCTTGCCAGAGTTTGAGAAACTGACTCATCAATATTCAGACGTGAAAAATCTGCCTCAGCCCGAGTCTATTCAGCATATTGATGTCCTTGAGGGAAGTCCCCAGCCAATTTTACGCTTCGGTGTTTTAGATAAATTTGATTGGAAATGGGAAGAGTCTGTTTGTGCCGAAATTGAATTCTCCTATGTAGGCGGACGAATAAAAGCAGGTACATCAGGTGACAGTTTTATTGGTGAGCAGCATGGCAAAATGGTGCGACAGCTTCGGGACTTAGTTCAGGAACAACAGTCAATCCAGCGTTTACAGCTATTGGTCGAATCACTGAAGTGGGTGAAAGATCTTAATTATTACCAGCAATTAAAACTGGATAAACAACGTCTTGATTCTATAGTTTTTGCGTTCTATGGAGACTGGATCAAACAGCTGATGCCCATCAATCAAATTGAATTGATTGGATGGCAGATAGAGCATCTGGAACACAGCCCATTTAAGCTGCAATATGTTGAAAATTTAAATATTTCCATCACTGAATCTGAAAGCCAACAAGACTGGTTCAATATCGGGGCGACCGTTCAGGACAGTGCAGGCAATAGCTATGATTTACTCGATGCACTTGTGGCTTTGGTGAAAGAACAGCCTGATTTACTTGATCCACGGATTTTTGGTCATCTGAATGACAGTCAAATTTTCACCCTGAAAACTGCAGCGGATCAACCAGATTTGGCTTTATCCGCAAAGGACATTAAGCCGGTATTGTTGCATCTGCAGAGCATTTTACAGCAAGAAGAGCGTAGCATAGATCGCTATGATGCGAGTCAACTATTAGAATTACAGCATCATCTGGGGATGGTGTGGCAGGTCAGTAATCGCCTGCAGCAATTTGCGCAGAAATTCAAACAAGGCTATCAGCAACAACTGCCGACACCACAAGGTTTTCAGGGGGAATTACGTCCATACCAGCAGCAGGGCCTAGGCTGGTTACAGTTTTTAAGGGAAACCCAGCATGGCGGGATTCTGGCGGATGATATGGGTTTGGGTAAAACAGCACAAACTTTAGCCCACTTACTCATGGAAAAGCAGGCTGGTCATTTGCAGGACAGACCCGCCTTAATTGTTGCACCCACATCGCTGATGCATAACTGGTTCAAAGAAGCGGAAAAATTTACCCCTGAGCTCAAGGTACTGCTGCTACAAGGCCCCGACCGCCATCAGTATTTTGAGCAGATTTCACACTATGACATTGTGTTAACCACCTACCCGCTCTTGGCGAGAGATGAAGAGCAACTGAAGCAATATGAATATCATCAACTCATTCTGGATGAAGCGCAGAATATTAAAAATCCGCGTGCCAAAGCTGCACAGGTAGTACGGCAATTAACAGCGCGACATCGTCTATGTCTAACTGGTACACCTATGGAAAATCATTTGGGTGAGCTGTGGGCACTATTTTATTTTCTAATGCCAGGATTTTTATATTCACAAGAAATCTTTAATAAAAAGTACCGCTATCCTATTGAAAAACGCGGCGATCAGCAGTTAAGGCAAAAGTTGGTAAACCGCATTAAACCCTTTATTTTACGTCGCTTGAAAACTGACGTTGCCAAGGAATTGCCTGAAAAAACCACGATTGAAGTCAATATTGACATGAATGAGCAGCAATCCAAGCTATATGAGGCTGTTCGCGCCACGATGCAGGCAAATATTCAGAAAATTGTGGCAGAAAAAGGCTTTAAGCGTAGTCAAATCCAAATTTTAGATGCCTTGCTGAAGCTGCGTCAGGTCTGTTGTCATCCTAGCTTGCTGAAACTGGATTCAGTTAAAACCGGGCAGGCGTATTCTGCCAAACTTGAACAGTTGATGGATATGGTTGTTCCAATGGTGGAAGAGGGACGAAAAATTCTTATTTTCTCTCAGTTTACCTCAATGTTGGAACTGATTGAACAACAGCTCTATCACGCAGAAATTGGCTATGTGAAGCTGACTGGAAAGACCAAAAAGCGAGATGAAGTCATTACAGCATTTCAGTCTGGACAAGTGCCGGTATTTTTAATCAGTCTGAAAGCAGGAGGGGTCGGTCTGAATCTAACTGCCGCAGATACGGTCATTCACTATGATCCATGGTGGAACCCTGCTGCTGAAGATCAAGCTTCAGATCGTGCATGGCGGATTGGACAGGACAAGCCGGTATTTGTGTATAAGCTGATTACCAATAAAAGCATAGAAGAAAAAATTATTGCCTTGCAGCAGAATAAAGCAGAACTGGCACAGTCTATTCTAAGCACAGATCATGAGGGAGAAGCGAAACTGACGGAAAATGATGTGATGAAATTGTTTGAGAAATTTTAGCTTGGTTACAGGTTTCCTCTAATCATCTGTAAGTATCTGAAAGTCTGGATGCAATTTTTTCCAATGTTCTCTTAATTTTTCTTTATGAACAGAAATCATAGGTAAGTCTAGTAATAGCGCTGGCCATACTGACCGTGCTTTGTCCATAATGGCGTGAAGTTGTTTTTCAATAACACGCCATGGAACACCGACTTTTTCAGCCCATTGTTCAAAGTGTTTCATCTCAGCTAAATACCAATCTTTATTTTTGGCAAGATTCAATGCGAAATGAAGCTCATTTTCAATATATACACTAGTCATCAATATATCGTATGCGGGAGATAATCTTGGTGTTCTTTTGTCCTGATAAATCATACTCCAGTTTTTTAAGTGTGCATCTCCATTGGCGAGCAAAATGTTGACAAGTAAGCGGCTGGCAAATTGCTGAATATCAAGAATTTTGTTATCTGAAAATTGATAAATGATCTTTCCTATCTGCTCATAATTTGTGGTGCTGTATTTCTGCTGTGGATATGCACCGAAGATCTGAGCAAAGTCTTCGATGTGAATAAGCTCTGTAGTATCAGCAGTACTCTGTCTATCAAATCTTTTGATTGCAAAAGCATATTGCTCTTGGGGTAAATTTAATGGTGGAAGGTTTTGTAAGAGTGCCATATCCACCAAGCGAATCTCAGGGACATCTATTCCGACCATTTTGGCAAGGCTCATCATAGAATATTCATTTAGCGGAACAAAAGCATGTCTGGAAGAAGGAGTTTTGATAATCCAGTCCCCGAGTAGAGACGATTCCGTTGCCTGGACTAGTGTAAAACGCCCATCTTTGGCTTTCATGGAAAACTTCATTTGGACGCCGGCCAAGGAAAACTTATTATCTGTTCGAATCTCTTGCTTTAAGATCTGATCTGGATTAGAGATCTGCAGTTTGAATTTTATTTCATCTGGAATTTCTTCTGGATCTAATGGAGTCGCAATGAGTGCTCCAGGTAAATCATGACCTAAAGCTGCCAATAACTGAAATTCATTGTCTATATGTACTTTGAGGCTTTGTGCAATCAGTTCGCGTAATGCACCTTCTGGTAGCAAGTTTGATAGCAAGGGATGTAAACGCTGATGTGTAACATAGGTCTTTTCTAAAATTTTATCCACTTGAGGATACAAGGGGGAAGTCAGCAGGCTCAAGGTCGGGCGTTGCTGATCAGAGCGGAAAGAATCTGTAAAAACCAGAATATTTTTTCCGCTCTGAAATCCTGCCAAGTATCCAACGATACCGTGATGTAATGTTAATTTCAGGACGGCAACAGTATTCATGGTTCCTCTCCTCCGAGAAGACCCTTCCATGGGTTAGTCATTAAGTCATCCTGATCTTCAATAGTGACTTTAATTTCATCATTCAATAATTGTCTGATCAAATGAACCTTATCATCAGGGATGAGCATCAGTTGAGCATTTAATCCTGCCGCTATAATTTCTAAGGTCTCTAATCGAGGGTTGCCCTGACTTTCCAGTTTTTGGTACTGCTGTCTTGAAATGCCTGTACGGGATTGCATATCAACTTGCTTTAAGCCCAATTGGGTTCGTCTTTTTTTGATTTGCTGAAGTAAAGACTTATTCATTGTAGATGCATTTATTGCTTTTAGGTTCTGTAAGAAACATATTAGTTTCTTTTTTTTTGAAAAGCAATTTATGACTTTATCATTTCGATCGGCTTTGTTGCACAAAGATTTGAAATGCAAAGCGCCCCTAATTGAGCCAAATTTAAGGCGTAACTTGGGTAAGTGGTCGACCTAATTCCGTAAATCTGTTAAGGACTGCTACACGTGCATGGATCTCATTCACTTGGCTATCAAAACTCCTTGCACTGAGTTTATCTCCTAATAATTTGATGCAATGCATCTTAGTTTCAACCAAACTTCGCCGATGATAGCCTGACCATTTTTTCCATAGCGTCCTGCCTAAACGTTTAATTGTTCGAAGTAATTCATTTCGTTCTAGCGAGCTAATCTTTGTATCTTTCCATGGTTTCGCATTTTTTCTAGGTGGAATCACCGCATGCGCTTGCCGATCTGCAATGACCTGACGGCATTGCTTGGTGTCATAAGCTCCATCGGTATAAACAGAGTCAATCTGCTCATCTTGTGGAATCTGATTAAGTAAATCACCAAGCACCTGTGAATCACTGACATTATTGGTTGTGAGCTGAATAGCGCGTATTTGTAGGGTTTTGGCATCTATACCAATATGTAGTTTACGCCATTGG
>NZ_KB850163.1:100233-104048 GCF_000369725.1 Acinetobacter sp. CIP 101966 | reverse complement strand
TCTAGCGAGCTACTCTTTGTATCTTTCCATGGTTTCGCATTTTTTCTAGGTGGAATCACCGCATGCCCTTGCCGATCTGCAATGAACCGTACCGGGTTTGTCGGAGACTTTTATTTAAGTTAGGCCACCTGACCTAACGGGTTAATCTTATAATCGTACATTGCTTCAAGCTCAAAAGACGACACATAACTCAGCGCATCAAGCACCATATCTGTATTCTTACCACGCCATACACCTTGTATTTCAAGATTTTGCATCAATCGAGAACTGTATAGCGCGCAATAACATAACTTCTCGTTGCAGTTGTTGCCAGACTTTACGAACGCCATACCGGCCCGAACTTTCTTTCCAAATTCGTTTGATTTGCTTAGCATGATGAAAATCATGTAGATCTCGTTTTGCTCGATGTTCCCTTGCGAAGCGATGCGCTTCTCATCGCAGGAAAGTTGGTCTCCGACAAACCCGGTACGGTTCAGTATCCAAAAATTGGAGAATCCTGGCGGGCAAATTGGGAAAATATCCGAACGATCTTTAGCTATCCTGCTGAAATACGTCATGCGATTTATACAACAAATGCAATTGAATCATTGAATAGCGTGATCCGCCATTCAACTAAAAAGAGAAAGATCTTCTCTTCTGATGATTCAGTGAAAAAGGTCATTTATTTAGCAACTTCAAATGCTGCTAAAAAATGGACCATGCCAATTCAAAATTGGCGTTTAGCAATGAATTGGTTTACGATTCAGTTCGATGATCGATTAAAAGATCATTTATAAAAAATGAGACTTACACAAAATAATTTACAGGCTTGTAGAAACATGAAAATACATTCTTTTGGTGAACACAATAACATTACTTTATCTAATAATTGTATTGAAGTTCGAGGTGCACGTGAGCATAACCTTAAGGATGTAGATGTTTCTATCCCAAGAAATGCACTTGTTGTTTTCTCAGGTGTATCGGGTTCAGGAAAATCATCACTTGCTTTTGGAACTATTTTTGCTGAAGCACAAAGAAGATATTTCGAATCTGTTGCACCTTATGCAAGACGCTTAATAGATCAGGCCGGAGTACCAGATGTTGATGCTATTGATGGTCTACCACCAGCAGTAGCATTGCAACAACAACGTGGTGCAAGTAATACCCGTTCTTCTGTTGGAAGTGTAACAACTTTATCAAGTCTCGTGCGAATGATTTATTCGCGTGCTGGTGCATATCCTGCCGATCAGCCAATGTTATATGCCGAGGACTTTTCACCGAACACTCTTCAAGGTGCTTGTCCTACCTGTCATGGTTTAGGTCACATTTATGAAGTTACAGAATCGACAATGGTTCCTGACCCAACACTCAGTATTCGTGAGAGAGCTATCGCATCATGGCCACCTGCTTGGCACGGGCAAAACTTACGCGATATCCTAGTAACCCTAGGGTATGATGTTGATCGACCATGGAAAGATTTACCGCAATCGGATAGAGACTGGATTTTATTTACTGAAGAAACCCCAACAGTTCCTGTCTATGCTGGTTTAAGCCCCGCTGAGACTCAATCTGCACTTAAACGTAAACTAGAACCCAGCTATATGGGCACTTTCACTGGTGCTCGTCGCTATGTCCTTCATACTTTTGCTAATACCCAAAGTACGTTGATGAAAAAACGTGTTTCACGTTTTATGGAAGGAAAAATATGCCCTTCCTGTCATGGTAAACGCCTTAAACCAGAAGCCTTATCTATTACCTTTGCTGGAGTAGATATTGGTGAGTTTATGCAACTTTCTTTGGATAAGTTAACTTGCCTGCTTGAGCCCATTGTTCTTGGCAATTTCGACGCTCATGATGCTGGAGAAAAGACTAATAATAAAGTAACCCAACTTGATAGATCCGAACGAGCAACAACAGGTAGAGCAGTGCATTCTGTATCTCCAGATGTAAGACGTACGTCAGCACTTTCAGATGAAAAGAAAATTGCTGCCCAGCGTTTAGCAAATGGTGTGGTGGGGCGTTTAAATCAATTACGCCAGTTAGGTCTTGGTTATCTAACATTAGATAGAGCCACACCGACTCTTTCAGCGGGAGAGTTACAACGTTTGCGTTTAGCAACACAATTAAGTTCTATGCTATTTGGTGTAGTTTATGTACTGGATGAACCGTCTGCTGGATTACATCCTTCAGATAGTCAGTCATTATATGATTCTCTCGATAAATTAAGAGACGCTGGAAACTCCGTATTTGTTGTAGAGCATGATTTAGAGCTCATGCGTCGTGCTCAATGGTTAGTGGATGTTGGACCAGATGCAGGAGAGCAAGGTGGTAATATTTTATATAGTGGAGTACCTCAGGGTTTAAGTGAGATTTCAGCTTCACGTACTGCAAGTTATTTATTTAATAAAATCCCAGTTACTCAAAGTTATGGACGTACACCCTCTGGTTGGCTTGAACTTAACAATATTTACCGACATAACCTGCATAATATTGATGCTCGTATACCTCTTGGTGTACTTACAGCAGTTACAGGTATTTCAGGTTCAGGTAAATCTAGTCTCGTTTCTCAAGCTTTACCCGAGTTAGTACTTTCATATTTAGGCAATGAATCTGAAACTGAAAACAATAATGAAAATAATCCGTTAAATGAAGGAATGTTGGTTACCGAGGTTACACAGGGTTCTCTGGCTGGTGATGTGGAGGCTATACAGCGTCTGGTACAGGTTGATCAAAAACCAATTGGCCGTACTCCACGTTCTAATCTGGCAACTTATACGGGTTTATTTGATCATGTTAGAAAGTTATTTGCTGGGACTCCTGAAGCTCGCCAAGCTCATTATGATGCTGGACGTTTTTCGTTTAATGTGGCTAAAGGGCGATGTGAAACTTGTGAAGGTGAAGGCTTTGTCAGTGTAGAATTATTGTTTATGCCAAGTGTATATGCCCCTTGTCCGACATGTCATGGTGCTCGATATAATGATGACACTCTGAAAATTCGCTGGAATGGACGTAATATTGCTGAAGTATTAGGAATGACCGTCAATGAAGCACGTGATTTTTTTGATGGAGAGGTCTCGATTGCTCGTTCACTACAATTATTAAAGGAAATTGGCCTTGGTTATTTACGTTTAGGGCAACCAGCGACTGAACTATCTGGTGGAGAAGCGCAACGTATTAAATTGGCGACCGAGCTGCAACGCAATCAGCGTGGAAATACACTGTATATACTTGATGAGCCAACTACAGGTTTGCATCCATCAGATGTAGATCGATTGTTAGTTCAATTGCAGCGATTAGTCGATGCGGGTAATACCGTGGTTATGATTGAGCATGATATGCGTGCCGTTGCACAAGCAGATTGGGTGATTGATGTGGGACCAGGTGCTGGAAATGCTGGTGGGAATATTGTTGTGGCAGGAACACCAAAACAAATAACAGAAAATCAAGATAGCCGTACTGCTCCATATTTAGTTAATGAGTTAGTGAGTCGTGATACTAAACATTGATATTGCGAGTGGGTAGAATAAAACCTTAAATTAAAAGCCTGTAAAATCAATCAGATATTTTTTGTTTTAGGTGGTGTGTGAGCATGAAATCTAAAATTTTTTTCAACTAAGGGCTTTGTTGCACAAACCTATCTGTAACGGCTTTTTCAGCGATATAATTTTCAAATGAAGAAGCCTACACACAAAATCTACCGCACAACCAATTGGCCCGCATATAACCGAGCACTCATGAGTCGCGGAAATATTGCCATTTGGTTTGATCCTGCTACGCAATGGTATGCGCCATCAAAAGGCAAACAAGGGCGAAATCAAACCTACTCCGACGCAGCC
>NZ_KB850163.1:92868-93585 GCF_000369725.1 Acinetobacter sp. CIP 101966 | reverse complement strand
CTATATTTTATATCCAGTCCATGGTGATAAAAACCATCATAAACCAGACATTTTTATTGGTGAGAATATAGACACTTTAAATGGGTTCTAACAAACTGATTTCGTATAATATTGATTATGTTAAGCGAAGTATACCAAACAATAACTTCATATATCCCTTACACTCACCTGATTTCAATAAGTTAAAGTACTATCCTTTAATTAGATAAATATGATATGTTGAATTAAATTTTAATTCATAAACTTCATCATGTTTGAACTAAAAACAATTCGATTGACAAAAAAAGGTTCAACTAAAAAACAACTAATATTATTGTTTCACCTCAACTCGTACTGTCCCTGTCTATACCCATTGTTGTTCTCAATGAAAGTTTTACGCTTTCAAAGGGCTTTGTTGCACAAAGATTTGAAATGCAAAGCGCCCCTAATTGAGCCAAATTTAAGGCGTAACTTGGGTAAATGGTCGACCTGATTCCGTAAATCTGTTGAGGACTGCTACACGTGCATGAATTTCATTCACTTGGCTATCAAAACTCCTTGCGCTGAGTTTATCTCCTAATAATTTAATGCAGTGCATCTTAGTTTCAACCAACTTCGCCGATGATAGCCTGACCATTTTTTCCATAGTGTCCTGCCTAAACGCTTAACTGTTCGAAGTAATTCATTTCGCTCTAGCGAGCTACTCTTTGTATCTTTCCATGGTTTCGCATTTTTTCT
>NZ_KB850163.1:79848-88280 GCF_000369725.1 Acinetobacter sp. CIP 101966 | reverse complement strand
TTTCCGCCTCACAGAAGCGCAGATGCAACAGCTTTCCAGTGGCATCATCGATATAAACCAGCAAGCAGCACTTAGCAGCGCGTCCTTCGAACCAGTCATGATATGAGCCATCAATCTGGATTAGCTCACCGAAGCAATCCCGGTTATAACGTGGCTGATATGGACGTTTAAGGCGCTTGGATCGTGGAATCCAGAGGTCATTTGCAGTCATCCAGCGCCGAAGCGTTTCTACCGGGATATTCAGGTCAAACATGCTGCTGAGCTTCTCATGGGCCAAGGTAGGTCCAAATCCCAGCAGATGTTCAGAAATAATGGAAAGACATTTTGATTTTAATAAATCGTCATGGCGATGATGGCCCGGTTGACCACGACTGGCATGCGCCATACTTGAAACACCATCTTGATTGAGCTTCTGTAATAACCGGGTAATTTGACGGGTTGAAAGATTAAGGATTTCAGCAGCACGGACTTGTGTAATACGATGATCTCGAACGTCTTGCAGAACTGCAAGACGTTGAATTTCTTTGTCAGACATAGTGATCAGCATCTATATTTATATCCAGTCCATGATGGTGAAAACCATCATAAACTAGACATTTTGGTGGTGTTTCAAAAAGTATGCTGGCATTAAACGAATCCATTATTGATATAAAAGAACACTAAATCAAAGGCTTTGAAATGATTTTCAAGCTTTTTGGAGAAGTTGCAGCTTCTCCTAAAGCCTCGCCTGATTCGATGCCGTAATCGACAATTATTGCCTTCTATACCCACAGTGAAAAATTTACCAATCAACTGTTTGCATTCTTTAAAGGTCGTAACAAAGCTATCCCAATGGTCACTTGATATACATGTATAGCTTACACCTAACTGCTTCAATTTTAATTTAAGTCGTTTTGCAGTGGCTAAATCTCGGTTACCCCATACATAAGCAACAATTTCACCTGTTTCTCGATGATAGGCATAAATTAGCCATTGTTTATTTTGCTTATGACCAACAAAAGTCCAAAACTCATCTACTTCAAGGGTTTCATAATGACTTTGCTGTGCTCGAAGTTGATATTTTGATTGGCTAAGTGTCCGTAGAACTTTACCGATACTTACTCTTTCAATTTCTGCTATATCCCTGACACCACTGCCTCGCACCATGAGGTGTAATATTTTGGTTTTGATACCTGAGTGACAGCCTTGATAACTGAGAGCATGATCACCAATAAATTGACGTCTGCATATTTTACATTGGTAATTTTGCTTACCATCTACTTTTGTGCCATTTTTCTTTATACTGTCACTTAGGCAGGCTGGACACTTGATTTCTAGAGTTATTCGCATTTCTCTATTTTATCAAAATCCAACCTGCTTTTTTTCAGCATACTTTTTGAAACACCACCAAAAGTTTTACTTCTGGGCCGAGTGTATGGGACGGCGCCATCACGACCATTGATACGGTAGAAAGTTCGATATAGGACGTGACTCCAGTTGAACAAACCCAGGGGGTGCAGCAGGTGCAGGTGGTTGGGCAGCAAGCCAGTACCACTGAAACGGCAATGCAGTGGGGCGCGAGGATCTTTCATCCCTTGGCCACAGTCGGGATTGTTTTTCTGTTTGTGGTACTGATTTTACTCAGTCGCAAAGACTTGCATGACCGTTTGTTGAAATTGCTGGGCGGCAATTTAAACGTCGGTACAGATGCACTGGATGATGCCGCAGACCGGATTGGAACCTATTTGCGGATGCAGTTGTTGGTGAATGTCACTTTCGGTATTCCCATGGCGGTGGGCTTATGGCTGATTGGTGTGCCTGCTGCGATTATGTGGGGAATTGTCGCGATCGGAATGCGCTTTTTACCCTATGTCGGGCCCATGATCTCGGCCTTATTTCCCATTACCTTGGCATTTGCGGTTGATCCGGGCTGGAATATGGTGCTCTGGACCATTGGGCTGATTCTGTTACTCGAGCTGATTAGTAACAATGTGATTGAACCGTGGTTGTATGGCGAAAGTACCGGTCTTTCCACTTTGGCGATTATTCTTGCGGCGACATTCTGGACTACGCTATGGGGGGCTGCTGGACTGATTCTCTCGACGCCATTGACGGCGTGTTTATTGGTATTGGCTCACTATATTCCGGCATTGGGATTTATCAAAACCCTGATTGGTAGCGAACCGGTACTGACGCCACCGGAACGCTTTTACCAGCGCCTAGTTGCCGATGAAGTAGAGGATGCCCTTGAAGTTGCCCAGGATTATATTCAACAGAAATTGCCGAAAAAGCCCAGTGAGGAAGTCGTCGTTCGTAAGGTCAATGCCTTTTATGACGACGTTGCCATTCCCGCCATTCGTTTGTTTTCGCAAGGACATAGTACCGAAGCCAGTGCCGAGCACCGTTTAAGAATGCATCAGGGCTTAAAGTTGTTTAATCATGATTTCCAGCAAAAGTACCCAGCTCCAAATACAGCTGGTCCTGCGCAAGTGGTGTGCTTGGGGGTGCGTTGGGAAATTGATGTATGGGCATCTTCCATGTTGGCCCATGGTTTAAACTTAAGAAAAATTGCCGCGCAAAGCCATAATGAAGTACTGATTCAATCAAAAATGGATGTGCTTGAATCCTTGCCAGAAAATACTCAGATGCTTTGCATTTCCATGTTTTATCGGCAGCCTTTGGCACAAATTCGCTTGTTGAATCATCGCATCCGTAAACGTCTGCCGAATATTAAAATTATTTTTGCCACCTGGGGCAATGTCAGCGATGAATTGCGGGACGAGATTCAAAACCGTTTTCAACCGGATGCCGTGGTATCCACGGTGAATGAATTGATGCTGAGCATTGATGCGCTGATGCTACAACAAGGTAAAAATCCTGCACGTGAATTGCTTGCGGAAAATGAACCGGAACGTTTGGCGGCCTTGCATGAACTGCAATTGCTTCAACCTGAAACTTTACTGATTTATCAGCAGTATATTGAAGAAGCCTGCCAGGCATTTAACGTGAAATATGCGCAAATTTCCCTGGTTGATGAAAAATGGGTGAATACCCCAGCCAGCCCGCTGGCAGATGAAAATCAAAATCCGATAGAGGCACGCATTCCCCGGGAAGAATCCATTTGTACCCATCTGGTTCATCAGAATGAAGCACTGATTATTGAGGATATAGACCGAGATCCGCGTTTTACCCATAACCCGGAGTTAAACAGAAATAAAATCAAATTTTATGCCGGTGTACCTTTACGTACTAAACAAGGTCTGGTGTTAGGCAGCTTTTGTGTTCTGGATAAGCAAATTCGGCAGATGAGCGAAGATGATCTGGTGTTATTAAACCAGCTTGCAGACGATTTAATTCAGACACTGACGAGTGACAAGGCGCAAACCCAAAAGCTAGAGGAAATTGCCAAGTTACAACAAGCCAAGGGTGGCTCTCTTCAGGATTTTTTAAGCTAAAAAAAGGCTAAAAGCGAAAACAAAACTCATCTTCCTGGAAAATGAGCTGGATCTCCCGACGAAGCATAAGCATGAAACTTGCAAAGTTAAATCACTTTTCAATTTTTGACGTGCTCTATTTTTTCACCTCATCGGTCTTTGACTCGGTCTGCATGTCGTATTTACCAAAGACCCTCAAAGCATTAACCAATGAATTAACTTGTAAAGCGAACTCCTTGTTAGATTAATACAAAAAATTCAGTGCAATTGATCCATATTCAAAAAATCAAAAGGAAGCAAGTATGAGTGCGAATTATGTGAACTATCGTCCCGAAGTAGAGCAAAAACAGGAAAATGAAGAAGAGGATATTCTGCATATTACAGAACAGATGGCACAGACCAATAACCAGGTTTTTGACCGGCACCGTCATGCGGTTCGTGATGCACATGCAAAATCCCATGGTTTCTTAAAAGGCATTTTGACCGTTCCTGAAAATTTGCCGGCTCATTTGGCTCAAGGGATTTTTGCTCATCCGGGCTATTATGACGTGATGGTACGTCTATCGGCTGCGCCCGGCGATCTGCATAGCGATAAAACTCCGGCTCCGCATGGTTTCGCCCTTAAAATTTTAAATGTGCCGGGACAGCGCTTATTGCCGAATGATCCAAGCGATGGTCATCATCAGGATTTTCTGATGGTCAATATTCCGGTGCTGACTTTTGGAACAGTGCGTAAATATAAGCAAATGCTGCCTTTTATTACGGAAGCAGAACAGGCGCCTGAACCGGTTATGCGTAGCTTGCGTCAGGTGATGCGCGGCGTAGATTATCTGGTAAATCGCGCAGGCTTTCCCGCACCTGCAAGCTTAAAAGGTCTGGCGCGTAGCCAGCATCATGTATTGGGCGAAACCTATCATAGTATGGCAGCGCTTCGTTATGGCGATTATATTGCCAAAATCAGTGTCGCACCCGAATCTGACTCGGTGAAGAAACTCACCGGTATCCAGATGCAAATCAATGATGATTCCGCTATTCGTGACATCGTCCGGGATTTCTTTCAGAAGAATACGGCAGATTATGTGATTCGTGCGCAGCTATGTACCGATTTGAGGACTATGCCCGTCGAGGATGCGGCTGTGCTGTGGAAAGAACAGGAATCACCGCATCAGGTCATTGGTCATTTGCACTTTCCCCAACAGGATACTTTCAGTCCGGCACGTCGGGTGTATTCCGATGACGTGCTGTCTTTTAACCCTTGGCATGGCGTGACAGAACATCAGCCATTGGGTTCCATTATGCGGGTGCGTATGCAGGCATATGAACGTTCATCGTCTTTTAGGCATCGCATGAATACCCAGCCGCGTACAGAACCGCATCAGATTGATGACATGCCGGATTAAGGGGTTTATGTTCGGATGCCAGAATTAAATTAAAGCTATCTGCTTGAGCACAGCTGTTTTTAATGTAGAAATATTCTGGAAGCTGTTGAGCATTTTTCAGTAGAGCTAAATGCAGTGAAAATCCACTCTGAATGTCATACCAAAGCCATACAGAGCCAGGAATCAACAGCAGTAGACTTAAGCACACAAAACAACAAAAAGTGAGAAAAACAAATGCCCAGTACAGTCAAACTTCACCGTGTATTCACTGCACCCCCAGAACGGGTGTTTAGAGCCTTTACAGATCCTGATGCCTTGGTGAAATGGATGGCGCCGCATGGTTTTACCGCCAAAGTCCATCATCTTGATGCGAAAGTGGGAGGCAGCTATAAAATGTCCTTTAGCAATTTTACCACCGGTACCAGCCAGTCTTTTGGCGGAACCTATCATGAAATTATGCCTAACCAGTTGTTGCGCTATACCGACCAGTTCGACGACCCAAACTTACCCGGTCAAATTGACGTCACGATTCAGCTCCACCCGGTTTTTGTGGGCACGGAAGTGCATATCACCCAATCGGGTATTCCAGATGTGATTCCGGCAGAGGCCTGTTATCTGGGATGGCAGGAATCCTTGCAATTGCTGACTTTATTGGTCAATGCCGAAATTCCAGATCAATAAATAGATGACCCATGCAAATTCAAATCAAGCGTGCCTATGCCGAAGTTTTAGCGTCAGATGGTAAACGGATTCTGGTCGATCGACTTTGGCCCAGAGGCATCAAAAAGCAGGATGCTCAAATTGATATGTGGCCCAAGGAAATCACGCCCTCGACTGAACTGCGCAAATGGTACGCGCAGGATCCTGAACATTGGGAGATATTTCAACAGCGCTATACAGCGGAACTTGTTCAGCAAGCCAAGACATTGCAGCAAATTCGGAAGATCGCTGAGCAGGAACAAGTCACTTTAATTACTGCAGCCAAGAGCATAGATTATAACCATGTGATTGTACTGAAAAGCTTTTGGAACAAGGCTGATCTTTATCTTGTCTGCTTTTATTCCATGGAATAAGTAGGGTTTTAAGCAAGAGATTGACTTGTAAAATGCTATAGTAGAGTTTTTGGTGGTGTTTTAAAAAGTATGCTGACATTAAATGAAGCCATTATTGATGTAAAAGAAGGTTAAGTCGAAGGCTTTAAAATGGTTTTCAAGCTTTTTGGAGAAATTACAACTTCTTCTAAAACCACGCCTTATTCGATGCCTTATTTTGCAATTATTACCTTCAATTCCTACAGTAAAAAACTTACCAATACTTTGCTTGCAGTTTTTAAAAGCAGTGATGAAACTATCCCAATGATCACTTGCAATTCGGGTGTAGTGAATACCTAATTGTTTAAGCTTTGTCTTCAACCTTTGGACTGTAGCTAAATCTCTCTTACCCCAAACATAAGCAACAATCTCACCTGTTTCTCGATGGTAGGCGTAAATAAGCCATTGTTTATTATTTTTATTTCCAACAAAAGTCCAGAATTCATCTACTTCGAGAGATTCATAATGACTTTGTTTAGGCTGAATTTGATAGGCCGATTCAGTTAAAGTCCGTAAGACTTTACCGATACTAATGCGCTCAACTTCAGCGATATCTCGTATACCGCTGCCTCTGACCATTAACTGTAATATTTTACGAGTAATGCCAGAATTACATCCTAGATAGCTCAGAGCATGGTCACCAATAAACTGACGTTTGCAGTCTTTGCATTGGTAGTTTTGTTTCCCATCTACTTTGATGCCATTTTTCTTTATACTGTCACTGAGGCAGGTTGGACATTTGATTTCTAGAGTTATTTGCATTTCTCTATTTTATCAAAATTCAACCTGCTTTTTTTTAGCATACTTTTTGATACACCACCGACATTTTTATTGGTGAGAATATAGACACTTTAAATGGGTTCTAACATTTTAGATTCGTATAACGTGTATTATGTTAATTTTAGAGAAACTCATAAATGAATATAATAATTTGATTAAAATCCATTCTCTAAAATTCGGATATCAACACCAAGAACATCATCTTTTATCTTAAAGTGATGTTCTTGCATATGTACGGTTGCAAGGTGGGAATCTAAATGCTTGATACTTTTCCATTTTTCCAACATAACGACTGTATTTTTCAATGGCGCCTGATAAGACGCATGACTCTCATGATTAATAAGTAATTCGTAACCAAAACAACCATCTTCTTCAAGCACTGTTGGTGTGATCTCCTTGAATGAATTGATTACATGTTGCAGATGCTCTGAACCGGGTTCTATTTTAATTTCAGCAATAATTGTTAACATCATTTACCTCTATATCACTGATGCAGGAAAATTACGGATCAAATGTTGGCGATAGTCATCTTTTATTTGTGGTACGTTTGGTGCTTTGATGACGTCATGAGCAATAAATGTTGACATGCTTTGCATACCAAGAAACTCATTGGCTTTTCGAAAAGGCAAATAAACCCCATCTACACCTCTCCCCTCAAAAAATTGTTTTGGATCAGTGAATGCTTCAGCAGGTGCATTCCAAGTTAATGACAGCATAAATTTTTTGCCATGCATTAAACCTCCCGAACCATATTTTTTAGAAGTATCCGAACGTGAACGACCATCATTTGCGTATATATGACCATGACCTTCAGTAAATACATCATCAATATATTTTTTTACTGTCCATGGTGCACCCATCCACCAGCCTGGCATTTGATAAATAATAGCATCAGCCCAAAGATATTTTTTTACCTCCTCTTTTGGATCAAAAGCACTATCAGCACGCGTAACTTTAACTTTATGACCTAATTCGGTTAATACTTCTTCTGCTAAAATTGTCAAGGTATCATTCAATTCACCATTAGAATGGGCAAAAGTTTTAGCACCATTGATAATTAAAATATTATTCATCTTCATCCCAAATTAAATAGAGAAGTACAATATAAATTTAAGATCCATCAACATAAATGCAATTATTAACAAAACATTATTGATTAATTGTTAATAATTAAAATTGATATATAGGGTGTGTTGACACTTTTAGCTTAAAAAAATAGCGAAGTAGTAAAATCAAATCGCCAAACCCAATTTTACTATTCGCTATGCCTCGTACCATGCTGACAGATCAACACTGGCAAAAGTTGAAAGTTATTCTGCGTAATTTATCCATTCACCACAACTCAAATTTACGCAATTTTATTGAAGCTATTCTCTATAGAATTAGAACAGGCTGTCCGTGGCGAGATATTCCTTCCTGTTTTGGTCATTCAAACTCTATTTTCAAACGTTTTAATCGTTGGTCAAGCAGCGGTAAGTTACTTAGATTATTCAAATTACTAGCCTCATGCCCCGATATGGAGTGGATTTTTATTGATGGCTCTCATGTACGTGCTCATCAACATTCTGCCGGCATAGCGAATCAATCTATTTCTAAAAGTGTAGGAGGAAACTCCTCAAAAATACATTTGATTGTTGATGCACATGGCAATCCTATTGATTTCATGATTACCGATGGAACCACACATGATGTTAAAGTTGCACCTGATTTAATATCAACATTAGATTTAAAAGAGACAAAAGTGGTATGCGCAGATAAAGGCTATGATT
>NZ_KB850163.1:77163-79598 GCF_000369725.1 Acinetobacter sp. CIP 101966 | reverse complement strand
GAAAATATGTTTTGTAGATTAAAGCAATTTAGAGGAATAGCTACTCGATATGACAAGCTCAAAAGAAATTATCAAAGTTCTGTTGCTTTAGCCTGTATATTTTTATGGCTACCTTTATAGGGTTAATTATGAACAGTAAATGTCAACAGACCCTAATTAAAAATTATTTTTTATTAATGATTTACTTAGATATGAAATCTACATTTGATGAACTTTTAGTATTTGTTACGATCGCTGATTGTGGCTCTATAGTGAAAACAGCAGAACAATTAAATCAAACAACATCTGCTATCAGTCGCACATTACAACGCCTCGAAAAAAAATTAAATGTTAAATTAATCGAACGTACAACCCGTAGCCTTAACCTTACCTATGATGGAAAAATTTTTTTAGAAAGAGCAAGAAAATTACTTTCTGATTTGAATGAAGCTGAAGAGTTGTTAATTAATCCAGGTACTGAACCTACAGGCTTAATTAAAATAGATTCAGCAACACCGTTTGTATTGCATGTAATTATTCCATTAATACCAGAGTTTATAGAACGATATCCAAAGATCAGTATTGAACTAACTAGTCATGATCATGTAATTGATTTATTAGAGCATAAAATAGATGTTGCTATACGATTTGGTGATCTAGAAGATTCAAGTCTCTATGCAAAATTATTATATAAAAGTCGTTTGAGAGGTGGTCCCACTTGTTTGAACAACTAAAAGCTTATTTATAAGTGATATTCTGCTCTAGTTAAGCTACCTTATTTTGTTGTGGTAGCTGGTCATAGTAAAACTCATCTGGAGTCATTTTGTCCAGACTCGAATGAGGTCGTTTCAAATTATAAAATTCAAAATAGGCGCTTAATTGCTTTTTCGCATCAAAGACACTGCTATAAGCTTTGAGATACACCTCTTCATATTTAACGCTCCTCCATAACCGTTCAATCATCACATTATCGATCCAACGACCTTTACCGTCCATGCTGATTTGGATGCCATTTGATTTCAACACTTCAATAAATGCATCACTGGTGAACTGACTGCCTTGGTCTGTATTAAATATTTCAGGTCGTCCATATTTTTCAATAGCTTCATTTAAAGCTTATATACAAAAATCCACCTCCATACTAATCGATACGCTATGGGCAAGCACCTTGCGGCTGTGCCAATCAATCACAGCACATAAGTAGACAAAGCCTTTTGCCATAGGGATATATGTTATATCCGTTCCCCACACTTGATTACTCCGCTGAATATTCAATCCTTTGAGCAGATATGGATATTTACGGTGAGCTTGATTGGCCTGACTTAGATTTGGTTTACGATATAACGCATTAATGCCCATTTTTTTCATTAAAGTACGTGTATGACGTCGTCCTATATGATGTCCTTGACGGTTCAATAAATCACGCATCATACGGCTACCTGCAAAAGGGTATTGCATATGTAATTCATCAATACAGCGCATCAGCTTCAGATCTGATGCACTCACAGGTTTTGGGCGATAGTAATAACAACCACGGGAGACTTTCAGCAGCTTAGCTTGCTTAGATACTGAAATCTGAAGTGAGTCATCGATTAACTTTTGTGGTTGAAGCGGCCCAGTTTCTTCAACACACCTTCTAAAAAATCAATTTCTAATGCCTGCTCACCGATTTTTGCATGTAACTTTTTAAGATCAATGGGGGGTTCTGATGGAGCTTTTGATTGATCGAAAGCTTGCGAGGAAGCTGAAATCAGTTGATTTTTCCAGTCAATAATTTGGTTTTGATGAACATCAAATTCAGCACTCAATTCAGCAAGTGTTTTTTCTGCTTTAATCGCAGCAAGTGCTACCTTAGCTTTAAAGTCATTTGAATGATTTCTTCTTGGTCTACGTGTCATAAAATACTCCATATATTGATGTTTATAACATCATTTGGGGAGCAAAATATCACTTATAAGTGTTGTTCAAATTTCCTGATCCACCTCTTTTGTATATCGTTGCTAGCGCTGAATATCTCAAAAAAAATAACTTACCAAAATCTATTATTGAGTTAAATCAACATAGATTATTAGGATTTAGCCATCCTTTGCATTTAAATAATTGGCCAATTTATATAAATGATCAACTATATAAAACTTCACCATCTATTACAGCTTCTAATGGCGAAAGTGTTCGTCAACTTGCTTTACAAGGCGTAGGAATCGCTTGTCTCTCTGAATTTTTAATTTTAAAGGATATAAACGAAGGTAAATTAATTGCTTTATTTGAAGATGAAATAAAAATTCATGAGCAAAAAATCCATGCTGTCTATTACAAAAAAAATTATATACCTAAGAGAGTTAGATTATTTATTGATTATTTAGAGGTGGTCCCACTTGTTTGAACAACTAAAAGCTTATTTATAAGTGATATTCTGCTCTAGTTAAGCTACCTTATTTTGTTGTGGTAGCTGGTCA
>NZ_KB850163.1:38420-75908 GCF_000369725.1 Acinetobacter sp. CIP 101966 | reverse complement strand
AGTCATTTGAATGATTTCTTCTTGGTCTACGTGTCATAAAATACTCCATATATTGATGTTTATAACATCATTTGGGGAGCAAAATATCACTTATAGGTGTTGTTCAAATTTCCTGATCCACCTCTTTTATATGAAAAATTACAACAGCTTAATTAATTTTAAATGGATTTTTCAAACCAAAGTTTGAAAAATATCTAATTTTTTAGGCATATTTTAGTTGAATAATGTTTGAAATAAATCTCCATTTAACATAATGGTTGTTATGCGAAGTCGACTTGTTAGAACCCATTTAAAGTGTCTATATTCTCACCAATAAAAATGTCTGGTTTATGATGGTTTTTATCACCATGGACGGGATATAAAATATAGATGCTGATCACTATGTCGGATAAAGAACTTAAACGATTGTCGGTTTTGCAGGAAATCTGCGATCAACGCATAACTCAATCCCAGGCTGCTCAGCTACTTCTACTTCATATTTCAGAATGTCAGGTCAGACGCTTACTGCAGAAATACAAAGTTCAAGGTCCAGCTGCATTAGCCCATACGGGTCGTGGCCAAACCAGCAATTCCAGGCTTTCTGAAGAACTCAGACTCAAGTGCCTCAATATTGTTTCTGATCAACTGCATGGTTTCGGACCAACCTTGGCGCATGAAAAGCTTATTCAACAGGAGTTATGGTTCATTCTGACCAAGGCAGTCAGTACTGTAGTCGTGCTTTTAGAGCGCTATTATTGACGAATAACTGTATTCAAAGTATGTCACGCAGTCTTGCGCAGTACACTGCTCATGTTGGGACAATGCAGTGACTGAAAGCTTCTTTCATACATTGAAAGGTCATGTAATCCATGGCAGTGTGTTTGCCACTCGAAAAGAAGCGAATGCTGTCTTGTTTGACTATATCGAGATTTATTACAATCGAATCAGAATACATTCTGCAAATGGCTGGTTAAGTCCTGAAGCCTTTGAACAAAAATATTGTAAGAATTTAGAGGGATCGAATGTCCACAATACTGTCTAGGATCAGATAAAGGATTCTGCATCTGAAAAAAGGCCTTTAGCTTAATTCTGAGCTTCGACTAATGACAAAATATAAGACTTCTACCTCTGAAAATTATAAAAAATCAATTTTTTTGATTTTTAAAGAATGAGGATATAGTATTTGTAAAATTACTTAGCTGCTTAAAACTTAATTCTAATTGGTTAATAGGTGAAAAATGAAATTAGCAGAAGCTCTCTTACTTCGAAGTGATCAACAAAAAAAAATTATTTCACTAAAACAACGTATCAATGCAAATGTATTGGTACAAGATGGTGATAAACCATCTGAAGATCCAAATGAACTACTAAAACAAGTATTTGCTTTAATTCAAGAATTTCAAAAATTAAGTTATGCAATTCATGAAACTAATGCTTTAACAAAATTAAATGATGGTCGTTCTTTACTTGCTTTATTGACTTTGCGTGATGAATTTGTAGAACAGCACAAAACCCTAACTGCAGCAATAAGTAATACATCTCGTGAATCTGATCGTTATAGTACGCGGGAAATAAAGTGGCATAAAGTTATTCCAGTTTCATCACTACAAAAACAAGCTGATGATATTAGTCTTAAATTACGTGATTTAAATGTGGTGATTCAGTCGAGTAATTGGAAAATTGATTTGATTGATGCCTAATAGTCCTTTAGATATAATCAAGTTGAACATACTGGGCGAGTACAAGATCCCTTACTTCCACAACATAGGATTGTAAATAAAGTGTAGTGGCTTGCAAAGCAAGTGGATAAGCTTAAAATTTTAAGTACAAATCAATCCATCACTTGGCATAACTCAAATCTTTGTGCGAACAAAGTTACATGTTACTTATAACTACCATGTACTGACAGTATGTTCACCTCAATTACTAAAAATAAAGAAATGAGCAAGCACCAGCTCAACTACATTTCTATTTTTAATTCGGTTCGGCTTTGTTGCATAACGAGCTGAAAGACAGATTTTGAAAACAGCAGATTCAAATCACAAGTTGAACCGTACCGGGTTCGTCGGAGACTTTTTTATTTAAGTTAGGCCACTTGACCTAACGGGTTAATCTTATCATAGTACATTGCTTCAAACTCAAAAGGCGATACATAACCCAGTGCACTGTGTACACGCTTTTTATTGAACCAATCTACCCAGTTTAGTGTCGCAAGTTGTACATCTGCTAAACCTTGCCAATCTGCTTTTAAATATTCAATCACCTCTGTTTTGTATAAGCCATTCACCGTTTCAGCCAAAGCATTATCGTATGAATCACCAGTCGTACCGACTGATGCTCGTAAATTCGCTGCTTCTAAACGATTGGTATAGCGAATGGAAAGATATTGCACACCTCTGTCGGAATGATGAATCACATTCTTTGGCATGCCTCGATCATGCAATGCTTGCTCTAATGCATCGAGCACCCTATCTGTATTCATTCGTGTAGATACTTTCCAGCCAACAATTGCTCGTGAGAACACATCAATAATAAAGGCGGTATATACCCAGCCTGAATGAGTTTGAATATACGTAAAGTCACTGACCCACAGTTGGTCAGGATGATCAGCAGTAAAATTACGTTTCACTAAATCATCTGCCCGTTTTTGGTCATCTCGGTTACGGGTGGTTTGTTTGTTCTTACCTCGCCAAACACCTTGTATACCTAGCTTTTTCATTAATCGAGCAACAGTACAGCGTGCAATAATATAGCCTTCACGTTTCAGTTTTTGCCAGACTTTACGTACACCGTATCGACCTGAACTTTCTTTCCAAATTCGTTTAATCTCCTCAGCATGATGCAAGTCATGTAAATCTCGCTTTGCTCGATGTTCCCCTTGCGAAGCAATGCTTCTCATCGCAGAGATCTAGAGTCCGGTAATAGGTTGAAGCTGCGATCGGTAAAATCCTACAAATCGCATCA
Source organism: Acinetobacter sp. CIP 101966 (assembly GCF_000369725.1). Taxonomy (NCBI): domain Bacteria; kingdom Pseudomonadati; phylum Pseudomonadota; class Gammaproteobacteria; order Moraxellales; family Moraxellaceae; genus Acinetobacter; species Acinetobacter sp. CIP 101966. Next base: position 72,965 of record NZ_KB850163.1, on the reverse strand, counting down.
ACACCATATAAGTCTTTATTGTTATGGATGAAATCCACCATTATTTGTGTGGGCGGTCGAGCTCCGCCTGGGCGAGAAAAGCGGCTGCTTTACGTAGAATTTCATTCGCACGTTGCAGTTCTTTATTTTCGCGTTCCAGTTGTTTGATACGTTCTTGGTCTGAAAGCTGCTGTACTTTAACTGGATTTTGTTTATCTAAATATTTTTGATACCAAACACGTAGTGTTTCAGGAGTACAACCCTTGCGCAGTATACTGCTCAGGGAGCAATAGCTGTGATCGCAGCCCAAGTAGAAGGATAATCTTTTTCAGATTCAATCAATAATTGAACCGCTCTTTCTCTGATTTCAGGGGTATATTTTAATTTTGTCATCGGGACACTACGCTTCGCTACGTCTTGCGAAGCAATGCTTCTCATCTCAGAATATTGACTCTCCGACAAACCCGGTACGGTTCAGCCTTCTGCATGACCACACCATAGCGATTCAGATATGGAACCGTCAGACTTCCACCACCAATACCAAAGATTGCTGATGCAACCCCAATCACACTACCTGCAGCAACTTGTTGACCTGATGAGGGTAACGTTTTCGTTGGGTCAATTGCTTTTTTGGCACCTGTAAACATCGTATATGCGACCCAAATCAGAAATAAGCCAACAATGATTTGTAGATGTAATCCTGATATCAAACCAGCAATACCTGCCCCAAAAAAACAACCAATCGCCATAGGTGGCGCTAGATTTTTAAAAACAGGCCAAATCACAGCACCAGTTTTATGATGCGCCATCAATGAGCTAATCGAGGTTACAACAATGGTTGCCAAAGACGTGCCTAATGCGAGGTGCATAACCACATCGGGGTCATAGCCCATTTGGGTAAAGACAATAAAAAGCAGTGGTACAATAATCGTACCACCGCCGACACCAAACAGCCCTGCTGCAAAACCAGCAAAAGCACCGATGACTAAAAAGGTTATAAGTTCCACAATAGACTAACTTTAAAAAATGAAAGAATTAAGGTATTGAGTTAAGCGTGTTCTAACTGCCCTACTTGATGATAAGCACGGTTAAAATAGACCAAGCTTTCTTCTTGATCGCTTTGTTGAACTTGAAGCACACGACACATGAAAATACTGTGTGTACCCACTTGCTGAATATTCTCAATCTGACAGTCAAAACTGACCAAAGCATTTTGCAGAATCGGCGAGCCTGTCTCTAAACCGCCCCACTCGCCCAGTTGAAAACGCTGTTCAGAACTGAATTTACTTGAAGCAAAGGCATTTGAAAGCTGTTCATGCTGAGTACTTAGTACGTTTACAGCCAAGACTTTATTTTCAACAAAATGGGCATGTGAACGGGAGGATTGATTCATACAGACTAATAACATTGGCGGTGTATCCGTCACGCTACATACGGCAGATGCAGTAAATCCATGCATACCTGTTTCACCCGAAGTCGTAATAACATTCACTGCTGTGGTGAGTAAGGACATTGCATTTCTAAAGTCTGTTGCTTCAATCATCTCTTTCATCTCAAATGTACATATCACGTGCTCGCGCATAAAGCTGGACAAATGACCTTGCGATGATTTGTTCTGCTTCGCACGAGACTACGTTTGATTAAGCTTCTAGCTCTTTACGAACAATGGCAGCACCTGCGCTTAAAGCTTCAAGTTTGCCACGTGCCACTTGGCGAGATAGCGGTGTCATACCACAGTTAGTTGAAGGATACAGTTTATCTGCATCAACAAATTGCAATGCTTTGCGTAGCGTATTTGCTACTTCCTCTGCAGTTTCCACTTGAGTGGTTGCCACATCAATTGCACCCACCATCACTTTCTTACCACGGATCAATTCGATTAAATCCATTGGTACACGTGAGTTTTGGCATTCAAGTGAAATAATATCGAGCTTAGATTGTTGTAGTTTCGGGAATGACTCTTCGTATTGACGCCATTCATTACCTAAAGTTTGTTTCCAATCTGTATTGGCTTTAATGCCGTAACCATAGCAAATATGAACTGCAGTTTCACACTTTAGACCTTCAAGTGCACGTTCTAAGGTTGGTACACCCCAGTCATTCACTTCATCAAAGAATACGTTAAACGCAGGTTCATCAAATTGAATAATGTCTACGCCTGCTGCTTCAAGTTCTAAAGCTTCTTGGTTCAAAATTTTGGCAAATTCCCAAGCCAGTTTTTCACGACTCTTGTAGTGTCCGTCAAAAAGTGTATCAATCATGGTCATTGGACCAGGCAACGCCCATTTAATTGGCTGACTGGTTTGGCTGCGTAAAAATTTCGCATCGTCTACAAACACTGCTTTTTTACGAGAAACTTCACCCACAACTGAAGGTACACTTGCATCATAACGATTACGAATACGCATGGTTTCACGCTTTTCGAAATCTACACCTTCAAGATGTTCAATAAACGTGGTTACAAAGTGCTGACGGGTTTGCTCACCATCACTCACGATATCGATACCTGCAGTGACTTGCTCATGTAATGATAATTTCAAAGCATCACGTTTAGCTTCTAATAATTCTTCGCCTTCAAGCTTCCATGCAGACCATAATTTTTCAGGTTCAGCTAACCAAGACGGTTTTGGCAAGCTACCCGCAGTTGAAGTTGGGAGTAAAAGTTTCGGTTGTGTAAGCGCCATGTCTAATCTTCTTTCTCTAAAATTCGTCAGTCTGTGTGTCAATTCGATGTCTTAAGCAGCTGTTTCGACCTTAAAGTTTGCTGCCCATTCATTTAAAATATCTTGATATGGTTTGATGAAGTTTTCTTCTGTCCATTTACCTTGCTTAACCGCTAACTCAGCACGTTCAACACGGTCATAAACGATACGTGTCAGTGAGTAATCGCCATAGCTCAAGCTTGGTTGATATTCCACACCTGCCGGAGAGTTGGTGTTGTAAATTTCAGGACGATAAATTTTTTGGAAGCTTTCCATGGTTGCAATCGCGCTGATCAATTCAAAATCAGTATAATCACGGACTAAGTCGCCAGCGAAATAGAATGCTAATGGTGCATTACCACCTTCTGGTTTGAAGTAACGTACACGTAAGCCCATTTTGGCGAAATATTCATCGGTACGTGAATATTCATCATTGGTATATTCCTCACCTAAAATAGGATGTACGTTTGCCGTACGGTAATAGGTTTTAGAGGTTGAAACACTTAAACAAATCACAGGTGGCTTGGTAAATTCTGCCTTAAATACATCTGAATTCACCAAATGTTGATACAATTTACCATGTAGATCTCCAAAATCTTCAGGTTTTTCACCTACACCACAACCCAATTGAGGCAATACTACGCTGAAGTCATAATCACGCACATAAGATGAGAAGCTATTGCCGATCATGCCTTCAATACGCTCCCCTGTTTTATGGTCAATCACTACACTTTTCAGTGTTTCAATAAATGGGAAAGTTTGACCATTACCTTCGATATCAATTTCAGCAGAAATGATGTCAATCTCAAGTGAATAGCGATCACCTTTCGGGTTATCAACGGTTGCCAAGCTATTAAAACGGTTGTTGATCATCGCAAGGGTACGACGCAAGTTTTCTTCACGGCTTTCCCCACGTGCCAAATTGGCAAAGTTTGTGGTTAAACGTGTGCTTTCTGCTGGTGTATAATTCTCATCAAAACGGATACGTTTAATTGAACACTCAAATGCTGTACTCATGGAGATTGCCACCTAAAAATTTTATAAAAAGCTAAATTTCTGAATGGCTGTATTTAAACGTGAATAAGAAAGTGAGTAAAACGATATAAATTCAGCTTAAGATGAGAAATACTCATCTTAATAAATTAAAGATTCTGAGGATTTTTAGTTATTCAGTAAGTTAAGTGGCTATCTAAAATCTTTATCTGAAATTGATAATGTTTTTTGCAACTCTACTAAAGATAATAAATCTCCAACTATCAAGTATGTGTAAAGGCTTTGTTGCACAAAGATTTGAAATGCAAAGCGCCCCTAATTGAGCCAAATTTAAGGCGTAACTTGGGTAAGTGGTCGACCTAATTCCGTAAATCTGTTGAGGACTGCTACACGTGCATGAATCTCATTCACTTGGCTATCAAAGCTCCTTGCACTGAGTTTATCTGCTAATAATTTAATGCAGTGCATCTTGGTTTCAACCAAACTTCGCCGATGATAGCCTGACCATTTTTTCCATAGTGTCCTACCTGAGATACCGTCTTGGTAGTCAATCAGGTTTTGAGATTATTCGACCAATAAATAATCTCTTTGATAGGCAGTCTGATGTTTTAAAACGCCATAACACAGATGTATAAGCTTGCGCATTGCAGCACCTAAAGCACACATTTTATTTTTACCCTGGCTTAATAATCGTTGATATAAAGCTTCAATGTGTGGATTATATTTAATCGCTGTTAATGCTGACATATACAATACTGAGCGTATTTTACTGTCACCTGCTTTTGATAAGTGACTTTGCTTGTTGACTGAACTGCCAGACAACTGATGTACTGGAACCAAACCTACATATGCAGCAGCTTGACTTGCTTTTTCAAACTTGTGCGAATGAAATAACCCCAACAGTAATAAGCCTGATCGTTCACCGATTGAAGGAATAGTTTGCAGTAATTTCAAATCCTGTTTCAATGTTGGATCTTGATCTATGTGATTATTTATTAACTTATCAATATTTTCAAGTTGCTGATTTAAATACTCAATATTCTCTTCAAGTAATTTAATCACAACAACGGAGGTATGAGTGGACTGCGCCTTTTCAAGTCGATTCTTTTCCTGCAATAGACTACCTAGATAGACATCTCGTCTGCCTAGTAAAGCTTTTAATAATCTGACATTTTCAGGTTCAGGCTGCCATATGATTAACTTTGCGGTGTAACCATAACGTGAAAGAGCTTCACTATCAGCTTTATCCGTTTTATTTAGCATGGACATGCCTTTGGCAAAGGCTCTTACTCGTGAAGGATTAGCCACACAAACCTTTACACCTGCATCATATAGATAATATCCCAAATTCTCATGATAAACCGAAGTCGCTTCCATGATTGCTGTCACTTGATCAGGTTCAATTTTAAGAGTGATGAGCCATTTGAGCAGACTGCCAAAGCCACTTTCTGTATTAGTAAATATTTTATTTTTTCTTTTTCCAGTCAAACCTTGAGGAAAAATGCAACAATCTATTTTGGTTTTACTGACATCAATACCTAGCATAATCATGGTGATATTCCTTGAGTTTAAGCTATGATTTTTATCCCATTAACCATCATCTTACCTTGTGAATACAGCATCAAAGTGCTTAGTTACCGTTCAGAGTTGTATGAGGGATAAGGGCAAATTGTAGGTTTTATCTCAGGTTCAAATTTAAGATTTTAGCAGCACTCCAAACTCTACAATTTGCGTATAGTGGTAGCTAATCACTATATCAATCAAGATACAAGAAGCACTGCTTCGCAAGATTAACTGTTCGAAGTAATTTATTTCGTTCTAGCGAGCTACTCTTTGTATCTTTCCGTGGTTTCGCATTTTTTCTAGGTGGAATCACCATATGCGCTTGCCGATCTGCAATGACCTGACGGCATTGCTTGGTGTCATAAACTCTATCGGTATAAACAGAGTCAATCCGCTCATCTTGTGGAATTTGATCAAGTAAATCACCAAGCACCTGTGAATCACTGACATTATTGGTTGTGAGCTCAATAGCGCGTATTTGAGGGGTTTTAGCATCTATACCAATTGTAGTTTACGCCATTGGCGACGACATTCAGGTCCATGTTTCTTGCGCTTACACTCGCCCTCACCTAGAAACTTCATGCCTGTAGAGTCCATGAGTAGATGTAGCCCATCGCTACTTTTTTGGTAGCTGATTGCAATATCAATATGCTTTTATCTTCTACAAAGCGTGGTGTACGAATATCACTGATATTCGGGGCTGCTCATCCGCAAAGTTTAATCAGACTTTGCACAAAGCCAGTGACTATACGTAAAGACAGACGGAATAAGGATTTAATCATTAAGCAGCATTGGATGGCTGCGTCGGAGTAGGTTTGATTTCGCCCTTGTTTGCCTTTTGATAGCGCATACCATTGCGTAGCAGGATCAAACCAAATGGCAATATTTCCGCGACTCATGAGTGCTCGGTTATATATGCGGACCAATTGGTTGTGCGGTAGATTTTATGTGTAGGCTTATTCATTTGAAAATTATATCGCTGAAAAGCCTTTACAGATAGGTTTGTGCAACAAAGCCGTTCTTATTAAATTTCAATTAGTGAATTTCTTTCATCTTAACCTTAGAAAATATCAGTATATCAAATCCTTACTATCTAATTAAATCGTTAAAATATAGGGTTTAGATTTAAACCCATATAACTATGTCAAACAAACTTGAACGTCAGAAATTGACTCTCCCAGCAGGTCATGACAAGCTTCTGCTTCACTCCTGCTGTGCACCATGCTCGGGTGAAGTGATGGAAACCCTAATTGAATCAGGCATCGACTTTTCGATCTTTTTTTATAATCCCAATATTCACCCTGTCAAGGAATATGAAATCCGTAAGGAAGAAAATATTCGCTTTGCAGAAAAACATAATATTCCTTTTATTGACTGTGATTACGATACAGACAATTGGTTTGCACGTGCCAAAGGCATGGAAAATGAGCCAGAGAAAGGTATTCGCTGTATCATGTGTTTTGATATGCGCTTTGAACGGACTGCCCTTTATGCAGCTGAAAATGGCTTCAGCCTAATTAGTAGCTCATTGGGTATTTCTCGTTGGAAAGATATGAAGCAGATCAATGATTGTGGGCATCGTTCTGCTTCACATTATGAAGGTATCACCTATTGGGACTACAACTGGCGTAAAAATGGTGGTGCTGTTCGTATGCTTGAAATCAGCAAGAAGGAAGAATTCTACCAACAAGAATATTGTGGCTGTGTATACTCCTTACGTGATACCAACCGTTGGCGTATGAGCCAAGGTCGTGATCGCATCAAATTGGGCGTGAAATTTTATTCGAATGCCATGGATGATGAAAGCTAAGCTTCAGTCGCCAGATACCAATTTTTCCAGGAACTGGTTCCACGGACTTCAATGGGTACAGTTGGAATCAGTTTTTCTTTTAGAACGTCAGTCTGTCCCACGGCTTTGGCAAGTCGGGCTTTCACAGAATGAATGCATTCACGATCTCCAAACTCACAGAGATCCAATGTCGTACCACCACAAGGACCATTCGCCAATCCTTTGGGACAAGTTTCAGGGCAAATATATAAAGTATCTCCTAACCTACATTGACCACAACTTTCACAACCCACGACCCCTTGCTTAGAGATAAATTCAGTTTTTAACAATGCTTTTGCTGCAGGAGTATTTTCCCAGAGTGAGGCTTTAAAAATAAAATGCCCCACACCTTTGGCAATTTTGGACTCAAATAGAGCCTTGTGCATGAAATGCAATTGCTGATATTTAATAAGCTGGCTAGAGGATGGTTGGCGGGAATAATAAGCTAATTCTGGCACGAGTTCATTTTTAGTCTTCACTTGCCACAGTGCATTCCAGAGTGCTTCGAGTTCCTGTAAACCATAATGTCGATATTGTTCAATATATTTTTCTAAAAGCTTTTGCTCTTCAGGCTTATGGCATGCTGAAAGATGCACACCTGCAAAACCCAAATATTTACACATCAATATTTGTATAGCACAACGTTTATAAGCATTCTCAGTTCGTCCATCCTGTTCTTCCTGAGCCAACGCTCGTAACATGTGTGGTGTAATCACAATTCCTGCGACATTATGTTTCACCATAAAATTGGCACGTGCCAAACTAAGTGGCATAACACAAGCAAGTATATTTTGTGGGTATCGATGACGATTTAAAAAAGCCTTGGCTTGTTTTAAAGCCTCCATATCGTAACCCAACTGGGTAACGATAAAGTCTGCTCCTGCTTTAATCTTTTTGTGAAGTTTTAAATATTGTGCATCACGTTCAGCTTCAGCATATTTAAAGGGATTAAAAGCTACACCAATATGAAATCCACCATAACACTTTGCGGCCATGACCGCATTTACAGACTCTAAATATCGGGTGCGATTCGTTCCATCTTGACCATTTGTATGCCCTTTTAACTTATCACCTGTGAGAAGCAGTAAATTTTTTTGTCCCGAAGCTTGAGTTAATTTTAAGAAGGTCTCAAAATCAGTAATATCCCGACCTTTCCCTGAATAATGGATGATTTTTTCCACTGATGAAGGAAATGTCTTCGCACATTCAAGTGGTGGCAAATCACTATCGGCATGCACTCGATCTGCCAAAGTGATCGCACATGGAAATTCTGCTAAAGACATTGGTACTGCAATGCCCTTAGCAGAACTTAAATATTCCAACAAAATACAAAACTGATTGTGCTTAAAATGGGAAGCAAGCTGTGACATAAAATAAAGTTCAAATAAAAATGATTAAAGCAGGTCGCTATTATATTCGACCTAACAGAATCAGCCCGATTAATCTTAAACAGGCTGATATAGAAAATTTTAGTCAACAATTATGCAATGAATCTATTCAATACATTCAATCAGGCAACTTTCTCATGAGATTCTCGCTCTAATGCGAAATGAAATGCCTATTTTTCAAGAATATTTTGATACGACTTAATGAAGTTCTCTTCTATCCATTTACCTTGCTTAAGATTCAATTGAACACGTTCAACACCGTCATAAACTTTACGAGTTAAGAGAAATCATTATTGTGAACAGACTATTTCTCTAAGTTGATTCATCACAACATGTAATTTATAGCCATAGAACCGGCCCATTGAGCTTTTACCACGAGATGCAATTTTAGATAATGATTTATGGCGGTGAATAGGTTTGTGCAACAAAGCCTATTCTAATTAAAACTTAGATTTCATAACCATTAATTTACAGTACAACTATCAATAAAATCGCCCCACCATTGCATCATTTCCATACGCTGATTAAAATATTCTGCATGATTATAACTTGCACGGGTTTTATTTTTATCAGTATGAGATAGCTGTGCTTCAATCCAATTTGATTGAAATAAACCGGATTCATTTAATATGGTACTAAATGTCGATCGTAACCCATGAGAAGTTAATTCATTTTTAGTATATCCCATTTTTCTGATAATCAAGTTCAGGGTATTAAAATGAATAGGTTTATTATTATTTCGGGGGCTAGAAAACACATATTTCTCGCCATGAGACCAAACGAGTGCTGATTTCACAACTTCAAGTGCTTGATCAGATAGTGGAACAAAAAAATCAGGGATATCATGACCTAAAATAACCTTTCTTCTATATTGTTTAATATGTAAGGCTGGTATTTTCCATATTTTTTTATCTAGATCGAAGTGATGTGGTTCACAAAGCAATAATTCTCCACCACGGACGCCTGTATATAATTTAAATAACAGGGCTTTTTTAATAATAGGATCTGTATTAATCTGATTTAATTTAGCTAAGAAATTAGATAGTTCATCTGAATTCAAATGAGGATAGTTTTTCTTAATCTTATTGTTGACTAATATTTTATGAAGTCCATGTGCAATATTATATTCACAATACCCCATCGCTACCGCATAATCATAAATCTGATTTAAATAACTATAGGCTTTCTTTACAGGTTCTTTTACATTTCTAGATTCTATCTTTTTAATAATCTTAACTAGATCATATCTTTTAATTTCAATAAATGGCATTAGTCCAATATTTGGATAAACATCCTGATCTAAACATTTTTTTGCGAGCTGAATTACACCGCATCGTGGTTCATCTTCAAAGGAATTTTTAATTTTAAATTCTAACCACTCTTCACAAATATCCTGAAAAGTTTTGATGTATTTTTTATGCAGTGGTTTATTTTCATAATTATTAAATTTATATTCATCCCGGACTGATCTGGCCTCTTTCAAGGACATTACAGGATATTCACCCAACTTCATGCGAGGACGTTTATTTGTCCCTGCAAGTGAATAGCGGTAACTCCAAGATTTACGTCCGTTTGGTTCTACCTTCAAACTTAAGCCGTCATCATCTGCCAGAAAATAGATTTTTTCCTTTGATTTAGCTTGACGTACCTTAATTTCAGTAAGACTCATGAATTTTTAACCTAACCACAAATGGCACTGCTCAATTGAATTATAACAAATTTAAGCGATATTCATATGATGCGTATCATACGCATCACATATTTTTATAAGTAATTGTTAAATAAAATTTATATTTAGATTGGTTATTCCCTAGTAACCAATTAATTAACCATTGATTTTGCAAGTCTTAAATTGGCATTTGAAGTGCAGCCCCATGTTATGACTATTCACATTTCTGCTCTATGATTCATGGTTACTTATTAGTTATGTTATTACGTCAGGAGCGATACAAGAATTAGGGTAACCTTATTATGGAAATAGCGAATACGAAATTACTAGCTGGCGCTTTGATAGCCCTAACTTTAACTATAGTTAGCCCTGTCGTACTTGCAAATGATAACAATGATATACGAAAGACTATTGTAGTTAAATTTGCTAAAAAAGCTCACTCTGCAAATTATTACGGAAGGATAGATGGATACAAGTATGATTCCTACAAATTTTATGCTAAAAAAGGGCAAAAGTTAAAAGTGAAGTTGACTGGAGGAAATGTTGAAGCTTACTTATGGGGTAATCAATTAAAAGACTCCATCAATCTTGGAGAATATTCTCCAGAGCTTGATGATAAGGGTATTTATATTTTACCTGCTTCAGGTGAGTATGAAATTAGAGTATTACAACCTAGATCACAGGCAAGAAAAGATAAAAAACCTCAATACTGGATGAGTATTAACATTAAATAAAGACTTGCTAGATTTTTTTAAGCTTTTATACCAGGGTTCAAAAACTATTGCCAGTTAAACGGGGCGTGATTTTTACGTATATGTTTTTATATTAGTAAAAATGATATAGATACGTAATTCATAGAGATCGTTTCAATTTAGCAATCTCTAAATACATCTTGTAACTGGCATGTTGAATCCGTTCATTTGAGGGGGCGTATTGCTTCTGGACTTCATCTAAGAAAGGAGTTTCTTCACATAATTCAAAGTACCTTTCCATCGGTGTTTTACCTTGCAAAGCTGAATGTGGTCTCATCCAGTTACAGTAATGCTGCCATTCTGCCATTCTGCCAGTTTGCTCTGAATTTCCTCTGAATCGATATCTACAGTAGCGTAGAACTCAGATTTATCAGTCTTTTGTGAGCGCTACCTTGCCATTCAGATGAGGTGAACCCGGTTTATTCGGCCTAAATTTGATCCCATACTGCATCATTTTTTCTGTATTTTTTCAACAAAGAATTCTCGTTCACGATCGGTCTGTATTCGCTGTATGGGAAAAGGCATTTCTTCAATTACACAGTTAAAAAGTCGAGTGTATTCGCAGCTGTTCGGCGTTTATATATCCTTAAAACGCGATATCGTGTGCAGTCATCGATAGATGTGTACTGATATAGTCCAGGACCCAGTTTACAGGTATCCATTTGAATTCTATCGCCTGGTAATGGACGTTCATAACAAATGTAATCTACTTTACGACGGAATTTTTTAATCGGTTTGACTTAATGGGTGGATAGTACTTTATGGATAGTCGCCAAGGACAACGAGACTCCGTGCAGCTCATTAATTCGGTTTGCAAACGTCGAGCACCAAGATTTCTAGCTGAGCGCATTTCCAATATTAAAGCTTCTAGCTCAGCATTGATTTTAGTATTTGGCGATTTTAAGGGACATTTACTATGACTACTTAATCCATCAATACCTTGTTCAGAATATCGTTTCCACCACTTGCGTAAAGTTGGTCTAGAAATGCCACATCTCCGACAAACCAGGCCAGTATTATTGGTCTCTTCAAATAATTTAACCCATACGAGTCTTTGTTGAATTTCTCTGTTCATAGACACCCATTATATTGAAGTGATGTCTATGAATCACACAGATTATCATAAGGCTTTTGAAACTGTCGCACCTCATGTTTGAATTCACCCATTAACAGAGTGCGAATTAGTCCTTGATCATGTTTGACCACATTTCAAGGAATAGTGTCCAACTTTCGGTATGCAGATTATGGTGTGGGGTTCTCTTAAAGTTTAAACCTTATTATTTTACTTCAGTAATGCTGATTGGCTGGTCTTTTACAAATTCAACAACCCCTTCACCACGTTTAAAGTGAATTGAAACTCCATTATTATTAGCTAAACGAATACCACTACCAGCAACTGTTTGCTTTAAACGATATACCATGCCTGAGTTATCAGTCATTAAAGCAGTTTCAAAGTTATCCGATGATTTCAGAAAAATTAATAAACCATTCGGACCAGAAAATTTAAGGACCTGCGTATCAGCTGAAGTATTGCTTGTAGCCTTATCTTGTAAAGTTTCAGTCTTTGGACTCGAAGTACACCCAGTCATTGCTAAAACTAACAAAGTTAAACTTAAAAAATATTTCATTTAACTACCTTTTTTATCTGTAAATCATAGGTGTATTTATACTAATTGTTATAATTTAACAATAAAACAAATATTACTTTTTTTTACATAAAAAAGCCATAAATCGCATTTTGAACCTTACCGGATTTATCGGAGATTTTTTTATTTAAGTTAGGCCACCTGACCTAACGGGTTAATCTTATCATAGTACATTGCCTCAAACTCAAAAGGCGATACATATCCCAGTGCACTGTGTACATACTTTTTATTGAACCAATCTACCCAATTTAATGTCGCTTGAGAAGCAATGCTTCTCATCTCAGGAAAGTTGGTCTCCGACAAACCCGGTACGGTTCAGGCTAAAGCAACAGAACTTTGATAATTTCTTTTGAGCTTGTCATATCGAGTAGCTATTCCTCTAAATTGCTTTAATCTACAAAACATATTTTCAACTAAATGCCTGATTTTATATAAATACCAGTCCATATGGTCATTGTTCGATTGGCTATTCGTTTTCTTTGGTATATTCGCTTTAGTCCCTGTGTTCCTGATCTGTTCACGCAGTGGTTCTGAATCATAGCCTTTATCTGCACATACCACTTTTGTCTCTTTTAAATCTAATGTTGATATTAAATCAGGTGCAACTTTAACATCATGTGTGGTTCCATCGGTAATCATGAAATCAATAGGATTGCCATGTGCATCAACAATCAAATGTATTTTTGAGGAGTTTCCTCCTACACTTTTAGAAATAGATTGATTCGCTATGCCGGCAGAATGTTGATGAGCACGTACATGAGAGCCATCAATAAAAATCCACTCCATATCGGGGCATGAGGCTAGTAATTTGAATAATCTAAGTAACTTACCGCTGCTTGACCAACGATTAAAACGTTTGAAAATAGAGTTTGAATGACCAAAACAGCAAGGAATATCTCGCCACGGACAGCCTGTTCTAATTCTATAGAGAATAGCTTCAATAAAATTGCGTAAATTTGAGTTGTGGTGAATGGATAAATTACGCAGAATAACTTTCAACTTTTGCCAGTGTTGATCTGTCAGCATGGTACGAGGCATAGCGAATAGTAAAATTGGGTTTGGCGATTTGATTTTACTACTTCGCTATTTTTTTAAGCTAAAAGTGTCAACACACCCTACTTGTTTAATACCCCGAGGAATAATTTAATCTTGCTGTGCGTTAGTCACGTTTCTTTCTTTCAAAAGTTGATTATATCTTTCAACGTAACCGTCGTGATATTCAAGCCCTTTTGATAGGAATTTGCAGTGAAAGAATAGGCGAAACTTGTCTTAAATAATGGTAATTCCTTATCTTTAAAATAGAGAACGCCCGATGAAATTCATTAGGCGTTTACTTTAAATAAGTGTCAGCTTATTTTATAACCAGATGTACTTGTCAATCATGATTCTTTTTCTCAATTGCCTTAAAAAAACAATCTTGCTATTTTTGACTTTTCACACCATTTTGTTCAATTTGTACTGCGGCTTGCCAGCTAGGTAGTTGGCTTAAACCTGCTACGTAACGTTGGATATGGGGATAATTTTCACCTTGTCCCATATGATAAACTAAAGCATGTAGTCCAAAGCCCATCATAAAGTCAGCACCGGTTAAACGGTCTGCCACTAGAAATTCTTTATCTTTTAAATATTCATTTAAATGGCCAAATACTTTATCGAACTCAACTTGAGTATAATTTTCTAGAAATACCAACTTCGTGCCCTGCTTGGTTTCTATCGTATTAAACGTTTTTAACAAAAATGGCAGCATGGCAGAGCTTTCTGAGAAATGAATCCACTGTAAATAATCGACATAGGTAGATTCATCCATATCTGGTGCTAAATGCGGCGCAAGTTTCTGAATTAATAACTCAACGATTGCGCCTGACTCTGCAATAACTTTGCCATCCCATTCCAATACTGGAGATTTCCCTAAAGGGTGAATGGTTTTTAAAGAGTCAGGGGCCAAATGCGTGCTTGAGTCACGATAATAGCGTTTCAGCTCATAGGGCTGCTTGATTTCTTCAAGTAACCACAAAATGCGAAAAGAACGTGATTGATCTAAATGATGTAGTGTGATCATGATAATTCCTATTTTTTTAAATTTTTACAACCACTTTGCCAAAGTTTTCGCCTTTCAACATACCATTGAAAGCATTGATCGTGTTATCTAAACCTTGCACCATATACTCTTTATATTTGATTTTTCCGTCTTTCAACCATTCAGACATTTGCTGATAGAATTCCGGATACTGACTGCCATAATCATCAAAAATAATAAAGCCTTGCATGCGAATACGCTTTTTTAAAAGGGTGGAAATAAAGCCCGGTAAACGGTCTGGCCCTTGTGCTTGCTCGGTAGCGTTATACTGGGAAACCACACCACACACCGGTACACGTGCCGCAGAGTTAAGCAATGGCCATACCGCATCAAACACTTTACCCCCGACATTCTCATAATAAATATCAATACCGTTGGGAGCTGCTTGTTGTAATTGTTCTGCAAAATTTTCATCATGATGATTAATACAAGCATCGAAGCCGAGTTCTTCTACTGCATAACGACATTTTTCAGGCCCACCTGCGATGCCAACCACGCGACAACCTTTAATTTTGCCAATCTGTCCAACCGTAGCACCAACAGGTCCTGTTGCAGCTGCAACGACCAAAGTTTCACCAGCTTTAGGCTGACCAATGTCCAACAACCCCATATAAGCAGTAAATCCTGGCATTCCCAAAATACCCAATGCCCAAGATGGATGTTCAGGTTGCATACCTAAGCTTTGACATGCAGTCCCATTAGAAATTGCGTAGCCCTGCCAGCCATTTCCGGAAAGAACCCACTCGCCTTCTTTGAATTTTGGGTTTTTAGAGGCCACCACTTGACTGACTGTTCCACCGACCATCACTTCGCCGATTTCAACCGGTGCTGCATATGAAGGAGCATCACTCATGCGACCACGCATATAAGGATCGAGTGACAAGTAAATGGTTTTTAACAATATCTCGCCTTGTTTAAGTTCATTGAGTTCAACTTGTTCAATACGAAAATCGCTGTGTTTTGGCTCACCGACTGGCCGTTGAGCTAAAACGATACGTTGATTAATAACTGTTTTCACACATATAACTCCATGTTTTATTTAGAAGTATTTCTATTCACAATCAAAAATTATGATTAAAATTTCTTTACATCCATTGTAGATGAGTTATAATAAAAAACAATACGACTGGTCTATTTTTTACAATAGAGTAAATAATTAATATGAAGCCTACTCCTATTAAAAAGTCTGAAGCGAAGCGCTTACACATTCTTAACACCAGTTCAGACCTGATTTTGCATAAAGGTTTTACTGGCGTAGGATTACAGGAAATTTTACAGAGCTGTGAAATCCCTAAAGGCTCGTTTTATCATTATTTCCAATCCAAGGAAGCTTTCGGGTGTGAATTGGTACAGCATTATGTAGATAATTACCAAGTCCGTTTAAATGATGTATGGCGTAGCGATAAATCCCCTTATCAAAAGCTGATTGAGTATTTTAATTTATGGATAGAAGATCCTGAAACACAGTGTGGTTGGGCGGATAGCTGTTTAATTGTGAAACTTGCCGCAGAAGTTGCCGATCTATCTGAAGATATGCGCTCCATTATGTCCGCTGGCGTCGATGATGTAATCCAACGTATTGCTGCTTTAATTGATTTGGGAAAACAGGATCAGTCTATCCAAGCAGATACTGAGGCCTCAACGTTGGCACAAGTACTTTACCAAATGTGGTTAGGTGCAGCATTACTGAGTAAGTTGCAAAAAGATAAAACGCCATTACATCAAGCTCTGAGAGCAACTAAATTTCTATTAAAAAGTGAAGATTCATAAAAATTAGATTAAATATCAATTACATAATTAATAATTCATGATAGCAGTCCAATGATTACTTATTAATGTGTTGCTATTAGATCAATTTACAATCCATGAGTATAGCGCACAATGAATTCTCCTTCTAAAGCCCTCATGACTCGTATTTTAGTTGGTTATTTAGGCTTATATCCCACACTATTACTGGTTCTCACTTTATTAAAGCCAATTACTGAGCATCAAAGTTTCCCGATGATGGTGTTGATTGAAGTCATAGTATTAGTGCCAGTAACGCAACTGATTTCTTTCCCACTGGCAGGTTGGCTCATTACACAGCTAAAAAATTTTAAGAACTTGTTTTAAGAAGAAATTGTGCTAGCAACAGCAATCTTAAGTCGTTATTTTGCCAACCACAAAGGTTGGCAAAATAACTCATTAAGTCAATATTAATCTGCGTAAGCTGGATAATCAATATAGCCTTTTTCCGTCCCACCATACATAGTGCTTGCATCTACTGCATTCAATGGCCAGCCATTGGCGATGCGATCGGGTAAATCTGGATTCGCAATAAATGGGCGTCCAAATGCAATTAAATCGGCCAGCCCTGCCTCTAAAATTCGAGTTCCTCTTTCTGCCGTATATCGACCTGCATAAATAATCCGACCACTGAAAGTGTCTCTGACATCTTTACGAAAATCATGAGGAAGTTCTGGTGCATTATCCCAATCAGCTTCTGCAATAGATAGATAGGCAATCCCAACTTCTTCAAGTATTTTTATGGCTTCAATATAAGTCACATGTGGATCATCTTCAACCAACCCCATGTAAACACGATCTTCCTCTGTACTTTCAAATAGCGGGGCAAAACGCACTCCTAAACGATCTGCACCAACCACCTCAGCAACGGCCTGTACTACTTCACGTAAAAAACGCAAACGATTGTTTAGTGATCCACCATATTCATCTTCACGGTGGTTACTATGTGCAGAGATAAATTGATTCACCAAATAACCATTTGCACAATGAATTTCAACCCCATCAAAACCAGCAGCCAAGGCATTGCGTGCTGCTTGAGCATAGAGTTGCACTAATTCTTTAACTTCTGCATTGCTTAAAGCACGTGGCATTGAAGGATCAGCCAAGGTCCCTGCATTGGGCCCGGTCTCAATAAACACTTTAACATTACTATCAGCCCTAATAGCCGAGGGTGCGACCGGTGATGCATGATCGGGTTGCAAAGATGTATGTGAAACACGCCCAACATGCCAAAGTTGTGCAAAAATAATGCCTCCTTTAGCATGCACTGCTTCCGTCACTTTACGCCATCCAGCAATCTGTTCAGGGCTGTAAATACCGGGAGTCCAAGCATAGCCTTGACCACGTGGCTCGATTTGCGTACCTTCGGTGACCATAAACCCTGCCCCGGCACGCTGTTGATAATAGGTTGCCATCAGTTCATTTGGAATATTCTCTGGCTGAGTACTGCGCGACCGCGTTAATGGTGGCAATACAATACGGTTTTGCAAAACATAAGGGCCTAAGCTTAAGTTTTGAAAAAGTTTGCTGTCTTTCATTTCATTGTATCCAAGTAACCATGACTTAATTGATCTAAATTAAAAAAAATATCCTTCCTGTATATAGAAAAATAAATAAAGGAAAGCTATTAACTCAGGCCCTTCACCATTAAGTGAGGGTTATTTTGCTTATTGCGCCAGTTGCTCAGAGTCAGAAGTTTATTCACTGCTAAGCACCACAACAGACACTAGCTACTCTTTATTTCAACAATTGAAGTAATGCTGAGGCAGTTGCAGCAGAAGATGCTGGATTTTGTCCAGTAACCAGCAAGCCATCTACTTGAACATGTACTTGCCAATCATCAACTTTAGAATAATGACCACCGTTTTGTTTAAGCATGTCTTCGACTAAAAATGGTACAATTTCAGTCAAACCTACAGCGGCCTCCTCAGTATTGGTGAAACCAGTCACTAATTTACCGCTAACTAAGGGCGCTCCATTACTCGCTTTCACATGACGAAGAACACCCGGGGCATGACACACTGCTGCAACAGGTTTGCCAGACTGAATCGCCTGTTCAATCAGAGAAATTGAAATCGGATCTTCTGCTAAATCCCACAATGGGCCATGCCCGCCTGGATAAAACACTGCATCATAATCAGCTACAGAAATTTCGCTAAGTTTATGTGTCTGTGCCAATGCTTGCATTGCAGTTGGATCTGCTTCAAAACGATGAGTGGTTTCAGTTTGAGCATCGGCTAAATTACTTTTCGGATCTAGTGGTGGCTGCCCACCTTGAGGCGACGCCAGCGTAACTTCAGCACCAGAGTCAATAAAGGTGTAATACGGTGCAGCAAGTTCTTCTAGCCAGAAACCTGTTTTCTTACCAGTATTGCCAAGTTGATCATGTGAAGTTAAAACGATTAAAATTTTCATGTTATTTCTCCGATAATTTTCATGATTGAGGAGCATTGTTACAGGGTCAGAGCATGCCAGATACGCGCATTTAGCTTAGATGCTCATCTCGAGAATTTGGCGACTGATCTCTAATGAAACATTTTTATGTTCGCCTAGCTGTGTAAGATTATGTGATTTAAGTTGCGTAATGATGATCTCAATATCTGTCTCCCCCAGTCCATAATCGCTAAGACGAGTCGGCAATCCAAGTTGCTCAAAGAAGGCTCGAGTACGAGCAATAGCAGTATCAATACGTTGTTCTTCATCACCTTCGACAATCTGCCAGACACGAGCTGCATACTGTAGTAATTTTTCTCGCTTCTCTTGACGACGCACTTGTAGATTGGACGGCAACACAATGGCCAAGGTACGAGCATGATCAATACCATATAAAGCCGTGAGCTCATGTCCAATCAAATGGGTTGACCAATCTTGTGGTACACCAGCTCCAATTAGCCCATTCAGTGCCATGCTAGCAGCCCACATCAAATTCGCACGCGTGTCATAATCTGCTGAATCTTCCAAGATTTTCGGTCCAATCTCAATCAAAGTTTGCAATAGACCTTCGGCAAAACGATCTTGTACGTGTGCATTCACAGGGTGAGTTAAGTACTGTTCCATGACATGAATAAATGCATCGACCACGCCATTAGCCAACTGGCGCGTCGGCAAGCTAAAAGTTTTATTCGGATCAAGTACGGAAAATTGCGGAAAAACATAGGGACTGCTAAATGACAATTTGGCTTGGGTCGATTTTCTGGTTACTACCCCACCGCTATTCATTTCTGAACCAGTTGCCGGAAGGGTGAGTACACTCGCAAAAGGCAAAGCTTGGGTAATTTTATTACCATGGGTTTCTAAAATCTCCCATGTATCCCCTGTATAATTGACTGCTGCTGCAATAAATTTAGTACCGTCGATTACCGATCCACCACCGACAGCCATCAAGAAATCAATCTTTTGTTCACGAATCAGCTCTACAGCTTTCATGAGGGTTTCATAACTCGGATTCGGCTCAATTCCGCCAAATTCATGAATTTCTCTTGCACCTAATGCTTCACGCACTTCAGCTAAAGTACCATTCTTACGTGCACTTTCACCACCAAACAACATTAATACTTTTGCTTCTGTAGGCACATAGTCATTGATTTTAGCTATTGTATCGCCACCAAAAATAATGCGGGTCGGATTATAAAAGTTAAAATTCAGCATATTTTTATCCTAGAATGATCAGTTAATTGATTTGAAAAACCACCGTTATTCATCAAATAAACTTTTAAAAAATCGGACAACACTACGGCTTTTGCCTACACCATGTGCTAACTATACATAAAAATAGACCAGTCGTCTATTTTTATAAAAATTATTTCAGCTTGCAACTTTAGTGATGGTTAAACAAATTCAGGCTTGTTCTATACCGCTTTTATTATTAATGTATTTTCACGAGCGATTGTTGGATGAAAGGTATCAACACGTATGACTACTGACATGGTTGTGAACGCATTGGCTGAAACAGTGAATGGCTCATACAAAATAGCAATGATTAAATATTTTAAAAGCAGATTGGCACGGTTTAGCAGATGTACAAATGTGACAGTAAATTAGATAGATTGGTTCAATATAAAGCATGTAAATAGTTGCATTCGTTTATTTACCCTGTTTTGGATATTGCCCCATTTAAATGATGAGATTAAGCCAATAAATAAAGTAGCCCAACTTGAATAAAAAGCCTATGACAAACCTCAAAGCGTTAAAGTGCTGCCTTTCATTCAAAATTTCAGACAGCACCCTCATACATTTAAGCATCGGTTTAAGCTGGTAGTTTACTCGCCAAAACATCTACTTTTTCAATAGATGGTGGCTCTGAAAATAGCTCTTCGGCCTGAGCCATCAAAGCAGCTGCAACCTTGCCAGATAAATGCGCTTGGCGACCCGCCTCATCAGGAAATGCATCAAAAATACCAAATGTTGTAGGTCCAAGACGTAGGCCAAACCACGCAACTGTCGCAGGTTCTTCCATGACAATAGGTAAACCGGCTTTAAGAAAAGCTTCCACTTCGTCTTCTTTACCCGGTTTAGCTTCAAGACGGACATATAAAGCTGTTTTAAGCATGACTAAAACTCCATAATTGATTATAATTCAAACTGATTCTGACATTGCTAATGTATGCATGTCAGAAAGTTTTGTTGTATAAAAGTTAAAAAAAATTCCCATAGCTGAGCCAAAATTTAGGTTTTTATTTCGACATAATGCTATGAATTTATTCAAGTTAATATCATTAACATTTGAATCAAAAAATCAAGATATGAGATGATTAAATTCAATCTTATTTATATAAGGATCAATTGACTCTACCTTAGATTTATAAGCTGACCTCTTCATCTGGAAATTATATTGCTCAAGAAGCATTCAAGAACAATATTGTACATCCTCATATCTATGAAAGTTATTTAGCTAGGAATTTGCTGTGAAACTCTATATGTTTCTCTATAAAGCTCGCAATAAAGTAATAGCTATGGTCATACCCTTCTCTTAGGTTAAGTGTCAGAGGATATTCTTGTTCCAAACAAATATCACTAAGAAGCTTAGGCCTTAACTGTTCTTCAAGAAAATCATCAGCTGTTCCTTGATCGACTAAAATAGGTAAATGAACTTCAGCGTTTTTGATTAATTCAATCGCATCATAGCTTTTCCATAAAGTTTCGGTTTCACCAAGGTAGTGTGTGAAAGCCTTTTTCCCCCAAGGTACTTGGCTAGGTGCAACAATCGGTGCAAAAGCAGAAATACTTTTATACAGCTCAGGATTTTTTAACCCAATTACTAATGCACCATGACCACCCATGCTATGACCCATAATACTTTGGACTTGATTGGTCGGAAAATTCAGGTCTATCAGATTTCTGAGCTCTTCCACAATATAATCATACATTTTGAAATGCTTTGACCAGGGTGCTTGTGTTGCATTCACATAGAATCCTGCACCTTGGCCTAAATCGTAATCTGCATGATCTGGTACATCTTCTCCACGTGGGCTGGTATCTGGTGCAACAATAATGACTTTATGTTCAGCCGCATACTTTTGTGCTCCGGCTTTAGTAATAAAGTTCTGTTCGTTGCAAGTCAGTCCTGATAACCAATATAAAACTGGCAACTTCTCATCTTTGTCATGAGGTGGCAGATATATTGAGAATTTCATTGAACAGTTTAGTGCTATTGACTGATGGCGATACACTTCTTGCGATCCACCAAAAGAAGCATGTTTCTCAATTATTTCCATAATCAATTACCTATGTTGAGCAAGACTTCATGAGAAATCGAGTAAACAAAGAGTCTGACATTCTCTACAGAGAATAGTCATAAAGATTTAAAATGTAGGCAGGTTTATTGAACCTATACACGATGCCTACACAGATAGATCTGTTTTACAGATGATGTGCCGTTTTAGAGGATTCCATGCATGTCAATCATGATTCACATGCATGGAAAAGTATAAGGTCTGACGGAATTATTCGTAATGAATTACAGTACGAATCGACTTTCCTTCATGCATTAGATCAAAGGCTTCATTGATCTGATCCAAACCCATCGTGTGTGTCACAAATGGTTCTAATTGAATTTTACCTTTCATTGCATCTTCAACCATTCCTGGAAGTTGCGAGCGACCTTTTACGCCACCAAAGGCAGAACCTAGCCATTTACGACCAGTAACCAGTTGGAATGGACGGGTAGAGATTTCCTGACCTGCGCCAGCTACACCAATAATTACGGATTGTCCCCAGCCACGGTGTGCACTTTCAAGGGCTGAACGCATCACATTCACGTTACCAATACATTCAAATGAATGATCTACACCCCAGCCAGTCATTTCGACAATGACTTGCTGGATTGGTTTGTCGTAGTCTTTAGGGTTCAAGAAGTCCGTTGCACCAAACTCTTTTGCCAGCGCAAATTTATCTGGATTCATGTCAACCACAATAATACGTCCTGCTTTAGCTTGACGTGCGGCTTGTACGACTGCCAGACCAATACCACCTAAACCAAAGACCGCAACACTATCACCTTCTTGTACTTTAGCCGTGTTGTGTACTGCACCGATACCCGTTGTGACACCACAACCCAGTAAGCAGACATGTTCGTGATTGGCTTCAGGATTGATTTTAGCCAATGATACTTCTGCCACTACCGTGTATTCACTGAACGTTGAGCAGCCCATATAGTGGTAAATCGGTTGACCATTGTAGGAAAAACGAGTGGTACCATCTGGCATTACGCCTCTACCTTGAGTTTCGCGAACGGAAATACACAAGTTCGATTTTCCAGATTTACAGAATACGCACTCGCCACATTCAGCGGTGTAAAGTGGAATTACATGATCACCTGGTTTGACGCTAGTCACGCCTTCACCAACCTCAACTACAACGCCAGCACCTTCATGCCCGAGAATAGCCGGAAAAACGCCTTCAGGATCATCGCCAGATAAAGTAAATGCGTCTGTATGACACACACCGGTATGGGAAATCTTGATTAATACTTCACCTTTCTTCGGTGGTGCAACATCGACCTCAACAATTTGAAGAGGTTGACCAGGACCAAACGCAACAGCAGCACGTGACTTCATGGAATAATTCCTTATACAGATCTATTTTAAATATGATTTTAGAATCTTGGCGATTTCAGCCAATTCTTCTTTTCGTTGTTGTTCTGTGGTTTCACCTGATACTAAAGTGTCCTTTAAATGAACCTCCAGCATTTCATTCATTAAACCATTAATAGCACCACGCACAGAGCATATTTGTTGCAGAATTGCACCACATTCCACATTGTCTTCTAACGCTTTTTCAATCGCTTGCGTCTGACCTTTGATCCTTCTGACGCGTAGAAGAATCTTTTTTTTGTCTTCAACCTGATTAGGCATCAGACCTCCTTATTTGCTAGCTTTTATACTATAGTACCCCATAGTATAAAAAAAGCAATATTTTTTATAAATCGAAAATCAAAAAGCTCTTTAGCGAAAATTTTCTATCCCTGTTTTTAGTTTTTTTTAAATTAACATCGTAGAGCTGATGCTAAAGTCACAAAGAATGGGACTTTTAGCCACTGCTGTCCCATAGTTTGCTTTAAATAAAAAAACCTGAGTCCTAACAGTTAAAATATGAGTGCAAACAAACACTTTAACGACTAGGATTCAGGTTTTGTCACATCAGAATACCGTATTTCATGAGCTAATTAAACCTGTTGTGCGACAGGATTTTGAACAACTTGCTAAAGTACACCATGTTGGACAGAAATTTAGAGCGGCTTCCCGGTGGGATCAGTTTATTGCCATATTGATGTCTCAATTCTCTTGTAGGCAAAGTCTGAGAGATATTCAATCCAATTTGGAGTGCCAACAGGAAAAGCTAAGTCATCTCGGAGCAAAGTCTATTCCCCGAAGCACGCTGGCACGAATCAATGAGCAGCAGCCTGCTGCCTTGTATCAACAGCTATTTTACAAGTTGCTTAAATACTATGAACACTCAAAAGTAGCTCATAAATTTCGCTTTAAGAATCCCTTGTATTCCTTGGATGCCAGTCATATTGACCTGTCGCTTTCCTTATGTGAATGGGCCAAAGTTCACAACTCAAAAGCCAGCATGAAACTCAGCATAGGATTGAATCACAGCAATGATATTCCTGAGTTTGTTGCAGTTGAAAATGGCAAAGAAAATGACATGGTACAAGGCCGCAAATTCCAGTTTCCTGCTGGCAGCATTGTAGTTTTTGATAAAGGCTATGTCGATTACCAATGGTATGCAAATCTGACTGCTCAAAACATTGGATTTGTCACACGTTTTAGGCCTAAATCTGTGTATCAGGTGATCCAGCAACATCCAGTGCTTGAATCCAAAGGTATTCTAAAAGATGAAACCATTCAGCTGAATAGCGCACATGCCCTAAAAAGAAAAGCCCCAGTGTTAAGAAGAATTGAATATAGAGATCAGCAAAGTGGCAAGCACTTTAGCTTTCTCAGCAATAACTTTCATTTAGCCGCCTCCACCATTGCGGCGATTTATAAAGATCGTTGGAAAGTTGAGCTGTTCTTTAAGGCGATTAAGCAGAATCTCAAATTAAAAGCGTTTCTAGGCCGCAGCAGGAACGCAATTCAGACACAAATCTGGATTGCGATGATCGCCTATTTATTGGTGAGTTTCGCTCAACATTTAGGAAAAACAGGTTGGACAGTTCAACGTTTACTCAGAATAATTCAAGTGAATTTGTTTGAAAGAAG
Source organism: Acinetobacter sp. CIP 101966 (assembly GCF_000369725.1). NCBI lineage: Bacteria > Pseudomonadati > Pseudomonadota > Gammaproteobacteria > Moraxellales > Moraxellaceae > Acinetobacter > Acinetobacter sp. CIP 101966. The sequence continues at coordinate 47,878 of NZ_KB850163.1, read as the reverse complement.
AACTTTAAAAGCTTTATTTTCACCCGATAAAATACCCATAAAACAAGAGGAAGCTCAAATGAGCTTCCTCTTGTGAAAAATTGTGGGACAGCAATGGACTTTTAGCTCCCATTTTTTATTTTGGCTCATGTTCTTTGTGATGCTGTGACCTTTTAGAATTATGTTTCAAATTTTAGCCACTTTGTAGATATTTTGAACGTTTCAAGCCTTGAAAATACTACCGACAGTTTAGATTAAACTGCCTTTACAGACTGTACTAGAATATTTTTAGTGAGCGGATAATATTTATTATTCATTATTTAGGAATTATCAAATCCTATAAATATCATTTATTGGATTAATTTACTTTGGTACTGTGCATATCATCCCCCAGTTAAGAATAAGGAATAACTATGAATAAGATGATGAATGCTCTTATCTTAGAAAATTTTGGTGATCATGAATTTAAACGTGTAGAACTCCCTATACCTCAACCTGAGGCTGGGCAAGTTCTAGTACGTATTCATGCTAGTGGTGTAAACCCTATTGATTATAAAATTCGTCTTGGTGAAGCACCATATGCTATGCCAGAGCTTCCTGCCGTGTTGGGAACAGATATGGCTGGGGTTGTAACTGCTATTGGTGAAGGTGTCACTCACTTCAACGTCGGAGATGAAGTTTACGGTCTGATTGGTGGCGTTCGTGGTCTTCAAGGATCTTTAGCAGAATATGTTGTAGCAGATGCTGATCTGATCGCATTAAAGCCACGGAATATCTCTATGCGCGAGGCAGCAGTACTACCATTGACGTTCCTCACCGCTTGGGAAGGTTTAGTGGATAATGCTAAGGTCCAACCAGGGCAAACTGTACTGGTTCAGGGTGGTGCTGGTGGCGTTGGTTATATGGTGGTTCAGCTTGCAAAAGCACTTGATGCAAATGTTTGGGCGACTGGTCGTACAGCTGATCAATCACTGATTTCAGAACTCGGTGCAACACCTCTCGATTACACAACAGCATCTTCCGATGACATTATTGCTGCAAGCCCTGAGGGTCAAGGTTTTAACATTGTTTACGACACTGTGGGTGGTCCAGTACTAGAAGCTTCACTTTCAATGACAACTCACTATGGCCACATTACCAGCTGTGCTGCATTTGGTAATCATAATTTAGCGAGTTCATCTCTACGGTGTGCCACACTGTCTGGCGTATTCGTCCTATTGCCGATGTTAACAGGTAATCGCCGTTCTCATCATGGTGATGTCCTTAAGATCGCGACTCGTCTCGTTGAGGAAGGTAAACTGCGTCCTATTGTTGATCCTCGTCATTTTACTCTAGATCAAGCGATTGAGGCTCATGATGCTGTTCAAGATCGCTCTGCCAATATTAAGGTCGTGATTGATGTCATTTAACGCACTTCAGGCCAAGACTTGGCGCTTCAATTCTATTGGAGATACAGATGTTCTGACATTAGAAACACTTCCTGTGGCTTTACCAGCCGCAGGAGAAGTTCTAATCCAGATGAAAACGATCGGACTCAACCGGGCTGATGTGATGTTTCGGCGTGGTACTTATATTCAAAAGGCAGTATTCCCCTCTCGTCTGGGATATGAGGGAGCAGGCGTAGTTCTGGCGATAGGTGAAGGTGTACGCCAATTTTCTCCAGGAGATGCAGTATCGATTCTTCCGACTGACAATCTAGCCAAATATGGGACATATGCGGACAAGCTTCTGATTCCAGAAACTTTTTTAGTTCACAAACCCGATAGTTTAAGCTGGGAAGAAGCTTCCTCAATCTGGATGCAGTATTTGACGGCTTGGGGTGGTGTAATCCATGCTGGTGGAGTTTCGAAAGGAAAAACAATCTTGATCACAGCAGCTTCAAGTAGCGTAGGACTAGCTGCGATACAGATAGCTGAAGCAGCGGGTGCTAAGGTCATTGCAAGTACACAGACGATAGAGAAAAAGCAACGTTTACTGGATCTCGGTGTTAAAAATGTTATAGCCAGTGAAGATGAACCAGATTTGTATGAGGCGCTTGTTTTACGTTTAGGTGGAGAACATCTTGATGTCGCCTTCGATGCTGTAGGAGGGCCACATATTGAACAGATTGCAAAAGCGATGTCTGTAGGAGGAACTATGGTTATGCATGGTGCACTTAGCCCTGAGATCACACCATTTCCTCTTAAAGTTGCATTACGCAAGAGCTTAACCATGCGAGGTTTTTTGTTCCTTGAGGTTCTCCATGACCCTGTTTTAAGGGAGCAAGCCAGACGATTTATTCTTAGCAGTATAGGTGCAGGATATCTTCGCCCAGTGATCGACCGTTGCTTTGACTTTGAGGACATGCATGACGCTCAGCGCTATCTTGAATCAAATCAGCAAATAGGAAAAATTGTAGTTACTCTAGATACATGATGGTCTTATCTGATTCAGGTTTCTATATGGCCCAGCACTTCCACTAAGTAATCAAACAATGCTCGGATTCGCAAAGGTGTCGGGCCCCGCTGTGGACGATATAAATACAGGCGCCAAACGGGAGAGGTTTCCTCATGAAGTATCTGAATGAGCTTACCACTCCTAAGCCACGGCAAAACTAGAAATCCAGGCATGTGTCCGAATCCAACTCCAGCGAGAATAGCTTGAAATTCAGCTTCTAGATCATCTGTAATAAAACGAGGCTTTGATGGCGTGAAGCTTCGACTTTCGGTGAATGTCCATGGCCAGTAACGCCCTGTTTTATGATCGAATAGTGCTGTTAGAGGGTATTTATCTAAGTCAATAATTTTTTTAGGCATTCCAACCTTATCAATTAACTCTGGCGTACCCACAGAATAAAAGTTCACTTTAGCCAATTCCCTTGCCACATATCGATTGTCCGGCAAAAATCCAAATCTGATCCCGATATCTATCCGCTCATCGATCACATCCGAGTGTGAATCTGTTAGCACACAATCCACGACAATATCTGGATAACGTGTGGCAAATTCTGCTAGTGCGGGTACTACCAATTTGCGCCCTAACACAGACGACACAGTAAGACGGACGGTCCCACGCATTTCATCTCGTTTTTCCTTGGTGTCTTTTACAAACAGAGCATCAATGGATCCTACCGCAAAATGTGCTTGCTTTGCCAGACGCTCACCATCAGCGGTAATTTTAATTTGTCGAGTACTCCTGTAAAACAGAATCTCTCCGCGCTGCTCTTCTAGCTCTTTTATTGCCCGTGTCACTACCTGCGGGGAAATACCCAGCTGAGTGGCTGCCTCTTTAAAATTTCGAGACTCTGCTGCGACACAAAAGATACGCATCATTTCCAATTTGTTCTGCATGTCCAATCCTGTGTTATGGTAATTATTCCGTAAATAGGAATTCTGAAAGATAATATTATTCATTTATTATACCTAACAAGGCTGTAATACTTAATCCATCAAATATGATTGACAGATAAGTTGAAGGTTACTTGTATGAATAATATAGAAAATAAAGTTATTGTTATCACAGGTGCAAGTAGTGGTTTAGGTGAAGCTACTGCTCGCTTACTTGCTAAAAAAGGTGCAAAGGTTGTACTTGGTGCTAGACGTACTGAAAAATTACAGGCTATTGTTCACGACATTCGTGCTGAAGGTGGTCAAGCTGAATTTATTGGTATGGATATAACCAAACCACATGAAGTACAAGCACTTATTGAAAAGGCATTAAGCGCATTTGGTCAAATCGATGTATTGGTAAACAATGCTGGATTAATGTCTATTGCACCATTAAGTGAGCTAAAAGTTGATGAATGGGATCGTATGATCGACATTAATATTAAAGGTGTTCTTTATGGTATAGCAGCTACACTGCCTGTTTTCCAAAAACAAAACTTTGGACACTTTATTAATCTCGCATCTGTTGCAGGGTTAAAAGTATTTAGTCCAGGAGGTACTGTTTATAGCGGTACTAAGTTTGCTGTAAGAGCCATCTCTGAAGGCCTTCGTCATGAAGTTGGGGGAACAATTAGAACGACGACTATTGAGCCTGGTGCAATTGAGTCAGAACTAAAATTCGGTTCTTCTCATAAAGAAAGTTCAGAGTTTGTTACTGATTTCTACAAACAAGCCATACCAGCTGACTCAGTCGCTCGAGCAATTGCTTATGCAATTGAACAGCCTGCGGATGTAGATATTAATGAAATTGTTTTGCGCCCAACGAGCCAAGAGTTTTAATGATTGAATAACATAAAATGGGAGCACTTCGCTCCTATTTTTACTATATTTTTTTAAAGTTAAGGACAAATCTATGAAAGCCGTATCGTATGTTATCAATAACCATGATGATTTTAAAAATTCATTGGTAGATATTGAAAAAGCGAAGCCTACGCTTAAGGAGCGTGATGTACTGGTAAAAGTTCAGGCAATCTCTGTGAATCCAGTTGATACCAAAGTGAGAAAAAATTCGTCTGAAGCAAATAATCGTATTTTAGGTTGGGATGCCGTTGGGGAAATTATTGAAGTTGGCTCAAAAGTTACCGCGTTTAAAGTAGGAGATTCTGTTTGGTATGCTGGCGATTTAACCCGAGATGGTAGTAATGCTGAGTTTCAAGCAGTCGATGAACGAATTATCAGTCTTAAACCAATTACAGTATCTAATGCAGAAGCAGCAGCATTGCCATTAACTGCAATAACGGCATGGGAAATGCTGTTTGATCGATTTCAAATTTCAGAAACAGAAGTTGGCAGTATTTTAATTATTGGTGGTGCAGGCGGTGTAGGATCAATTGCTATCCAACTCCTAAAAGCAAAAACAAATCTGACCGTTATAGCAACAGCTTCACGGGAAGAAACGAAATCTTGGGTGGAATCACTTGGTGCCGACCATGTCATTGATCATAGCAAAGATTTAAATGCACAAATCGAGACACTAGGCATTGAAAAACCAAAATATGTATTCTCTACAAATCATACAGAAACGTATATCAAGCAAATAGTTTCTCTGATTGCACCACAAGCCAAGCTTGGATTGATCGATGATCCACAAACATTTGATATTATGCCATTTAAGACTAAATCTATTTCTATCCATTGGGAGTTGATGTTCACCCGTTCAATGTATGAAACCGATGATATTGAAAAGCAAGGTGATCTATTGCAACAGGTTGCTCAATTAGTTGACCAGCAAAAAATTAGAAGTACCCTCAACCAAAATCTAGGCAAAATTAACGCTGCAAACTTGGAGAAGGCGCATAAGTTACTTGAATCAGGTAAGTCAAAAGGCAAAATTGTACTAGAAAACTTCTAAAACAAATTAAAGGTGAAATAATGACTATTTCAGTAATTGCGAACTTTAAGGCAAAGTCAGATCAAAAAGAGACGTTAGAAGCGCTTTTAAAAAGTGTAATAGAGCCTACGCTTCACGAAGAAGGATGCTTGAAATATGAGCTTTATATTAGCGAAAATGACTCGAGTAGATATTTCGGTGGTGTTTCAAAAAGTATGCTGAAAAAAACAATATGGCTTTTGATAAAATAGAGGTATGAAAATAACGCTACAAATCAAATGTCCTACCTGTCTAAGTAACAATATAAAGAGAAATGGCATCAAAGTAGATGGGAAACAAAACCATCAGTGCAAAGATTGCAAACGTCAATTTATTGGTGATCATGCATTAAGCTATCAAGGGTGTAACTCAGGTATTACCGGCAAGATATTACATTTAATGGTCAGAGGAAGCGGTGTAAGAGATATTGCTGAAGTCGAGCGTATCAGCATTGGCAAGGTATTACGAACCTTAAGTGAATCGATCTATCAGATTCAGCCTAAACAAAGCCACTACGAATGTCTTGAAGTCGATGAACTTTGGACTTTTGTAGGGAATAAGAAAAATCTCTGTACACGACAAAAATAGATAACTCATTGAAATAATGTCATAATAATTGTTTTCTAACGACGAATACTATGACACATCTCAATGAGTTATATCTTATCTTAAACAAATATCTAAAATGGAACAAGTCACATTTAAAGTGCTTTGCGCTCATCATGCTTGTGATTATTTTAAAGCAAACATGTAATCTTTCTTCTGCATCTAAAGCCTTGCCCATCAAGTGCTTACCACAATCATTTTATCGACGTATGCAGCGCTTCTTTGCAGGTCAGTATTTTGATTATCGTCAAATTTCTCAGTTGATTTTCAATATGTTTTCATTCGACCAAGTGCAACTGACTTTAGATAGAACCAATTGGAAATGGGGAAAACGAAATATTAATATCCTGATGCTCGCAATCGTTTATCGTGGAATAGCGATACCTATCCTTTGGACATTGCTTAATAAACGTGGAAATTCAGATACGAAAGAGCGTATTGCTTTGATTCAACGCTTTATAGCCATTTTTGGTAAAGACCGTATTGTGAATGTGTTCGCAGACAGAGAGTTTATCGGTGAGCAGTGGTTTACATGGTTAATTGAACAAGACATCAACTTCTGCATTCGTGTTAAAAAAACTTCATTGTCACCAATCATTTAGGAAAGAATCATAAAATTAGTGATTTATTTCGCCATCTTAAAGTTGGTCAAATTGAATGTCGTAAACGACGGATTTTGGTTGGTCGGGTGAAACTATATATAAGTGCACTACAGTTAGAAAATGGAGAGCTTTTACTCGTCGTTTCTCCTCAGTTTAATGCCAATGCTATTCAGGATTATGCATTACGCTGGGAAATTGAAACCTTATTCAGTTGTCTCAAAGGACGCGGGTTTAATCTTGAAAATACGCGCTTGACAGACCCTAGACGAGTGAAAAAATTGATTGCGGTGTTAGCTATAAGCTTCTGTTGGTGTTACTTAACGGGTGAATGGCAACATGATCAAAAAAAAGCGATAAAAATAAAGAAGCATGGACGACTCTCAATGAGTTTATTTCGCTATGGTTTAGACTATGTTCAAATGGCGATTCAGCGTTTAATTGGTTTTGGGAAAAAAGAAGAGTTTAAGGAAATTTTGGCAATTTTAAGAAGGCAGAACCCTGATAGGATAAGGGTTCTGTGAAATTTGTCGTGTACAGAGAAGAAAAATAAACAATGGCTTATTTATGCCTACCATCGAGAATCTGGAGAAATTGTTGCTTATGTTTGGGGTAAGCGGGATTTAGCAACGGTTCAACGTCTTAAAGCTAGACTTAAAAAGCTTGGGGTTCAATATGCTCGAATTGCGAGTGATCATTGGGATAGTTTTATCACAGCATTTCAATGTTGCAAGCAAGTGATCGGTAAGTTTTTTACCGTCGGTATTGAAGGTAACAATTGTAGAATTCGTCATCGAATCAGGCGTGGATTTAGGAGAAGTTGCAACTTTTCTAAAAAGCTCGAAAATCATTTTAAAGCCTTTGATTTGACTTTCTTTTACCTTAATAACGGATTTGTTTAACGCCAGCATACTTTTTGAAACACCACCGATATTTCTTCTTAGAAGAATGGCGTAGCAGGGAGGATTTAGATATCCATATAGCGTCTGATTATATTCAAAGTTTATTTGGTAATATCCAATCGCTCATTGAATCCAGTGATATTGTAGAAATCAAAAAAATATAGCTGTATTCGGACATTATGATGAAGTATTCTTCAAAGTAACATAGGGACTTAGAAAGTTAATATAAAAATGGGAGCTCTAAGCTCCTATTTTTTAATTTTTTAGTAGTAACCTAGGCTTCAACAAATTATGCCCCTAAGGGGAGCCACCAATACCCTGCATTTTGACAACAATGTCATCGTTTAGAGGCAGCAAATTTACGAGCATCAGTCGGTACAACTGGTGATTCATATGATATTGCTTTGGCTGAAACGGTGAATGGCTTATACAAAACAGAGGTTATTGAATATTTAAAAGCAGATTGGCTTACTCTCAAGCCTTTGATTTTATGTGAAAGCATATAAACTGAAAAAACAATAAATGTTCATACTGGAACTTTAGATATGAATCCATGAAACATTTATGAGTAATAAAGTTTCATACTAGCTTATGACCCTTACACGTTTGCCATAGGTACGCCTACCTGTACCAGAACAAACTGGACACCATGAGTTATTGTGAAATAAGTTTTGAAAAGTAGGATTCCATTTATGCTTCTTTTCACATTGCACATCAAGCTTCTGACGTACATTGATGTATTCTGTAGAAAATAAAACACCGCCTTTACTTTCTATAAATTCCTTAACAAATTCATAGGTATGCGCAACATCTCTATTGCTACATTCATTACACCAAGATTTTTTATGTATATGAACGGCAGGAGTGGCATAAAATTCATGGCCTTTTTCACATCTATATAGGAGTTTAACAGTCCTACCTAGATATTCTTTTGAAAGACATTCTCCTTTATGCTGTTTCGCATAGTTTTGACACCATTCAAGATTGTATTTAGGTAAGGCCATAGATAAATCCTTTGAGCAATCTAGTATGAGAATTTATTGCTCAGTATGATACTTTAATACTTAGTATGAAACTTTTTTACTGCCCCACATAGGCTTTTTGATGTGGAAAGGTGCAGGCACAACTGGCTTAGACTTTGCAAGCTTTACTAAATCCTTTTTAGGCATTATTGGTGTAGGTGCGGCTTTATAATTCGCAATAAAATTTAGTCTGCCTAAAGCATTTGTGTTTCCCGCAATCGCTATTTTATTGGTTGCTTGCTTGTTCCCCGCATTAAATTATTATGCTCTTGAAGCATCTGAAAAGTCATTTAACCAAACAACCAATTTTTTAAGTCAGCCAGTACATAAGTTTTCAGCAAATAAAATAACTGTACTTTGGGGCATGTGGTACATGAAAGCCCTATATTTAGCCATAGCAGGTTTAATTGGCTTTGGCATAGCTAAAGCTTTATATCCTGAAGTGATTTAAAAAAATTGGATATTTTTATTTAGAAATTACATTGTATGTTTACAAGGCTTTGTTGCACAAAGATTTGAAATGCAAAGCGCCCCTAATTGAGCCAAATTTAAGGCGTAACTTGGGTAAGTGGTCGACCTAATTCCGTAAATCTGTTGAGGACTGCTACACGTGCATGAATTTCATTCACCTGACTAGGAAAGCTTCTTGCCATTAATTTATCGCCTAATAATTTGATGCAATGCATCTTGGTTTCCACCAAACTGCGCCGATGATAGCCTGACCATTTTTTCCATAATGTCCTGCCTAAACGTTTAACTGTTCGAAGTAATTCATTTCGCTCTAGCGAGCTACTCTTTGTATCTTTCCATGGTTTCGCATTTTTTCTAGGTGGAATCACCGCATGTGCTTGCCGATCTGCAATGACCTGACGGCATTGCTTGGTGTCATAAGCTCCATCGGTATAAACAGAGTCAATCTGCTCATCTTGTGGAATCTGATTAAGTAAATCACCAAGCACCTGTGAATCACTGACATTATTGGTTGTGAGCTGAATAGCGCGTATTTGTAGGGTTTTGGCATCTATACCAATATGTAGTTTACGCCATTGGCGACG
>NZ_KB850163.1:0-38215 GCF_000369725.1 Acinetobacter sp. CIP 101966 | reverse complement strand
TTTATCTCAGGTTCAAATTTAAGATTTTAGCAGCACTCCAAACTCTACAATTTGCGTATAGTGGTAGCTAATCACTATATCAATCAAGATACAAGAAGCACTGCTTCGCAAGATTAACTGTTCGAAGTAATTTATTTCGTTCTAGCGAGCTACTCTTTGTATCTTTCCGTGGTTTCGCATTTTTTCTAGGTGGAATCACCATATGCGCTTGCCGATCTGCAATGACCTGACGGCATTGCTTGGTGTCATAAACTCTATCGGTATAAACAGAGTCAATCCGCTCATCTTGTGGAATTTGATCAAGTAAATCACCAAGCACCTGTGAATCACTGACATTATTGGTTGTGAGCTGAATAGCGCGTATTTGTAGGGTTTTGGCATCTATACCAATATGTAGTTTACGCCATTGGCGACGATATTCAGCTCCATGTTTCTTGCGTTTCCATTCGCCCTCACCTAGAAACTTCATGCCTGTAGAGTCCATGAGTAGATGTAGCCCATCGCTACTTTTTTGGTAGCTGATTGCAATATCAATATGTTATTATGTTTTTCTATTCTTCAAGGCCGAATATCACTGGGTGCCGGCGCAGTTAATCCGCAAAGTTTAATCAGACTTTGCACAAAGCCAGTGACCATACGTAAAGATAGACGGAATAAGGATTTAATCATTAAGCAGCATTGGATGGCTGCGTCGGAGTAGGTTTGATTTCGCCCTTGTTTGCCTTTTGATGGAGCATACCATTGCGTAGCAGGATCAAACCAAATGGCAATATTTCCGCGACTCATGAGTGCTCGGTTATATGCGGGCCAATTGGTTGTGCGGTAGATTTTGTGTGTAGGCTTCTTCATTTGAAAATTATATCGCTGAAAAAGCCTTTACAGATAGGTTTGTGCAACAAAGCCTGTTTACAACATAAATTGAGATATATAAAGATGACCCATTGAAATGGGATTAAAAAAAATACTTTATTTTTAATATTATAATTATATGTAGTTCAACTAATGGTGTGATAGGTTTTAGTTATAAACTTATTCATTCAGGAATTATATTGCTGAATGAATAAGTCTAATTGATTTATTTATGCAACCCAACTATTCATTTGATTCATTTGATTCATTATTTTTAACTTGTTTTTGTTTAGAATTTTCAACTTTAGAAGCTTTTAAATTCTTTTCAAGAAATAACAAGCCGCCATCTGCATAACTAAAACTTGCGATACTAAAGAATGCACTAATTAACAGTAATTTAGTACAAAATTTATTTTTGAATAGCATGTTTATTTACTCTCATTTAATACTTGTTAGATATTCTAACTTTAAAGAATTAACACCCAGAGGACTCATAAATTACATTCTTGTAATTTTAAAATGTCTCAGGATGGTGTTTAAAGTGCGTGTGATAAATAGAAGTGTAATACAGGAAAATGGTAAGGTTTATCAGCCTAGTCATCTGTCCATTATGTAGAAAGAGCAGCACTTTAATGTTTATGCTGTTCCAATGTATTACATTCCTTACTTTCTATTTGTAACGTAATTTCAGTAATACTATGATTATGTTTTAGAACGTCTAAGGCCTTTTGATAGAGCTGATCTGGATCGCTATTAGGAGCAACCAAATGAGCAGTTAAATGAATGTTTTTTGAAGATATAGCCCAGACTTTCAACTGATGAATCCCTTCAACACCCTCTAGCATCAATAAATCATTTCTTAACGACTCAATATCAATCTCATCAGGAACCCCTTCAAGCAAAATATGGATACTTTGTTTTAATAAAACCCAAGTTCGAGGTAAAACCCAGAAGCCAATTAACACAGCGATTACGGTATCTACCCACATCCACTGGGTAAAATAAATGACCACTCCTCCGATAATCACGCCTATCGATCCCAGTGCATCACTAAGGACTTCTAAATATGCGCCTTTCACATTTAGACTTTCTTGAGCACTCGCAGAAAGGATTTTCATTGAAATCAAATTTATGACCAAACCAATGACTGCGACAATCATCATTCCAACACTTTGAATTTCAGCAGGATGCGTAAAGCGTTGGTAAGCTTCATAGACAATATATATCGCCACCACAAAAAGCATCACTGCATTAAACAGAGCCGCTAAAATTTCGAATCGCTGATAGCCAAAAGTTCTTTTATCATCTGCGGCTTTTTTACCAATTTTGATAGCAGCAAGAGCAATAGCTAATGCGGCTACATCAGTAAACATGTGAGCGGCATCAGACAGTAATGCTAAACTTTGGGTAATAAAAGCAGCGACAACTTCTACTATTAAAAAAGTAGTCGTTAAACCCAAAGCAAACATTAATTTCTTACTATTTCCTTCAGTAACAACCGCATGGCTATGATCATGATGTTCTGACATAAAATTTTCCTTATTCAATCCATGATTAGCAGAGATACTTGAGACAGGCTCAATATCTCTGCTAAAAATTGCTTAATCTAATGGATTAAGAAGCTTTCTTTTCATTCATCCAGCGGTACAGTACGGGCAATAAAACCAATGTAAGCAGGGTAGAGGAGATAATTCCTCCAATAACCACTGTTGCTAAAGGTCTCTGTACTTCTGCCCCAGTTCCGGTTGCCAAAGCCATCGGGACAAACCCAAGGGACGCCACACAAGCTGTCATCAGCACAGGTCTAAGACGCAAAATTGCACCCTGCCACGTTGCATAATAAAGGTCATATTGTTGTCGCAACTCTTTGATAAAGGTAAGCATGACTAAGCCATTCAGTACAGCCACCCCCGATAGTGCAATGAAGCCAACCCCTGCTGACATGGATAATGGAATGTCACGCAACCACAACGCGATTAAGCCTCCACATAAGGCAAACGGTACACCACTAAAGACCAGTAAGCTTTCTTTGATATTATGGAATACAGCCATCAATAAAATAAAGATCGTCAACAATGCGAGCGGAACCACCAATTGCATACGCGCTTTTGCAGACATCAGATTTTGAAATTGACCGCCATAATCTATCCAATAACCGCTTGGTAATTCCTGTTTGGATAACGTGCTCTGAAGCTCTGTTACGAATGAGCCTAAATCACGTCCTTCTACATTTGCAGTAATAACCACTCGACGTTTACCATTTTCACGGCTGACCTGATTAATACCCAGGATATTTTCAACGCGTGCCACATCTTGCAGTTGGACTAAACCACCATTCGGCAATTGAATAGGAAGTACCGCTAACTGTTCAGGACTACGCTGGGATTCATCTAGACGGATGACAAAATCAAAACGCTTGTCTCCCTGTAAAATTGTTCCAACATTCTGGCCACCGACACTTGTAGCTACCAGATCCTGAATTGCTCTTACCGACAAGCCATATTGTGCAGCTCTGGACTTATCCACCTCTACATTCAACAAGGGTAAGCCACTGGTCTGTTCTACATTAACGGCTGTCGCGCCTGAAATTGAGTTAATTTTTTGAGAAATTTTATTCGCTTCGCGATTTAGAATCTCCATGTCATCACCAAATAATTTGACACCCACATCACTTCGCACCCCTGAAATTAACTCGTTAAAGCGCAGTTCAATGGGTTGCGAGAACTCACTGTTATTTCCCGGCAATGTCGCTAAGAAAGTAATCATTCTTTGGCGAAGCTCATCAATCGTTTGTTTTGGATCAGGCCATTCATCATGAGGTTTTAACAGTACCACGCCATCTGAAATGTTGGGTGGCATAACATCTGTGGCCACTTCTGCTGTACCGGTACGAGCAAAGATCGCTTTAATTTCAGGAAATTCTTTCAACAGTAACTTTTCAGTATTTTCCTGCATTCTCAGTGACTGTTCTAACCCTGTACTTGGGGAACGCATTTGCTGAACAGCAAAATCACCTTCACCCAGTTGAGGTGCAAACTCGCTACCTGTTTGAGTGGCTAGCACGCCCGTAAGCACTAAAATACAGGCAGCCACAATAGTCACAAATAAACGAAGCTCATAGGCTTTATCTAAAAGCAGTTCATATTTGGTTTTAAGCCAATGCATCCAGCGACTTTCGGTTTCCTTGACTTCTCCAGTGACAAATAGGGCAACTGCGGCTGGCACAAAAGTGACAGATAAAATCATGGCCCCAATTAAAGCCAGTACAACAGTCATTGCCATAGGATGGAAAAGTTTGGCTTCTACACCCGTCAGGGTAAAGATAGGTAGATAAACCACCAAAATAATTAACTGTCCAAAAATCAGAGGACGACGCGCCTGTTTTGCAGCCAAGAAGACTTCTTTAAATCTTTCAGAACGGCTAAGTAAACCACCTTTCAGCTTCTGAGCTTCTGCTAGCCGACGGATACAGTTTTCTACAATAACCACTGCACCATCAATAATAATACCGAAGTCCAGTGCCCCTAAACTCATCAGATTTGCACTAATCTTCTGCTCTGCCATTCCCGTCAAGGTAAACAGCATTGACAGTGGAATAACGCAAGCCGTGATCAGCGCAGCACGGAAATTACCTAGAAAGAGAAATAAAATAACAATGACGAGGATTGCACCCTCAATCAAATTTTTCTGAACGGTTTTGATCGCCCGATCAACCAAATGCGTACGGTCATACACAGTCTCAATCACCACACCTTTAGGTAGCGATTGCTGGATCGATTGCACCTTTTCATCAATGGCTTGAGCAACGGTACGGCTATTTTCTCCCATCATCATCATGGCAATACCCAATACAGTTTCTTCACCATTATAGGTTGCAGCCCCTGTTCTCAAGTCATGACCAATTGAGACATTGGCGACATCTGCCACCCGAATCGGATAGCCGTTTTTATTGGCAATACTGATGTTCTGGATATCTTCAATCGTGTTTAAAGTGCCGGGAACACGAACCGTTAGCTGTTGTCCATTTTTCTCAATATAGCCAGCACCACGGTTTTCATTATTCTCTGTTAAGGCAGTTTGTAAATCAGACAAAGGAATTTGCAATTGTTGCAATCGGTTCAGATCCGGGGCAACCACATAGGTTTTATTAAAGCCACCAATGCTGTTGATCTCCGCAACGCCTTTTACGCGCTGTAATTGTGGCCTTACAATCCAATCCTGAATTTCACGTAAATCCATAGCCGAATAAGCGGTCCCATCCGGTTTTTTAGCATTTGGTTCGGCTTTAATCACCCATTGATAGATTTCACCTAAACCTGTCGAAATAGGTGACATGTTAGGTTGCACATCTTCAGGCATTTCTCCCATTGCTTCTTGCAAGCGCTGGTTGATAAGCTGTCTGGCCCAGTAAATATCCGTGCCATCTTCAAAAATGATGGTCACTTGCGATAAGCCGTAGCGTGAAATAGAACGGGTTTGTTCCATTTTCGGCATGCCTGACATGGCATTCTCGATTGGATATGTAATCCGCTGTTCCATTTCTAAAGCCGTAAAACCATTGGCTGAAGTGTTAATCTGCACCTGAGTATTGGTAATATCTGGTACAGCATCAATCGGTAACTTTTGATAACTATAAATACCAATAGCAATCCAAGCCGCAATAAACAGCATGACCCAGATTGCGTTATGGATAGAAAACTGGATCAGTCGATCAAACAGTCCTTCAGGTTTTACCGATTCGTGGTCTGGAATTTGAGGAGTTTCAGTGCTCATGTGAAGCCTCTCCTTTTTCCAGCTCGGATTTCAGTAAAAAACTGCCTTGAGCGGCATATTTTTGTCCCTGACTAAGCCCACTCACCACTTCAATCCATTGGCTCTCCCCAGATGATTGCCCTAATTTCACAGGTTGCGGACTGAATTCAACTTTTTGTCCATGCTGAGTGGCGACAAAAACCACATCTTTTCCATCGACATTCTGAACTGCGGACTTAAGTACCCGTAATGCGGTACTTTCACTCCGTTGTTGCAACTGTACGTTCACCATCAAGTTTGGACGTAATTCGGTTGCATTCGATTCAACTTTTGCTCGCACCTGAAGACGACCTGTTTGAATATCCGCTTCAGTATTTAAAGTCTGAATAACAGCTTGATAAACCTTTTCTGTTTGCAAGGATTTAAATTCGATCTTTTGATTCGGGGCTAAGCCCATAATTTCAGAATTTGGAACAATAAACTCAAGCCAGAGTTGATCTAACCGGTCTATCGTAAAGAGTTGATCGGCTAACTGAACATTTTCCCCGAGAACCAAATCCTTTTTACTGATCACGCCAGAAATGGGAGCTTTCAAAATATAGCGTCCGTTACTGGCATTCACTGCACCAAATGCACTTAAACGTGATTGGGCCGCTTGAACCTGAATTTGTGCCCGTTTATAGCTGTTATAAGCACGTTGATAGTCCTGTTTTGCTGAAATGCCCTGTGACCAAAGCTGACGCTCACGATCATAGTCTTGTTTCGCCAGTTCAAGGTTGGTTTGTTCAATTTTAAGATTGGCCTGCTGATCAACTAGATCAGGAACAAGCAACGCAGCCAAAGGCTGTCCTTTCTGAACTTTTTGACCGAGTTCTACATAGACATTTTCTACATGACCACTAAAACTCGGTGAGACGTGCGCTTGCTGGTCAGTATTCACATTCAGTTTGGCAGGATAAGAACTTAATTTAACCACCGGGCCTTGATCGACCGCTGATAATTGTATGCCCTGTTCCACCAGTTGCTTGGCAGTCAGGCTCACACCTTCTGCATGCTCTTCGGTTTCACCGCCATGTTCTTCTCCGCTTTCTTCCTCTGCATGTTCATCTGATGTTTCCGATTTATTCTTACCAGTTAAGATCAAAAAAATACTGAGGAGTACGGTAGCGCCGATAACCAAACTAATCAGTAGAGGTTGAGAGATTTTTCCGCTCTGTTTTTTTAAGCTGTTTTTAAGATCGAACATGTTAATTTCCCCCACCAATGACAGGCATGGCCTGTATGTCTTGCCATAAGTTTTGATTGATTTGTGCAATAGCATCTTTCGACATGACTTCACTTGGGCTAATGCCTAAGCTCAAACTTTCTGCTTCAATGGCCTTTTGCCAGCCATCCCGTAACAACTGGACTTTACGCAGACGGATGTCTTGTAATTGAAGCGTGGCTTGCTGAACATCGGTTAAAGCAAACTTGCCTGCCAAGAAACCTTGTAGCGTCTTACTTTGAACTTGAGTCGCCAAAGGAATTTGAGTCTCGTCAACGACTTTGAATTGCAGCTCTAAACCCTGCAACTCGGTTAAAATTGTGCCTATTTGCAGCGCATTTTGCTTCAGATAAAACTCTTTCTGACGCTCTAATAAGTTCATTTTTTCTTGCGCGATTTTTATGCCATTTTGCTGACGATCGAAAATATTAAGCGGTACACTGACTCCGACTACTAATTGATTTTGTGTGGAGTTTTCCAAGGATTGGGTGCGGTTGACACCTAGGTTTAAAGTGGGGTTAGGACGTGCCTTTGCCCTTAGTTGATCAACCGTTGCTTGAGACTCTAATACCAGTAAAGCTCGATATTTCTCAACGTAGTTTTCCGCTAAATATTCTTGAACCTGTTCATGAGTCGATTTTGGCCAGAGCTTTTGTGAAGAGAGGTTTACCTGCAATGACTTATCAGACGTACCCCATAAATTTGATAATTGTTGGGTGGCCACTTGTACCTGTAAGTCTGCCTGTCTAAAAAGACGGATATTTTCAGCATGGCTTAAACGTGCGCGATTTACATCTACTTGGGCAATACTGCCTGCATTAAAGCGCTTTTCGATTGCTTGAAGGTTTTCTTGGCTCACCCGAAGTTGTTCATTGACAATGTTTTTTTCAAGTTCAGCAATGGCCAGTTGTGACCATACATATTTCACTGCAAGCTCAATTTGTGCTTGATAAATCTTCTGTTTCAGCGCTGTTTTATCTGTAGAGAGACTGGCTAATTTTTGGTTTGCTCTTCGCTCACCAAAAATATCCAAGGGTTGTGATATGCCAATGGTAAGCTCTTTTTCATTATTTGAACCAAATCCCGTTTGTTCAACTGACAGTTCAGGATTTTTAAACAGCTTACTTTGCTGAAGATTCGTGGCATTAATGCTGTTTTGCGTTTCCCAGAAATTTTGGGACGCTTGATATTGGTTAACCTGCTCAATAGCTTGCTGCAGCGTTAAATCTTGAGTACTGGCGACTACGGAAGTACTGAAGCTGATCATTGCAGATAGCAAGATACCGCTACCTAAGGCTGACCAGGATAAATTCAGGATGGAGGTATCCTGATGTAATTTGTTTTTTGACATGAAAATGCCCCACGCATAATGAAATTAGGAGTGGTGGGCTTTTATAAGACTACCCCACCAATAGTAGGGGCAAATCGGGAGGCGGGGTTAATTGATCCAGATAAGGGGGTTTATAAAAAGTTATTCCCAAATAAGTTGGGGTAATGCCGGTCTCAAAATTAGCTTTAAGCTTCAGATCATCGGGTGGGTCAATCTGAATCACGATTGTATTTGAGAAATGACTGCACTTTTCGTTAAAACAAACCTTCTGACAATAGTCATAGATTTCTTTATAGTTTTCTAGGGAATAAAGTGCTTGACGAGGACTATCACTCTTTTCGTCTAAATCGATTGGATTAGAGAGTATTGAATTGGGTATGTTTGGCATTTCATGCAGACAAGCAGCCTCTGCCACACTCCAAATATTCTGGAATGTGAATAAGAGTACCAATATCTGGATTAGAAATGTTTTTCTCTTCATACACAAATCTGTATTTAAAACACCAATCGGAAGCTAACCAAAGCTATCTAAGATCTGATCACAAAATTTAAGTCACCTTAATCTTTTTGCAGCCTTAAGTAAAGATATACAGAGTTTTTGAAAAAGCATAGGTCTAGATAATCAAGCTAGATTTTTTAGAACTCCACATTGGTCAATTGTACATAAACCATCACAAGTACCTCTTAAATCAGATAATTGTTCAATAAGCTTTTGTTGCTTGATTATATTTTCTCTGATAGCACTGACATGTAAGTCAATTAATTCATTCACATCTGAACAATTTTTCTTGGGATTATCTTTATAGGTGAGTAATTGACGAATTTCATTCAAACTCATATTTAAAGTTCGGCAATTCAAAATAAACTTAATTCGCTCAACATAGCCTATATCGTAAAGGCGGTAATTTCCTTCCGTTCTTTCGGGTTCCGGAATTAAACCTTCCTTTTCATAAAACCTAATTGTTAATACTGAACATGAGGTTTTTTTAGAGAGTTCACCAATTTTTAAATGCATTGAGTTGGTATTTCCAAAAAATCTTGACTCTATAGTAACTATAGGGATTCTAATATTCAAAGTTTATAAATTTTTTTAATGGGTATAATTATGAGTGGTTGTGGATGTAGTAAAGAAACACCATGCGAAGATAAGAAATCTCAACAAGAAAATCATCCATCAATTGCAGAAGCAAACAATTCAAAGAATTGTGATAATACGCTTAGCTGTTGTGGTGAAGAGGAAGAAAAAAAATCTTCATCTCCTTGCTGTAACACTTCAAACAGTTGTGAAGATACCGCTCAATCCTGTTGTGGTTCTGATCCCAAAGAAAATTTAAGCACTGAAGACGTTTTAAAAGATTCGCACTACATGAGTGAATACTTAGTTCCCAAAATGGATTGTTCTGCGGAAGAACAGATGGTTCGTATGGCGCTATCTTCAATTGATGGTGTTCAAAAACTCATCTTTGATTTACCTAACCGGTCTTTAAAGGTTCTACATAATCAAAAAGATGAAAATATAACTACCAAACTTGAAGCTTTGGGTTTTGGTGCAAAGCTTGTGAAGACTGAAACTTATATAAGCAATCAACAAGCTAAGCAAACAAGTACCTATACCATTCCTAAAATGGATTGCTCTGCTGAAGAGCAAATGGTCCGTATGGCTCTTGCAGATATTGAAGCAGTTAAAGGTCTTACTTTTGATCTTCCCAATCGAAAACTGAAAGTCTTCCATAATGAAGGGAGTCAGCAAATTACGGCCAAACTTGAAGGACTGGGTTTTGGGGCGAAACTTGATGAAATACAGCTTTCTTCAGGCGATATACCTAATGAACCTGATCCTGTGAGACAAGCTAAAGTACTTAAACTGTTATTAGGCATTAATGCTCTACTTTTCTTTATAGAATTCATCAGCGGAATTATTGCTGCGTCTACAGGATTGATTGCTGATTCTCTAGATATGTTTGCCGATGCAGCCGTTTATGGTATTGCGCTATATGCCGTCGGAAAAGCTGCGAAATATCAAGTAAAAGCAGCCCATTTCGCAGGTTGGATTCAGTTATTACTTGCTGTTATCGTGATTGTTGATGTCATTAGACGATTCATGTTTGGAAGCGAGCCAGAATCAACGCTCATGATTGTTATTGGCCTGCTCGCACTTATAGCTAACGTGACATGCTTATATCTTATTTCTGGTCATCGAGAAGATGGCGCACATATGAAAGCCAGTTGGATTTTCTCGGCGAATGACGTTGTCGTAAATATGGGCGTTATATTTGCCGGTGTACTCGTGGCGTGGACGGGATCAGCTTACCCAGACTTAATCATTGGCATCCTGGTTTCTTTATTCGTGCTTAATGGTGCTCGAAAGATTTTGGCTTTGAAGTAAGAGTATCGAAAATGAATCTATTTCAAGTTAAACAAAATCAGATCGTCAAAATTAGAGATCTCAAAAAAGGTAATCAATACAGTCATACCACTGATCCCGTATTGGAACGGCTCCAACTATTAGGTTTTAGAGAGGGTGAAACTCTACAAGTACTCACTAAAGGTGTTTTTGGCGGAGATCCTGTTTTAGTTCAAATTGAAACTTCAAGATTCGCATTAAGAAAGAATGAAGCTGAAAGAATTTTTGTAGAGTTAGTATCCAATGAAGATTAAGAACATTGCATTAGTCGGTAATCCAAATTGCGGAAAAACCTCTTTATTTAATACGCTTACTGGTACGCGACAAAAAGTTGCCAACTATGCTGGGGTTACCGTAGAAAGAAAAGAAGGTTCTTTTAAATTACCTTCTGGTGATGCAATACGAGTATTGGACTTACCCGGAACTTACAGTTTAAAACCTAGTAGTTTAGATGAAGAAGTCACCAGGGCAGTTTGTTTGGGCGAGCTAAAAGGTGAAATTCTACCCGATATTTTTATATGCGTTGTAGATGCCACAAATTTAAGCTTACATTTGAGCTTGGTTCTCGAAGTTCGTGCTCTAAATCGCCCTATGATTCTTGTATTAAATATGATGGATGAGGTCAAAAAGCGTGGTATTTCCATTGATAAGGATAAACTGTCTCAACTGTTAGGTATCCCTGTAGTTGAAGCTGTCGCAGTTAAAACAAAAGGAATTCAAGATTTAATTAATCAATTAGATCAAAAAAATCTTTTTATTACTCCTTATCATTCTGAATTAAGTCATTTTGAACAGGTCAAACAAATCACCAAACAAGTTATTTTAAATAATGACAGTGG
Organism: Acinetobacter sp. CIP 101966; assembly: GCF_000369725.1. Classification (NCBI taxonomy): domain Bacteria; kingdom Pseudomonadati; phylum Pseudomonadota; class Gammaproteobacteria; order Moraxellales; family Moraxellaceae; genus Acinetobacter; species Acinetobacter sp. CIP 101966. Next base: position 26,777 of record NZ_KB850163.1, on the reverse strand, counting down.
TGATAAAAGAACCGCATTTCTAGATAAAATTTTTCTACATCCTGTATTGGGTTTAGTAATCTTAACTTTAACCATGTTTGTGATGTTCCAGGCGGTATTTATATGGGCAACGCCTTTTATTGAATTCATTGAAAATTTTGTCGCATGGCTCAGTGATTTTATTGGACCACTAATCCAACATCCTCTATTAAAAAGCTTGGTTGTGGATGGGGTAATTGCTGGTGCAGGTAGCGTGCTTGCATATATGCCTCAGATTTTGATTTTATTCTTCTTCATTTTAATGCTTGAAGAGTCAGGCTATTTACCCCGAGCAGCATTTCTTTTAGATAAATTAATGTCTAAAGCCGGGCTTAGCGGCCGTTCATTTATTCCTCTGCTATCCAGTTTTGCTTGTGCGATTCCCGGAATTATGGCAACCAGAAGTATCAGCTCTGAACGGGACCGATTAGCAACAATTATGATTGCACCCTTGATGACCTGTTCAGCAAGATTGCCAGTATATGCTTTATTGATCGCGGCATTTATTCCGAACCAATTAATCTACGGCTGGTTAAGTCTGCAAGGATTAGTCCTTTTTGGTCTTTATATGTCGGGAATAGTCTCAGCGTTATTAGTTTCAGTGTTTCTGAAATTGGTTCGAAAAGATAAAACTGAAAGTATTTTTATTTTTGAACTTCCCACATACCGAATTCCAGATATTAGAAATATTGCATTAGGCTTATATGATAGGGCAACTATTTTCTTAAAACGAGTTGGTGGCATTATCGTCGCACTGTCTATCTTGTTATGGGTGCTAGTCACGTTCCCTCAACCACCAGATAATGCAAGCATGCCGGCCATTAACTATAGTTTAGCTGGTCAGTTAGGACATTTAATTCATCCTATATTTGCGCCTATTGGGTTTACATGGGAAATATGTATTGCACTCATTCCTGCTATGGCAGCAAGGGAAGTTGTAATTGCTGCTCTTGGGGTGATTTATGCGATGTCAGGTGATGAAGATACAGTAACTCAAAGTCTGTTAAGTCAAATTTCAGGCCCGGATGGATGGGGGTTAGCCACAGGTTTATCATTATTGGTATGGTTTATTTTTGCTCCCCATTGTCTTGCTACGTTAGCAACAATTAGACGAGAAACTGGCAGCTGGAAACAGCCCATCATTATGGCAACTTATTTGTTTGCATTAGCCTACATCTTTTCATTCATCACATATCAAGTTGCGAGTAAGTTTTAATTAGCAAATGAATAAAAGAGGGGGGGAGCTAGCTCCCCCCCCCTTTATTAAATTACTCGATGTAAGCGTGGGCTTCTGAATACTTTTATCTAACTATAACAACTACTTAAATGTTTAAATCTCTAGGTTTTGAATAGTCGAGGTATCAGACGAATATAGATTGGTAAAAAGCATAGTTCAACGATAGTCTGAGTCAAGATTACAGCAGGAATTATGGGCATACTTCCCGGAATTGCAAAAGCTAATGGAAGAATAACAAATGAATTTCTATATGATGCTGAAAAGGACACAGCACTAGCAGAGCCAGATTCTAATCGAAAAATACGAGCAATTATCCAACCCACGAATGGAGCAATAATGGCAAAAGAAATATAAATTGGTAAAGCTTGAAGAGCTGCACTTTTTGCAAGCCCAATTTGAGGCATAACTGATGCTAGGACGATAAACAAAACTAGGGCTGTGGCAGGTACAGGAAATAAGTTTAGGCTTTCAGCCACTTTTTCTGCTTGTTCATTTCTATTCCCAATGAACTGAACTATAGCTGCCATTGCTAAGGGGGCACTGTTGCAAATAGAGATTTGAGTCGATGAAGTTCCTTTTTAAAAGTGCTTAGAGACCGAAAACCCTGTTGATTAGACACACTTCACCTTGAGGCTGACCATAATAAAATGACGATGCTTGTCCTTTACGTAGTGCACGCATGACTTCAATACCTTTGATTGTGGCATAAGCCGTCTTCATAGATTTGAATCCTAATGTGGCCCTGATGATTCGCTTTAACTTACCATGATCACATTCAATGACATTATTTTTATACTTAATCTGCCTGTGCTCAATATCTACTGGACATTTTCCTTCTCGCTTTAACCGTGATAAAGCATGGCCATAGGTCGCTGCTTTATCTGTATTGATGACCCGTGGAATTTTCCATTTTTTCACCGTATTGAAGATTTTTCCTAAAAAACAATAGGCTGATTTACTGTTCCGTCTAGCGGAAAGGTAAAAGTCAATCGTATGACCACGTTGATCAACTGCACGATACAGGTAAGTCCATCGCCCCTTCACTTTGATATAAGTCTCATCCATATGCCATGAATGTAAATCTGTAGGATTACGCCAATACCAGCGTAAGCGTTTTTCCATTTCTGGAGCATAACGCTGAACCCAACGATAAATTGTGGTGTGGTCAACATTCACACCCCGTTCAGCGAGCATTTCTTGAAGTTCACGATAGCTGATGCCATATTTACAATACCAACGAACAGCCCAAAGAATGATTTCACCTTGAAAGTGCCGACCATGGAAGGGATTCATCTGCTGTATCTCGAAATAAATAAGATATTTAGCTTATCATGTCAGCCTATTTGCAACAGTGCCTGAATACATGAGCAGCTAAATCACTCAAAGCCAGCATCTAAAACCATTTAACAAAATCTATGACTATTTTACTTTCCCTTACCTAATCGTCCTAGTGTATATCTTTTTTTTTGATTAGCTTATTCCTAAATCAAGTGACTTTAGGTAAGTATGATGAACGATATCCAATTTTCAGATTGCGCAAAGGCATGTATGAGCTGTTACCTTACCTGTGCCAGTTGTGCAAATGCCTGTCTAAAAGAAGAAAATCTGGAGATGATGCGAGAATGTATTCAGCGTTGTCTAGATTGTGCAGATATTTGTCAGCTCTGTGCTCGTATGCAGCAAAATGAATCTCCTTTTATGAAAGAAATTTGTGAGCTTTGTGCCAAGGCTTGTGAATACTGTGCAGATGAATGTAGCCAACATGAGCATCAACACTGCCAGCAATGTGCTGATGCTTGCCGTGAATGTGCCGTCGAATGTCGAAAAATGGTTGTCTGATAAATAAAAGAATTAGTTGAGTTTAGGATTTACTCAATGAATAGCCAACGTGTTAGTTGTTAGTGGGTCAAACCACTAACAACGGCACTGTTGCAAATAGGGATCTGAGTCGATGATTTTCCCTTCAAAAAAGCTTAGAGACCGAAAACTCTATTTACTAGCCAAACTTCTCCTAGAATATTACCGTTATAAAATAATGAAGCTTGTCCTTTGCGTAGAGCACGCATAACCTCAATTCCTTTAATTGTGGCATAAGCCGTTTTCATAGACTTGAATCCCAACGTAGCCTTGATGATCCGTTTGAGCTTGCCATGATCACATTCAATCACGTTATTCTTGTATTTAATCTGTCGATGGTCCAGGTCTTCAGGACACTTTCCTTCCTGTTTTAGTCGCGACAAAGCACGGCCATAGGTATGAGCCTTATCAGTGTTTATGACTCGTGGAATCTGCCATTTTTTGACATGATTCAAAATTTTACCAAGAAAACAATAAGCTGAATGGGTATTTCGTCTAGCAGAAAGATAGAAATCAAGAGTATGGCCACGTTGGTCAACTGCACGGTATAGATATGCCCATTTGCCATTCACTTTTACGTAAGTTTCATCCAGATGCCATAAATGTCGATCTGTAGGATTACGCCAATACCAACGTAAACGTTTTTCCATTTCTGGAGCATAACGCTGAACCCAGCGATAAATTGTGGTGTGATCAACATTCACTCCACGTTCAGCGAGCATTTCCTGAAGTTCACGATAGCTGATGCCATATTTACAATACCAACGAACAGCCCAAAGAATGATTTCACCTTGAAAGTGCCGACCGTGGAAGGGATTCATCTGCTGTATCTCGAAATAAATAAGATATTTAGCTTATCATGTCAGCCTATTTGCAACAGTGCCGTTTCTGGTTCAAAGCCTTCACCTTTTCCTTATTTATCTCTGACTTCTTTAATGTAAAAACCCAATCATGAAGACTGGGTTTTTACAATATTCATTGTACCTTTAACAGCACTTCATCGGTACAGCATAAAAGTGTTACTGACCTGGCAATGAGGCGCAGTATTTAATACCATCCAGCATTTATAAACTGCGCTGATTTACACGCTTGGACAACTCTTCAGCCGATTCCTTGCGTTCAGAATAACGATCAGTCAGGTATTTGCTTTGACCACGAGTCAGTAGAGTGAACTTAAATAACTCTTCCATGACATCCACAATCCGGTCATAGAAAGCTGAAGGCTTCATTCGTCCATCTTCTTCAAATTCCAAGAAAGCTTTCGGAATTGAAGACTGATTTGGAATGGTGATCATCCGCATCCACCGCCCCAAAATACGCATCTGGTTCAGGCTGTTAAATGACTGTGATCCACCACTGACTTGCATCAAGGCAAGGGTTTTACCTTGGGTAGCACGGATTGCTCCTCCTGCAAGTGGAATCCAGTCTATTTGTGATTTAAAAATGGAACTCATAGAACCATGACGTTCAGGTGAACACCAGACCATACCTTCAGACCATGCAAGAAGCTCATGCAGTTCTTTTACTTTTGGATGCTCAGTATCCGCATCTTCTGGCAAAGGAAGGCCCCACAAGTGATAGATACAGATAAAGCACACATATGGAGGTGCTTTGTCACGGTTAAAATGGGAAAGAAAATGTCCACCAGATCTTGAGCACAGGCAGGTTAAGTATAAAAATAACGTGATCGAATGTAATCATGGCAAGCTAAAGCGGATCATTAGGGCCACTTTAGGATTCAAATCGATGAAGACGGCTATGCCACATGCATCTATTCAGATGGCATTAAACACCGATGATGTACAGACGAAGTAGTAGCAGCCGATCCTACTAAAAGAATAGCAAACGATAAAAACAGCGATAAGCATGTTTTTAACCACTGCATAAAAATAGACCAAAAATTAAGCTTTTTTAGTTTTACAGATTCGAAAATAAATAGTAATAATTCATGAATAGTAGCCGAAGCTACCATTCATGAATCCAAATCATACTATTTTAAAAAACTAATTCGATGCCTGCACCATATTTCCATCCCTTTTCAGACTCTGTTGCCTCTTGCATAGAAGTGGCTTTCTGTCCTTTTTCATATTGGTAAGCAACATCAATGAAAGGTTTAATTCGCTTAGTAATCTCATATCGGGTTTTGATACCAGTTTTTAGTTCTGATAAACCTGATTTTGCAGCATAGTTAGAATCATCGCTAAATATTACATCTGCTTCGATATAAGGTTGAGTAATAAGTTTCTGAGTTAAAAGCAAATCACGTTCTAATTCAAAACTTGCTCCCCAAAAATTATTCTCACCGCCATAAAGATATGCTTGTGTTTCAAAGAAATAAGGAGCTAGACCTAATATACCAATAACCCCATCCACTCGATCGCTGCTGCTATTATTTTTATTTTCACTATATCTTACCCCAGCTTGTACATCCCAAAATGGGGCTACGTTACGGCTATAAAGTGCTGATACAGCATATTTTGGATCATTACTTTCTGACTTTTCCGAATTGGCTTCAATAAATAGACGATTTTCATCTGTTCCAATTAAAGTTTCAAACTTTGTTCCTAGGTTGCCCTTACCGTCTTCATCAACCATCCATTCATTTTCAAATTTTGTCGTTTGATAAATTTGTCCACCATGTTCTTTAAGATGATTGTCATGAGGTGAGTTAGAGTTCTCAAGCGCAATCTGGACACTCTTATCCCCCATATCCGCATTTTCCATTGAATAATATTCTGGATAACGCTCTTGAAGGGAATACTTTAATCCTCCAGATTCCTGTAAAAGAATTTTCATATTTTTTGTAATATTACTGTCTTGTACAGGAGTTTCATTTTTAGCGAACGTTAGATTTGATAATCCAAATAGCGCAATCATCAAAGTTGTTTTTGAAAACAAATTATTAGTGATGTGCATGTGGATTTACTCCCTTCTCATTTACTTGGGACTGAGGAACAGTCTTTGTAGAATTACCATCTTCCACTTGAGCTACAATGAGTTTATTCATCATTCCTGCACTCATATGGTAAAGCAGGTGACAATGAATAGCCCACTCACCTAACTCATCAGCTGTGAGTAGAGTGGTTATCGTTTTCCCAGGTGGAACAATTACCGTATGTTTGTTTGGCATATTGCTTGGATCCTGACCATTCTCAAGCTGCATAAACATGCCATGTAAGTGCATTGGGTGAGCCATCATACTGTCATTGACAAATTTTAAGCGAATACGTTCACCATACTTCACCACTAGTGGGTCGGCTTCATTAAATTTTTTACCATTTATTGTCCAAATATAACGCTCCATGTTTCCACCAAGACGGATCTCTATTTCACGTTCAGCTGCACGAGTGTCTTTTTGAGGATCTAACGATTGCAAATCACTATATTGCAATGCTTTATTACCTTCAGGTGTTGAAGCATTTGCCCATCCAAATACGGTATTATCATTCTTGTCTGAAGCCGCCTTAACAGTAGCGCTATTCATCGGCATATCATGATCCATACCTTTCATAGAAGACATATCATGATCCATACCTTTCATAGAAGACATATCGTGATTCATGCCTTTCATAGAAGACATATCATGATCCATACCTTTCATAGAAGACATATCGTGATTCATGCCTTTCATAGAAGACATATCATGATTCATTCCCATATCTTCCATAGTCAATAAAGAACGAGGACGAGGCTTAGGCATCTCAATTTGTTTTACAGGTGAGGTATTTTCATCATGTAAGGTTCCAACCGAAAATCCAGTACGATCAATAGATTCAGCTTCGATTTGATAATGGGCTTGTTTCGGTTCAACAATGACATCATAAGTTTCAGCAGTACCTATACGGAACTCATCTACAGGAACAGGTTTTACAGGTTGACCATCGGCACTTACCACTGTCATTTTTAAATTTGGAATTCGTACATCAAAAAATGACATTGCAGAAGCATTAATAAATCGAAGGCGAACTTTTTCTCCAGCTTTAAAATTACCGGTCCAGTTTTGCTGAGGTGTTTTGCCATTCATTAAAAATGTATAGCCTGTGACATCAGACATATCTGTTTTCAACATCCGCATCTGATTCCACATAGAGCGGTCTTGCCAAGTTGCCTTTAATCCATCACGTTTAACTTGTTTCATGACATCAAATACCGTTTCTCGACGGTTCTGATAGTAATCTGCTTCTTTTTTAAGATTCTTTGTGATTTGATCACTTGTTGAATTATGAAAATCAGAAAGCAAAACCACATAATCTCTATCAGTTTTTTCAGATGATGTTAAGGGGGTTTTATTTTTCGGATAAATAACTAAAGCACCATATAGGCCGTCTTGCTCTTGCCCTTTACTATGGGAGTGATACCAATAAGTACCATTTTGACGAACCTTGAATTTATATTCATACGTTTTATTAGGGGCGATGCCTTCGAACTGGTTGAACCCTGGTACACCATCCATGATTCCGGGTAATATCAATCCATGCCAATGAATTGAAGAGTCCTGATTTTTTAGCTTATTATGAACACGAATAACGGCATCATCTCCCTCTTCAAATTCAAGAAGAGGGGCAACGAATTTACCATTAACGGTAATTCTCTTTAGCGGTTTTCCTGTAATATTTACAGTCTGTTCCGCGATCGTTAAATCATATTCTTTAACTGCCGCCATTACCCAAGTTGATGAAAATAAACCAACTCCAATTAAGAGTATATGACTTAACTTATTTGACATTCTATCTCACCTTTAGAAAGGTCAAGATTGAAGTAATAAAGCAAATATTTAGTATAAACTTTAATACTTCTTTCTCGCTATTTATAAAATTATTTATTGCTACTAGGCATATTCATCTTTGAATGATCCATTTTAGAATGGTCCATATTCATCATAGAATGATCCATTTTTGACATGTCAGATGAGTTAGGAGACTGATGTTGACTATGATCTTGCTGAGTCTTGTCATCTTTTTCCATTTTACAAGGTTTTGTACAAGGTTCCTGTGCTTTTACCGTTTTAGTGGCACTTGAGGTTGATACATCTTTTGCCCAAGATTGAGTACCAGCAATTAAAGTTCCAGCACACATTAAAATTGTTAGACTACGACGCACTACAGTTTTCATAAGTTTCTCTAAAAGTTAATTTCTTGCTACTACAATAAAGTGAAGCACTGAACATCTAAGTGACTTGAAAATGACATTTTTGTAATCTATCTCGATCAGATGTTTTATAACGTTATTATAGTTTTAATGAATAACTTAGGATTCTGAGATGAGAATACTATTAGTTGAAGATGAACAAAAAACTGGTGATTATCTCAAGCAAGGTTTATCCGAAGCTGGCTATATTACGGACTGGGTTACAGATGGGTTAACGGGTAAACATCAAGCTCTTTCTGAAGAGTATGACTTAATTATTTTAGACGTGATGTTACCTGGACTAAATGGTTGGAATATTATCAATGATATTCGTAGCAGCGGTAAAACAATGCCCATTCTTTTTCTTACCGCCCGAGATCAAATCGAAGATCGAGTAAAAGGATTAGAGCTAGGCGCTGATGATTATTTAGTTAAGCCTTTTGCTTTTGCAGAGCTTCTAGCTCGAATAAAAACGCTCCTTAGACGAGGGCAACAAAGAGAAGATAGTAATATTATTAAGATTGCTGATTTAGAACTTGATTTGAGAAAACGTCGGGTAACGCGAGCGGGTCAACGCATTGATCTGACGGCAAAAGAATTCGCGCTTATGGAACTTTTTATGCGTAGACGAGGTGAAATTTTACCAAGAGCGCTGATTGCTTCTCAAATTTGGGATATGAATTTTGATAGTGATACGAATGTCGTTGAAGTCGCTATTAAACGATTAAGAAGTAAAGTTGACAGTAACTTTACTCCCAAATTAATTCAGAATATTCGAGGAATGGGGTATGTACTAGAGGTAGAGGATGAATAATAATTTATTCAGAGCGATCAGTTTCCGGATCGGTATCATTTTCTCATTATCTACTATTTTCATTCTAATTATTATGGGTTTGTTCATAAATAAATTAGTAATGCATCATTTTGAAACTCAAGACCGTACCCAATTAGAAGGTAAAATCCAGCTTATTCAGAATCTTCTCCAACAGCATCCTAAAAATTCTCCAGAACTTAATCTTTATTTAAGAGATGCGTTAGTTGGACACCATGATCTTATGGTCCAAATAGAACGACCGACAGGTAAAGTTTTATTTAGTTCAGCATCCTCAATCATTAATACTCAAAATTTAATCAAGTCAGCAAATAATTCATGGATTAAATGGCAAGTTCAAAATAAGACCTATCGTGGCATGATCTACACTACAGGTATAAATAGAAATTCTGAAATACAATCTGTACGAATTATTGTTGGGATCGATACATCAGAACATCTACATTTTCTAAAAGATTTTAAGCGTCAACTTTTGTATATTGGTTTGGCTGGTACAATTTGTTTAATGTTTTTAGGTTGGTTTGCAACCTGGAGAGGTTTAAGACCAGTGCAAAAAATGGCTAAGGTCGCAGAAGGAATTTCTGCTCAACATCTTTCAGAACGTTTAGAAGTTGAGCATACACCAACCGAACTAAAATCATTGGCAATCGCCTTCAATGCTATGCTGGACAGACTAGAGTCAGCTTTAGAAAAACTTTCCGATTTTTCATCTGATTTAGCACATGAAATTAGAACACCGATTAATAATTTAATGACCCAAACTCAAGTATGTCTCGCCCGTAACCGAGATATTGGTACTTATCAAGAAATACTATTTTCTAATTTAGAAGAATTTGAACGTTTGGCTCGAATGGTGTCCGATATGCTTTTCTTGGCAAAAGCAGAACATGGCTTAAATTTACAGAACTTACAGAATATTGACCTCATTAAAGAAGTTACCGCTTTATTTGATTTCTATGACGCTCTAGCTGCCGAAAAAAATATGACACTTCAACAAACAGGATCTGGCAATGTAAAAGGTGATCCTGCTATGTTACGTCGCGCACTCAGCAACCTATTGTCTAATGCAGTTAAATATGGAAACAAGAATTCTACAATACAGATAAAACTTCAACAGAATTTAGATAACACAATATTTTCAATTGAAAATGAAGGCCCTGAACTCTCTCCTGAACAACTATCCAGATTATTTGATCGTTTTTATCGAACAGATGCGTCTAGACAAAGAACAGAAGAAGGAACCGGCTTAGGGCTTGCCATAACAAAATCTATTCTTGATATGCTTGGGGCGACCATCCAGGCTGAATCCCTCAATGGTCGAATCATTTTTACCATTGTTTTTCAAAGTGAATCCATGCAAGGGGAATCATTTTAACTCATTTTTTGAACATCTTCCATTTACCCGAGTTGACCTTACATAAAGCTCAAACTGAGAGCCAGAGCTACGCCAGCACCTATCATGGCAATTGTGTAGCCAAATATGATAGCTCGGCCAAACTGTGCCCCCCCTGTCATCCATGCAATTGTCGCTTTGCTTAACATGTTGCTCAGTGTGGCCAGCCCTAGCGCGACAGCAGCCACATTTGTTGTTAAGCCTTCAGTACTATGCAGGCGGGCAAGTGAGACTAAAATAGCATCTACGTCTGCTAGCCCAGAAATAGTCGATAATACGAAGATGCCGCTGGTGCCCAACCATTGTTTTGCTGCCGGGACCAAGACTGCCATGACAGCCAGGAAAGCAGCGAAGCTGAATGCTGTCCCAAGATCAAAAGGAGCCATTGCTTCTATTGTTCGATCGTTGTTTTCAGCGCTGGTAATTTGGCGTTGTCTCCACAATGCCATACCCAGCAGAAGGATTCCCGCAATCATCATTGCACCACCAAAAGTGCTTAGCAATGCTGGCTCAATGACGCCTATCAGCACAACCATACGAAAAAACATGATGCCACAGGCAGCCAATGTTCCAGAAATAGCAGCACTGACCATGACGGGGTGCTGGCGTGTATAGCGTGCCAGTGCGACAGTTGCAGCTGTAGAAGATGCCAAACCACCCAATAGACCTGTCCAGAATATGCCTCTTTCTGAACCGGTAAGCCGCATGGCAAAATGACCTGCCAGAGAGAGTCCGGCAATCAGGATCACTGCCCACCATAACTGGTAAGGATTTAATGCAGCAAAAGGTCCCATACCCGTATTGGGTAAGTAAGGTAATATAACGACAGAAAGTACCAGTAACTGCAGGGATGCGGTTAATTCACGATGTTCGATCAAGCGTAACCAACCATGTAAGGTTGGCTTGAGATCCAAAAATACAGCCACGATGACAGCCGCGGTTAATGCTAAAGTAACATTACCATGGGATGCATATGCACCTAAAACTAATGTCAACAGCATCGCGATCGTCGTGGTAGCGCTTAAATTACCGGAAATTTTTGCGGTACGCGCGTAGGATACCGTAAGTAAAAGGGAAAGCCCTAATACGGCTGCGACTAGTGGCCAAGGCCCAAAGTTTGGCTGTAAATGACCGAGCACTCCTCCGAGTAATCCTGTCAATGTGAAGGTACGTAGGCCTGCTACTCGGCTGCCTTCTGGCAGTTCACGATCATTCCATCCTCGTTCTAAACCAATGAGCAGGCCGATGGCAAGTGCTGCAATCAGGCCTGATACATCTGGTGGAAGAAAAAGACTCTCTATCATAGCTTTTTATGTCGCAGGCGAAGGGCATTGGTGATCACTGAAGCGGAGCTAAAACTCATGGCCAAGGCCGCAATCATGGGTGACAACAACCAACCGGTAAATGGGTAGAGTACGCCAGCTGCTATTGGGATACCCAAGGCATTATAAAGGAAAGCAAACATGAGGTTCTGTTTCATGTTGCCAACAGTAGCTTCCGAAAGTGAACGGGCAACCGCGATACCGCGTAAATCTCCCTTGACCAAGGTAACTTGAGCACTATTCATTGCGACATCAGTTCCGGTCCCCATAGCGATACCGACATCAGCTTTAGCCAAGGCTGGTGCATCATTGATGCCATCGCCGGCCATTGCCACGATGCGACCTTGCTTCTGCAATTTGCTGACAAGTTCGAGTTTATCTGCGGGTTTAACTTCACCATGTACCTCATCAATACCCAGACGTGATGCGACTGAACGGGCAGTGGTGAGACCATCTCCTGTTGCCATCACGATACGTAGTCCAGCTTCCTTCAGGGTGGCAAGTGCTTCAGGGGTACTTTTTTTGATGGGATCGGATACTGCAAGCAGGCCGGCCAATTCACCATTGATGGCTAGATGCATCACACTTGCACCTTCTGAACGCAGCTCTTCGGCTTGCGGAATCAGAGATTGTACCGAGATACCTAATTGCTCCATCAGTGCTGTGTTGCCCAAAGCTAACTGACGATCGCCCACTTGACCTCGAACACCAATCCCTGAGCCTGATTCAAAATTATCTGGTGTTTCAAGAGGCAGGCCACGTTCGTGTGCTGCGTTTACAATCGCTTCGGCTAGCGGGTGTTCACTGCCTTGATCAAGACTGGCGGCTAAACGTAATACTTCAGATTCATCGAAACCTGATGCGGCAACCACACGATCGAATACAGGGCGTCCTTCAGTTAACGTACCTGTTTTATCGATGATTAGTGTGTCAATCTTGCGTAGATTCTCAATGGCTGCTGCATCGCGGAACAACACACCATGAGTAGCACCTTGACCCGTTGCAACCATGATAGACATTGGAGTTGCCAAGCCTAGTGCACAAGGACAGGCAATAATGAGTACTGCCACAGCATTGATTAATGCATAAACCCAGCTCGACTCTTCTGGGCCGAACAGTCCCCATCCAAAGAAGGTAAGCAAGGCAATGGCTACTACAGCCATGACAAACCAACCTGCAACCTGATCAGCCATGCGTTGCATTGGTGCTCTCGATCGTTGAGCTTGCGCCACCATCTGTACGATCTGGGATAACATGGTACTTGAACCAATTTTCTCTGAACGCATGATTAGGGAACCATTGGTATTCAGGGTAGCACCAATGACTTTATCACCGATGCGTTTAGTGATAGGTAAAGGTTCACCTGTCAGCATCGATTCATCCACTGAACTACTTCCTTCAGTGATTACACCATCCACAGGCACTTTTTCACCTGGGCGAATTCTGAGTAAATCTCCTACATGGACATGCGTTAGAGGAACATCTTCTTCAGTTCCATCAGGCAGGATTCGGCGAGCTGTTTTAGGAGCGAGCCCAAGGAGTGACTTAATTGCAGCAGAAGTTTGCGAACGTGCTTTTAACTCCAATATTTGTCCCAGTAGGGTCAATGAAATGATGACCGCTGAAGCTTCAAAGTAAACAGCGACACGACCCATGGAAATAAATGAGTCTGGGAAGATTTGCGGTGCAATGGTTGCGACCACACTATAAATAAATGCAGCTCCAGTGCCCAAACCAATCAGCGTCCACATGTTCGGGCTGCGATTCACAACCGATTGCCAACCCCGGGAAAAAAATGGCCAACCTGCCCAAAGTACAATTGGGAGTGACAACACCAGTTCAATCCAGCTCTGAACAGCCATATTGAACAGGTTCATTTGATGACCAAACATCGCCAAAAAAGTCACGATGATGGTCAATGGCAGTGTCCACCAGAAGCGTCGGCGGAAATCACGTAACTCCGGATTCTCATCTTCCTCTAATTCAGGAATGAGTGGCTCCAGTGTCATTCCGCATTTAGGACAGTTTCCAGGATGATCTTGCCTGATTTCTGGATGCATTGGGCATGTATAGATGGTCGTACCTGTTGTGCTTGCCGCATTAACGTGTTGAACAGTCTGATGATGCTGTGTATGTGCATCGGCAGTCGTCGTTGCGGGTTTAGCGATATATTGCACCGGGCTGCTATGAAACTTTGATTGACATTTATCACTGCAAAAAAAGTAAGTTTTCCCCTTAAATTCCTCATGGTATTTCGATTCTTCAGTGACGGTCATACCACAGACTGGGTCTTTCAGTACGTCTGTTGTAGCCTGTGCCATATGGTCCTGGTTATGATTTTTTTGATCTGACATAAATAATTCTCTTATGGTAAAGTGGTTTTATGGCCGAATTTTGGAATAAATCTCGGAGTCTGTTGAGCATAGCTGTCATAGACAGCGCCAAACTGTTTACTCATTTCAGCCTCTTCCTTAATTGCCAAGCGGCTGTACATTAAGAGTAGGATTGGAAACATAATCAGTGTCAGTAAAGTTGGCCATTGCAATAAAAAACCCAGCAAGATCATCACAAAAGCCACGTATTGTGGGTGACGTATACGTGCATAAGGGCCTGTGATCGCTAAAGAATGCTGACGTTGCGCGTTGTACAGCACGTGCCATGACGTTGATAACAGGTAAAATCCATAGCCCAAGAAAACGTAACTGGCGATATGCAAAATGCCAAAATGTGGATCACCTTTTTCACCTAATAGCGTTGACCACAAGTGACCTGCATTATGAGAAAGTAAGTCAAGTTGAGGGAAGCGAGTTTGAAGCCAACCAGATAACAGGTAAATGGTTAAAGGAAAACCATACATTTCGACAAATAGAGCAATGATAAAAGCCGAAAAGGCCCCAAATGTACGCCAATCGCGCGCAGTGGAAGGTCTAAAAAAACTGAAAGCGAACATGATAAAAACTGCTGAGTTAATGATAACCAGCGTCCATAAACCATAAGCCGATTCCGCATGATTCATGATGGATCTCCTGATAAGAGCTATTTTTTGTTATCAGATATATCGGATTTTTTTTGCTGCGAGTGGTTATGCCCATGACCACCATGCATAAAAATATGCATCAGTGGACACGCTAAAAGGAATAAATAAGGCAAAGCACCGATAACGTGGGCTAAATGTTCCGTTAATAGAAAATAAGCTGCGATACCACCCAGCACGATTAGACCAATGGCATAACGTGTAGACCAAAAGTTAGGTACTGAATTATTTTCTTGGTGTTGGTGATTCATGGTGCTTTCCCCTAATTCATGGGTAACTATTTAGTTGCTGACGGAGGCATACAGTCCATCATCATCTGCATCATGGATTGCATCATGTCCATACGTTTTTCCATCATCTGCTGACGGTCAGCCATATTTGCATTCATGCTTTGGCTGCCCATCTGTTTCATCATACTCATACCTCCTTGCATGAGTTTCATGTGCTCAGCCATAAGTTTCTGACGTTCTTGTGGGGTTTTTGCAGCCATCATCTTCTCATGCATGGCTTGCATCGCCTTCATGTGTTGATCCATTGCAGCCATTTTATCTGTAGCAGTGGTGCTGGTAACTGTTTGCTTAATTGTTACTGCAGATGGTGCTGTTTTTTCAGGGTGGTGATCTTTGTGTTCATCGGATTGCTGTGCAAATGTATTCAATGACGCGGCTGCGATACATAAGCCCAAAAAAATGTTTTTGAATTTCATCATAATTTTTTCCTTTAAATAATTTGGAAGTAAAAGCTATGTTTTAGTACTGAACAGAGTCTAGGAATTTGACTACTAAACTGATGAAATTTTTGGTTATTCTCTGTCTCTCTTAAAAATTTTAGCACTATTAATTAATTATTTTTAAAAATGACAAAAATGTAATTTTGAGATCTTCTCGAAATATATAGTCTATGCTGAGATGACAAAAATTTTATTTAATATTAATCTTTTAAAACTATTAAAGTTGTTATGATTTTATGTGCTTAAAAAAATAAAAATGAAATGATTAGATGACTCCAAGGCTAGTTAGAGACACATTCTTAATGTAATTTACACTGTTATTCCTTTAAAGAAAAAATACAGTTGATCAAAATAGTTTTTTATAGAAAAAAGGGTGGATAATTTAATTATTAAACTTATTGGTATATTTATTAGATAAGTTGTCATTAAAAAGTAAACATGTATTCTTTTCCGAATTGGTTTGATACTTTCTCCACCCATTGCTCTATTTTGTCAGCTGTCATGACTTGAAAATCTCGCCAATAATATTTCATCTGCTTCCATACCATCTCGATTCGATTTAACTCAGGGCTATAAGCTGGAATAAAATACAGATTCGTCGAAAAGTTAGTTTTAAGTAGCTCTCTGTAATCAGCCATCTTTTTACTTCTATGAATCGAGGCATTATCAACAATAAGAACCAATGGAAGGTTATACGTCTGTTTTACTTGTTGAGCTATTCCAGTTAAATAGGCATAAAACCAAGTGCTTGTCACTGACTCTTGTAAACAACTAGTCACCAGTTTCCCCGTTGAAAGCAAACACCCCATGACATTAACTCGTTTTAATCTTATTGCATCAACCGCATGAACATCACCTATCTTTGTCCACGCATAGCGGTTATCAGGTGTAGATGAAAATCCTGTTTCATCAACATAACCTAATATAATTTCACCACGTGCCGCTTGCTCTCGTAATTCTTCAATCTGCTGTGTTGCTTGTTCAAATGCAATCGGATCTCTTTTTTTTCAAGCTATGACGGGTACGCTTGAAGACCATACCTGAATCCCGTAAAAACTTACGAATGGTTTCAACAGACACGGACACTTCGTATTCTTCATGTAGTTTGACTCGGATTTGTTCTGCATTGAGTGGACTTGTATTGACCCAATCTAGGATTTTCGCCTGATAGTCTGAGATCAATGTATTGGGTCGACCTGAGCGATGACCTTCTTTAATCGATTCAAACTCATACAATTCCCAACGTCGGCGTTGTAGCCTTATGGTTTCTGGGATACGTTCTTGTAGAGTGGCAACTTCCGCAACACTTTTACCTTCGGAAAGCCAGAGAATAGTTTGGGCACGTTGCCTTTCACGCCAATGTTTTGCATGCTTGACCAGAAAAATGAGTCGTTCTCGCTGTTCTAAACTAAGTGGTACAGAAACAATTCTAGGCATGTGTGAACATCTGTTAACTAAAAAAACCTTTTCGCATCATTAGTTATTTTTGTCAACTTAGAAGGTAAAGAAGATTATTTTTAATATTAGGGTTTATAATCCAAATTTCAGAGTAAGGAATCTACTACTTATATAATAGAGATTCCATCTCCAAAACAGTACTACTGTATGAATGAGTTGTATTCAATGCAGGGAAGAATGTAGATCCTTAATACTAACGGAAAATTATTTTACTGAATTTTCATGTAAAGACTCATTTAATTGATCAATCACTGTCGTCCATTCACCATCAGAGTGTAGTTTTTCTTCTAAAAAATGACGTTGAGCATCAGTCCAAAAAATTGCTTGTGTTAAAAAAACATCTCCAGCTAGCTGATGGCTCTCTATGAATTTTGCAATTGCTTCTTCAGTAGAAGCTAAACCAAGCTGTTCAAATAATTTGGTCATTCTTGGACGTGTTTGAGTCATGTGCTTAGCCCACAAATTTATATTAGATCAAATTAAACATAACATGTTTATATTTAAACTAAAATATAAAAAATTAAATAGCTACTATTTTCTTAGTCAAAATGATTACTACATTTCATAAATCAACCACCTACATAATTTGTTTGTTAAATGATCATTATTTTTCAATAAGATTATTTTAATAGTTAAAGATTTTAAATTTTAAAAATGACAAAAATGTAATTTTGAAGTCATCGCTCTGTTTCTGTCTCTCACTAATAATTGAAATATAAGAGGAGATGATGTGGTCTCATTAAATATAGATTTTATAAAGTCATCTCTAATGAACTAACGAATCAAGAGGAAACGTAAATGAAATTATTTCAAAATAAAATGACTGCTCTACGTAATGTTGTAGTAGCTGCAACGATGATTGTGGCTACTACAACTACGTTCGCTCATGTGAGTTTAGTGAGTGCGATTCCTGCGGAAAATGCATCTATCCTTAGTCAACCAAAGAACTTGACCCTTAACTTTGGTGCAGAGGTTATGTTGATGAATATTAAGTTACTGGATGCTCAGCGAAGAGATGTTCCTTTAAAATATGAAGTTACTCATGACTTAAAGAAATCCTTTGATGTCGCTCTTCCGAAACTGAAAAAAGGTAAATATACCGTTGTCTGGACAACAATGGGGAAAGATGGTCACAACATGAATGGTGAATATAGTTTCACTATCAAATCAACTAAATAAGAATTGATTACCTTTCAACATGTCAGTGAGGTGCTGGCATGTTGTTCTAGAATGGACAAAAATAATGATTTCTGAATATTGGATGTGGGCCACTTGGTTAACTAAGGTTATTTTATATTTAAGTGTAGCTTTTGTCGTTGGTGGAGCCTTTTGCTATTTTTTACTTAGACAATATCTTGAACTAAAAGAATCGATTCTTAAATATATTACAATTGGCGCTGGATTAGGCCTAATTTCCAGTACCTTGGGATTTTTTATTCTGATTGGTAGTTTTGCCAATACTGGTATTACAGGTATGGTGGACCCCACGTATATTAATATATTGGTTAATACTCCGACGGGGTATATATACGTTCTTCGTTCTATTAGTTTTGCTCTTTTACTTCTTCTCATGGTGGTTAAACTTAACAGGAACAAAGGTCAGTTTTCTATAATTGAAAGTTCAATATTTTGTATTTTACTTATCCCGATTATTTTTAGTTTTTCCCAGCTCGGACATGTCGCTAATTTAACCTTACTTGCTCAAATTTTATTATCAATCCATATTCTAGTTATGTCGTTATGGATGGGGTCTTTATATCCGTTATGGAAAACCAGCCGGGAAATAAGTGGTTTACCTTTAAAAGATCGCATGCATGTATTTGGACGTATTGCTGCTTTCATTGTTGGGATATTAATCGCCTGTGGCGCTAGTGTAGCTCTTCTTTTAATTAAAGATTTTAATACCTTAATCAATACTGCATATGGCTATGGTTTCATGGTTAAAATGTTTTTTGTTATAAGTATTCTACTTTTAGCTGCCTTCAACAAATGGTATTTCACCCCGCGTCTTCAACATCCTAAATTCGCTAAACACCTTAGTCATGCCATTTTATTTGAGATGTTATTAGGTCTATCAATTCTATTAACAACAGGCTATATAACCACTGTCGTGGGTATTGAATAAGAGAATTTCAAAATAAGGGAATTGAGGAAATTTAACATTACTGCATTTATCTTTTGTAGCTGAGCAATAAAGTTTCTACTGGACTGTCAACTTACGACAATCAGAACAGTAAAATCGCATCATGAGGCATTATACATAAAGGTGGCTTTGTTGCACAAAGATTTGAAATGCAAAGCGCCCCTAATTGAGCCAAATTTAAGGCGTAACTTGGGTAAGTGGTCGACCTAATTCCGTAAATCTGTTGAGGACTGCCACACGTGCATGGATCTCATTGACTTGGCTATCAAAACTCCTTGCACTGAGTTTATCTCCTAATAATTTGATGCAATGCATCTTAGTTTCAACCAAACTTCGCCGATGATAGCCTGACCATTTTTTCCATAGTGTCCTGCCTAAACGTTTAATTGCTCGAAGTAATTCATTTCGCTCTAGCGAGCTACTCTTTGTATCTTTCCATGGTTTCGCATTTTTTCTAGGTGGAATCACCGCATGTGCTTGCCGATCTGCAATGACCTGACGGCATTGCTTGGTGTCATAAGCTCCATCGGTATAAACAGAGTCAATCTGCTCATCTTGTGGAATCTGATTAAGTAAATCACCAAGCACCTGTGAATCACTGACATTATTGGTTGTGAGCTGAATAGCGCGTATTTGTAGGGTTTTGGCATCTATACCAATATGTAGTTTACGCCATTGGCGACGATATTCAGCTCCATGTTTCTTGCGTTTCCATTCGCCCTCACCTAGAAACTTCATGCCTGTAGAGTCTACGAGTAGATGCAGCCCATCGCTACTTTTTTGGTAGCTGATTGCAATATCAATATGCTGTTGTCGTCTACAAATTGTAGTGTAGTCTGGCGCTATCCAATTTAATCCGCAAAGTTTAATCAGACTTTGCACAAAGCCAGTGACCATACGTAAAGACAGACGGAATAAGGATTTAATCATTAAGCAGCATTGGATGGCTGCGTCGGAGTAGGTTTGATTTCGCCCTTGTTTGCCTTTTGATGGCGCATACCATTGCGTAGCAGGATCAAACCAAATGGCAATATTTCCGCGACTCATGAGTGCTCGGTTATATGCGGGCCAATTGGTTGTGCGGTAGATTTTGTGTGTAGGCTTCTTCATTTGAAAATTATATCGCTGAAAAAGCCTTTACAGATAGGTTTGTGCAACAAAGCCATCCACGATTCATATTCAATCCCATGACTTTAAAGCGCAAAGCGTGTTGCAGATGCAGCTCTTATTCCGAGGAATTTTACACTGGTATCGCCCGCCGATAGAAACACCAGATCCGGCAGTCAGGACGTAAATAACCATTCCTCCAGTTTAAATAAAAAAACCTGCAGATTCGATGCAGGTTTTTTTTAGAGATAATCAATCGCGTCTTATTTGGCTTTACGCTCTTTTTCAATCAGGTAATTTACCACCTGAATTACTTTGGCATCATTGCCCTGCACAATATATTTACCATTCACGGTCACCGCTGGTACACCGCTTAACTGATATTGAGCAGTCAAATTTTTTGCCTGAGCAATTTTTGACGAAATCGGGAATGATTTATAAGTCGTGTTAAATTTCTCTTCAGAAATACCATAACGGGTATAGAACTTGGCCAATTGTGCCTGTTCTAAAATTGGACGCTGCTTGTCATGAATATCATGGAATAACTGTAAATGTGCTTTTTGACGCACACCCAGGGCTTCTGAAACATAATAAGCACGTGCAGCCTGTTCCCAAAGCGGGTTCATTGCAGCAGGTGTACGTACAAAACGGATATCTTTGGGTAATTTTTTCAACCAGTCCTGCATATGCGGTTCCAACGTGAAACAGTGACCACAGCCATACCAGAAGAATTCACGTACCTCAATTTTGCCCGGTTTTTCGACTTTGACTGGTTTTGCGACCACCTGATAGTCCTGACCTGCCACAAAATTGGCCATAGCATTGCCTGAAAAGGCCAAAACAGATGCGGCAACAGCTCCTAAAAGGAATTTTTTCATTGGGATTATCGTCCTCTAAATCATTATGCTTAGTGTATGGGTTCACTATAAATCAATTATGCCGGTTCCGTTTTCATGCTGCGAACTTTTGTGCTATCAGAACCGCTACATTAAAGTATGCGACTGATTTTAAGTCAGTTAATATGGCCATTCGACCGCTATGTGTTTTTAGATAATCACAAAAGTTAAACTTTGAGTAATAAAAACGGTTATAATTTCTACGATTAAAACGTAGTGGTCAAACCTACAGTAAATATTAGCTTCTTACTATTCTCTTCAGTAACAGCCGCGTGGCTCTGAGAATGATCTTCTGACATACAATAGTTTCCTTATTCTATTTACGATTAGCTGAGAGACTTGAGTAAGCCTCAATATTTCTGCTAAAAATTGCTTACTATAATTGGTCAAGAAGCTTTCTTTTCATTTATCCACCGGGACAATATTGGTAATAAAACCAACATAAGAAGGGTTGATGAGATAATTCCTCCAATAACCACATTTGCTAGTGGGCACTTTACTTCTTTCTCCAATTCCAATGCCTCCCTAACTAATTAGAGAGTTTTAAGCATTATTACATGAATCTTTCCAGTACTATTGTTGCAAATATACTAAGTTGCATATTTATTCCTGCCTATGTATAGGAGCATATGTAACCCTAAAGTTTAAAATAGTCTTTTCGGATTATTTAAAAATTTGAAAATGGTAAAGAATAAATTAAAAACAATAAATATATTTATCATTCGATTTAAAAAAATTAATTAATCTTAGTTACACCATACTAAAAATAACTAATTTTTAGTTTTCCTAGTTATATGTGCTTCATTATAATTTTGAATTAATTCTCTTCACACCCTTTGCTTTTTTCATTGTTAATTATTTCTAAATTTTTCTCTAAGAAACGAAGTCCCCCATCAGCAAAACTACTGGTTGAAAAAACTATAGTAAAAATAACTAAAACAATCTTCATATATATATTATTGAATCTAATCATATCTTGGACCAAAAAATAATTTCTTCATATACTAATTCCTAGATATATACACCTAAATGACAACCAAATTACAAATTTGTAATTTTGTTAAGGTTTGTCCTAAAAAAAATAAATTAATACTATTTTAACAAAGATAAGTCGTTGCTGAAAAATTTGAATTGTAAGGGATTTAATTAGGCACTGTTGCAAATAGAGATTTGAGTCGATGATGTTCCCTTTAAAAAGTACTTAGAGACCGAAAACCCTGTTGATTAGACACACTTCACCCTGAGGCTGACCATAATAAAATGACGATGCTTGTCCTTTACGTAGTGCACGCATGACTTCAATACCTTTAATTGTGGCATAAGCCGTCTTCATAGATTTGAATCCTAATGTGGCCCTGATGATCCGCTTTAGCTTGCCATGATCACATTCAATCACGTTATTTTTATACTTAATCTGCCTGTGCTCAAGGTCTGGTGGACATTTACCTTCCCGTTTTAACCGTGATAAAGCACGTCCATATGTGGGTGCTTTATCCGTGTTGATCACTTGTGGAATTTGCCACTTCTTCACATTATTTAAAATTTTTCCAAGAAAACAATATGCTGATTTGGTATTACGTCTAGAAGAAAGATAAAAATCAATGGTATCGCCACGTTGATCGACTGCACGATACAGATAAGACCATCTTCCATTCACTTTTACATAGGTTTCATCAATATGCCACGAGCTCAGATCTGTAGGATTACGCCAATACCAGCGTAAACGTTTTTCTATTTCAGGAGCATAACGTTGAACCCAACGGTAAATAGTCGTGTGATCAACATTCACACCCCGTTCGGCCAGCATTTCCTGCAGTTCACGATAGCTAATGCCATATTTACAATACCAGCGCACAGCCCAAAGAATGATTTCGCCCTGAAAATGCCGACCATGGAAAGGATTCATATGCTGCACCTTTAGCTAAAACAGTCTTCAACTTACCATTCGTGGTTATTTGCAACAGTGCCACTTGGGTGGTCTGCCTTTAGCTGGAACATGCTTCTGCAATTGCTCAACCATTTAAATAAAAGGTTGACCATGAGATGCCTGTATATCGCTTAAACTGTGTTTCAGAAAGCTTCTTTGAATCAATGTATTTCATCCGCAGATTATGCACGAATGCTAAGAAAATTAGAGTACAAATATCAATCAAAAAGGTGCTCGTTTTTTGATTTATGAAAGAGATCTATTATTCAATTATATCTTTTAATGATCAATAGAAAGCCTAGTTTCAAACACATTCTTCAGACACAAACAAATATGATCAAAATAGAGTGATTACTCTATAAAATAATAAAATCAATTACTTAAATCATATTTTATTTTAAAAAAATACAAATGTGTATTAAAAATAACCATTACTTACATTTTTTTGATTACAAAATATAATGAGTAAATTGCTTCCCATTTCATACATTTTTCATATATAAAAAGTCATACTATTTTTAAGGTTTTTCTAAATCACATTTTATACTTCATAGTTTTTAACATCATTATTAAAGGTGAACCATGCAAAAGAAGAAGCGCACCCCATTAGACGCACAACAGTCCCATCTTTGGATTATTGGTGGTGGTATCGCAGGTATGGCTGCTGCTGCATTTGCAATCCGTGATGCCAAAGTCCCTGCCAAAAATATCCATATTTTAGAAGAACTCGATATTTCAGGTGGTTCGATGGATGGTGGACATACACCGCATGCCGCGCAAGCTTGGGTAACACGTGGTGGGCGAATGCTGACCGATGAAACTTATTTGTGCCTATGGGACTTATTTTCCAGTATTCCATCTTTGGAAAATCCAGACATTTCGGTGCGTGAAGAATGTCGTGAGTTTAATGAAAAAGTGAAAACCCACGCCAATGCACGGTTGATTGATGCCGAACATGTCATTGCGGATGCAGCAAAGCTTGGTCTGAATACGCTACATCGTGCACAGATGCTGCGCCTATTAGCTTCAAAAGAAGAAAAAATTGGCAGTCGCCGCATTGATGAGTTTTTTGATGAAACCTTTTTTGAAACCAATTTCTGGCGCATGTGGCGCACGACTTTCGCTTTTCAAAAATGGCACAGTGCAGCAGAGTTAAGACGCTATTTCTTGCGTTTTATTCAAGAATTGCCACGCATTCATACCTTAGCGGGTGTGAAACGTACCAAGTACAACCAATATGACTCGATGATTCTGCCCCTACAGCGTTGGTTAGTCGCACAAGGCGTCGATGTGCGTTTTGGACACTATGTCACAGATGCAGACTTCATTACCAATGCTGAAACTCAAGAACGCTACGCTTCACGCCTATATGTACAATTGCCTGAAGGCTCAGAGCAAATTAATCTGAAAGCCAATGATTTAGCTATTTTCACTTTAGGCTCTATTACAGCAGACTCACGTTATGGCGGTAATCATGACGTGCCTGCCCTTATTCGTCATCGAGAAGATCATGGCTGGACGCTTTGGGAAACGCTGGCACAAAAAGCCCCAGACTTTGGCCGTCCAATGACTTTTTATGGCAATGTCGATGAACATAAGTGGGAGTCTTTCACTCTGACCATGAAAGATGACGTGCTACTTAAACGTATTATTGACTATACAGGCAATGAACCAGGCACAGGCGCACTCATGACTTGGTATGAGTCGGGTTGGCATTTATCCATCGTGGTTCCTGCACAGCCACACTTTGCCGACTTACCTGAAGGTTTATATACCTTATGGGGCTACGGTTTCCAAATTGACCATATAGGCGATTACATCAAAAAACCAATGTCCGAAGCCACGGGGCAAGAAATCCTAACAGAACTGATTAAACAGCTCGGTTTTGACGACATTTTAGATCATGTTTTGGCAACGACTGATGTTACTACCGCCATGATGCCATACGCCTCTGCCCTATTCGCCTGCCGTAAACCGGGGGATCGTCCACAGGTAATTCCACAAGGCTCACAAAACTTTGCTTTCCTTGGACAGTTTGTGGAAATTGAAGATGACGTGGTCTTTACTGTGGAATATTCAGTTCGTGGGGCGATGCTTGCCATTTATGAATTTTTTGGGGTGGAACGTGAAATCCCTGAAATTTACAACGGTCTACTTGATCCCAAAGTGGGTTTAAAAGCTTTAGAAACAGTGTTCCACTAAGTTTTTAATATATAGCGATAAGAGCACCTTTATGTCGCCACTATTACATAGTTTAATTTAAGCAACGTTTGGATACACGAGTGTGGCAGGGATGCCACACGTTATCCATCATAATAGGGATGTTATGTATGGGTAACAAAGGCTTTTGCTTTCTTTTGGCTTATCAAAAGTAAGGGTATTGCCTACACAAACACCTTTTATACTTTATTGAAAGTTGAGGCCGTGTACGCACTGGTTTACCGTTAACATCAATATAAGGAATATAAAATGAAAGCAGCTCGTTTTTATGACCGAGGGGATATTCGAATTGAAGATATCCCTGAACCGAAAGTACTTCCAGGCACAGTTGGAATTCAAGTTGCGTGGTGTGGTATTTGCGGTACAGATTTACATGAATTCATGGAAGGTCCTATTTTTATTCCACCTTGTGGTCACCCACACCCAATTTCGGGAGAATCTGCACCTGTAACAATGGGACATGAATTTTCAGGCGTGGTTTATGCAGTTGGAGAGGGTGTAGATGATATCCAAATTGGGCAACATGTCGTAGTTGAACCCTACATCATTGCTGACGATGTGCCGACTGGCCCCAATGATAAGTATCATTTATCAAAAAATATGAACTTTATTGGTTTAGGCGGACGCGGTGGTGGTCTTTCTGAAAAAATTGCAGTTCAGCGGCGTTGGGTACATCCTATTTCAAATGATATTCCTTTAGACCAAGCAGCATTGATAGAACCTTTATCTGTCGGTCATCATGCCTATGTCAGAAGTGGCGCAAAAGCTGGCGATATCGCACTGGTTGGTGGAGCAGGCCCAATAGGCTTACTTTTATCTGCTATTTTAAAGGCTAAAGGTCTCACGGTCATCATTACTGAACTGAGTGCAAAACGTAAAGAAAAAGCGATAGAAGCGGGTGTTGCCGATTATGTACTAGACCCATCTAAGGTTGATGTAGTTGCTGAGGTAATGAAAATTACAGAAGACCGCGGTGTAGATGTCGCTTTTGAATGTAGTAGTGTCAATAAAGTCATGGATACACTCGTTGCAGCAATGAAACCAACTGGTGTAGTCGTTATCGTTTCTATTTGGAGCCATCCTGCCACAATTAATGTGCATAGTGTGGTGATGAAAGAGCTAGATATTCGTGGCACGATTGCTTATGTAAATGATCATCAGGAAACTATCCGTTTGGTTGAGCAAGGTAAGATTAATCTAGAACCTTTTATTACCCAACGGATTGCATTAGATGATCTTGTTTCTAAAGGCTTTGAAACATTGATTCATAATAATGAGTCTGCTGTAAAAATTATTGTTCATCCGTAGTAACGCCTAATTTGAACGACTAATTTGAATAAACTAGAAATAAACTCTATGTAGCTATTTCTAATATCTTTATAGATAGGGAATGAGTCTGTACGTACAGATTCATTCTCAAATTTACGGCACTGTTGCAAATAGAGATTTGAGTCGATGATGTTCCCTTTAAAAAGT
>NZ_KB850162.1:6150-67889 GCF_000369725.1 Acinetobacter sp. CIP 101966 | reverse complement strand
CACGTGGTGGCAACCTGCTCGGGATGCTACTGGCTGTTCCGGTTTTTATCTACACGATAATTGGCATGACCTGCCTATTCGCCAGTTTTCTGGATCTGCCGGAACGTGCGGGGCATGTCATTGTATTCACTTCTA
This sequence comes from Acinetobacter sp. CIP 101966, assembly GCF_000369725.1. Lineage (NCBI taxonomy): Bacteria > Pseudomonadati > Pseudomonadota > Gammaproteobacteria > Moraxellales > Moraxellaceae > Acinetobacter > Acinetobacter sp. CIP 101966. The sequence continues at coordinate 67,754 of NZ_KB850162.1, read as the reverse complement.
TTCCACTGTTCTTTTTATCTGGTGCGGCCTGGCCGCATGCTGCCATGCCCACCTGGATGCAAGTCGTTGGCGAAATCCTGCCCTCTACCCAAATTGTGCAGACGTTTATTCAACTCAATCAGATGGGTGTGCCTACAACACTGATCTTGCCTAAACTGCTCTATCTTGGAATGATCGGTAGCTTGTGCTTTTTTTTGGCTTATCGACGTTTAATTTCAAACTGTGGAACTTTCTAGCTAGATGTTTAGTCCCAGATTTTAATGGTGCAACATTCTTAGAGAAATGAAAGGAAGCACTATGGGACAAGTTCTACACAGCAGCGTCACAACGACATAGACAGTGCGTCGAGCAATACAAAATAGTCAAGAGAGCTTAAGAACGCTAGCCAAGCGTTACCGCATCAATCAAAAAACCGTCGCAAAATGGAAGAAACGTACTTCAGTAGATGATCTTACAACCGGGCCAAAGAATCCTCGCTCAAGCGTGTTATCGCCTGAAGATGAGGCGGCAATTGTTGCTTTTCAAAAACGCACTTTGTTGCCGCTAGACGATTGCCTTTATGCATTGCAGCCGAGTATTCCTTATCTGACACGCTCGTCGTTACACCGCTGCTTGCAGCGGCATGGTATTTCATGACTGCCTAAGGTACAAGGTGATCGCCCTGTCAGGAAGCGCTTCAATTGTTACTTTCATATCGACATCGCTGAGATGCAAACAGCACAGGATAAGCTTTATCTCTTCGTGGCTTTATTGCATAAATATTTTTCAAGATACTGATTTTTAAGGGTCTTATAAAACTTTAATAAAAAATAAATATAATAAAATCAAAGTGTTAGGTATTAGTGCAGCAAAGCCGTTCAGGAGCACAAAGGTAAGGTAATAACATCTTTTTAATAGTGATATTTATTGCTCCCTATCCTTACATTAAAGTTTTATTTGGAAATTTACCTATCATTAACCCATTTTTCATTCATATTTCCTGTTATGTTGAGATTGCTTTAAGATATATTAAATAATAACATTAGTGATAATTATTATCATTTACATTAGCCAAAATGTCTTCTACCGTTCCTTCATCATTTAAACTATCTTTACTCAGTTTTTCGATTTTAGTTACACAACAAAGTTTTGCCGATGATACTCAGCAATTACCGACGATTACCGTTACAGCGGAATCAGAACAGAGTGAGCTCAGCTCTGAACAGAGTAAAGCCTATATCATCCAAAACTCGTCAACCGCCTCAAAACTGAATATTCCACTTAAGGAAACGCCGCAAACAGTCAATGTCCTTACCCGCCAGCAACTGGATGACTTTGCCTTGGATAATACCCGGGACGTACTGCGCAATACCCCTGGCATTATCGTCAGCAATCAGGAAACGGAACGGACCTCCTACCTTGCCCGAGGTTTCGAGATTTCAAATGTTTTAGTCGATGGCGTTGGTATTCCACTCGAAGGCTATAATTATAATAATGATAATCCAGACAGTTTTTTGTTTGACCGTATCGAAGTGGTCAAAGGCGCGAATGCCTTAAATAATGGAATTGGCGATCCCGGCGCAACTATTAACATGATTCGCAAACGCCCTACTCAGGAACTTCAGGCAGCCTTGAATGCCAGTTACGGCTCATGGAATACCCAGCGCTATGAAGCAGATGTATCTTCTCCTCTCACCCAGGATGGAAAAGTCAGAGGCCGTGTATTTGGTTATCAACAGACTGGTGACAGTTATCTGGATCGTTATGAACTAGAAAAGAACGGCATAGGTGCTGTTGTGGAGGCAGATATTACTGACACAACTCTATTGACTGCTGGCTATACTGAAACCAATCACAAGCCGAATGGTGTCAATTGGGGTTCTAATCCACTGATCAATACTGAAGGCGAGCAGCTCAGTTACTCACGGAATTATAATTACAGTCCAAGCTGGGCGCACTGGGATAGCAATATTAAAAGTTACTTTGCCGAGCTTGAACAAAAACTGGGTGGCGACTGGACAGCCAAACTGACCTATGATGAAAAACGTACACAACGCGATTCAAAGCTCTTGTTTCTGTCCGGCAAACCTGGCGCAAATGGCACTTCAGGCATCTTCCTCTACCCAGGCATGTATATTGATAACAATAAAGAACAACAAGCCAGCCTGAGTTTTAGCGGCACCTATCCGCTTTGGGGACAACGCCATGAAGCCTCATTGGGCTATGTCTGGGCCAAAAATCGTCTGGATGAATTGGGTTATGCTGGCAGCTTTGTCAATCCGCTGACCACAGATTTAGCCAGTTTTACACCCGAAGAACCAAGCTGGGATATGTCGAAAACCAGTGGTGAAATGCATATCCGGCAGAAGAACCAGAGCCTTTATGCTGCGACCCGACTGCATCTGAATGATGATCTGAAACTGCTTTTAGGTGCGAACTATGTTCAGGCTGAAAGCAGTGGTAGCAGTTATGGGACCGACACCATTTATGATGAAGATAAAGTTTTACCCTATGCCGGTCTGACCTATAACTTTAGCCCTGAATATACAGGCTATCTGAGTTATACCTCGATTTTCCGTCCGCAAACCACCAGAGCAGATGATGGCAGCATTAACAAACCGATCGAAGGTGAAAGCTATGAAGTCGGAGTCAAAGGTTCTTGGCTAGATGACAAGCTTACCGCCACCATGGCTGTGTTCAGAACGGAGCAAAGTAATTATCCGCTTCGTGATTCTGATGGTATTCCGACTTTACGCACAACTCAGGTCAGTGACCTGCGTTCCCAAGGCTACGAGTTTGGCTTGGCGGGACAACTGACCGACCATTTTAACTTAAGCTTTGGTTATACCCAGTTTAGCCTGAAAGATCTGATCAATGGCGGTGATGCGCGTACCTTCAATCCAACCCAGTCTTTTAATCTTTTAACTACCTATCAGGTGCCGCAACTTCCAAAACTGAAACTGGGCCTTGGTGTGCAGTGGCAAGATCAGACCTATCTAGATGTGCCTGAAGCAACCGCCAATGGAGTGATTACCCAGAAAGCTGGAATCATTGAGCAGGATGCTTATGCGCTCGTGAACTTAATGGCCAGCTATGAGCTGAATGAGCATATGACCTTGCAAGCCAATGGTAATAACCTGACCAATGAAAAATATCTGTTCAATTTCCCGAATCAGCAAGGTTTTTATGGTGCACCAGCAAATTACAGCGTTGCTGTGAAATTTAAATACTGATTTTCAAACTTAGCCTTGACGACATGTTCAGGGCTAAATCATCACTACATACACAAAAACAGGTAAAACAAATGAAAAAAATGATCGCTCTGACCCTCGGACTGTCTATGACACTTTCAGCTCAGGCGCATATGCTTTGGCTGGAACGTGATACAGATAAGCAGACTCATGCGTTCTTTGGTGAATATAGTGAACAGCTTAAAGAAACGCAGCAAGGTGCCTTGAAGTCTTTTAATCAAGCAAAGGCCGTTCAGTCTAGAAAAAGCTTTAGTCCTCAAATGCAACAAGATCATTTGCTTTATGCGACCCAAGGCCAGACAGATGTCCAGCTCAGTCATGAATTGATCTATGGAGAATCATTGTTGAGCTATCATGCCAAATCCGGCAGACAAAACTTGAAAGCAGAGTCAGAACTAGATATTGTCCCGACCCAGATCAACAGCAATACATTTACGGTACTGTATCAGGGTAAAGCTGCTGCGGATGTTGAAGTCACAGTCTTTTCCCCGCAATTCTGGCTAAAAAAATACACCACCAACGGCCAAGGCCAGATTACGATCGCCACGCCATGGAAAGGTCAATATGTCATTGAAGTTGGCAAAGAAGCAGACAAGGCAGGAAAATTGAATCAGCAGGCCTATAAAAAACAGTATCTGGTAACGACTTTAAGTTTTGTTTATTAAGTTTTTAGATTTTCATCAGTATAGATTTATTCAAGGCCAAATATGATGTCTGTTGTAGTGCAGCCACTTGCCATTCTCTATCGCTTAGGCATGACCTTTGGCATTGGCTACTTGTGCAGTTATTTAATCGCACTCGATCTGGCTTACTTTCTACAGGCTTTTCTGCCTAAAGCTGAGTCTGTCTATTTGGCTGCATTTACTGCCCTGATTTTTTATGTTTGTTTTGTGATTGGAATCTTCTGTATCCAAAGTTTAAAAAAGCTTTCTATCTATAGCCTGATTCCTTTACTTATTTTATTTCTCTTCTCCCGCTTCATAGGTTAAACCATGCATAAATCTGTCCGTCAATCCATGGCATGTTTACATTCATGGCTGGGTTTAAGCTTTGGCTGGTTACTCTTTGCGATCTTTTTAACAGGCGCGGTCACCTATTACCGACATGAAATCAGTCTATGGATGCAGCCTGAATTTGCCACAATGCAAGTCAATCAGGAAACTGCCTTAAAATCTGCTTACAGCTATTTACAGCAGCATGCACCGGACGCCCAAAACTGGTATATCGGAGTCGCCAATCAAGACTCACCGGTGAATAAAGTCTACTGGCAAAAAGCGGATGGTGGCTATGAAGTCAAAACCCTGAATGCTTCGACAGGAAAAGAATTACAGCTTTCAGCCACACAAGGGGGAGATTTTTTCTATAATTTTCATTTTCAGCTCTATGGTATGCCCTACACCATTGGTCGGCTGATTGTGACGATTGCTGCCTTTATCATGTTATTGACTCTGATTTCAGGAATCATTACCCATAAAAAAATCCTGACAGACTTTTTTACCCTAAGAGCCTTTAAAGGACAGCGCTCTTATCTGGATTTTCATAATGTCAGTTCAGTGATTGCCCTGCCGTTCTTTTTGACCATGACATTTACCGGGTTGGCGATTTTCTTTTATATCGTGCTGCCTTCCGGTATGAAAAAACTTTATCCAGACAATCCCTTTCAATATTTTGAAGAAATTCGCACAATCAATACATCAGCCACCCACTCAGTTCCTGTGAAAACCCAGATGCTGCCAATTCAACATTTTATCACCACGGCACAGCAACACTGGGGATATGCGGAATTTGACAATATCACGGTCAAGCAGCCCAATACCCAGCTGGCACACATAACCTTAACTCAGCTCAAAGATCATTCCATTACACGAAATCAGGCACAGCTTATTTTAAATGCTGCTACCGGAAAATTGCTTGAAAATACACGAAATGAAAGTGCAATTGCCACACTAAATGCCAGCATGTATGGTTTACATATGGCACGTTTTGCCGAACCTGTTTTACGTTTAGGGTTATTTTTCTCCGGCATATTAGGCTGCGCAATGATTGCATCCGGATTGCTGCTGTGGAGCCTGAAACGCCAGATGCAGAAAAAATCAGTGCGGTTTCATCTCGGACACTATTTAGTGAACCGCTTGAATATCACCATAATTATTGGCTTGCCGCTTGCCATGCTGGGATATCTCTATGCGAATCGTTTTATCAGTATTCCTGTAGGTGCACCAAATTATGAAATTTATAGTTTTTTCTCTATCTGGCTTGGCAGTTTTATCCTGGCATGTGTAACCCCACAGCAAGATATATGGAGAATGCAGCTTAAACTTCTGATTTGTGCTGCCTTTATAATTCCCCTGATTGATATTTATTATTTAGTTTCCCAGCAATATGTTGATTCTTTTGCGACTTATTGGCCTTTTTTGCGTATTGAGCTAATGTTATGGACCTTGGCCCTTTTTGCTCTATTTTTACACCAAAAAATTACGCCCATTCAGCAAAAAGCGGTCAATAAAATTCAGGCTAAATTAAAAATCACTCAACAGGAATCATCAATATGATATGGATTGCAGTGATCGGTCTGCTTTGGCTGAGCTGTTTTGGTTTTTATGTGGTAAGTGAAAAGCAGATCCTAAAAACCCGAAAATCTCATTACGCTTTTTTAGCGGATTTTCCTACGTACACTAAATTCGCTGCAGGTATTTTCTTATTCGTCGCGATGTTTTTATTACGTACCCAGTTTAGCTCCAGTATTAGCTTTGTGTCTCTATGGGTATTTCTAAGCCCTGTACTGTTTATCTTTATCTTAAAAATGAATAAAGCATTTTAGTATTTATTTAAAATCAGAAAGTAGCAAACAGCCTAGTGTGCTATTCACACGCCCTTTATTAAACCAATCTACCCAGTATCTGCTAAACCTTGCCAATCTGCTTTTAAATACCTCAAATGCATTATTTTGGCTAGAATCAAAAATTTAAATTGGTAGGTATTTGGTAGGTAGGATTCTTTTTAACTTAATTCAATACTTATATTACGGTGAGGGTCACCGATAAAATAATCAATGAATGGTAGAAGGAATAACACCATGGCTTTTAAAAATATTTCAGATCAAACTAACGGTTTTTATATTCCCTGTGTTTCACTTTTTGGTCCGGGCTGTGCTAAAGAAATCGGGATCAAAGCACAAAATTTAGGCGCCAAGAAAGCACTGATTGTAACTGATGCTGGCCTGTTTAAATTTGGTGTTGCAGATGATATTGCAGATTATTTGAAAGAGGCAGGTGTTGACAGTTATATTTTCCCAGGTGCGGAACCCAATCCAACTGATATTAACGTGCATCATGGAGTTGAAGCTTATAATGAAAATGCCTGTGATTTTATTGTATCGTTAGGTGGGGGCTCATCACATGACTGTGCCAAAGGCATCGGTCTGGTCACTGCAGGTGGCGGACATATCCGTGATTATGAAGGGATTGATAAAAGTACCGTTCCGATGACACCACTGATTGCAATCAATACCACGGCAGGGACGGCTTCGGAGATGACACGTTTCTGTATCATTACCAATACCGATACCCATGTGAAAATGGCGATTGTAGATTGGCGTTGCACACCACTCATTGCAATTGATGACCCTAAACTGATGTTGGCCAAACCTGCCGGCCTGACTGCGGCAACAGGGATGGATGCTCTGACACATGCGGTTGAGGCCTATGTATCTACGGCTGCTAATCCCATCACTGATGCCTGCGCAGAAAAGGCGATCACCATGATCAGTGAATGGCTCAGTCCCGCAGTGGCGAATGGGGATAATCTAGAAGCACGGGATGCCATGAGCTATGCTCAATATCTTGCCGGAATGGCCTTTAATAACGCCTCTTTAGGATATGTGCATGCGATGGCACATCAGCTCGGAGGCTTCTACAACTTGCCGCATGGTGTTTGTAATGCAATTTTGCTCCCCCATGTTTGTGAATTTAACCTGATTGCTTGTCCTGAACGTTATGCCAAAATTGCCCAATTGATGGGGGTGAATACAGAAGGCTTAACCGTAACTGAAGCAGCTTATGAAGCGATTGGCGCCATTCGTCAGCTTTCGGCTTCAATTGGTATTCCATCTGGGCTGACGGAATTGAATGTAAAAGAAGCTGACTTGGCCATCATGGCGGAAAATGCACAAAAAGATGCCTGCATGCTGACCAATCCACGTAAAGCCAGCCATGCCCAAGTGGTAGATATTTTTAAAGCGGCGATGTAGTGCCTCAATTTAAGTCTTCTCTCCAAGCATCTGACTTACATTTTTAACAGCCCCTGTTTCACTTCCTGAGGAAGTGTGCCAAGAGCAGACATGCATTTTCCTGTTCCTGGCTGATCCTTTTGCCTTCATAAGAGGATAAAAGCGGGGGGTGTTTCTTTTTTATGAAGTCCCCTTCATTATGAATATCGACATTAATCCCATGGTAGAAAAATGCCACGATTTTTTTAGCCCGTTCCAGCCAGAAAAAATTTCCCGTCGTATGATCTTAATATCATATTTAATCTCTGAGGAATAAACTGCGCGTCCTTCAAATGACATGAAGGTAAGCGTAGCTGATTTTAATGAAGAGCATCCCATCAAGCAGCTAGGCAAACTGGGTAGCCACTGATAAAAATTTTAGGATCAGGTTCAGTCTAAATTAATAAGCAAACCCACAGTAAGCAAGGATAATACTTAATATTCCAGAATTTTCCTATTTTAACTGTTTAGCTTTGTACCGATAGTTACATCAGCTTTAAAGATTTTTATATTTTAACAGAGTCTGATGAACGGGATGGTTTTTGGGCATCAGTTCAATCAGGCGTTCTACAGCATCAATCGCTTCAGGAAAATGTGCCACATGTTTCAGCAAGACATCGGTTTCATTAGCCTTGAAAATGGCATCGCTCAGGCGTGATTCCAGACAATCTCTCCAAGCGCATAGAAATGGACTTTCTGTTCTAGCCAGAAATACGCCGGTACATAACTTCAAGGCTGAATCGATATACCCAGCATCTAAAGATTGCTCTGTCATTAAAAAATCAGCCTCTACATGCGCCAATAAACGATAGGGTCTGGAACCCAGCATACCACCTAATACATCGCGTAACTGTGACATTTCTGCTTTTAAAGTCCCCATACTGACCTTGCGCTCGCCATATAAGGCTTGATGCAATGTATCTAGACTCAGACCCTGCGGACATAAGGCTAGAAGGGTCAGAATTTCAATCTGTCGAGGAGTCAGAACCAGCATCTTGCCATTAAACAGCACTTGAGGTACTGAAAAAGCTCGAATAAACAGGCGCTGCTTCTGGCATTCTAGTAGAGCCGACTGGATGATCGTAGCACAGCGCTCCGCAGCTAGTAGTGCTAAACTGTTATGCTTTGGCCAGGTAGTCGACAGATCAATGACACCTAAGACCTGTTTTGAATAGGGATCAATAATCGGGGCAGCGTAACAAACCCAATCATGAATGGAGGACATGTAATGTTCACTGGAAAAGACACAGCTGGATTGTTGAGTTTTTAAGGATAATGCCAATGCATTGGTTCCGACTAGCTCTTCGCGCCATTGCCCACCTTCAATAAAATGTACACTTTCTGCGGCACTTTGCATTTGTGGGCTAGAAGCTGCCCAAATGATGGTGCTGCCGATATCTCCGACCGCCAGCACCATAGAAGATTGCTCGGCAATATGTTTTAAATCCTGAGCACAATGTTGCAGGGCTTGGGCTAAAGTTGAGGAAGAAGTGGTCTTTTTTAAATCCGTCAGCGGTGCTGCTAAACGATTCTTCGGGATTTCAGCCGAGGATGAACGTTGCCAGGAGCTGGCAATACTCTGTCCCAGCTGTTCTGCATGTAAGGGAGACAAACTGCTGTTTTGCCGAAGCTGATCAGTATTGTGCCTTTTTTCCATCAAATCTTGTTTTGTCATCATTCCTTATTCTCACAACAATTCATGATTTACATCCGCTGTAATCGTTATTTTTTTAAAATGGATGAAAATATCGTGAACATGCTAGCTCCAACCTTTTTCCAACCTTATACCAGTTATATTAATCAAATAAGGTGCAGAAGTACCTTATACCAAAGCTGTAGAAGCGGTTTTGCCATACGAAAATAAGCAAAGGAAATAAATATGCGTTACGTCGATCCTAATCAACCTGATTCAAAAGTTCATTTTAAAGCACAATACGAGAATTTTATTGGCGGCGAATGGGTCGCTCCGGTCAAAGGTGAATACTTTGACAACATCTCTCCGGTAGATGGCAAAGTCTTTACCAAGGTTCCGCGTTCTTCTGTAGAAGACATTGAATTGGCCCTGGATGCAGCGCACAAAGCCAAAGAACAATGGAACAGAGCATCGCCGACCACCCGCTCCAATATTCTGTTGAAAATTGCCGATCGTCTGGAACAAAATCTGGAACTGCTGGCAGTGGCAGAAACCTGGGATAACGGCAAACCGATCCGTGAAACGCTGGCTGCCGATATTCCGCTGGCTATTGACCATTTCCGTTATTTTGCCGGCTGTATTCGTGCGCAGGAAGGCGGCATTTCCGAAATTGATGAAGATACGATTGCTTATCATTTTCATGAGCCGTTGGGCGTCGTGGGTCAGATTATCCCGTGGAACTTTCCGATTCTGATGGCTGTCTGGAAACTGGCACCTGCCCTGGCTGCGGGCAACTGCATTGTGTTGAAACCTGCAGAACAGACTCCGGTCAGCATTCTGGTGCTGGCTGAACTGATTCAGGATATTTTGCCACCGGGTGTCCTGAATATCGTCAATGGTTATGGGGTTGAAGTCGGTCGCCCGCTAGCCACCAACCCACGCATTGCCAAGATTGCCTTTACCGGTTCCACCGCCGTCGGTCAGATGATCATGCAATATGCCACCGAAAATATTATTCCGGTGACGCTGGAACTGGGGGGTAAATCACCAAATCTGTTCTTTGCTGACATCATGGATCAGGAAGACGATTATCTGGACAAAGCGCTGGAAGGTTTTGCCATGTTTGCCCTGAACCAGGGTGAAATCTGCACCTGTCCATCGCGTGCGCTGATCCAGGAAAGTATTGCTGACGAATTTCTGGCGCGTGCCGTTGAACGGGTGAAACGGATTAAAACCGGGCATCCGCTGGATACTGACACCATGATTGGCGCGCAAGCCTCACAGGAACAGCAGGACAAGATTCTGGGCTGTATTGCCACTGGTCGTGAAGAAGGCGCACAGATCCTGACTGGTGGTGAAGCACGTCAGGAAGTGGGGCAAGGTTTCTATATTGAGCCGACTATCTTTAAAGGCACCAATGACATGAAGACCTTCCAGGAAGAAATCTTCGGGCCTGTACTGGCTGTGACCACCTTCAAAGACTTCGATGATGCGATCAAGATCGCCAATGATACGATTTATGGACTCGGTGCCGGTGTCTGGTCACGCTCAGCGCATACCTCTTACCGTGCAGGCCGTGCTATTCAGGCAGGTCGGGTCTGGACTAACTGTTATCACATCTACCCTGCGCATGCGGCTTTCGGTGGTTATAAAAAATCAGGGATTGGGCGTGAGAATCACAGAATGATGCTGGATCATTATCAGCAGACTAAAAACTTGCTAGTCAGCTATTCGACCAAACCAGCCGGGTTCTTTTAAGAAGTGAAATACATTCAAAGCGAACTTCGGTTCGCTTTGAATGTATGGTAGCTAGCTTTCACAAAATATCAGCAACATCTTCAAGCTGCGGCCAATTCAAATAAAGTTTTTAGTCTATAAATACTTTTTTTAAAGGAAAGAGCATCACCTCAAATTTCTATTTGCAATAGTGTCATTTTAAGATAATTTCACTCTATAAAGATTTCGCCACATTCTCCAGCCATTGAGTGCCAGAAGAATAAAAATAAAATAAAGCACGGCGGTTAAATACAATGACTTATAGCTATACATGCTGACATAAATCACATCTAACACACACCATAATCCCCAGCTTTCAATATATTTTTTTGCCGCCCAATAACTTGCCACCAAGCTAAAAGAAGCCAACATGGAATCCAACCAAGGGAGTGATGCTGTGGTGAAATGAGCAAATAAGGCGCCAATCACCAGACCGGCGACAATACCCACAATCAGGCTATATACCCAGATTTTTTTATTCAAATAGCCAATCTGCACGGTGATAGCCTGGTCATGATTTTTCTTCGACCAGCTATACCAGCCATACAGTTGCATCAAGATAAATACGGCTTGTAATGCTGCGTCTGCAAATAAATTGACACGATAAAAAATAATCATATATAAAAATACAGCGACAATATTCACCAACCAGCAGACTTTATATTGTTTGGAGGTCAGCCAGACACCTAAAACGTTTAAAATGAACGCTGCAATTTCTATATTTTCCATAGCAATATAACCTGATTAAGCAGCCAATTTAGAAGTTCAGATTGAATGACAAGGTTGCTGTACGCGGCGAACCCAAGAATAAATAATCATCACCCAAAAATTCACCTGCATCACGCCAGTATTTCTTGTTGAACAGATTATTAATATTCAAGCGCAGCAATGCATCGGTCGTATTTAGCTTAAATTGATAAGCAGCGCCTAAATCAACCACACTATAACCTGCAACTTTCGCAGCACCCTCTTTGTTGGCATATTTGCTGGAACTGTATTGACCACCTGCCAGAACAGTGAAACCTGCAATGCTCGGTACGTTATAGCGAAGATGTGTTGCGAAACGAGCTTTTGGCACGTTTTGCGCCTGATGATTACCATATTGAACCGCTTCCACATTTTCTAAACGGGCTTTGGTCAAGGCTAAAGATGAAGTTAAGGCCAGATGGTCGGTTAATGCACCATTCAGTCCTAATTCCAGGCCCTGACTATGCTGTTCGCCTTCCGCAATAAAATAGCGAAGTCCTGAAATCGGCTTGCTATATTGATTATCCTGACGTAAATCAAAAACGGCTGCAGTCAACAGGAAATCATGGATCTGTTGTTTGAAACCAATTTCATATTGCTCTGAATAGATCGGTGCTAGAGTTTCAGCCGCATTCTCTGCAAACCAAGGCGCTGTTTTTCCATCTGACAGGCCTTTAGCATACGAGGCATAGACGGTAGTCGATTCCAAGGGGCTATAGCTGATCGCAAATTGCGGTAAAAATTTGCCTAAATCAGTATCGCGGACTTTTACCCGATCTGCATCATATGCTTGTTCATCCAGCTCGATCCATTTTCCGCCAATCAAAGTGGTCCAATGTTCATTCCATTCAATACGATCAAGAAACGTCAATGCAGTTTGTTTACTGTCTAAAGCTTTAAAATAAGGACCTAGATTTCCTTCTTCTGGGATCCTGTCGTAGGTATCTTGGTAAATATTACCAACATAGTCTTCTGAATTTATGTACTGGTTTATACCGTTGTAACGATTTCTAGATTTATCTGTGTAAGTCAAATCAAAGTTAAGGTAATGTAACGCCCGATCAGTATGTAATAGACCATCTAACTTGATTTTAAATTGGTTAGTCTGATAGGTATCATCAGGATTTTGATAATCGTAAATATCATATTCTCCCTGTTCACCAAACGTGTTACAGGAATATGCTTCTAGACATCCCTCTCGATAATAACCGTAAGCAAATGTCGAATAATCATCAACCTTGGATTTACTGTGGGCTGCGACGAGTCCCAAGTTCCAGTCATCATTCAATGCATAGCTATATTTTAAACTGCTATTCAGACTATCGATCGTGACCGGTTTGCCCCAAGTCTGATAACCCAGCAATCGGTCCCATTTCACATTTTCTGGGACTTTACCATCCAGTAATTGATAACCTGGCACTGATTTTTGTTCGGAACGCTGTGCTTCAAGATCAAATTCTAATTTGGATTGCTCAGATGTTTTCCAATCTAAGGCCAATGCCGCTAGATAGCGTTCACCATCGACATGATCGACATAAGACTCCATCTGTTCATTCACCAGATTGATGCGATATCCGAATTGTTGCTCATCACCCAAAAAACCACCGAGATCAGTTGCCACTGAAAACTGGCCGTGTTGATCGGCCGAGAATGTCAGTGCCTGAATATCTTTCGGTCGCTTGGTGACATAATTCACAACCCCACCCGGGGTCGACATCCCACTTTGAATCGCGGACATGCCTTTTAAAATTTCCACACGTTCTTTATTTTCAAGTGCGACGTTTTGTTCACCACGAATCACATTGCCATTAATGAGGTAGCTAGATGCCAAATCGAGTGCAAAGCCACGAGAGACAAAGTTTGGATAATAGCCAATTGCGGCATAGCCATCACCGATGGCTGCATCATTTTTTATAACATCACTCAGTACACGTGCATGCTGTTCCGCGATGAGATCTGCTGTGATGACAGAGACAGATGCAGGGATTTTTTGAAGACTGTCCGTAGCAAAACCCTCAACATTCACTTTGGTACTTGAGTAAGGGATGCTTTGATCGGCTTTGATGACAATCGTGTCAAGCTGTCGAACATCATCTTCAGCATAAGTCAGCGGGGCTAAACACAGCTGCGACAGAATGATCATATTTAAAGATCGAGTTAATACATTCTGTTTGAGTTGACGAGTGTTCATACGAAACCTTATGTCTGTGAAGTGGGTGATGATGCTGGGTTTAGAGAGAGCATTGAGAAGATTGCAATTCATCTTGAATGAGCCGGGTTAAGGTCTGGGTAAATTGTTGACCTTGTTCGCCAAAGAACCAGTCCACATGACCGATAATCCAGTCGTAATAAGCAGCATCTGCATGGTTGAGGTTGTGGGTAATGCCCACAAAATACTCCAGCTCTGAAAAAGCGAAATCCAGATGCACGATTTTCAGCAGTTCTGGCAAAATACTAAAATCTTCTTGTGGATGTATCTCGGAAAAATAAGCATGGAGAAAAGCGGTTAAACCGGCTTCATCAATCGGAATATGTGGGTTCTGCTTTAATTCCAACCAATCAATGAAATTACGTTCAATCGTCACAGCCAGATCATAAAGTGCCGAATTTCGGTCAGATAAACCAAAATCAATTACGGCAGTAATCTCCGCTTTGGCATCCGGTGCTGACCAAAATAGATTAGAAGCGTGTAAATCGTTATGGGTCCAAATTCTGCTTGCCTGTTGCAATACAGGCTGAATACGCTGGTGAACCTGTAAGATTTGATCTAAAAAGTAAGGATCTAAATTTTTGTCGGCACAGTAACGGCTTAATTCTGGACTGTTTACAATGCGCCGTTGAATGGCTGTAACGATATTTTCACTGTTTAAAAGCTGCTGATTGGACAATAAATAAGATGCTGATCGGCCTTGCCGCTCAGGAAAATCCTGCATGGCCATATGTAAGCTTGCCAGTAATTGCCCCGCTTTCGCAGCATGTTCAGCATAGAAAAAAGGTTTCCAGGATTGCTGATCTGCATACAGATCTAAGCCGGCTGCTTTTGCATAGACTTCATAGGTCCAGTCACCTAGCTCTAAAGCGGTCAGACCTTGATTTGAGCTAATCAATGCTGCAACAGGAATTTCTTTGCTAGCTAAATGCTGAAGAACGGCATGCTCCTGTAAAATATCGCGGGCACGACGAAAGGAACAATGGCTGCGCTTAATCAAATACTGATGCGCGACTGCTTCATCCCTGCTCACAAAATCTTGCTCCACCTTGACCAGAGCCGCAGATGAAAATGGCCGGGGACTACACCACAAAATCTCAAAATGACCTTGTAAACAGGAATAGTGCTGCTGCAGGCTTTGTAATTCTGGATCAGAAATATGTGCCCAGTCTTTATGTTCCCAGGCATTGCCCATACCATGACCTAAATCATCAGTCATTGTGGTCATTATCAATATTCCTGAGCCAGATCATTATGTAATAATGGAAAATCATTGTTTAGGCGAACATGCAAACAGTATTTTTAAATACATTTAATATTGAAGACACGCCCTAAAATTAAGTGGTACATACCAGTATTAAATTGGAGGCAAGTTTAGCCTTATAAATATAAAAATAAAATAGATCTCTCGCATAAATCAAAAAATGATCTTCTTTTTGGTTAATATTCGAACTCCAGATTTCTTAGCATTCGCGCATAATCTGCGGATGAAATACATCAATTCAAACAAGCTTTCTGATCCTCAGTTCAAGCTATAACATAGTTTTGAAATGCACCGTAATTCATTTTCATGACTTCACTAAGTAGCTCTTTAAATCCATGTTCCTCAGCAGCAAATTCTACCAGTGATTCATTGTTTAGATCAGTAACACATGCCATGGTCGAAATGACCTGTACACTATGAGCTTTGAATTCGCCCAGGTATATTTTGTTGAATTACGTTTTTTTTATTAAGATATTTAAGGGAAAATTCTCACGGAAAAAATGTTTTTTATCACTGAACCATATACAAGTAGCTAAATTATCCTGCAATTTTTCAACCATCATTGGATGACTACCGTAAACTAGGTAAACAATATCACCAATATAGATATTATTCATCTTTAGTCAGCCAAGTATAAGATCAAAATTCTGAAACTTCTGATAAATAAATTAATGCCATCAATTGAGGACTTTTTTTAAACTGAGAAAGCGTTTATAAAGTCCAATTAAGTCCTTGTCCCATTTCATAAATAATGAGTATTAATGCAATTACCATTAGTAAAATCACAATGGCTTCGACCTTAGTGAGCATCTTAAATTCTCCACCTTTCATCTTTTATATAATAAACAAAGTGAACAATAAATAACAATAAGGTTACAAAAAAATTACTAGATGTTACAAAAACAGGGCTGGTAAAGAAAAATCTCTCAGAGGAGGTGCTAATTCTTTTCAAACTTAACCTTATGTACTAGGCGATGTCCTGTATAAGACTCATGACCTACTGCGATCATATCAACACCACCTTCTTCTTCTAAACTTAATAAGAAAGTATGGAAACCCTGCATGTCATTTAACTCAATATTATTGCTGATCTATTTCATCGTACCTGGTTTCATATTGTTTATGTCTTCTTGGATTTTATTATAGGGGGATTACCGCAGTTGACCATTGCTATGCTCTTTTTATAATTTGCCATTAAATTATCTTCCCTATAAAAGATTTTCAAGAAAATCGGTCTGTATTTGGCCAGTCAACGCTACAAAAAAACTCATCCGATAAGTATTCTTACATAAACCCGAGGTTCTATAACTTGGATCCTGAATATCTTACATATGCAGACATAGCTCATACATCGGAATTTAAACTTACCCTCTACACTGAAATTAAGTTTTAGAAACGCAGAGGAAATTCAGATGGAAAAGTATTCAAAGATTCTAATCCTGAGCTTATTTGGATTTACTGGAACAGTAGCTATTGCAGATGAATCCATCCCAATAGAAGCAACTGCCGCCGCCGAAGCGCAACAGGTTGCTTTAGATTATGGAAATGAGAAAGACAAAAAATCTGAATCATCTGAAAGCCCTTAATTAAAGTGATGCCGGTCAGTTAAGAAATTGACTGGCATTTTCTTGAGTATTTCTGTGGTGTTCCTTTCACAACTCGTGGGCAACTCCTCACTCCCCTCTCAGGCAAAACATATCTCTTAGATTTTTCCAGTAAACTTTCTAAATGTTTAGGTAAATTACCTGCGGAGTCTAAAGAGTCGAATCTTAATATATTCAGAATGCCAATAGATGCAATATGAAAGCTGATTCTCAAAGGACTGACTTTTGCACGTTGAGCCATATGTTTCATTTGTCTTCTTAGAATATTGTAGGCAATAAAGCCCCCCATAATTATTGACAAACTAAATCAGGTTGCTTGTTCCTCAAATGCTTGCCCTCCTGTAAATCACTTTTGATTTCTGGGTAACACATTTCTATTTCCCAGCGCTGAGCATAAAGCTTCGCCAAGCCTATCAGTGGCTGTGTCTTTGGGTTCATTAATAAAGTGATATAACGTCTAATTTTCCCTTTCTGCTCAACTTCAATCAAACGCACTTCCCAATACCCCCTAATGTTGGATTAAGTTTCTTGGCATTTGCTGATATTGGCATCCTGATATGAAAGTCATGCTGAGAATTACGCTTGATTTAGAATTGTTCAAACACAATTTAAACCAGATCCCTTCAGGAACCTTTGTTCTTA
This sequence comes from Acinetobacter sp. CIP 101966, assembly GCF_000369725.1. Lineage (NCBI taxonomy): Bacteria > Pseudomonadati > Pseudomonadota > Gammaproteobacteria > Moraxellales > Moraxellaceae > Acinetobacter > Acinetobacter sp. CIP 101966. Next base: position 50,382 of record NZ_KB850162.1, on the reverse strand, counting down.
CAGATAGAGGTTATCAAAGGATTTATACTTTGTATCCCAATACCCTGTTGCCATTAGAGGCCAAAAGCCGCTGTAAACTGGATCCTGAACTAAAAATCTATAATCAGGAAATCAATAAAGAAGAATAGAAATTAAGTATGTATTTGGCAGTCTAAAAACTTTCAAAATACTTTCAGAACGTTATCGCAGTAGAGCTAAAAGCCCCCCTTTTGAGATTCAATCTAGTTGCTGGAATTTATAATTTGCAACTGAGTAAGAATGATTTATGAAGGAGGTCTAATCTAAGAAAATAAAAAAAATCCTAAAACCATTTAACTTCTTAGGATTTGAATGGGCAGGATATAAATATAAGCTTATGCTTGAATATCTAAGGTCATTTCAATTTTGTCCTGTGACCAGATTTCGATGTCATATTCAATCACTAGATCATCTGATTTTGAAATACGTTCAATATAAGTGGCGGTTTGACTTAAAGGAATACCTAAGTGCTGGCTCTCAAAATGAGACACACCGGTATTTTTAATTTTTAACTGACTACTCGTGTAATTATAATGAAAGTGATTTTTAATGACATCTTGGACCGAAGTAATCACATTATAATTCAGCACATCTGGAAACAGCGCAACAGGTAAATAATTATATTCTAGAAGTACTGGTACATCATCAGCATAACGTAAACGGATAATTTCAATAAAGCCCAATTTACGATTTTCTTCGCTAAAAAGATTACTGTGATCCAATCGCTGCAGCTGTCTGGTCGAGATCAGTTCAGTTCTGGCATTAAAACCCTGTGCCTTCATATAAGAACGAAAATTTTCAATTGAGTTTGGATAATATTGAATTTTTTTATTACTCACGAACCAGCCGAGATTTTGCCGTTTGAAAATTTTATCTTCGGCACGAAGCTGTTCATAGGCCTTACGCACTGTTTCCCTTGAACAGTCAAACTTTAATGCCAAGTACCGTTCGGATGGAATTATTTGATTAGAACTGTAATTTTTCAATTCAGCCTCAATCAAATCTCTGATTTCCATATACTTCATTCAGTGAATCCAGTGAGTGCTCATAAGTGATAAAGATAGTACTAAATTAAAGAACAGAGGAAAATTGAAAACAAGGTACAGATCAGTAAAAAGATGCATTCCCTTGTTTTAATGAGAATGTTTAGCAGCATGATTGATACGTGATTCTGAGAGAATATCGTTGTCCACTCATAATATTCTCATTTATGCAAAAAGAATAGACTAAATTTGTCTAGGAGAGTGGTGACAGTCTAATCTAATTAAAAGGCATCTACAAAATCGGCGGCTATTCGTAATAGTCGACTGAGAAAATCACGTACCTTGATTCTAGACATTATTGCCCACCTCTACTAGCACATTTCCTGACACAGTCCCTATCTATACATTTGAATGCCTTTGACTATTAAAGATTATCTTTAATAAAATGAGCTTTATAGGGCAATATACTAAGATCTCCAGACTGTTGAATCCGGCAAGCGCACTGAGTGCGGTTCCGTAACGTGACACTGGGTAACGTCTTGGACTGCTGTATGTAGACAAAAAATGAAAGCTGCGGTTTAAAGCTGGCGTCCTTCAAAATTTATCTCATTTTATAACTGATGTCTGGATTTTCAGGTAATTATACCGCACCAAAAAAACATCTATTCACTAACGAGCACTTAGGCTATTTATTATAAAAAAACAACCATACATCATTGATATATGTCCATTTATTTATAATTTTGTCATGGACATAAGTTAATTAGTTAATTTTTTAGGTCCCATATATCATCTAAGCGGAATCAATTAAAACCTGTTATAAGTCAGTGTAACATTGAAATTTATAGAAATAATATTTAAAACCGTTTTTTATTTTGAATTAAGGTGTCATCAATTAGCTTGAGAAAATCTTACCGGTCCTCATAATTTTTTCATGACTAAACGCTATGCATTAAAAGATGATCAGTGGGAACAGATTAAAGATCTGTTACATGGACGAATGGGTACTGTTGGAGTAACGGCCAAAGATAACCGACTATTTGTTGAAGCGGTATCGTTCAGGTATCCCGTGGCGAGACTTAATCGAACGCTTTGGTGATTTTAGAGTAGTGCATACTCGTTTTAGTCGTTGGGCTAAAACAGGTGTGTGGCAGAGAGTCTTTGAAGTGCTGTCACATGACCTTGACAATGAATATGTCATGTTAGACTCCACCCCATTGTATGTGCTTACCAACACAGCGCTGGGGGGAAATCAGGCGACTAGGCGCAGTAAAGGGGGCTTAAGCACCAAAATTCATGCCCGTACTGATGCTTTAGGCAACCCGACAGGATTTTATCTCACGAATGGGCAGGTCCATGACTTAAACGGTTCAGATGTGTTGCTGGACTTATCGTTGAGCCAGACCTGGTTTATGGATAAAGCCTACAACTCTAGGGATCGGGTCATTGATCCAATTTTAGAGGCGAAGGGTCAAGTTGTGATGCCAGCGAAAAGTAATTCTATTGATCAGCGTGATTATGATTGACATATCTACAAGGCAAGACATCTGATCGAGAATTTTTTTGCCAAGCTCAAACAATATCGTGCTATTGCCACACGCTATGATAAATTGGCTCAAAACTTCTTATCAGCGATCTTTCTGGCTTAATTGATAACACGCCCTAGTTTGAGATTGTCAAAAAAAGTGTAGCAACTTGCTACACTTTTTCACTTTTCTGAATAAGCTGTTTTAAAAAATCTTCTAGTTGTAAGAGACTAGCTTCGTCAATTTCCGAGATATTCAGAGAAACCTTAAGCTGTTTTTGATTGAGTTTGATATTCCCCGCAATCTTACCTGCATATTCAATTTTTCTAACCACAGATGTTGTGGTCAGTTTTCCTGGATCCTGACTCAATATTTTTTCAGCATAGGCAGTAACTTTACTTTGCTCTAGTTTTTTGTCTTTTACTTTTTCCCAAGCCCCTAGCAAAGCCTTTTCGGCCTCAGAAAGTTGCTCTATATGATCCGACAGAAATTTTTTGAATGCAGTTGCAGCAGTACGACCTAGCAGGCCTGGTTCCACATCAAGGTCATTTAAAATTGCTTGAGGCAGTTTTTCGTACGCTAAATACTTGTACATATCTTCGCGATTTAAACCCAGTGAATTGGCTAAACGTTGCTTGTTTTTCTTTAATTTCTCATCAAGTGAGTTCAGGCCAATAAAAATCTCATAATCTGTCAGATCCTGACGCTTTAAATTCTCTGCTAGGGTTAACAAAGACGCTTCTACATTATTTGCATCAATGATAATGGCTTCAATCACAGACTTGCCGAGTAACTGATGCGCCCGTAAGCGTCGCTCGCCTGCAATGAGTTCATATTTCAGATTATCCAGTTTACGCACTGTAATGGGCTGCAAAAGGCCGATTTCATCAATGGAATCCGCCAGTTCTTTTAACAGTGACTCTTCAAAGACTTTACGTGGCTGGTTTGGACTGCGGCTGATATCCTCAATAGGGACATTACGTCTAAACTCTTTCAGCTCTTTAATATTGTCTTTCTGTGCTTGCTGGTGTTTTTCTGTATTCTGTTTCAGTTTCTGAGCTAAAAGCTCTTTGGTGCTTGCCATAATGCTCTCAGGTTTAAACTTTCGCTACAATTTCATTGGCAAGGCTTTCAAAAGCCTTACGTACTTTTGAATTTTTTTCTACTTTCAAAAGTGATTGTTGCAGAATCGCTGCTTGATTGACTTTAGTACTTTGAGGAATGGTAGTTTCTAAAATTTTGCCCACCTGTTTCAAGGCTTCATCCCGAATCAATTTACAAACATTCTGACGTTCATCATGCTTAATCAGTAAAGCGCCTAAAAGCTCTAAATTTGGATTAATACGTTTGATCTTTTCAAGATGGTTTAAAAGATCTGTTACCCCATACAGTCCATATTGTGATCCGGATTCGATAGGGATAATGACATGGGTTGAAGATGCCAGCGCATTGCTGGTTAATAATTTAAGACTAGGTGGACAATCAATCAATATGAAGTCATAAAGATCTTTTAACAGTTCTAGCTTGATATTTAACTCTTCAGAAGGACGGGGAGCTTCTTCTTTTAGTTGGTCTTCTGTTTTTCCTAAATTCAAGGAACCATAAATTAATGATACTTTTTCAAAGTTCGTTTCTTCTTGTAATGCATCTGCCAACAACGAAATATCGCCCACCAGTAATTCTGCTGTAGTCACAACAATTTCGCTTGGATGTTGGATCCCAATGTGTAAACTTGCGTTTGCTTGAGGATCTAAATCAATGACTAAAACTTTGTTGCCCAGATTGGCAAGTTCTGAGGCTAGGTGCACAACAGTCGTTGTTTTACCACATCCGCCTTTATGGTTAGCAACAGTAATAATTTTTGCAGACATGCGTGTCAGATGCTTCCGTATTTGAATGTCTAGTAATATAAATAACTTTCACTCATCTTACTATAGTTTTTAAATTTATAAATCCTATTTGTTCAGATGTAAAACAGCTTAAAAAATAAATCTTTAACTAAGCTAGCTTAATTAATAATTAGAATAATTAGTTATTTAGCTAATTAATAATTAGGAGCATATTTTTATCATATAAAACAAATGCTTGGAATTTTAAAGGTGGAAGGTTTGTCACCGTAAAGTGGAAGGTTTGTCACCGTAAAGTGGAAGGTCTGTCACTGTAAGGTGGAAGGTTTGTCACCGTAAAGTGGAAGGTCTGTCACTGTAAAGTGGAAGGTCTGTCACTAGGGTGGAAGGTTTGTCACTGCTATTTTTTAAACTGCTATTTTTATTTAAAAGTAATTTAAAAAACAATGATTTAAGCTGTTAATAAAGTCTTGTAACCAAGCTTTAAAGGTGGAAAGGTTGTCACTGTATATTCTTGACCTGTGGATAATCTATTTTTATTGGATATTTCCTGATGATTATATGTGCAGTTATACCTTTCAAATCTAACGGAAAGGTGGAAGCCTCGTCACATCAGGGTTTCTATCTGACTTAACCAACCTGAATGCGGATGAAAAAAACTAAAAATAGGCATTCTGAACTGTAATTTCGGGGCTAAAGGTGGAAGGTCTGTCACTATAGGGTGGAAATATTATATTTAATTCCACTTTAAAGGCAAAAAACCGGCTAAAACGCTTTTTTTTGATGACAAGCCTTCCACTTTTAGAATCTTGTGGTGAAAGTCTTGAAAGTTTTTCCACTTTTGTATATAAAAACTAAGTCAAATTATAAATATCACGGTTATGACAGAATCTGAACCATTGCAAGAAGAATCGAATTATATTCCTTACTGTATAGGCAACATTCGCCATAATGGCGTTGTCAGTACCAGTAACCGTTTAATTCGCCCAATCGAGTTATCAGCCAATGAATACAAGGCGCTTCTATATGCAATGGCAGTTGCGAATTATAGTGAGAAAAATAGGGTAAATGGTGAAATCACTGAACAAACCTATATTTATTTGTATAAGGATGATCTGGCAGATTTACTAGGATTGAATAAACGCAATTCAATTAATGTTGCAATAGACCGGATCTATAAAGAACTTTCATCTCGGGTGGCTCATTTTATTATTGAGGAGCCTGCTGATGATGGTAAGAGAAAGACTAAAAAAGTACATTCTGTCGTTCCCATTATCCGTGAGTTAAGATGGGAAGATGACTCTAAAAATGCGATTCAGATTCGTTTTACCAGTGAGGTGTTACCGTATTTCACTCAACTGGCTGGGGGGAATTTTACTACCTACCAGCTAAAACATCTTTTTGCCCTGGATTCTGTTGCCAGTATGAGTCTTTATACGTATTTCATTAAAAACGAATTCAAGTACGCCAACCAAAAGAGTTATGAAGTGCCATTACTTTTGGAAAACTTGAAAGCACTGATTGATATTAATGAAACCAAATATGATCGCTGGGTAGATTTTAGACGCTATGTATTAGACAAAATAGTGGCAGAAATTAACGAAAATACAGATCTACAATTGGAATATGAAACCGTTAAGAAAGGCCGTCCAATTGTGGGTGTGAATTTTAAACTGCATCATCGGGTTGCTGATAAAGCACCGGATGAAATTGCAGTAATTGAAAAAATCTATCTTGATGTTCCATTTGAAGACAATGCATTCGTAAAAGAATTGGGGGCGAAATTCGATACGAATATACGTTCTTGGTATATTTTTAATAATGATGAAAATTATCAGCAATTCAAGAAGTGGTTCAAAAAAGTAGGATGTCTCACTGACTCTCAAGCAAATATTGTCATTAATGACACTTTATTCCAAATGGATTTTGCTGAAATTGGTATGGGCCTGAATGACTTTAAACGAAATATGAAGCATAAACTTAAAAATAATCCGGAATTCGTTCAAAGTATTCGTGAAAGACTGAATGATATTTTTGGTAAAGAGCTTATCTAAAAAAGTGTAGCAACTTGCTACACTTTTTTAGATATATGTTTGTAAAGAATACAAGTGGTAAGGACCCTAGGATAAAAACGACTCTGTTGGATAAAGGCTTTAGATATAGATCTTCCCTAAGTTATCCAAATTCAAGTGACAACTTGGGTATGAGGTCTGCCTAATTCCTTAAATCTATTCAAAACGTAAGTGTTCGCTGAACACACCTTATGAATTCATCCTATAAGCCTTAATTTAGTCCCCACTTAAAAACAAGTGGGGACTAAATTTATGACTACAAATAACTAGGGTCTGTTGACATTTACTGTTCATAATTAACCCTATAAAGGTAGCCATAAAAATATACAGGCTAAAGCAACAGAACTTTGATAATTTCTTTTGAGCTTGTCATATCGAGTAGCTATTCCTCTAAATTGCTTTAATCTACAAAACATATTTTCAACTAAATGCCTGATTTTATATAAACACCAGTCCATATGGTCATTGTTTGATTGGCTATTTGTTTTCTTTGGTATATTCGCTTTAGTCCCTGTTTTCCTGATCTGTTCACGCAGTGGTTCTGAATCATAGCCTTTATCTGCACATACCACTTTTGTCTCTTTTAAATCTAATGTTGATATTAAATCAGGTGCAACTTTAACATCATGTGTGGTTCCATCGGTAATCATGAAATCAATAGGATTGCCATGTGCATCAACAATCAAATGTATTTTTGAGGAGTTTCCTCCTGCACTTTTAGAAATAGATTGATTCGCTATGCCGGCAGAATGTTGATGAGCACGTACATGAGAGCCATCAATAAAAATCCACTCCATATCGGGGCATGAGGCTAGTAATTTGAATAATCTAAGTAACTTACCGCTGCTTGACCAACGATTAAAACGTTTGAAAATAGAGTTTGAATGACCAAAACAAGAAGGAATATCTCGCCACGGACAGCCTGTTCTAATTCTATAGAGAATAGCTTCAATAAAATTGCGTAAATTTGAGTTGTGGTGAATGGATAAATTACGCAGAATAACTTTCAACTTTTGCCAGTGTTGATCTGTCAGCATGGTACGAGGCATAGCGAATAGTAAAATTGGGTTTGGCGATTTGATTTTACTACTTCGCTATTTTTTTAAGCTAAAAGTGTCAACACACCCTAGGACATCCATCACATCTCTTGAGAAAAAACGAAGAACATGCAGTGCTGAATTTAAACAGCAGATCGTTCAGGCTTGTAAAGCACCGGACGTTTCAATTGCTTCAGTCGCTTTGCAACATGGATTGAATACAAATCCCCTATCCAACTGGATTCGCTTAATTGATGGTAAGCTAGAGAAATGATCGCTCACCACTACCGAATAAACCTGCATTTATTGCTTTATCTTGCTCTGCACCATTAGATCCTACTCCTACTGACATGTTAACGGTTCAAATTACTTTACCCCACTCAAAATCAGAAATTGGCTTGAAATGGCAAGTATCAGAAATATCTGCTTTAGGAGAATTACTCAAGGCACTTGCAACATGATCCGTATCGATGAAATTTGGCTGTCTACCCAACCTCTGGATATGCGAGCAGGTATGGATACTGTCATGGCTCAGGTGCTGAGAGCCTTTGGCTATATCAAACCGCATTGTGCTTACCTATTCTGTAATACAAACGTGACCATCGCATGAAAGTGCTGGTGCATTATGGACTGGGCATCTGGCTGTGTGCCCGGCGGCTGGAACAGGGAAAATTCCACTGGGCTAAAGTTCACCAGGGTGAAACCGTGGCCCTCAGCCCGGAGCACTTACAAGCACTGATCCAAGGTTTAGCTTGGCAAAGAATCGGTCTGCAGCAAGTGGTAACAATGCTCTAAACCAAGCTCGGCCATTCTGCTATTCTCCAAACATTCTATTTCCTCTGCGTCATGACCTCAAGCATACTGCGGCCATGAATACGCTGCCTGATTTAAGCCAACTGCCCCATGAACAACTGCTGGAATTTACCCGGCAATTGGCGATGCAGCATCAGTCTTTAGCATAATCAAAACAACAACTGGAACAATCAAATCAGCAATTAGATGCCAGAGTTAAACATCTTGAAGTCACCAATCAGCAATTAGATTCTAAAGTTAAATCTCTCTCTATTCTCAATCAAAAATACGAGCATGAACTTGCGCAGTTTAAACGGCATAAGTTCGCCCAGAAGAATGAACACTTAACGGCCAAACAAATCCATCTTTGGGACGAAGCGGTCGAAGAAGATATCGCCGCTGATGAATTAGTATAAAAATAAAGTTAGTAAATAAATTATATAAATCAAATACTTTTTTATTAAATATAAAATTTATTTGATTTAATTTTGTTAATTTTGGGACTGTGTTATTCTACTATTGTGACGCTAAAAATAACTTCCCTGTGCAGAAAAAAATGATGACACCATTGCTCATTGATGCATTAACAATTTCTGAAGGCAGGTTTGAAAAACCATGCCCAGTTTTAGTTTTGAAAATGATGTTACTCAATGAGGAAATGAGCGGGGAGTTTTCAGAAAAAATTAAAAATCAAGCATTACTACTGCTCGCGATATATCGTAAGTTACTGCTTGCTGTCGATAGGGACTTATGTAAGGTAAAAACTCTAAAGGATAGTGTGAAAAGAAGACACTGGGCTAAAGTGGATAAAGCACAGGACAAGATGGTGGTTGCAGGCCAACTTCGACTAAAGAGTTTAGATCCAGAAGAAATGATTTTATTTTTAAATACACAGCATTTTTTGAAAAAGCTGCCGATTTCCTTTGTTCAAGAATTGGTTAATTGGGCATCACCGGTGGTGAGTGGTAATTTTTTAATCGAAAATGTTTTAGCTGGTTATATCGCCCAGAAGCTTTTGCCATTAGAAAGAATTAAAGTGAAAGAGCTGGGCAAGTCTGTGCAACCATATTTTCATTTAGCTAACTTTTCTGTATTTTTACCTCGACTGGAGGAACTTTATCAAAAATATCAGCAGCAAATTGTTCGTGTGGCACCAATGGCAGAAGTTGCTTTGGCTTTAACAGACTTGAAGAAGGCAAGAGTCTATCGTATTCGGAGTAGTTCATGAAAAGTTATTTCAAGAAGCTCCTAGAATGTATTAATCAGAATGAAAATATAGAAGAAAAAGAACTGATCCAAGCATTATTTTTGTTGCGTGCACACTATAGCTTAGCTGGCATTGTTGTCATTTGTCAGCGAATCTTCACATTGATTGGGGATGATGAATTATCAGAATTTCGTGATGAGCTTAATACGTTAAAGATCATTAGTAGATTACAGGATGCTGAGAAATATTCACATTTCTTCTCAGAAACAACAGATAGAAATAATATACTTACGCCATTACGCCCCTACACTGGAGACAGTGGTATTTGTGACTTGCTATTGATTCAAGCAGGAATAAGTCAAAATAATGAGAGTTTTAATACGGTAATAAGGTGGTTTTTAGACCAAATCTTTCACTTTCAAAAAAAAGTACATACCCTAGGGCTTTATAGTAGTTATTTAAAGGGTGATGGAAGCATAAAGCTGAAAGGTCAAAAAGGATCTCGTGTGTATAACGCCTTTTTAGCGATTAGGCTGTTGGGTGATCCAAGTCATGAGGATATTTTAGAACGAGTCAAAGACTTAATCACTCAAAACGGACCGGAACAATGGATTCGTTCAATGTCCGATCGTTCTGAAGATAAACGATTTAAAGAAGTTTTTTATCCATTAAAGCTATTTTTATCCCAAATTTGGGAAAACAATCCTCTAAAAAATAAGAAGAAACGTCCAAAGTTTGTACACTGTATAGGGTTAAAGCACAAAAAATTGATCCTGCAACGATATGGTTCATTAAGTATTGCTATCCAACCTTTAGAGGATGTAGATGAAATTCATCGTGGTCTAGTCTCTGATGTATTTGAGCATGATGAGATTGAAGAAGATGAAACACCATTGGAGCCCTTGTTTAGATTTTTTTTGGCAGAACAATCCGATTTAATTCGAGGGCTTTATGCATCTAAGTCTACTTCTCAACATATTGAAGCTGCAAATGTTGGTTTAGTTTGGACCAAATCGCGATTGTCCTTAAATTCAATTCAAGAAGTATTTAGGCTCTGTCAACCATCTCATACTGATGCCAGCTTAATCTTACGCGCAAAATTAGCTTTAATATTGAGTTTACTCACAGGACGTTCGGTTACTGAATTAACAGCGCCTCGTTTTAGTCGAAATGCAGATCAGAATAATATTGCTATTCAGTATAATCATACTTTATCTGCATATGTATTAAGTGTGTTTGCAGGGACACCGACACTCAAAAAAAAACCAGAACATTCTAAATTTCATGTGCCATGGACCAATGAATTACATTTGGTTTTACCAAGTGAACTCAATGATTTGGTGAGTCAAGTCAAAAATCTTGGGATTACAAGACGTCATATGGCAGTTGAACGTGACGTGAGTGAACTGATTAACCGTTTACCTCAAGAGCTAGAAATCAGCCTCAAAAGCATTCGAGATATTCTTCCACGGTTGTTATATGAGCATAGCCAAGGTGATTTAGCTGTCGTTAAAGCAGTGACGAATGCATCAGGTCGAAATTATGATAACTTGATTCATTATGCCTCTTTTGAACAGAGGCAACTTGAGCAACTCTGGGCTGCTTGTTTAAGCACGATAAAAATTAATATTCCTGAATATAAATACTCTTCCAATAAGCGGGTGGGTAGCCCAATTGGAATAAAGATTATTGAAATACAAAATGAAATTACACGAATAAAAAAGAGCATAAATCATGCTGCCGAACAGAAAGATTGGCAGACGCTCTTTGATAACTTAACATTGTATACAGCATTATGGATGAATCTTGCAACTGCAGGACGAGGAATTAAGCAGCCCTTTCCAAAGTGGATCAGTCAGCAAGGCTGGGCATTGATTCAAGATAAACATCATCAAGATGAATCAACCGATCGTTATGTGCCATTGACGCAAGCATTGATCAAACAGATTCAAGGTTTACGTGGTTTGATGGGAATGCTAGGGGAGCAAGTTGAACCACGTGTTGATTTATCATCTTATGCTGTGCAACTTTGTGATCCTCATCAGATTGAAGGTTTAGTTAGAAATTGGGCACGGAAGTTGGTTCGCTCTGATTATAATCAGTTACCTGGACGGTTCAAGGACGCTGGACTTGGGCACTGGATACGGGGTCGTCATCCATGGGATATGTTATCTGTATTTCCTGTATCAGCTTTTCAACAACAGTGGCTTGATGTACAAGAAAACTTGCAAAAACAATTAGGTTTCGAATGTCTTGAAGGTTTTGATTTTTTAAAAATCAAGCATATTCCAATATTTGTTTTAACCCAAGAGACTAAAACAGCTCAAGTAGAGACGAAGCTGAGAATACAATATTCAGAAAATGATGTAAAAGAATGGCTGAAAAACTCAGAGTATGAGTCCTATTGTCCGTTGATTTTTGAGGAAAATCCTGAGCCACAAGTAGCTTTAGAGCTTGGACATGTATTAGCTTCACATTTAGCTAAAAATACAAACATTGATTTGCCAGAAGCGATCAAGGCATATTGTGCTTATATTCGCGATAAAACGAAAATTCCTTTATTCGTTCAGCTACCTCAAAAGGCTCATCGTACATGGCTGACATCTGAAAATAGTTTTAGTACATGGTGTTATATAGAACAAAACTTACTTGATGTTATTCAGGAGGATTTAAAAAAATTACCTGAACATCAAAATTGTGATGTTGAAATAGGACGTTTGCTGGTTGTACTCTCGATGTATTCACAATTGTGCAGAGTAAGCCATTTACAAGCAATGTTAGAGTTTATTGCTTCTGATCAGCCTATAGTCGCTATGGGGAATAGTCGGCTCGTTGAACTGACAGTGAATAATGATAGATCTGTGACAAAGATACGCCGTACAGTAATGTTAAGTCCTTATGTCTCGACGTTAATTTTAGTAGACCGACAGTATCTACAGCCCCGATTAAAAGAGATTTTAGCACAGCCAAGAAATCAACAAAGAACGGCTTGGCAAAAGTGTTTTAATACATATTTAAAACAAATAGGGGTTAAGTCAACTCTATCGTTAGCTCAATGGTTGAAAGCTTTACAGCAAAATGTGATGTTAAATAGCACTCCGTTGATTGCAGGTTATATATCAGGCCAAGTCCTGACTGAAGATCTTTCAATAAATGAATTATTACGCTTATTCGAATATGAAAAATTAACCACAAATTTAGATAGCACTGAGCCAGAAAGTGAAATAGAAATAGACGATGAGCAACTACATTTGTCTGATATTTTAGCGATGATTCAGCAACTAAAAGGTGAATCTAGATCAAGCATTTGGCTTAAACAGCTTGCCAATAATGAAACGAATCACTACTCAGTCAATTTATTAACGTGCTTTGTGCGATGGCTGATTTTACGCTGTGATGCAGAAGAGTTAAGTCTACAGAATCGAAATATGATTCATCTACATTTGGCCATCGTCAGTGCAGGTATATTGGGGTTTTCAGAAGATTTAACAAAAGATAGCCAGATTGATGAAGATGTATTTCAAAAATGGATGGAGTTGACGCAAGAGCATTTTCCACACCGCAAGCATCTCGCTGCGTGGAATCGCTTTAGAGATTTTTTAATTCAATTAAATGATGATCGTATAAAGTTACACAAGCGTACAGCGCATCAAGCAAGTGCTAAGGTTTTTTCAAAAAATGAAGTGCGGCAGATCGTTCAAATATTACAATCTGTAGAATCTGGGGTGAATGATACTGCTTTACGTCTAGAGATTCAGCGTCATTTTCGTTTATCTGCGGCGATGGGTGTACGCCGTTCAGAGACACTTCATTTACGGCCCTTAGATATTGATGAGGATATGCTCCGAATTCGTCCTTATGGTGAGCATCAGTTAAAAACACTTGGATCAGAACGTGTTGTTCCGATGAATTTATTAAGTCAGACGATTCAAAAGGGATTAGATGATATTTATCAGAATAAAAAAGATTCAATATTAATGTCCGATGAGAACAGTGAGCATAGGCCTTTTTTTGATCAAATATCTCAAATATTAAAGAAAGCCACTGGAGATATTGATCTCAGCTTACATCATTTAAGACATACGTTTGCAAGTGCATATACTTTAAAGTGTTTGCAAACAGTGGTTGATTTTAAAGCGCTGACAATAGAACTGCCATGGCTACAAACTTGGATGCCATCGAATGAGCAATTTAATACGCTAGTAGGCAATGAAGGACAGGTTGGGCAAGGGATTAAGGCGATTAGTCGAGTGCTTGGACATTTACATGAATCAACAACATTAAAGCATTATATTCATATCTTATTTCTAGCTACTTATGCCTATAGCATGCAACAACAGCAACCCAATTTACATACTGCATTTTTTAAGCGAGTCATGAGTCGGAGTAATTTATTCAGGCATTTCCAAGCGATTCATCAACAGAATGGTAATCTAAAATATGAGTTGAGAGACACCATCGAAAAATATGTACTCAAAAAAAGACAAAGTCAGAGGTGGGTCATCTATGCTCAAAAAAGAGGGAATTCGACTGGAAAAGTAATTAAACACGAATTATTTCAAAAGTTTGAAGATATTGAGCGGTATCTTATTTCTGGGCAGGGGCAGCCACGATTAGATATTGAGTCCTGGAAGAAAGCTTTAATTATGATGGCAAACATTCCGTCAGGTAAACGTGGTTCAAATATAGGAAGACATCCATTATCGACACAAGGAAAGTTAGCACGTTTGCCTGAATTACTCAGTGCTGTAGATTTTAATTCTGCACAAGAGATTTTAGAGCGATTTGATTATTTAGAACAAAACCAATCAGAAACTTATAATTGGTTAATAAAAAAATGGTTGTATGAAAGTAATGTAACAAAAGTATTGATGCATTTTACGGCAGAGGATGAACCTATGCTTTCAATCCTTACAGAACATCAGTTTTTTCCGATAGTGATGAAACATAATAAATATGATTATTTTAGAATTATGTCTCAACAAGCGTCATTAAGCGCCGTGCGATGGGTACTAGCATGGTTGAGTGTACGATATTTGGTGATTAGAGATCATATCAGAATTTAAGTAAATATGACTTACGCACGCTTTATTACATAAAGTTTTGAAAGACAGCGCTACCCTAATTGAGCTAAATTCAAGTGACAATTTGGGTATAAGTGCAGCCAAATTCTGTGAATTTGTTCAAGACAGCTACGTGTGCATAAATATCATTTACCTGACTACATCATACCTTGCATTTAATATGCTGCTAGAAGCCGTATAGCATCCTTCCTTGTGCAAATAGCCTAAGCATATATCGTTCAACCTAAGGGGCCTAGGAATCAGCGACTTTGATTTGTTCTTTGCTTTCAATTTGATCCATATGTTATCGATTTATATTTTTTTATTTAAAAATGAATAAAAAAATTCTAATTCGGTTTGACCAAAGAAAAAGATACCCATATGATAATTACATTACAGCAAAATCTGTAATCGGGCGTGGAAACCCGCATCTCAACGTGCTAAAGAGTCACTTTTAGTGGCTCTTTTGTGTCTGCATGGCAATGCTTTATGGCAGGCCAAGTAGGGCAGTCTATGACTGGCCGTTTCGTTGAGCGGTATTTCCACCCCTATTTGGTTTGCCACCATCTCGTGGAAAAGATGTTGGCAAATTTCACATTGATCAACGAGATTACAATATGAAAAATATCATTTTAAAAGTACCCATTTCTCTTAGGTTTCTTTTGTTAGCGCTGACTGAATATTGACGGTCATTTAATTCATCGCTTTAACCAAATCGAACTATATACACTTTCAAATTTCGTACTTGAGCGAAAGTAGGACAGTGTTGTCTGGAGAAAATAAAAATGGGTCCAACACGATTATTGACCAATATTATTCAGCGTAAAGTTATGTTGCCAGAAGAAATGTCACCTTCAATGCAGCGTGACAATTTTGAAGTAGCACTGACTGATTTTGAAAAACATTCCATCATCAAATGTTTATTTAAAGCGGATAACCAGCGTTCTACGGAATGTTGGAATGTGCAAGAAATTGCAAACTTTATTGAGGATTGCACAGAAGATCAAAACATCAATTTATGCATTTTGTATTGGAAAGATATACACGGCAATATTTACATTATTGATGGGGCACATCGTCTTTCCTGTATTTATGCATGGATCAATAGATATTTTGCGGATGAGCAAGTCCCTCAAGCACCTAATTTCAATGATCAACAAAAACAAGATATTCGTTACCTCCGCAATTAAGAGATGGCTCCGTAAATTTGAACAACTCCTATAAGTGATATTTTGCTCCCCAAATGATGTTATAAACATCGATATATGGAGTATTTTATGGCACGTAGACCAAGAAGAAATCATTCAAATGACTTTAAAGCTAAGGTAGCGCTTGCTGCGATTAAAGCAGAAAAAACACTTGCTGAATTGAGTGCTGAATTTGATGTTCATCAAAACCAAATTATTGACTGGAAAAATCAATTGATTTCGGCTTCCTCGCAAGCCTTCGATCAATCAAAAGCTCCAGCAGAACCACCCATTGATCTAAAAAAACTACATGCAAAAATCGGTGAGCAGGCATTAGAAATTGATTTTTTAGAAGGTGTGTTGAAGAAACTGGGCCGCTTCAACCACAAAAGTTAATCGACGACTCACTTCAGATTTCAGTATCTAAGCAAGCTAAGCTACTGAAAGTCTCCCGTGGTTGTTATTACTATCGCCCAAAACCTGTGAGTGCATCAGATCTGAAGCTGATGCGCTGTATTGATGAATTACATATGCAATACCCTTTTGCAGGTAGCCGTATGATGCGTGATTTATTGAACCGTCAAGGACATCATATAGGACGACGTCATACACGTACTTTAATGAAGAAAATGGGCATTAATGCGTTATATCGTAAACCAAATCTAAGTCAGGCCAATCAAGCTCACCGTAAATATCCATATCTGCTCAAAGGATTGAATATTCAACGGAGTAATCAAGTGTGGGCAACGGATATAACATATATCCCTATGGCAAAAGGCTTTGTCTACTTATGTGCTGTGATTGATTGGTACAGCCGTAAGGTGCTTGCCCATAGCGTATCGATTAGTATGGAGGTTGCATTTTGTATAGAAACATTAAATGAAGCTATTGAAAAATATGGTCGACCTGAAATCTTTAATACAGACCAAGGCAGTCAATTTACCAGTGATGCGTTTATTGAAGTGTTAAAATCAAATGACATCCAAATCAGCATGGACGGTAAAGGTCGTTGGGTCGATAATGTGATGATTGAACGATTATGGCGGAGCGTTAAATATGAGGAGGTTTATCTCAAAGCCTACAGCAATGTTTTTGATGCGAAGAAGCAATTAAACGCATATTTTGAATTTTATAATTTGAAACGACCTCATTCGAGTCTGGACAAAATGACTCCAGATGAGTTTTACTATGACCAGCTACCACAACAAAATAAGGTAGCTTAACTAGAGCAGAATATCACTTATAAATAAGCTTTTAGTTGTTCAAACAAGTGGGACCATCTCTATTATTTAGGAGATCTTGCTGATTTTCAAAAAATTTGTACTGATGCCGAATTTGCAGAAAAAAATCGAAATTAGGCGATATTAAAATCAGTTTCCGGCAGGTACTGGGGACTCCAGAAGATGCGCGACGGGTATTTCAATCGATTAACTCAGATACTAAACGTCTAGATAAATATGAGGAATATCATCTCAGAAGTCGCGGGAGTGACGCCTATTATGCGATCTATGCCTGTTGTTATATCAATGACAATAAATCTAACTTGGAAGAGCTCCAATATACACGTTTAAATGAGCTGATTGAGTTAGGGGAGAGGATCCATCAGCTCCTTTTTTCGACCATTTTATTAGACAATGAAATGAGTCATGGCAAAAAAATTGGCTTGGTCAATGAGTTGATGAATATCATTGCTGGTGATCAGATTCATAATATTATGAGTCTGAATCAGGGGGAACGCGTTGAAAACCTGATGTCGCATCTGTTGACCATTCTTTGCAGAATAGCGACGCCTGTAAAAAATACTGGGGTTCCGAGTTTGGGCTTTCATCCATACTTATATTTTTATAAGGACCAGCGTTTTCAGATTACTTCTTTTCTTGCATGGTTTTCAATTGTGTATGAAATTCATGAAAGCCTCATGCAGATTCATCATCGAACGATTAGTTTCAAAGACTTCACCCGGGTACGCCGTAGTATTGAGTTCTTGATTGCTAATTTCCCCGTGGCGACCACTGAAACGGTCGGCAAGTTCGGCAGTGGTATCAAGGGCTATGATCGGCTACAAATTGTCTATAAAGCCTTTATTTGCTTAAGCTTGGAAATGGAAGTTGATTTTGATGATGAGGAATGCCTGAATACCTTTATTCTGTCCATGTCTAAGGCCTTCAAGTACATAAACTTTAACGAGTTTTATGTCGAAAGATTTTTGGGTGGTTATGATGATGCAGTCGTCAAGCATGTGGTGGGATATGTGGAGTCGATTAGTCCAATTTCTCGGTCAAAGCCCAAGGCCTTTTCGGCATTAACCAAGAGTCTGCTTAAGCACAATTTTCTGGTGGGTAATCATAACTTTTGCCTCATTTGTGATGGATTGATCTATCTTGATTCTACTGAATCGGATCATCGGATTGCCAAAGCCGTAGGTGGGCAAGGTGTTCTAGAGAATGGTCTGCTGGTTCATCCCATCTGTAATAGAATGAAATCAGATCTGAGTCTGGAAGAGATTAGAGCGGATTTGTTTGGTGAATTACTGTATTAATCAACAGAGCGATGAGCTCATTTTTGCAGATGTATCAATGATTAATCACATGATTTAACTTGTGATACATTCAGCCAATGTGGTTATTTTTAATTCAGTCTAGAATCACAACCAGAAACTAGCTGTAGTTTCTGAATGACCGTCAAGGTCCTTAGTTTCGCCCATAGATTCCCTCTGTGGGCTTTTTTTTGATCAAAAATTGTATAGATGCTCTAAAATAAACCTTTTAGCATTTCATAAGCAATTAGGATTAAGGCTGAGACCATCAGCACAACAAAAATGAGTTCCACTCTAGTTAACATATTAATTCCTTTTACTTTTCACTTAATTTATATAGCAGTTAAGTCGCAGCATCAATGACATAACATGACATGGAAAATAATTAAAAAGACAGAATTTGGATTTTTATCAGATCTACTGTTTGCATGCTTCAACAGTAGCTTTGAATGTTTCACTTAAACTTTAAACTTTTTTTAAAATTGAATATTTTTACATCTAGGTTCTAAACTTTGATAGAATTAATTAAAAATTTAGATTTCAAGTGTAAGCAATGAGAAGCGCTAATATTCGACGTGATGGCTACTTAAAATTTCTGAATACATGGCAAAACCGTGATGTCATTAAAGTGCTTTCGGGTGTACGTCGCTCTGGAAAATCCACCTTGCTGGCGATGTTTCAACAAGACCTAAAAGCACAGGGGGTACAAGCCGAAAACATCATTGTCATCAACTTTGAATTTATGGAATTTGAAGAACTCACCGATTACCGTAAACTACATGATTATGTATTGTCCAAAGTTGATGAAAGTAAGAAAAACTATGTTTTTTTAGATGAAATACAACATGTTACCAATTTTGAAAAAGTAGTCGACTCTTTATATGTTCGGGATTATATCGATTTATATATTACAGGTTCAAATGCATTCTTTCTGAGTGGAGAACTTGCGACTTTACTCACAGGACGCTATATCGAGCAACATGTTTTACCCTTGTCATTCCAAGAGTTTAAACAGTGGCATATTGAAAATAATCCGATCATCCAACAATTATCCAATCGTGATTTGTATGCTATGTACACGCGAAGTAGTTTCCCCTATACGCTTGCCATGACCAGCCAGCAGGAAACCTATGATTACTTGCAAGCAGTCTATGCCAGTGTAATGTTTAAAGATGTTATTCCCCGTTTAAATACTGCCGATATTAACTCTCTCGAGCGTGTCGCAAGATATTTGGCAAGCGTGACAGGCTCACCCATTTCCATCAATAAAATTAAAAATACCTTTGTTTCAAGCGGGGTTAAAATCTCATTTGAAACAGTGAAGCGCTATATTCGGGGCTTACAGGACAGTTTGCTATTTTATAGCGCCGCACAATTTAAAGTACGTGGGCGTGAGTTATTACAATCCTCTGAAAAATACTATTTAGTTGATGTCGGATTGCGCCGCATTATGTTGCCTGATGCTAATGCTGATCAAGGTCATATTTTAGAAAATGTGATTTATCTTGAGCTTGTCAGACGAGGCTATACGGTCTATGTAGGGCGGGTTGATGAATATGAAATTGATTTTGTTGCTGTCGATACTTTACAGAATTTAACTTATTATCAGGTGGCATTAGAAACGCTCAATGAGGAGACACTAAGCCGAGAGTTACGTCCATTACAGAAAATTTCTGATTCATATCCCAAGTATTTACTTACCTTAGACACCATAGGGACTGAAGCCAATTATAATGGTATTGTAAAAATGAACGCTCTTGATTGGTTGCTGTCTGAAAATAAATAAAGTGGAGTGTAGGCATCGACAATCCAATTTCTCGATCAAAGCCCAAGGCCTTTTCAGCATTAACCAAAAATTTGCTTAAGCATAATTTTCTAGTGGGTAATCATAACTTTTGCCCCATTTGTGATGGATTAATCTATCTCGATTCTACTGAATCGGATCATAGGATTACCAAAGCCGCAGGTGGGCAAGGTGTGCTAGAAAATGGTCTGCTGGTTCATCTGCTCTGTAATAGAAGAAAATCAGATATCAGCTTAGAGGAGACTAGAGCGGATTTGTTTGACGAGCTTTTGTACTAATTTATCAGCAAGATATGGCTTTGGTCTGGCTGATTTACCCTAACCAGCCTTGCAAGTCATGGTTAGTCAATACTCTTGTTCTTAACCTGAACATAACGCCTAAACGATCCGATTCTATAAAGTTGGATCGTTGATTAAGCCGTTTTTAAGGACTGATTTCTATATATACAGGGGGCAGTCCTTTTAATATCACTTTGATTCATCGTATTGAAATATTGATGTTACAAAATAGTACTATTCATGTGATTGATTTAAATCAAATAGGGGATTGCAAAATGAAAAGTTTACTAACAACATTACAAGGCTTATTAGTACGTGAGCCGTCAGATTTAACCTCACAAACAATTGCTAAAATGGATGTAACCATTCATCGCCAATACCAAGATCAACAGGTGATACTATTACGTACTGACTATTTAGAATAGTCTGAATAATTAAAAAAACACACAAAATAATGAAGCTATAAAAAAGCTCCTTTAAAAAACCGCAATTCATTAAAACTACAACAAAACTTACTTTTAAGCTGTGCGATCAGCAATATGCTGTGAGCCACAGTCGCTTATTTAAATAACGGATAGAGTAGGAGCGAGAATTGCGCTGTAGTTTCTGAAGGATCTTAATATCCTTAGTTTGCCCACTCACCCATGTGGGCGTTTTTTTTGATCAAAATACAATGTTGTTTTTGCTAAAAAATGACGGCACCCACCATAAAACACAATATTCCAAAAATAATCCAAGGCCAGATCTTTGTCTTCGGTTGTTCTAAATTCTGAGGATTATATTCCGTGTGTTCTAGCGATGTCGGTTGTGGAACACGGGTCTTTTTAGAGTAAGGCTGGTGTTTAGAGTAAGATAGTCCCGTACCTGGAATACCGACACTGGTTCGCGTACCTTTTTTCCCAATATTTAGAGAAGCACCAGGTTTGCCAATGCTGGCACTGCTGATGCCTTTATGGGTCAGATTAATTTTAAAACCCGGGAATAATTTAATACTTTTACGAAATCTAAAACCCATATTGCTCTCATTTTAAAACTTAGCTCAATTCACGCGCTATACTAGGATCCATGATCTGCTAGAGATCGTACTTTGACGGCTATCATCAGGATACTAGTATATTTTTTATCTGGTGATTGCAATACTACCTTTAAATACCGTCAAAAATGTTTACTGTATATTTGCTGTAGGGTAATCTTAAAGCTGCTATTTATTGACTGATTGGTATATGACGACAGATAAGCATGAAGTCCTGCTACGAATGCGAGCGATCGAGCTCCTTGCATACTGGGAAGGTCGTTTGGTTACCAATCGTTTAATGAGCTGGTTTGGGCTCAGTCGACAGCAGGCTTCTGCGGATATCAAGCGTTACAATACGCTGTATAACCCAGATGCCTTGGTCCATGATCCCTCCGTAAAAGGCTATGTGCCTAAAGCCACGTTTCAACCGGTGCTGACTACCGTACATATCAATGAATATCTCAATATGCTGTCAGGTTTGGTTAGTGAATCGCATACCCTGATTGCGACACCAGAACCGAATCTTACAGCAGTTCAATTACCTGATCGCAGTGTACGTCCTGAAGTGATTCGGGAAGTTTTGCGTGCCTGCCGAAACCAAAACACTTTAAAAATGATTTATGCCTCGATGCAGAATCCGCAGTGGCATGAACGCATCATTTCCCCACACACCCTGGTGTATACCGGTTTTCGCTGGCATGTCCGTGCCTATTGCCATCAGAGCAAGCAGTTTAAGGACTTTTTACTCTCCAGAATTGATCGCACACCTGTTGTGGTGGCGATTGAGTCAGTAGACCCTGCTCAGGATCAGCAATGGCATGAAGAAATTGTACTGACGCTGATCCCTAATCCAAAATTGAACTCATCACAACAAGCGCTGGTCGAAAAAGACTTCGGCATGCCTGATGGCAGATTACAGATTCCGGTGAAAAAAGCCCTGGCTCACTATACCTTGCAGCGATATCAGGCCGCGATCACGCTGGCTGAGGCGGATGATGCCTTGAAATATCCCTTGGTACTACAACGCTCAGATATCGAAAAGCTGTCGTCTTACCTGTTTGATCAGGCCTCATAGGAGATTGGCCATGTTAGAACAATTTCATTATGACAGTGACCTGATTGGTGGCTCCCTGATGGTGCGTGAAAGCCGGCTGATCGCGGATCTGTTATTACGAGAAGCGATTCCAGAACAATGGCATCAGGCAATTCAGATTGACAATATTCTGCAAAAAAGAACGCCTGCTTCAGCCCAACGTAACGCCACTGCCATTCGTAAGCGTCTTGAGCGCTTAGAGCCTGATTTCTGGAAAGCTTTGCGGGATGGGGACGATGAGCTGGCGACCCAGGTGGCTTTTTGTGGCGCACTGGAACGCAACCTGTTGCTGCTTGAGTTTATGGAAACGGTGATGAGGGATGCCTATATCTCTCAGGCGCAATACTTGGACAGTTATATCTGGTCAGATTTTTTGGATGAACGCTCACAACGTGATCCGGATATCTGTGATTGGAAAGAGTCCAGCAAGAAAAAAATGGGGCAGGTGGTGTTTCGCATGCTGGCAGAAGCCGGTTACTTAAAAAGTACCCGTAAGCTGGAGTTGCAGCGCGTGATCGTCAGAGCAGAGCTGCGTAGCCTGTTGGAAGAACATTATAAACAACGCATTAAAAGATCTATGGAAGTGTCGGTATGGACGCGTTAGTTGTAGAGGGGCAGCAATGAGTCAAACAATACATGAGCGTCTGAACCAGATTCCAGAGCGAATTCTTTCCACTGAGTTTCTCACTGGACAAGGATTGGGCAATGAAATTGGCTTCTGGATTTTTGATTATGCACCTGAAGATGAGTTGAAAGTGCGCGAATATCTGCATTTTCTAGACGGGATGCTGGAGAAAAAACACAGTCAGCTGAAGGTGGTGAATATCAACCTGCTGCAAGCCGTGGTGGATTATCTGGCTGAGCGTAACTTCATCGATAAAGCCATTCAAATGCAAAAAGCCAAAGGCGATGAAGCGCTGCTCAAAGCCTTAAAGGGCCCACTGCATATGGATAAGTTCGCGCCTTATCTGGTGAGTAAATATGCCACCAATGCGCAAGATATTGTGTTGATGACTGGGGTAGGGTCGGTTTGGCCACTGTTACGTGCCCATCACTTATTGAACAGTTTGCATTCGTTACTGGGGCATAAGCCAGTGGTGCTGTTTTACCCAGGCTATTACGACGGTCAAGCGATGAGTTTATTTGGAAAAATTCCAAGCAACAATTACTACAGAGCATTCAGATTAGTGCCTTAAACACGGCAAATAGAAATAAGAATTCGGGGGAATGGATTGAGATGAACATTAAAGAACTTTTTTACAAGCCATTAGATCGTGCGATAAACGGGGTGGTCAAGGCAGACCAGAATGACAATACCACGGTATATCAGGAACTTGATGAGTATGTGGTCACCAATGAGCTGGAAAAGCATTTTCGGGACTTTTTCCAGTCTTATGGCACAGACCTGAGCGATCCTTCGATTGCCAATCGTGTCGGCGTGTGGATTTCAGGCTTCTTTGGCTCAGGTAAATCACATTTCCTGAAAACCTTATCGTATATTCTGGCCAATAAAGTGGCACGTGACGCGGAAGGTAACGAACGCAGTGCTGCAGAATTCTTTGATGAAAGCAAAATCCGTGATGCGTTTATCCGTGCGGATATTGGCAAGGCCGTTAGCCATCATGCCGATGTCATCCTATTTAACATCGACAGTAAAGCCAGCTCCAATGATGACGGCAATCCGATTCTGAATGTGTTTTTACGCGTGTTTAACGAGTATCAGGGTTTTAGTGCTGACCATCCACATATTGCCCATATGGAACGTCACCTGAGCCAGAAAGGGGTGTATGAGCGCTTTAAACAAGCCTTTGAAGAATCCAGCGGCATGTCATGGTTGGAAGAACGTGATGGCTATCAGTTCTATCAGGATGATGTCGAAACCGCAATTTCCCAAGCCCTCAACTTATCTGCTGAAGCTGCGCATAAATGGTTTGAGGATTCTGAGCAGACCTTTAGTGTTTCGGTTGAAAACTTCTGTCAGTGGGTGAAAGAATACCTGGACAGCAAAGGACCCCAGCAACGCATGTTGTTCTTGGTCGATGAAGTGGGGCAGTTTATTGGCAGCGATACCCGCTTGATGCTGACATTGCAAACCATTACTGAAAACCTAGGTACGATCTGTAAAGGCCGCGCTTGGATTATCGTGACCTCACAGGCAGACATCGATGCTGTTTTAGGTGAGATGTCTTCTTCCAAAGCCAATGACTTCTCCAAGATTGCTGGACGTTTTAAAACCCGTTTATCACTGTCCAGTTCCAATACCGATGAAGTCATCCAGAAACGTTTATTACGTAAAACCCCAGAAGCAGAAGCATTGCTCAGATCGGTGTTTGAGCAAAAGGGCGATATCTTAAAAAATCAGATTACCTTTGACCGTTCAGGCCCAACCCTCAAGAACTATGAGGGGCCAGACAGTTTTATTCATAACTATCCTTTTGCGCCGTACCATTTCCAGCTGGTGCAAAAAGTATTTGAAGAAATCCGTAAAGTCGGTGCGACCGGTGCACACCTGGCCTATGGTGAACGGTCCATGCTAGATGCGTTCCAGATGGCCGCGAATGCGATTGCCACAGATGAAGTCGGTGCCCTGGTTCCTTTCCACCGCTTCTATACTTCAGTCGAAGGCTTCCTGGATACAGCGGTTAAACGTACCATCGACCAGGCAGGGCAGAATAAGACCCTGGATGGTTTTGATGTGCAGATGTTGCGTACCCTGTTCATGATCCGCTATGTCGATATCATCAAAGGTACGCTAGATAACCTGGTGACTTTGTCGATTGAGAAAATTGATGAAGATAAGCTGGCATTGCGTAAGCGGATTGAAGAGAGCCTGCAGCGTCTGGAAAAAGAGAGCCTGATTACGAGGAATGGCGATGAGTTCCTGTTCCTGACCAATGAAGAACGCGATATCACCCGCAAAATTAAAGCCACTGACTTAGCAGCTTCAGAAGAAAATAAAGAGTTAGCCAATCTGATCTTTAAAGATTTACTGCGCGATCAGAACAAATACCGCCATCAAGCCAACAAGATGGACTATCAGATTGGTCGTTTCCTAGATAGCCATAGCCTGGATGGCAAGTATGAGAGCGATTTGAAAGTTGAAATCATTTCTCCACTGGATACGGAATACAACCTCTACACTGAAGCTTACTGTATTGGTAAAAGTACTCAGGCTGAAGGACAAGTGCTGTTTAAACTGGCAGACGATAAACAGTTCTTTAATGAACTGCGCACCTGGCTGAAAACCAATAAATTCATCCGTTTAAATGATGATGGCACTCAGTCCGATATCACCCGTATTCTGGCAGACCGTGGCCGTGAGAATCAGGAGCGTAAAAAACGCCTGCGTGCCCGGGTCGAAGAAATGTTGCTGGACGCGGAAAGTTATGCCTTGGGTCAACATCTACAACTTTCATCTTCAAGTCCAACCACCAAGCTGGATGAGGCTTGTCGTTATTTGCTGGAAAACACCTATACCAAACTGAGCTATTTGCAGGTCTATCAGCAGGATGCCTGGCGTGAACTGAACGCCGTCTTGACTGTGGATGATATGGCGCAGCTCGGATTGTCTCTGGATGGCGGTCAGAGCAATCCCAAAGCCCTACAGGAAGTGGAGCAGTACATTGCACTACGGGCCACCGGTAGCGAACGTATTCTGGTCTCAGATGTGATAGATCGTTTTGTCAAACGCCCTTATGGCTGGCCAGATGCCGAGATTTTATTGCTGGTAGGTCAGCTGGCGGCAATGGGGCGGATTTCACTGCAGTTAAATGGCGGCAGCTTACAGTTAAAAGATGCCTTTGAGCCTTTACAAAACAGCCGCCGTCGCCGTGATGTTTCCATTATTAAAAAGCGCCAGACTGATGATCAGGTGTTGAAACAGGCACGCCAACTGACCCAAGACCTATTCTCGGCCATGGGGCCAGCGACTGAGAAAGAGCTGTTTGAATTCTATTTGCAGCATTTTAAGACTTGGTTAGCCAACTTTAAGTCGTATAAGAGTAAAACTGATGTCGGACAGTTCCCGGGCAAGAAAGTGATTGAAAAGTCGATTTTGACTTTGGAACGTCTGCTGACCAATAGCGACAGCTTCGATTTCTTTAAAGCCGTGGTTGAGAACAAGGACGACTATCTGGATCTGGAAGAAGACTATCGTGACATTCATGAATTCTTTAGTAATCAGATGCCAAGCTGGCAGCAACTACAGCAAGCCTTACGTCATTTTGAGAAAAACAAACAGGCGCTGGGCAGTGATGAGGTGGCAAAAAAAGCCCTCTCCGAATTACATCGTATTGCCACCCTTGAATCGCCCTATGGCCTGTTAAATAAAGTGGCTGATTTGGTTCGCACAGTGGAAAGCGTCAATGAGCAATTGCTGACTGAGAAGCGCAATCAAGCGATAGAACACATTGATGACAAGATCAAGCAGTTAGAAGCCGAGATTAAAAACAGTGGCATCGCTAGCGCTGAGCTGAGTAACAAGCTATTACGCCCACTACAACTGCTGAAAACGGATATTGAAGTGGAAACTAGCCTGTCCACCATCTATATGCTGCAAACCCAAACCGCCGTCGAGCGTTTTGATGAAGCCTTGTATGAGTTGGAAAGCGAAGTTGAGGCGGAAATCCAGCGTCAGGCCAAAGCGGCACAACTGGCTCAGAGCAAAGCAGAGAGTGTAACCAACACTGCAACCACCTCCAGCCCAGCTACATCAGCACCTGCTGCGAGTCCGGTACAGCCTGTGACAGCCGTAGTGCCACCGAAACCTGTTGTCGAAGTCGATGTCGCCAGCATTTACAACAAAACCTCTAGCAGTGTCTATCTGGAAACGGAAGAGTCTGTGGATCAGTTTGTAGACGCACTCAAAGTTGAACTGAAGAAAATCGTGGGTGATAAAAAGCGTGTGCGTATTCGCTAACTTGGGTTAGGGATATCGGCATCAGTCATTAATTAAAGGTTTTAACATGAATACCAGTAATATTAAAAAATACGCACCGCAAGCACGTAACGATTTTATCGCAGCGATGCGCAAGCAGGCCGCCAAGTATGGCATCACCGCAGACAGCATTTTACCGGCTGAACAGAAAGGCGACTTGCTGCTGATTGGCGATCAGGTTTTTCCGCTATCCGTCATGAAACCTCGTGAGAAGCTGATCAAGCGCATTCAAACCAGCAGTTTTGAGCAGACGATTGATTATATCGCTTACAGCTGGTTTAACCGTCTCTGTGCGATTCGCTACATGGAATGCAAAGGCTTACTGGATCATGGCCGTCGTGTACTCAGTAGTGCCGATGGTAGTGCAGGCTTGCCACAGATTTTGGAAGAATGTCTGGATATTGACCTACCAGGTTTAGATGCCAGCCGTGTGGCTGAACTGAAGCTGGATGGCAATAAAGACGAAGAGCTGTATCGGGAACTGTTACTGGCTCAGTGTCATGCGTTGAATCAGGTCATGCCACTCCTGTTCGAACAGGTGTCTGATGAATCTGAACTGTTATTACCGGATAACCTGACCAAAACCGACTCCTTGATTCGTGATCTGGTCAGCAGCATTCCTGAAGAAGACTGGTCGGATGTACAGATTATTGGCTGGCTGTATCAGTTCTATATTTCTGAAAAGAAAGATCAGGTGATTGGTAAGGTTGTTAAAAGTGAAGACATTCCTGCAGCGACGCAACTCTTCACTCCAAACTGGATTGTGAAGTATTTGGTGCAAAACAGTGTCGGTCGTTTATGGATGATGGCACAGCCTGATAGTACGCTGGCCAATAATTGGGAATATTATATTCAACCCGCTGAACAAACGGATGAGGTCAATGCACAGTTAAAACAGCTGATTGATGTGCGGATCAGTGAAGATGGCGATACTTTAAACCCTGAAAGCATTACGGTACTCGATCCGGCCTGTGGTTCGGGGCATATTCTGGTGGAGGCCTATGATTGCCTCAAAGCAATTTATCTGGAACGTGGTTACCGCAGTCGTGATATTCCACGGTTGATTCTGGAAAATAACCTGTACGGCATTGATATCGATACCCGTGCGGCACAATTGGCGAGTTTTGCGCTATTGATGAAAGCACGTGAGGATGACCGCCGTTTATTTAGCAATCCACCGAAGCTGAATATTATTGCGCTACAAGATAGTCAGCCGGAACGTTTAGACGCATTGAGTCAGGATTTGGCAAACACTGGTATTGCGCAGTCAGATTTAAAAGAGTTACTGGATTTATTTGAACATGCGTCGACTTTTGGTTCTTTGATTCAAATTCCTCAAGCATTTGCGAAGAAACTACCTGATTTAGAAACCAAGCTGAATACAGCATTAGAATCAGGGGATATTTTTGCACAGCAGTCAGCACAGGAGCTATTACCTTTAGTAAAGCAAGCTAAATTACTCGCTAAACAATATGATGCTGTCATTGCCAACCCGCCGTATATGGGCGGGAAGGGCATGAATACAGCACTGAAAGATTTTGCCAAAAAGAAATTCCCAGACAGCAAGTCAGACCTGTTTGCCATGTTTATCGAGCGTGGTTTTGCGTGGTGTAAGGATAATGGCTTTAACAGTATGGTGACCATGCAAAGCTGGATGTTCTTATCATCTTATGAGGCAATGCGTGAAAAACTGTTAAATAATAAAACTTTGTCTTGTATGGTTCATATGGGCAATGGAGTAATGGGCATTGCCTTTGGGACAGCTGCAACAGTTATGCTAAATAAGCATGTCAGTAATTATGCAGGTAGTTTTTCTTATTGTAAAAATGATGATGTAAATGAACATGGTGTACCAAAACAATTCCCTGTTCAAAATGAGCGATTAAAAACAGCAAAACCAGATGACTTTAAGAAAATTCCTGGTAGCCCTGTGGCTTATTGGTTAAGTAGTAGAGCTTATATTGCTTTAGACAACAGTCAGGCATTAGGAAAAATTTCTCATCCTCGAAAAGGAATGTGTACTCGTGATAATGAGTATTTTGTTCGATATTGGTTTGAAGTATCAATAAGTAAAATAGGTTTTAATATTGCATCTAGAGAAGAAGCTCTTCATAGTTTAAAGAAATGGTTTCCATATCAAAAAGGAGGAGAATATAGACAATGGTATGGTAATAACTTAAGTATTGTTGATTGGGAAAATGATGGTTATAAATTACTTAATATGGAGAAGTTAGGTTGGAAAGGTGGTTCAACAAATCATAATTTAGAATATATTTTCAAACCTGCCATAATTTGGAGCAAAATTACATCGTCATTTCCAAGCTTCCGATACTCGCCAGCAGGTTATTTATTTGATGATGCCTCAGGAATGTGCGCAGTTTCTGAACAACAAAAAATATTTAATATTTTATCATTATTATGTAGCAAAGTTGGAAGATTTTACATGGATGTAATTAATCCAACTTTCAATATACAACCGGGTAATATGGCAGCAATGCCTTATATTGATAAAGAAAATTCCTTAGCGCATAAAGCTATAGAGATTTCTCGTAATAATTGGAATCAATTGGAAGCTTCTTGGGACTTCACTCAAAAACCAATTATTCGTACGCAGCAGTCAAACCTAGAACAAGCATTTAATGCATGGCAGCAGCAAAATGCTGACGTCGTGGCTGAAATGAAACGTCTGGAAGAAGAAAACAACAAGCTGTTTATTGATGCTTATGGTTTACAGGATGAACTCACTCCTGACGTACCAGATGAGCAAATTACCCTCACCCGTGCCGACCGTGAAAAAGACAGCCAGCGTTTAGTGTCTTATGCAATTGGTTGCATGATGGGGCGCTATAGCCTAGATGAACCTGGCTTGATCTATGCCCATGCAGGCAATCAAGACTTTGATGCCAGCCGTTATAAAAAATTCCCTGCCGATGCTGATGGCATTATTCCATTGACCGAAATGCACTGGTTTGAAGATGATGCAACGCACCGTATTCGAGAGTTCTTAACTGCGGTTTGGGGTAAAGACACACTAGACGCTAATATGCTGTGGTTGGCAGAAAGCTTGGATAAAAAAGCCAACGAAACAGCAGAAGACACCATTCGCCGTTACCTCGCCAGCAAATTCTATAAAGACCATATGCAAACTTATAAAAAGCGTCCAATCTACTGGTTATTCAGCAGTGGTAAGCAAGGCGCTTTCCAGGCATTGGTGTACTTGCACCGCTATAACGAAAGCACTTTGGCACGTATGCGTACCGAATACGTGATGCCACTGATTTCC
Organism: Acinetobacter sp. CIP 101966; assembly: GCF_000369725.1. Classification (NCBI taxonomy): domain Bacteria; kingdom Pseudomonadati; phylum Pseudomonadota; class Gammaproteobacteria; order Moraxellales; family Moraxellaceae; genus Acinetobacter; species Acinetobacter sp. CIP 101966. The sequence goes on along the minus strand of NZ_KB850162.1, from coordinate 19,705 downwards.
AAAATGTCCGCTATGGCCAATTCTTTGGAAAGTGAAATAGAAAACAGTGATTCAGCTGCTGAAATCAAACGAAAAGAGAAAGAACTGCAAAACTTGCATAAGCAACAGGCTGAACTCAGTAGCTTTGAGGAAAAACTGCGTCACTATGCCGATCAGCGTATTTCACTGGATCTAGATGATGGGGTGAAAGTGAACTACGGCAAGTTTGGGGACTTGTTGGCTGAAGTGAAAGCAGTGACAGGGGAAAAATAAAATGATAGTAGGAATTTTTCTTAGATATTTTAAAACTTACCAAGGGATTAATTATATTCCCATAACTGATCAAGATAAATTTTGTGGTCTTGTTGGGGATAATGGAATTGGTAAAAGTTCTGTTTTAGAAGCATTAGATTGCTTTTTTAATGGGAAAGAATGGAATTTTCATACTGTTACTAAAAAGAGTGGTAAAGCATCAACGAAACCTCAGATCGTTCCTGTATTTTTAGTAAAAAAAGATAGTTTTGTAGATGGATCTGAAGAGTATAAACAAGCTTTAATTATAAGCGATGTGGTATGGTCAATTACTGAAGAAGATGTAGGACCCTCTACAAAAGCTCATACAAAACGTTTTATAGATCATAGAAATAAGCTACTGCGTAATATAGACATATCAGAATATTTTTTATTACCTCTTGGTGAAAATTATAAGGGAGAGATTTCTGTCTCTATTTTTAATTGTTCATTATTATTAGAAAAATTATTAGGTGATGAAAAAATTGAGGAAGGAAGAACAAGTTTAAATGATGTTGAGCTTAATAAATTTAAGCCACTTTTAAATAGTCTTAGGAAGTCAATTGAATATATTTATATTCCACGTGAGATTGATCCAGAAAGTTTTACTAAATTAGAAACAAACGAAATCCAAGTATTAATGGGAGAAAATCTGAATCAAATATTGAGTCAGAAAGTTACCCCATCTCAAATTACGGAAATTAATCGAAATCTAAATTCTTTTTTAGATACATTGGAAGATGAGTTAGAAATATATTCCTATAGAACTCCAACTGATAGGCAACAGCAACTGAAAAAAGCTGATGTTTATAATTTAATTATCCAAGCATTTTTTAACATTAGAAAATTACATAAAAAGCAAGGAGATAATTGGCTTGAAATTAATGCACTAAGCTCCGGCGAAAAACAAAAAGCGATTATTGATGTAGCTCATAGCTTATTAACTAAGCATAGAGATAGTGGTGCAAATTTAATTATCGCAGTAGATGAGCCTGAGTCATCCTTGCATATGTCTGCATGTTTTACACAATTTGATGCTCTGTATGATATTAGTCGAAATTGTAAGCAAGTGATTTTTTCATCTCATTGGTATGGGTTTTTACCAGTAATAGAATCAGGTAGTGCAACAATTATTAGTAAAAAAGAAGGGACTCATGTTTTTGATCAGATAAACCTTGCTTCTTATCGTGAACAGGTGAAGCAAATGACAGCATCTTCAAAAGGAAGACTTCCATTTGATATCCGTTTAAAAAGTATGAATGATCTTGTGCAATCTATAATCACTAGTGCAATGGGGAATGAACCTTACAATTGGCTAATCTGTGAAGGTACTTCAGAAAAAATTTATCTAAGTAAGTATTTAGAAGATCTCATAGCTTTAAAAAAATTAAGAATTGTACCTGTAGGTGGAGCTAGTGAAATTAAGCGACTATACAATTATTTGGAAACTACGTATGAAGATTTTCGTAATGAAATAACAGGAAAAATCATTTTAATTTCTGATACAGATGCTGAATTAGTAAATTATAACGTTAAAGCATTGCCAAATTTAATCTGTAAGCGAATGGTTAATTGTTCAACCACAAGAACAACAAAATTAGTAAATATTCAAGCAAACCCAGTTTCACCTGCTACTGAAATCGAAAATTCATTATCTGGCAAAACATTTTATAAAACACTTTTATCTTTTAAAGATCAGTATCCTCAGGAATTAAATTGGTTAACGAAATCAGTTGAAGAAATTACAGAAGAGGTGTCTTATTTCGCTTTGGATTTAAGGACAAGTGAATGGGATGCATTGAACGATTTCTTCGATAAAGACAATAATAAATTTTTGTTTTCTCAACGTTATATTGAAAATATAGATGGAAATCACGTTGTTCCAAATTGGATCAATGAAATTAGAGGATGGCTCGAATAAATGAATCTGGATCAACTTCAGCAAGGTCTGACCCAAGCTTTTTATACTGAAAATCACCGAATTGTCTTTTGGTACGATGCGGAACAGTCATTTACTGAAGAAATCAAAGCCCTAGAGCTAAATGATGTCCAGATTCTGAATATGGCAGAAGAGTCGAGCCTGGCGATCAAGCTCAAACTGGAACTGCAAGATCAGCAGGGTAAATACTTGCTGTATTTCCCTAGCCCTGAGCCTGAAACCGAAAAAGACTGGTTACTGGACATCAAGCTATATTCTCGCAGCTTCTATGCCGATCGTTTCTCGATTATTTTCAATGAGCTGGGTTTACAGCAGCAGAGTCTAAGAGAACATCTGGCCAAACGTGAAGAATTTCTCAAAGCCAAAGCACGTCTGAGCACCTTAAAACGCTATATCCAGCCTGATGCAGATGCACAGGATCTGGACATGGCCATGATTGCGGCTGTGGTCAAGGCTGACAGTGCCGAACTCATGCATATCGTTCTGGCGCTGGCAGATGAAATGGTACAGCAGAATCTGAGCCTGGAAGTGAATCCAGATTCCTTTGCTGAACTGGAAAAATTCCAACTGGTGCCAGCTTTAGTCACAGCATTACAGGCGGAAATTGGTTATCCAGCATCGGTTGAAGAATTGAATGGGGAAGCACCATTCAAGCTCGGTACGTTCTTTATCCGTTTGATGAGCACAGGTTTCTGTGAAAGTCTGGGCGATATACCGCTATGGGCTCAAGAACTGGTGATGTCATCCGTCAGCTCCCGTGCAACAGCCAGAGCCTTTTTGTCGCGCTGGAGAGACAGCTCCAAATACTACCCAACCTTCGACACACTCTCCCAGACCGTGGCAAATGCACTGCGGATCCAAGAAAAGGTCGGGGCCTTTGATCTGGAGCAGCTGCTCGATGTCATGACCTTTGAAGTAATTGAACAAAAGATCATTGTTGATTTGGCCAGTCATATCCCTGCAGCAGCCAAAGCTGAACTGGAACATTTCAGAACGATTATTTCTACCCGTCTGGATGGCTATTGGGCTTCCAAACATAAGGACGATGCAACCCGCCGTAAATACCGTACCGTCTATACAGCGTTGCAGGCAGCGATTGAGCTGTTCAGCCTGCGACTGCTGTTTGATGCCGGTTTCTATTTCGACTCTAGCGAAGCCTTGTATAAAGCCTACGAGCAGGAGTTGTATCGCTTTGATATGGCCTATCGCCACTACAGTGCTGCTTCTCAACGCGCTCATGTCGATATCCTGAAAAAACTCGATGAAGAAGTCGAAAATTGCTATTCCTACTGGTTTATTGACCACTTGGCACGTAACTGGGGTGAGCGTGTAGAAGCTGAGCAACGCTTGAATGTCTGGAAAGTGGCAGATATCCCAAATCAGCAGAACTTCTACGATACTCACGTCAGACCCTTACTCAGTTCTGCAACGAAACGCCGTATTGTGGTAATTATCAGTGATGCTTTTCGCTATGAAGCTGCGGTAGAGCTGCGTGATCGTATTAATGAAAAGCGTTATTCTGAAGCGACCTTGTCTTCACAGCTGGGTGTCGTACCAAGTTACACCACACTTGGCATGGCCTCGTTGTTGCCGCATCAGACTTTGGAGTACAAAGAGGCCGCAGGGGATGATGTTTTAGTAGATGGGCAATCTAGCAAAGGTACTGCAGCACGATCCAAAATTCTGGCTACCTATAATGGATTGGCAGTAACCGCTGAAATGGTAAAAGGCTGGTCGCGTGATGAAGGCCGTGAAGCGCTGAAAGACTATGAGCTGATTTACGTTTATCACAACGTGATTGATGCACGCGGTGACAGTGCCTCGACAGAATCTGAGACCTTTATGGCGGTGGAACATGCTATTGAAGAGCTGACTGAACTCAGCCGTAAAATTTTAATGCACTTCAATATTTCCACCCTGTTGATTACAGCCGACCATGGCTTCTTGTTCCAGCAAAGTAAACTGGAATCTGCGGATCGTTCAAGCTTGACTGAAAAACCTACCAATACATTGAAGAGCAAAAAACGCTATGTGATTGGGCATGGTTTACCAGAGAGCAAGGAAGCCTGGAAAGGCTCAACCCAAGCTACGGCAGGCACATTATCTGCGACTGATTTCTGGATTCCAAAAGGGGCGAACCGTTTCCATTTTGTAGGAGGCTCACGTTTCGTGCATGGCGGCATCATGCCTCAGGAAATCGTAGTGCCTGTACTAACGGTAAAACAGCTACGTGGTGAAAAGGCTGGACAGCGGACCAAGCGTAAAGTTGAGGTCATTTCTACCAAATCCACGCTGAAGATGGTCAATAACATCCAGAAGTTTGATTTGATGCAAACTGAAGCTGTCAGTGAGCTGGTCATGCCAGTGACTTTATCCATTGCCATTTATGATGGGGATCTTAAAGTTTCCAGTGAAGAAACTTTGACTTTTGATAGCACTACCGACTCTGTTGCCGATCGGGTCAAACAGGTCAGGCTGTCATTGTCTGGCACTGATTTTGACCGTAAGAAAGATTACTTCCTGGTACTGAAGGACAAAGACCTGAATATCGAGATGCAACGCTATAAGGTCACCATTGATTTGGCATTTACCGATGACTTCTTCTAATAACGAATTAACGATAGAGCGTAGCCTACATGGAATCTGCTAACGATAAAGAACTGGATCAGCTGCTGAATGAACACTTTGCCGGGCGGGTGGTACGTAAGGATCTGACTAAACTGATCAAAGAAGGGGCCAATGTCCCTGTCTATGTACTCGAATACCTGCTGGGGATGTACTGTGCCTCGGATGATCCAGAGATCATTGAACAGGGACTACGTAACGTAAAGACCGTACTGGCTGAGAACTACGTCCGTCCTGATGAAGCTGAGAAGGTGAAATCCCTGGTTCGTGAACGGGGCAGTTATAAGGTCATTGATCGGGTGACCGTAAAGCTGAATGAGCGTAAGGACAAATACGAAGCATCATTTAGTAATCTGGGTATCAAAGATGCCGAAATCTCGGCAGGCATCGTCAAAGAGTATGAAAAATTACTTGTTGGTGGTATCTGGGTCATTGCTACGCTCAGTTATTATTTTGAAGAAGGACAGACTAGTTCTCCATTTGGGGTGAGTTTACTCAAGCCGATTCAAATGCCGAATATGAATATGGATGAGCTGTTCAACGGACGAGCAGCATTAAGCACGGATCAGTGGCGCGAGAGTTTAATCCGTTCCATCGGCATGGAACCGGCTTCGTTAAAAGAGGACGTGCAATGGCACCTATTAGCGCGTATGGTTCCGTTCGTTGAAAATAACTATAACGTTTGTGAACTGGGACCACGCGGTACCGGGAAAAGCCATATTTACAAAGAGTGTTCACCGAATAGTATTTTAGTCTCTGGTGGGCAAACGACTGTCGCCAACCTGTTCTATAACATGAGTAGCCGCCGTATTGGTCTGGTGGGCTTATGGGATGTGGTAGCTTTTGATGAAGTCGCCGGTATTTCCTTTAAGGACAAAGATGGCGTACAGATCATGAAAGACTACATGGCCTCAGGATCTTTTGCCCGTGGTCGTGAACAGATGGAAGCCTCAGCTTCGATGGTTTTTGTGGGTAATATTAACCAAAGTGTTGAATCCTTGGTGAAGACTAGCCACTTATTGGCTCCTTTTCCTGAAGCAATGATCGATTCAGCATTCTTTGATCGCTTTCATGCCTATATCCCGGGTTGGGAAATTCCAAAAATGCGTCCGGAATTCTTTACCAACCGTTATGGTCTAATCGTTGATTATCTGGCTGAATTCTTCCGGGAAATGCGTAAGCGTAGTTTTGCGGATGCCATGGAGAAGTACTTCAAGCTAGGGAATAACCTGAATCAGCGTGATGTGATCGCCGTTCGCAAGACGGTTTCTGGATTGATGAAGCTGCTCTACCCACATGGTCAGTTTAACAAAGAAGATGTACGGCAATGCCTGGAATATGCACTGCAGGTGCGCCGTCGGGTCAAAGAACAGCTGAAGAAAATTGGAGGGATGGAATTCTATGATGTGCATTTTAGCTATATCGACAATGACACCCTAGAAGAGCATTTTGTTTCGGTAAAAGAGCAGGGTGGAGGTGGACTTATTCCCGAAGGTCCTGCTAAACCAGGTTTCCTGTATACCATTGGCCTCAGTAATAAGGGCATGCCAGGCTTATACCGCTTAGAACTTCAAGTCACTAAAGGTTCAGGAAAGTTGGCGACATCTGGTTTATGGAATTCAAGCAGTGCCAAAGAACAGGTCAAGATTGCTTTTGACTACTTCAAGGCCAATGCATCCCGGATCTCGGGGGGCAGTAAGGTGCTGGAACATGACTTCCACTTACATGTGGTGGAATTACAGAATACCGGGCCGCTCAGCCATCTTGCCTTGCCAAGTTTAGTGGCTTTCGCTTCAGGCCTGTTAGGACGATCGGTACAAAGTCAGATGGTGGTACTGGGTGATATGAGCTTGGGTGGTTCAGTGACACCGGTGGAAAGTATTGCCGAATGTCTGCAAGTTGCTTTTGATGCGGGTGCCAAGAAGGTTGCTTTACCAATGAGTAGTGCGGCAGATATCCCAACGATTCCTGTGGAACTGTTTACCAAGTTCCAGACCAGCTTCTATGCAGATCCGGTGGATGCGGTGTTTAAAGGGTTAGGGGTGGATTAATTTCATATCTGTCTGGAAGAGTTACAGTAGATTGTTTTAAATTCAGTTTCTGGAGACCATCCCAGATTCTGTGTAACTGACGTTTAGATTAAATACTTACACAAAATTTAGGAAGGTCTCAAAGCGCCAACTTATCCTTATATTCACACATGCCTTTTAATGCATCATCTATCAACGCTTTCATTTTAGATAACTCTAGAATCTTAACTTCAATTTGCTTGTTTTTTTCTAGAAGCTTTTCACCCATTTGTGATTGGGTCAGGTTGTTTGTATACAGTAGCTCTGTTAACTCTTTAATCTCTTTTAAGGTAAAACCTAACTCTTTCGCCATGGAGATCATATTAAGCTGGTCGACTGTCTTATTAGTATAGTCTCTATAGCCATTAGCTGTTCTAGATGGTGGCAATATCAACCCTTCTCTCTCATAAAAACGAATTGTATCTCTGCTTAATCCGACTATTTCAGTTAATTCTTTTGTATTCATTATCGAGCACGCTCACTTAACGTTTGACTATGGAGTAATATCCATAGTTTAGAGTAGCCATTAATTAACAACAAGTAGGGTTTTTTATGGATATTAATATATTGACGGATGATAACGTCGAGCTGCGTGCAACTCTTTATAAAGCTGCTAATCCTAAAGCCGTTGTTCTAATAAACCCAGGAACCGCTACCAATACTTCTTATTATTTACCTTTTGCTAAATATTTAAGAGAGCATGGTTTCCATGTCATTCTATGGAATTACAGAGGGTTTTGCGATTCTAAAGTGAGTCATCTAAAGGATTGTCATTATCAGTATTCTGATATCGGACGGTACGACATTCCAGCTGTTATCGATACAGCCAAGCGCCTGTTCAATGACTTACCCTTGTATTGCGTAGGGCATAGCGCTGGAGGTCAACAAGTTGGCCTTGCTCATAATGCTGATCAATTGGATGCTTTAATCGCAGTGGCTGTCTCAGCAGGATACTTTAGCTATATGCCGCTTCGCTATCGTCTTAAGGCTAACTTCTTTTTCCGTTTTTTAGCACCGCTTAGTAATAAAGTCTTTAATTATGTGCCGGCTAAAAGCTTCAAACTCATGGAAGATTTGCCAGCTGGTTTTACAGAGGAATGGGGTGCTTGGTGCCGAGAAAAAGAGCTGTTTTTCTCGGATAAATTCTATGGGAAAACCATTCCCCTTGGGACTTACAAGAATTTTAATGTGCCAACTTTCGTCTTCACTGCCGATGATGATGAAATCTGTACTGAACGCAACCTGCATAATTTTTGGAAAAATGTGACTAGCGATCAACCCATCACTTTTAAACGCTATACCATTAGCAAGGGATCAGACCAATCAATTGGGCATTTTGGCTATTTTAGAAGTAAAAACACTCATATTTGGCAAGATATTTTAGAGACGATCAACAAGGTACACCATGATAAATCGTTACAAACATTGTAAAACCTTGATTTTTATTGTATTACTTAATGTGTTCTCGAGCATTTTGCACTATGTTCATAATGTGGTTCATTTTGATCACTATCCTGAGCCTGATTGGTTATCCCCTCATCTGGTAGATGCTTTTTGGTTCGTCATGACACCAATCGGTATCTACGGCTTGATCGTGGCTGTCAAAAGCCAGATGAGCAAGGGGCATTGGTGGCTTTATTTGTATGCCTTGATGGGTTTATTGTCATTACTACACTACAACGTTAAGACTGATAATATTATGACGATCACCATGCACAGTCTTATCTGGTTTCAAGCAATATGTGCTTTTTGGTTAATCGGCTATGTAACGATGTATTTTAAAAATAAAAGTGGGCATTAAGAACACTAATTGATAAAACTTTGGTCTTTATAAGAATGAGCTAACATCTTATTTATCGTTTTAAGGAATTGAAAATGAATGTTGAAGAAACTATAGCAACATGGGAAACAGAAGAAGCACTCATTAGAGAAAAGCTAGGTGACGCTGACGTCATTCCATTATCAGACTTAACCACTCGCAGCGGTATGGACATTTTTAATGCTATGTTTGCAGGAGAGCTGCCTCATCCTCCTATTGGTCTAACGCTCGACTACACTCCTATTTATATGGAAAAAGGTATTGCCGTTTTTCAAGGGCGTCCAAAGCTTCATCATTACAACCCATTAGGTACAGTCCACGGCGGCTGGTTCTGCACGCTTTTAGATTCCGCTGTTGGCTGCGCTGTCCATACCCTTTTGCCAGCAGGAAAAACCTACACAACTTTAGAGATAAAAGTAAATATGGTGCGAGCTTTGACAGTGGCAACACCTTTAGTACGGGCTGAAGGCAAAGTCATTCATGCTGGTCGGAGAACAGCGACTGCTGAAGGCAAAATTGTAGGGCCTGATGGCAAATTATATGCCCATGCCACCACAACCTGCATCATTCTTGATGTTTAGATAAAATTTTTGATCGTTAATAGCTTTTAAACCAAAGAAAAATGCTAAGAATATAATGGATATTATATGGGTATACCCCAACGGAGATCGACATTTACCAAAAGTAATGGCAGCATAATTTAAATATTTAGAGCGGATTTATCACTTATAAAACTAGATTGAGTGGTCTAATTAACGGAACCACATCACATTCAGAATGAAATTTAGAAATTAAGGATTAATCTTAGAAATAAAAAACCCCGGCATCCTGCCGGGGTTTTTCATCGTTGCTGATTGTGCTGTTGTACCCTCTGGTCCATGTGCAATAACTTATAATTTTTGTTTTATGTTATGGAACATCCTGTTCCTGATGACTTGATCATAGGAAAATTCCACTGTTCCAGGTAGTAGCAAAGGGCCGAGATTGATGTGCGCCAAAGCGTACAAAATAGCCTAAATTTTATCCCCAGAAATTGGGGATATTTTTGGTCCTGGGAAGGCCGTGGACATTAGGGAAATGTCGAATTTGAGTATTTTTTAATCGATTTTATTGGCCAAATATTACAAATCTGCTTAAAAAACACACGAGTTGTTAAAACGTCTGTTTTTTGATCTTTTGGGTTTTGGATTTATGGGTTTAAGTAATTGATAAATAATACTATTTAAAAAGGCTGTTATTCACCAATTAAAATGTCTATGCGATAAACCATTTAAAATGTCCTGTTTTTAACCACAAGAGTCAAGCACAGGATTTAACTTTCTTTGTTCAATAACAGCTTTCTGAGCTTTACGACTCGGCATACTTTTCTTGAGACGGGAACGTTTATTCTGTTTTTCCAACTCTTCATGCTGTTGCTGAATATGTGCCAGAACTGTACCTAACCGTTTATTCTCAACGATCTCATTCTGCTGTAGCCCAGCTAATTTATTGAAAATGCTGTAGTTGAGCTTTCGTCCCTCGTGCATGAGGGCCACAGTCCCATCCGGGTACTCCAGAAATGAAATATATTGCCCAACAAGCTTATGATTCAGCTCTATCGGTTCAAGCAGATAAATACATTTGTCATAGGTCAGGGTCAGATTCTTGGTGACCTTACGCGGTTCCTGCCAGGTAAAAATATCATCCAGTTCAAGATGAGATTCGGTTAATGGCCGATGTAAATTCTTTGAGTTTCGCGCACACTTGGCAAACTTCTGATTGAAATGCTCAATAAAGCAGGGCAGCCAGGCATTTGCCTCGGCAATTGAACAGATACCTTCTAGGCGCATTTCCTTGATCAGGCGATCCTGGAGTGTTCTATTGGCACGTTCCACACGGCCTTTGGCCTGGGGTGAGTTGGCGAAGATAATATCAATATTTAACTCATTCAGAATCCGCCCAAATTGCGTGATCTGGCTATCTTGGCTCGATTTCTGATTCACTCGGAATACCGAGTGTTTATCGCTATAAAACGCTAAAGGCTTGCCGTATTGCTCAATGTAGGCTCGGGTTGAAAGCATATAATCAAAGGTCGTTTCAGCCTCACAAAAGCGCAGATGCAACAGCTTTCCAGTGGCGTCATCGATATAAACCAGCAAGCAGCATTTGGAAGCTCGACCTTCAAACCAGTCATGATATGAGCCATCGATCTGGATCAGCTCACCGAAGCAATCACGGTTGTATCGAGGCTGATATGGACGTTTCAGGCGCTTGGATCGAGGAATCCAGAGGTCATTTGCAGTCATCCAGCGCCGAACCGTTTCTACCGGGATATGCAGGCCAAACATGCTGCTGAGCTTCTCATGAGCCAATGTAGGACCAAAGCCAAGTAAATGTTCAGAAATAATGGAAAGACATTCTGATTTTAACAGGACGTCATGGCGACGATGACCCGGTTGACCACGACTGGCATGTGCCATACCTGAGACACCATCTTGATTGAGCTTCTGCAATAACCGGGTAATTTGACGGGTGGAAAGATTCAGGATTTCAGCAGCACGGACCTGGGTAATACGATGATCTCTAACGTCTTGCAGAACTGCAAGGCGTTGAATTTCTTTATCAGACATAGTGATCAGCATCTATATTTTATATCCAGTCCATGGTGATAAAAACCATCATAAACCAGACATTTTTATTGGTGAGAATATAGACACTTTAAATGGGTTCTAACAAAGGCATTTCGTATAACGCCCATTATGTTAAATGGAACTATTTTGTTTTGTAATGCGGATCCCTTTTAATAATTATTTGCTCAGAGTCAGCCTCAAAAAAGCAAGTAATTTTTTCAATTTTAGAGCGTATTAAAAGGCTTTTGTCCAAATAAATTATTAGTTTATTTACGTTTGAATTAAAAATAGCTCTTCCTCTTGGAACTTCTTCATATTCCATATATTTCAAATCGTTATTTCTACTTTGAAGAACTTTCCAATATTCGATATGAGCATAATTACTATCAGCTAAGCCTATAGAGTCGATATCTGAAAGACAAAAATCATGTGCAATCCCTAATACCTCATCTTTCCAATACCAAAAAATTCCAATTTTCATATTACGTAGTTATTTACATGTAAAATTTTATATGTTTTATTATATACAAATACATATAAAAGGAAATATCTAATGACATATGTTCTTCCTAAAGATGTAAGAACCCCTAGAAAAAATGTAAAGGGAGTCCATGTCCTCTATGATGGTGCTGAAGAATCATTTTCAATTGCTGTTTTAAACTGGGCTGATGAATCAGGGAAAACTGTTGAGAAATTAGCTTTAAGATGGAATGGATCTGAAGAATCACCAAAAGGATATCCTTCAGCTATGGGAAACCCTTCATGGTTTATTATCCCTGCTAAATTGGAAAGTGTTTTAAGAGATCGAGCAATAGAGCTAAATGAAAGAGAAGGTAAAGCAAAAGCCATCAATCTTTCTAATAAAATTTTAGAACATGTGAGCCAAGTTAGAGCTAATGAAAAAGGGGCTTTTGGTTTTACTACTTATACAACTTCTGAGAAATTAACAAAGACTGAACTAGATGAACTTGAGAACTTACTGAAACAAAATATGGTCTTTTTTTTAAAGACTGATGACCCTGATGATACATTCGATATAGGGCAGAATGGTGATCTAACAATTAAGCTTAACTTTTTAAGTAATCAGTCTAATGATTAATATTTAAGAGACAAAAATTAATGATTGAATACACTTCAAAATTAGCTCAATTAAAAGAGCATTTGAATAATTTGCCTCCTGCTGAGAAAGAATGCTTACATGATTTAAGCTATCCATTTATTCCCAATTTTGACCCTTTATTTGATTCATCTAAGAATAAAGTACTATTAATTGGTCAAGAGACTAAGGGATGGCAAGGGCGGTTAGAAAATTTTTTAAATGACGATATAAACTTAGAAAACATCATTCAAAACAGTAAAAAACGCTATGGTGAGTTATATGAACAATCCGCTACGCGAAGTCGTTTTCATCAATTTATGAAGAAAATAAAAGAGGTTAATCATAATGAACCAGTACAGTGGTTAAATTTTTACTTATTTGACTATAAGAAAAAGTCTTTTAATGGGCTCAGAAAAAAATCTGAATATGAAAAAATTTCCTCATATCTAGAAAAATTATCTATTCAAAATTTATCTGAACAAATAAAACGTTTAAAACCTAAAGTTATTTTTTTCACTGGTCAATATCATAATAATTTTCCTAAACTAGAAAAAAGCTTAGAACTATTAAGCAATGAAAAAATAACTGCTGGAGAACATATAGATAAATTTAATATGCGTATCTGGAATAATGAAACTCTAGTACTTCGAATGCCTCATCCTGCCCATTGGAGAGCATCTTCAAATGAAGCAAGACAAATCGCTTTAAATTTTTTCAAAATTTTTGATGAGAGCAAAAATATTGATGATTTTAAAGCTCGGGTTATTACTAGTAATTAACATCATTTTTATTAATTTTTCTAAAATTAACATAATACACCTTATACGAAATGCGTTATAATTATCTATAGAAATCAATGCTGTAGTTTCTAGTTTATAGCCCGAACATCCCTGTTCGGGCTTTTTTTATGATTTTTCACGTTCCACGCCTATTATTTAAGCAATGTTTCACGACTTTGTTCATATTAGTTAAACAATCGTGGTTAATCATAGGGTCTAAAAAAACGGCTCCAAAAGCCACTGCTGTCCCATAGTTTGCTTTAAATAAAAAAACCTGAGTCCTAACAGTTAAAATATGAGTGCAAACAAACACTTTAACGACCAGGATTCAGGTTTTGTCACATCA
>NZ_KB850162.1:0-5041 GCF_000369725.1 Acinetobacter sp. CIP 101966 | reverse complement strand
TGGACAGTTCAACGTTTACTCAGAATAATTCAAGTGAATTTGTTTGAAAGAAGAACTTTAAAAGCTTTATTTTCACCCGATAAAATACCCATAAAACAAGAGGAAGCTCAAATGAGCTTCCTCTTGTGAAAAATTGTGGGACAGCAATGCTCCAAAAGCCCCTTTTTTCGGATTCTGGTTGTTCAGGGGTAGCAATCTGTTTAGGTGAACCATACTGGGTTTATTGGAGACAAGTTTTTAAATCTAATTTATGTAACTATAGAGTATACTCTAAAGTTACAATCTGAAAGTTCATGAAATTATGTATCATTTAAATGATTTTTAATCATAAATAACATGTAACTTTAGTATTAAAGATTTATAATTTACGAAATTGTTCATTTTTATCCAATTGGGGCGTGAAAAATTGAAAGGCCAAAAAGTAGGGTATATCCGGGTAAGTTCTGTCGAGCAAAACACTGGACGTCAACTTGAGGGAATTGAAGTCGACCGGATTTTTGTTGACCGTGCTTCAGGTAAAAATACTGACCGACCTAAATTTCAGGAAATGTTGAACTATGTCCGGGAAGGGGACAGGGTGATTGTACATTCCATGGATCGTTTTGCGCGAAGCCTGAAAGATTTGGTCACTGAAGTAGATAAACTGGTCAAACGAGGGATTGCCATCCAGTTTGTAAAAGAAAATATTACTTTTACGGCCGAATCCACCCCGATGGATAATTTGATGCTGCAATTGATGGGTGCTTTTGCACAGTTCGAACGTGAGATCATTTTAGAGCGGCAAAAGGAAGGAATAAAACTCGCCTCTGCTCAGGGGAAGTACAAAGGTCGGGTGCATAAACTAAAGCCTGACCAAGCTGAAGCTTTACGACAAGCATGGAGGGAAGGGAAGTATCCATCAAAAATGGCATTAGGAAAAGCTTTTGGGATTAGTCGTCAGGCGGTATACCGATATTTACAAGTTAGTGAATAGCTTATTGGGATTGGCAACTAAATTTAGTTTAACTTATAAAAATCATGAAACATTGTTCGAATTTTAAGCGTGGAACATAAATAATCAATAAAAAGCCGCTCTGGTACCCTATGCCCCACAACGGCTTGATCTAATATACTGAAATTTAATGATAAATATCAAGTATTTCGTATAAGGTGTATTATGTTATTTTTAGAAAAACTTAACTTAAATAGATAAATCTAATATATTATCTTTCTCACAATTTCATAAATATCAATTATCTAATAAGCTTTAAATCCTCTTGCTAAGTCTGTATGGTGTTTTATCAGAAAGATACTATAGAGGGTAATATGCATAGTTTTTCTGTAAAAGAATTGGATCAGTTGATTGAAAATGATCTAAAGGAAAAGAAAAAATCCAGTAAGTTATTGATTGGATATAAACTATTTAATGATCTAATGAATGACCCTAAATTTTATGCAGAAGTGACAGATTCAGCCCTGAGTGCCACAAAACGAAAATATAAGAACCTCAAGATCAAGATTACGACGGATAAATATCAACTTCATTTTGAATAAAACATAAAAAAGAGAGCTAGCAGCTCTCTTTTTTATGATAGAAGTGTACTCACTAGTACACTTCTATCATATCCATTTTACATAATGGTCATTATGAATAGTTATTACAATTTCATTAATTATCATATAGATATATTTTTTTGACTTCGTATAAGGTGTATTATGTTTATTTTAGAAAAACTAATTGATTCTTGAAAGTAAACAGGCTTCCATTATCAGATATTAAGAGGTCTCAAATTCTTTCTGATAATAGATTAACTAATACTTTTAATTCATCTCGTAATTGATTTAAGTTATCAAACTCAATGTTCTTGGTAAGCTCTTTAGGAATCTTTTCTGCTTCAGCAGATAAGTCTCGCCCTTTATCTTTTAATGAAATAAGAACTCGTCTTTCATCATTAGGATCACGTGATCGATTAATTAGACCAGATGTTTCCATTCTTTTTAATAGTGGGGTTAATGTTCCACTATCAAGATGTAAAATTTGTCCAAGATCACCCACACTTACACATTCTTTTTCCCACAAAACCAACATCACTAAATATTGCGGATAAGTGAGTCCGAGAGGTGTAAGAAAAGGGCGATAAGCTTTTACGATTAAATTAGATGCAGCATAAATAGGAAAACATAGTTGCTCATCTAAGCAAAGCTGATTCTTGGACATAGCTTTTTATTTGGTATAGACAGTGGTAGACACCTGTATATTACCTCGAATAGCATTGGAATAAGGACATACTTGATGCGTTTGTTCCACGATTTTCTCTGCATCAGCTTGTGAAATACCTGAAAGCGTGACATCTAAGTGTACTGTCAAGGCAAATCCACCATTGCCATTAGCAACCATTCCAACAGTACTCAGGACCTCTACATCGTTATCACGGATTTTATATTCTTTATTGCTACGAGTTACATGGATCACTGCATTTCCAAAGCATGCAGCATAGCCAGCTGCAAATAATTGT
This sequence comes from Acinetobacter sp. CIP 101966, assembly GCF_000369725.1. Taxonomy (NCBI): domain Bacteria; kingdom Pseudomonadati; phylum Pseudomonadota; class Gammaproteobacteria; order Moraxellales; family Moraxellaceae; genus Acinetobacter; species Acinetobacter sp. CIP 101966. The sequence goes on along the minus strand of NZ_KB850162.1, from coordinate 2,546 downwards.
TCAGGATTCGTTGCATCACCTTTACCACCTAATTCTTTTGGCAAAGCCAATTTTAGTTCTAAGATACCATCTTCACTACGAATATTTCCTGAACGTCCACCGATTGCTTTAACCTGGGTAGAATAAAGATTACTCATTTTGATTACCTTTAAATAAATACATTGTGTGCAATATAATTGCACACAATGTATTTATGTCAACTGTTTTTTATATTCCATTTAACATAATGGGCGTTATACGAAATACACTTGTATATTAATATAAATATCAAACACTTAATAAAAATAGAAAAATCCAAGAATGCCCAAAAATCCGATTTTGAAACAAGTCGGCTTTTTTATGAGCGGTTTTGATACTTCTTGCCAATAAATTTGACTAAAAAATAGTCAGTTTTGAGGTTTTTCAAATTTTATCAATGCCTCAATGTCCAAAATTATCCACATTTTTTGTGGATAAAATTTAGGCTATTTTGTAAGCCCTGGCTCATACCAATCTCGGCCCTTTGCTGCTATCCGCAATACTGGAAATTTCCTATCATGAAGACATAGAGAGCAGGATGCTCCAGATAAAAAGAATAAGATGAACAACAAGGAACGTGAGATCAGACAGGAGTCAGATCTAAGCGCCAAATATGGAAAAGCCCGACAGGATGTCGGGCTTTTTTATTGCCTATCCTTTCTCATTTGCAAAACAAACATAATGCCCCTAAAATATAGACTATAATCTATATTTTGGTTGTGGTATGTGGACAGTCATTACGACAGATCTATTTAATCAGTGGCTTGAACAGCAAGATGAACCTACACAAGAGAAGGTCCTAGCTGCCCTGGTTGTTCTACAGCAGTAGGGACCGAGTTTAGGCCGTCCTTTAGTAGATACTGTGTATGAGTCTAAATTTACCAATATGAAAGAACTGCGTGTTCAACATCGCGGTAGACCCTTAAGAGCTTTCTTCGCATTTGATCCCTTACGACAGGCTATTGTTCTATGTATTGCTGATAAAGGCGGTAAAAAGCGTTTTTATAAAGACATGCTGGATATTGCAGATGAACAATACCAACTTCATCTCACTACCCTAGGAGATAAATCTAATGGCTAAGACTCTGCAAGAATTGTTAGCTAGCCGCTCTCCAGAGAGCCAAGCCCGTATTCAAAAAATGGCTGATGAATTACTGCTAGAAAATCAGCTTCATCTTATTCGTGAAGAACTCGAAATTTCTCAAAAAGAGCTTGCTGAAACTTTGGGAATAAAACAGCCATCGCTTTCAGCAATAGAAAATCGTGGCAATGATCTTAAGATTTCAACCATGAAAAAGTATGTTGAGGCAATGGGTGGGAAGCTCCGTATTGATGTAGAGCTTCCAACAGGAAAACATATAGGATTCAACGTTTAACAATAAAAATGGGAGCTATAGGCTCCCATTTTTAGATTCGTATAACGTTGAACCCAACGGTAAATAGTCGTGTGATCAACATTCACACCCCGTTCGGCCAGCATTTCCTGCAGTTCACGATAGCTAATGCCATATTTACAATACCAGCGCACAGCCCAAAGAATGATTTCGCCCTGAAAATGCCGACCATGGAAAGGATTCATATGCTGCACCTTTAGCTAAAACAGTCTTCAGCTTACCATTCGTGGTTATTTGCAACAGTGCCGATTTTTTGAAAAAAGCATAGGTCTAGATAATCAAGCTAGATTTTTTAAAACTCCACATTGGTCAATTGTACATAAACCATCACAAGTACCTCTTAAATCAGATAGTTGTTCAATAAGCTTTTGTTGCTTGATTATATTTTCTCTGATAGCACTGACATGTAAGTCAATTAATTCATTCACATCTGAACAATTTTTCTCAGGTTTGTCTTTATAGGTAAGTAATTGACGAATTTCATTCAAACTCATATTTAAAGTTCGGCAATTCAAAATAAATTTAATTCGCTCAACATAGCCTACATCGTAAAGGCGGTAATTTCCTTCCGTTCTTTCCGGTTCCGGAATTAAACCTTCCTTTTCATAAAACCTAATTGTTAATACTGAACATGAGGTTTTTTTAGAGAGTTCACCAATTTTTAAATGCATTGAGTTAGTATTTCCAAAGATTCTTGACTCTATAGTAACTATAGGGATTCTAATATTCAAAGTTTATAATTTTTTTAATGGGTATAATTATGAGTGGTTGTGGATGTAGTAAAGAAACACCATGCGAAGATAAGAAATCTCAACAAGAAAATCATCCATCAATTGCAGAAGCAAACAATTCAAAGAATTGTGATAATACGCTTAGCTGTTGTGGTGAAGAGGAAGAAAAAAAATCTTCATCTCCTTGCTGTAACACTTCAAACAGTTGTGAAGATACCGCTCAATCCTGTTGTGGTTCTGATCCCAAAGAAAATTTAAGCACTGAAGACGTTTTAAAAGATTCGCACTACATGAGTGAATACTTAGTTCCCAAAATGGATTGTTCTGCGGAAGAACAGATGGTTCGTATGGCGCTATCTTCAATTGATGGTGTTCAAAAACTCATCTTTGATTTACCTAACCG
>NZ_KB850161.1:26955-55062 GCF_000369725.1 Acinetobacter sp. CIP 101966 | reverse complement strand
GACAAAGTGACTTTAGCTGGAGCAAGTGGTACAACATTGACCAATGTTAAAGCTGGCGATGTATCAGCGACTTCAACTGATGCAGTGAACGGTAGCCAATTATTCACGACCAACCAAAAGGTTGATCAAAACACTACGAACATCGCAACGAATACAGCAAATATCGCGAAGAACACAGGTGACATTAGTACACTAAATACAACTGTAACCAATCAGGGTAATGAAATTACAACGCTTAAAGGTGGTTTCAATTTACAAACTAATGGTGCAAACAGTAGTGCAATCAAAGCGGGTGATACCGTTGATATTGGTGTCGCTGATCCAGCAGATACCAACTTAACTGCGACGAAGACAGGTAATAATGTTGCATTCGCATTAAGTAAAGATTTAAGTCTTAACAGCGTGAATGCAAACCAGTTAGCTGTGGGTGATGTTGTAGTCGATAAATCTACAAACACGATTTCTGGATTGAGCAATAAAGATTTGACTGCTGCTGACTTCGCAACTCAAGGTCGTGCAGCGACTGAAGAACAGTTGAAACAAGTTATCAGCAGCAACATCACTGAAGTTGTTGATGGTAATGGAAACAAGGTGAATATTATTGATCAGGTTGTAAATACAAAACCTGATAATAAAAACCAAGATTCATTGTTCTTAACTTATGACAAGCAAGGTCAAGAAACAACAGATCGTCTAACGATTGCTCAGACAGTTCAGAAGATGAATACAGAAGGTGTGAAATTCTTCCATACTAATGCAGACACTTCTAAAGGTGATCTTGGTACAACGAATGACTCAAGTGCGGGCGGATTGAATTCTACGGCTGTTGGTGTAAACGCAATTGTTGAAACAGGTGCAGTGAGTGCACTTGCAGTTGGTCACAATACTAAAGCTGGTGGTGCTCAATCTATCGCGATTGGTAATGGGGCAGAAGCTTTAGGTGCGCAATCAATTAGTATTGGTACTGGTAATAAGGTTACTGGTGATCATTCGGGCGCAATTGGTGATCCAACGATTGTTGACGGAAGCAATAGCTACTCTGTAGGTAACAATAACCAAATCTTAACAGATGATACATTTGTACTTGGAAATAATGTTACGCAAACAGTTACAGGTTCAGTTGTTTTAGGCACAGGTTCGGCAGCGACTACTGGTGCTGGTGTTGCAGGATATGCATTATCAACAGCAACTACTGCTGATAAAACTGCGATTGGTAATACAACTTCTACCACTGGTGCTGTGGCAATCGGTGAAGCGGCGAATGGTATTTATCGTCAAATCACAGGTGTAGCTGCTGGCTCACAAGATTCTGATGCTGTAAACGTTGCACAGTTGAAGGCAGTTGGTAATCAAGTGACGACAACACAAACATCATTAGTCAACAGCCTTGGTGGAAACGCAAAGGTAAATGCTGACGGTTCAATTACTGGACCAACGTATAATGTTGCTCAAGGTACACAGACTAACGTTGGTGATGCATTAACAGCACTTGACCAAGCGATTGGTAATGCTGCTACAACGTCTAAAACAACGGTATCGAATGGTGAAAATATCGTTGTAAGTAAGACTAAGAATGCTGATGGTTCTGACAACTATCAAGTTTCTACTGCTAAAGACTTAACTGTTGACTCAATTAAAGCGGGTGAGACTGTTCTGAATAATGCTGGCATTGCAATTGCTAATAATGCTGTTGTTTTAAACAACACTGGTTTAGTGATTGCTGGTGGCCCAAGTGTAACAACACAAGGCATTAATGCAGGTAATAAACAAGTCACTAATGTAGCAGCTGGTACAAACGCTACAGATGCAGTCAACAAAGGTCAGTTAGACAGTGCGATTAACAATGTGAACAACAATGTAAATCAACTTGCTAACAATGCTGTGAAGTACGATGACGCGACTAAAGACAAAATCACATTAGGTGGTGCTAATGGCACAACCATCAGTAATGTGAAAGATGGAACAGTTGCTCAAGGCTCTAAAGAGGCTGTGAATGGTGGTCAATTGTGGAATGTTCAACAACAAGTGAACCAAAACACAAGTGATATTGAGAATATTCAGACGAACATTAACAACATCAATAATGGCAAGTCAGGTCTTGTTCAACAACAAACACCGAATGGTGATATTACGATTGGCAAAGACACTGGCGGTACTAAAGTGAGTGTAGCTGGTAAAGATGGTGATCGTGTTGTAACAGGTGTTAAAGATGGTGTAATCAGTGCGACATCTAAAGATGGTGTAAATGGTTCACAATTAAATGTGACAAATAACAAAGTTGTTGAGTTCTTAGGTGGTGGTGCAGGTTATGACAACATAACCAATAGCTTCACGAATCCAACGTATACCGTTGGTGGAAAAGAATATAACAACGTTGGTGGCGCAGTAGATGCATTGAACAAAGCTGACCAAGCATTGGATAGTAAAATTGATAATGTGAGTAACCGTTTAGAGCAAGCATTCTATTCAACAAATCAACGTATCGATGATGTAGAAAAGAGAGCGAATGCAGGTATTGCCGCGGCAATGGCATTGGAAGCAGCGCCATTTGTTGCTGGTAAATATACGTATGCAGCAGGTGCTTCTTATCATAGTGGTGAAAATGCAGTCGGTGTAACTTTACGTAAAACTGCTGACAACGGACGTTGGTCAATTACAGGTGGTGTCGCAGCTGCATCACAAGGTGATCCAAGTGTTCGTATCGGCATCAGTGGCGTAATTGACTAAGACTAAGTTGTTAAGGAGAAGTTTGAATATCAAGCTTCTCCATATCACACCAATAAGATAAAGTGAGTTCGAATATGAAACATATGATAAAAGCATTAGTTTTTGGGGTTGTATCTAGCTTAGTTGTTACTGCCTATGCAGATGAAGCAGTAACTGAACAACAAGAAGAAATCAAATTCCCAGCTGTTGAAAAGAGCTATCTAAAACAAGTGAAACGTTATGAATATGATAATGTTGCACGCTTAGATAAAGGTTTAACCAAAGATCAAATTCGTCATTTATTGGGAAATCCTCAATTCAGTGAAGGTTTATTCTTTGTGAAAATTTGGAACTATGTTTTAGATATTCGTCAGCCAAATAGCCAAGACTATTTACGTTGCCAACTTCGTGTAGATTTTGACAAGCAAAGACTTTCTGAGCGTTTATCTTGGAAGGGTGAAGCCTGTGAAGGTTTGATGGCATGGGGCGCAAACAATCAAGTTCCAGCAAATACGAACTTAAATAATGCACGTTCAGGAAGTGTTTTCTTTACTTTTGATCGTTCAAATGCCAATGCAATTGAGCACGGGAGTGATTCTGTTACTTCAATTGCACAACGTATTAAACAGAGTAACGCGACTGGACCTGTAATTGTGGCTGGATTTGCAGATCCACTTGGCAAATTCGCTTACAATCAACAGTTGTCATCACAACGCGCAAACACCGTTGCAAAGCTATTGGTCAATGAAGGAATTGACGTAAATCGTATTCAAATTCAAGCCAACAGCCAAACAGATTTATATCAACAATGTGCAGGTCATAAAGCCAATAATCAGCTTGTAAATTGTTTAGCACCAAATCGTCGAGTTAATATTATTTGGTAATTGAGTTTAAATGCAGAATGGCTACTTTGAAGTAGCCATTTTTTTATCAAAAAGCTGGTGCGACAATAAATGTCGTTCATGCGTAAGCGTCCGCTGAACCCCATGCCTATTTTTTAATTTGAGTTGGATTTCCAGCGATGTGGCAGTAATTCTTCTATTTGGGTCGCTTTATGCGTCGGCAGCCTTTTCAGCACATCACTTAAATAGGCATACGGATCCAAGCCATTCAGCTTTGCTGACTGGATTAAAGTCATGATATTCGCCGCTCGCTGTCCACTGCGCAGCGAACCTGCAAACAACCAGTTCTTACGGCCCAATGCCCAGGGACGCATTGAGTTTTCTGCCCAGTTATTGTCAATGGGTAGATTGCCATCATCCAGATAGCGGCTTAAGGCTGGCCAACGCTTCAGAGTGTAATTGATGGCCTTGGCGGTGGGAGAACTCGATGGCACCGTCAGATGATGTTGGTTGAGCCATTCATATAGTTGTTGCATCACCGGTTGACTATGCTTTTGCCGATATTCGCGGCGATGTTCTGCTGTACCATCGGTCTTTTTCCTGAGTTCTGCTTCTATCGCATACAGTTGTTAGCGGCAATGTAAAAATGACCCCCCAACAGCATTTGAAAATTGACCCCCTTGGTTAATATAGTGGTCTTTTTGGACTGCTCAACATGTTAACTTTGGAGCAAGCAGTGACAATCCAAATACTTCATCAACAAGGTCAATCTATTAAGGCAATTAGCCGCGAACTCGGTATTTCTAGAAATACTGTGCGTAAATATTTACGATCTCAAGTAACACCTAAATATCAACGAACACAATCTAAAGTGAGTATTCTTGAGCCTTATAAACCGTATTTAATCAAACGTGTAAATGCCGCCGATCCAGAATGGATACCGGCTGTAGTGTTGTATCAAGAAATCTTGCAAAAAGGCTACACGGGGAAAATTAGAACACTACAAAATTATCTCAATACATTAAAGCCAACTAAACAACCAGAGCCGATTAAGCGATTTGAGACTCAACCAGGTCAACAAATGCAGGTTGATTTCACAACAATTCGACGTTATCACACCACATTAAAAGCATTTGTTGCAACTTTGGGATACTCTAGAGCAACCTTTGTTAAGTTTTATGATCATGAACGTTCTGATGCATGGATTGATGGCTTAGAAAGTGCTTTTCAGTTCTTTGGTGGTGTTCCTAAAGATGTATTATTTGATAATGTTAAGGCCATTATCATTGAACGTGATGCTTATCAAGATGGTCAACATCGCTGGAATGCTAAATTACTTGATTGTGCTAAGAAATATAACTTCCGACCACGTGTTTGTAAGCCATATCGTGCGCAAACAAAAGGTAAAGTAGAACGCTTTAATAGTTATTTGAAATCAAGTTTTATCGTGCCATTAAAAGCAAGTTTAAAGGTGGTTGACCTTAGCTTAGATGTTGATATGGCAAATGCCTATATTGGTCGATGGCTTAGTGAAACAGCAAATCAACGCATTCATGCAACAACTAAAGAAAAACCAAGTACTCGTTTGCTTGAAGAACAACAATATTTTTCTTCATTACCTTTATTTAATGATGGTTCTAAAAAATCTGTAATTGATGATGTTAGCCCATCATCACTCATACCTCATGAGAGTGTTCAACACCCCTTATCAATCTATGATGAATTACTGGAGGTTTCTTAATGAATTTACAGTATGAGCGTATTGAACAGCTTTGCCGTCAGCTTGGTCTACAAACAGTGGCATCACAATGGTCACATCATGCACAACAAACCTTAGCAAAGGATGGCAGTTATGCAGATTTCGTTGAAGCTATGCTATTACATGAATACACAGCCAAGCAGCAACGTAGTCAACAGATTCGGGAGAATCTAAATACCTTCTTTGCTTATCCAGCCGAGATACGCAAAGCCATCTATACCACCAATGCGATCGAATCATTAAACAGCGTAATACGTCAGGCGATCAAAAAGCGTAAAGTCTTTCCAACGGATGATTCTGTACGTAAAGTGATTTACCTGGCAATTGATGCAGCGTCTAAAAAGTGGAATATGCCTATTCGCGACTGGCGTTTAGCCATGAGCCGCTTTATTATTGAATTCGGTGACCGCTTAAGCAATCGCCTTTAAATTTATGAAAAGCAATTACACAAAATTATTTACTGGCTCATTTAAGGAAAGCTAATTGATTCTTAAAAGTAAACGGTTTCTATTATCAGATATTAAGAGGTATTAAACTCTCTCTGACAATAGATTGACTAATACTTTTAATTCATCTCGTAATTGACTTAAGTTATCAAACTCAATGTTTTTGGTAAGCTCTTTAGGAATATTTTCAGCCTCAGCAGATAAGTCTCGCCCTTTGTCTGTTAAGGAAATTAGAACTCGTCTTTCATCATGAGGATCACGAGATCGATTAATCAGAACAGATGTCTCCATTCTTTTTAATAATGGCGTTAATGTTCCACTATCAAGATGTAAAATTTGTCCAAGATCACCCACACTTACACATTTTTTTTCCCACAAAACCAACATCACTAAATATTGAGGATAAGTGAGCCCAAGAGGTGCAAGAAAAGGGCGATAAGCTTTCACAATTAAATTAGATGCAGCATAAATAGGAAAACATAGTTGCTCATCTAAGCAAAGCTGATTCTTGGACATAGCTTTTTATTTGGTATGGACAGTAGTAGATACCTGTATATTACCTCGAATAGCATTGGAATAAGGACAAACTTGATGCGTTTGTTCCACGATTTCTTCTGCATCAGCTTGTGAAATACCTGAAAGCGTGACATCTAAGTGTACTGTCAAGGTGAATCCACCATTGCCATTCGCCACCATACCAACAGTACTCACGACTTCTACATCATTATCACGGATTTTATTCTCTTTATTGCTACGAGTAACATGGATCACTGCATTACCAAAACAAGCTGCATAGCCAGCAGCAAACAATTGCTCAGGATTAGTTGCGTCACCCTTACCACCTAATTCTTTAGGCATAGCCAATTTTAATTCTAGAAGACCATCTTCACTGCGAATCGTTCCCGAACGTCCACCGACTGCTTTGACTTGAGTTGAATAGAGAGTACTCATGTATATTACCTTGCTTAATATTACATTGTGTAAAATATAATTGCACACAATTAAATATAGGTCAATTATTTCCCTTGTTTTTTATTTAACATAATGGCGGTTATACGCAATACACTTGTATATTAATTTAAAAATCAAAAACTTAAAAATTTCACCCTGATCACAAAATGCACAAAAAATGGTTTTTGTAATAAGTTGGTGAGTTTTTAGGCGAATCTGTAACATTTTGCCAAGAAAATCGATTAATAAATGATCAATTTGGCAATCAGTGCCCATTTCATGCGGATCCAGGTTGTGAAACTATCCCCAATTGCTGTGGATAAAATTTAGGCTATTTTGTACGCTTTGGCTCACATCAATCTCGGCCCTTTGCTGCTATCCGCGATACTGGAATTTTCCTATGATGAAGTCATAGAGAGCAGGATGCTCCAAACAACAAGAATAAGAAAGATCGCACCAGGAACGTGAGGTAAGACAGGAGTCATACTTAGCAACCCAATATGAAAAACCCCGGCAGGATGCCGGGGTTTTTTATTTTCTAAATTTTTTAAATTAGAGTCGGGTGAGCATCAAGAATACGAATTAAAGTCGCTGCAGGACCAGTCGGATAGCGACGGCCTTGTTCCCAATTTTGGAGCGTTCTCGCGCTGATCTGCAAACGTGCAGCGAATTCTGCCTGGGTTAAGCCTGTTTTCTCACGTACTTCTTTAATATCTGGTAATTCAAGCTCAGTCACTCGGCTTGCTTTCATCTCATTGCGTTTGATAGCACCAGCTTCTTTAATCGAAGCAACTAGGTCATCAAATAAGTTGTTATCCATGAAATTGCTCCTTCACTAATTGACGCAGGATCAAGGTTTCTTTGTCTGTCAGATTATCTTTCACAGACTTTGGATAAGCCACCAGGAAAAAGATCTGATCATCTTCTGTGACCCAATAGTAGATCACACGGATACCGCCACTTTTTCCTCTATTACCTTGAGCACAGCGTACTTTACGAATGCCACCGCCATTCTTGATTAAGTCACCTTTATCAGGCTGCACCAAGAGATCTTGCTGGAGCTGACGATACTCTTCATCACTTACAAGCTCTTTGATTTGCTTGGTAAAAATACTGGTTTCAATGAATAGCATAGATTAAAGTACGTCAATGGCGTATAAGGATTTTAGCAGTTTTTACATAAAAAAACGAGAGCTTTGAGCTCTCGTTTCGCACAATCAATATCGTATTAGTTTTAACAATAGTATTTATAAAATTTTAAAAATTTTTCCACTTAAAGTACTTTGGAAAAACATTTCGAAACTAGGTCGAATATCTTCTCCATCAACAGTGATATGTTTTATATTCGAGTGAGATTGCGTATCGGCAAACTGATGATCTACTGTTGCTTGAATAGCGTGTTTAACCCCAAACTGGTCTTTTACGCTGAGATTCTGTTTAATCATATATATTCCCTTAATAAAATTATAGTGGTAGAAATCTACCCAAATTTTTAATGCTTGTTGATGTTGGCTCTAAGCAACTTTATGACTTAATTTAAATAGCTGATTTAAAGAAGTATAAAATGTACGGCCATCTAAATTTAAATCGACCTCCATCCCAGATGAGAGAAGAACTCTTTTACCCACTTCAATTGTTTTTAACCCCTGACGTGTACTTTGCATTTTATTAAGAGGAGTTAATGAAACAATAATTTCAGTACCATTTTTAGCTTTTGCAATTAAATAATTTATTTTTAACAACTTGAATCCTGTTTTTCTGAAAATTTTCCAATTTTGGAAATAACTTTAAAATTTAATTTTAAATTATAAAAAAAGCACTCATGAGTGCTTTTTATTACTGCTTATTACTGCTTAGATAGCAATAATATTTACAGCATTCGGTCCTTTTTGACCTTGGGCTACGCTGAATTCAACCATTTGGCCTTCCATTAAGGTTTTGAAACCTGAACTTGCGATTTCGCTAAAATGAGCAAAAACGTCTGGACCTGATTCTTGTTGAATGAAACCAAAACCTTTAGTTTCGTTGAACCACTTTACAGTACCTTTAACAACATTTGAGTTTGACATAATATATCCTACTAATTTTTAATAATTTTAAGTCATTTTATTGACTGGGTATAACTTTGAAAATAATGAAGAAGCGACTTAAAATCTGAAAAAACGAAGGATTATGACTAAAACTGCGATACTTAAAGAAGATTTACCGGAACAAGACTTTTTTCTAGTTAAGTCAACTATACACTAAAAATAATAAAAATCAAGTTTTCTCATATACATATTCATTAAATTTATAAAAAACAAAATTAATCAAAAAAAATAAAATAAAATCATATTTTTATTGTAAATGTAACAATACAAGATTAAGATGTTGGTCTAGTAAGATTGATAAGTAATGAATGCGATTATATAGTTCTGTAATAACAATATTGATGTTTTTAATTTCGGGAATGATGATTTTTTCCCATACGCAAATCATATATAAACCGCCAAATTTTACCACTTTCAATATGGCCGAATAGCCATATTTAATAAGAAAAACCGCCTGTTAGGCGGTTTTTAACTTTTGAAGAAATAATAATTGTCTTTGTTTAACATAAAATTTCTTATACCAAATAAGCAAAGCTCATTATTCAATGAGCTTTGACAGTAGCAATTTCAAGAATGCTTAGGAGAGAGTTAAATTAAACTTAGTGATATAAAGCTGCTTTCGCTTCTTGGTCTGCATGATCTTGCAATAAAGCATGCACAGCCCAGATCGCAGCTGGGAGCCAGCCTAAAAGGGTAACTTGAAGAAACAAACATATCATTGCTGCAAAAGGTCGACCTATCATAAAGAAAGGCAACCAAGGAAAGAGCAACGCTATCAGAAATTTCATATTAATTTCCTCTTAAGAAGTTTCAAAAGCCTTAACAACTAATAAGAGGCAGAAGTAAACAACCTATAGGCGTATCCGTCTATTCAAGATTTACTTATTTATGTAATTGACCGTGCACTTTGACTTTATTCATAAATTATCGTTATTTGGCATCACTAAATGCAAACTAAAAATTATACAGTCAAAATCAGTCCTGAGCTTTTTGTTCAGTTTCATCATTGGCCGGAAAAATACTTGGATTCGTGAGCCTGATGTTTTCCTGGCACTGATCGCATACCAACACTCCTGCAAAAAGCTGTACATTTTTTCTTGATAGACAAAGAGTACAGGCCTTCGGAAACATAATTGTATTTGTCGTAGTGGCAATATGAGTGTTCATCGCAATTCCTAGAATAACTGAAAATAGCTTATTAGAAGTGCATGCTAGTAGCTATATCTGAATAGCCACCGATTTTATAGACATCTTTTATTGAACATCATAAACGGCTCCAATCTAAAGAACATTTAACATAAAATCTCTTATGCGAAATTAGCAGTGTAAGCCCAAAATAGAAATGTCCGGTTTCTCCAAAGTAAAAATGTCCGCTTTTAGAATATGCACTTTTGCAATTTCCTTAGCGGACGGTTTGATATGTTGGTGTCTATGTCGGATAAAGAACTTAAACGATTGTCGATCTTGCAGGAAATCTGTGATCAACGCATAACTCAATCCCAAGCTGCTCAGCTACTGCATATTTCAGAACGTCAGATCAGACGCTTACTGCAAAAATACAAAGCTCAAGGTCCCACTGCATTAGCCCATGCCGGTCGTGGCCAAACCAGCAATTCCAGGCTTCCTGAAGAGATCAGACTCAAGTGCCTCAATCTGGTCGCTGAACAATTCCATGGTTTCGGACCAACTTTAGCCCATGAAAAGCTGACTAGCGTTTATGGCTTTAATATTTCAGTAGAAACCCTGCGTTCCTGGATGATTGCAGCCGATCTGTGGATTCCTCGCGCCAAGCGCCTGAAACGCCCGTATCAGCCTCGTTATAACCGGGACTGTTATGGTGAACTGGTACAAATTGATGGCTCTTACCATGACTGGTTTGAAGGACGCGCTGCTAAGTGCTGTTTACTGGTGTTTATTGATGATGCCACAGGAAAATTGCAGCATTTACGCTTCTGTGAATCAGAATCAACCTTTGACTATATGATTTCAACACGTTTGTATGTTGAGCAGCATGGTAAGCCGTTGGCATTTTACAGCGATAAACATTCAGTCTTCAGGGTGAATCAAAGCAGCAAGAAAGACACCAAGATTACGCAATTTGGGCGCGTACTCAGCACCCTGAATATTGATATTATCTTCGCTAATTCACCACAGGCCAAAGGCCGTGTAGAACGAGCCAATAGAACGCTTCAGGACCGTCTGATCAAAGAAATGCGCCTGGAAGGCATCTGTTCGATTGAACAAGCGAATGCCTGGCTACCCTGCTTCATTGAGCAATTCAATCAGAAGTTTGCCAAGATGGCCTTTAATCCCAAGGATCTACACCGGACTGTCACTGAAACAGCCGAAGAGTTAGATGATGTTTTTACCTGGCGTGAACCCCGCAGAGTGACGAACAGCCTGACGATTACTTATGATAAATGCGTATATCTCCTGGAAAACACGGAAGAAAACCAAAGATTGATTGGCAAGTATCTTGAGTTCCTTGAATACCCGGATGGTACAGTTGCAATTGAATATCAGGGAAGAAAAATCAATTACAGCATCTTCGATAAATTAAGTCAGCTTAACCAGCGAGAGATTGTTGAGAATAAACGTTTAGGTGCTGTTCTCAATCATATTCAACAACAGCACGAAGAATTAGAACAGCAAAACAAACGTAATCGTTCTCAAAAGATGCCAAGCAGACGTGCACAGAAAACAGTAATCAAAGAACGAAATCTGAATCCTGTACTTGACTTGGAAATGTCTGTATAGGACATTTCTACTTTGGAGTTACATAAAAAATAGTTATATTTTACAACAACTTATATTATAAGAAATCGGGGACGCAAACCCGAAAAGCTGATTTGGAAACAAGTTGGCTTTTTTCTGTTCGATCCTGGCATCTTTCGCCAATCAATTTGTTTAAAAAATAGCCTGTTTTGCGGTTTTTCCTGATTCCATCAGGTGTCCAGGGCAAAAATTATCCCCAATTTCTGCGGATAAAACCGGGACAACTTTTAGCCGTTTTTGTACGCCCTGGCGCACAGAGATTTAGGGATTTTGCGGCTAGGGGATCTGCGGTTTTTTACTTATGATGAAGTCATACAGGAACAGGAAGTTCCAGAACAGAAAACAATAATGATAAGTTCCAACACTAGGACGTGAGGTAGAACAGCAGACCTACCTACCAACCAAACGCGAAAAAGCCCGACAAGATGTCGGGCTTTTTCATTTTTTAACTGGCTTTTGCAAAGGTAAAGTTAAATTTGGCAAATTTAATCTTTGAGAAGTTGTACTAACAAATTCTCTCCAATAGGGCCAAACATTATGGCCAACATTTTTTAGACAAAACTCATCAATAGCCGTATCAGATATTTTTTGTTTCAGTCTATATTCAGCAATATATTCAGCTTCAATAACAGCTAATTCATCTTGAGGATCTTCTTTTGAAACCCATTTAACCCCGTAACTAAGTAATACTCTTAATAAATGTTGTTTATGATCAGTACTTTCCAAAACAGAAGATCTAACTACTTTGTGCTTTAAAAGCACTTTATAGTCATAGTTTGGATAAAGCTCTATATCAAATTTGAAGTTTTCACACTTCATTGATTTTAAAAAAATATTTTTAATAGCTAAATTAGCTAAAGCTTCATCTATAGGAGTAATAGTATCTATTTTATTCGTATTCATGCAGCATCATCACATTGAAGTTCTGTATAACCATTTGTTCCAGAATCAAACTCTTGAGAAGCTTCAACCACAAATATACTTGGTCTATTTTTGCATTCAATTAGAGGATTAAAGTCTTCTTCTAGATATACATCTTCATAGTCACCTTGAAACTTTGGTGAATTTGATAAAGATGATTGAGATATTAAATATGGGAGTAGATCAGGAATTCTATTAGCTGCGCCAATCAAAGTATTCATTGATTTTGACTGAATAACATCATCATTCTCATATTTAGAAAAGGCTACCTTTCCACCACCAAAAATAGCGCTAGCTTCACTTTGAGAAAGTCTTAAACTTTCACGTATTTCCTTAATTTCCGAGCCAGTAAATAAATTCAAAGCTTTCTTTTTCTCTATATTTAAAGCGCGATTATTTACTTTCATATACTCATTATCTAATTCAATACAACCACATAGGTTACATTCAAGATGAGTATTCGGAACTTTTAATACTTGACCTTTAAAATCTACATTATCAATAACAGTTTTTTTTGTAAGTAGACCTTCATCACACATTACACAAGTATTATTTAACATGGCGAACCCCTTACACCTTATGAAATCAGTTTCTAGGAGGATGAGCTGAAACTATCAATAAAGCTTGCCCTTTGTTATTCAAAGCAAATTTAAGATAGATCTCACTAGTCATATATTTATGCGCATTCTGATTGTACTCGGTATGTTCAAATTTATATGAATCGCAAGCAGCCCACACTGCATCACTGGTTTTGCACCACTGAGAATTAATATATTTACCCTTTGTTAAAGCAATACGTACTAACTCTCTTAATTTTGATACATCTGATGGCAAAGTTATTTGAAGACGATAAGTTAAGTCTTTTCTGCTTTGCTGTGTAGCAGTAATAAAGCGAAAAGAATCATCCTTAAGCTTCTCTAAGATCTCTTTAGGGTCATAAAGAGGGCATTTATTACAGGTAATAAAAAGCTGAGATTTTTCCAAACCGTCATGAAGACTTTCTAGATCGCCTAGTTCTTTGTACCTACTAATTATTCTATATGTTACCATTATGGTAAGTCTACCCCCAGTAAAAAAATAATAAAGCTTCACTAGTGAGCTAAAAATATTATTAAGTCTTTATATTTTCTATATATTGGGGTATTTAGGCAAGTTTTTATCAATTAAAGTACGACATATTGTGTCTCTTAGTTAACATAAAACTCTTATTGGCAATTCAGATGTAAGCCTCAAGTAGACGTTCCATTTATGAAAAAATACGTTAAAAAACAGCTCGAATACACCGTGGATCAACAGGTTTTAGAAGCAGCAGAATGCATAATGGCACAAGTTGGCATCACACCAGAAAGCCTAATTCCGATGATTTATGCTGAAATTGTACGTACAGGCCAAATCCCGATCACCCTGCAAGCGAGTGAAGATGATCTGAATACGGCAAGGCTAATTGCAGCGAGCCAGGACATACCGAGTGTCCATATCCATGATCATTCTTCACTCACTCGTTTCGCAGAAGATGATGGTGGGTATTAGTTCCTATTCAGAATATGACCCAAGGCCCAATTCTTGCATTGTTAATCCTGTAAGCTCCAGGTAAAAATGTCCGCTTTTCGAATACGCACTTTTGCAATTTTCTGGGCGGACGGTCTGATATGGGGGCAGGGGCTATTACACAGATCGAATACTTGCCTTATTTTTCTGCATCACTGAACCAGCCATCATTCAAGCATATCCAGTAAATCCCCAGTCTTGCCATCCATTGGCGGTAGCTCTTCTTTTGCTTTTCCACGTTTTGCCGGTGACGGTGGATTTCGCATCTGCCTGATTTCATCTTTTAACTCGGCGATGTCGCGTGAAGCGCGTACCAGCTGCTTTTGTGCTTCTTCATAACGCACCGCTGTTACTTTCTCGCTGGAAATGGCTTCAGCCAATTTTGTTTGCAATTCGTGGATTTTACTCTGTAATCGCTGTTTTTCAGCATGATGGTCAGAAATGAGCTGTGCTTTATCTGCTTTCAGTTCTTGTTGGGCATCCTGATAATTTTTGATGGCTTCGTCATACTGCTGCTTGGCCAGCTCCAGCTGTTGATTGACTTGTACCTTGTGCTTCTCGTATTGCTCCAAAATTTCCGCTCTGGAGCGTTCCTGTCCCTCTTCGAGAAACCTGAGTTTTGCGCTCAATTCGAGGTTTTCAGCGCTGAGCTGTTCTATTTCAACCAGTTGCTGTGCATGCTGCTGAATCAGGTTTTCCTTGTCGATCAGTACAGTGTCCAGCTCCTCAGACAAGCGCTCGATTTCACTGCTATGGCTGTCGCTGATTTCTGTAATCCGGCCAGAAATAATCTCGGCCACGGCATCGGAAAGTCGTTTATGTTCAGCTTCTTTCAAGCTCAGCGCTTTTTGTTGCACCCCATCTCGATGTTCCCGTTCGTACTCTTTTCGGTATTTCTGCACGGTCACGGATGAACCGCCTATCAGATCCATGATCGCAGCATTGGTATAGCGGCCCGTTTCAGCCAGCAGCTGTTCAATCGCATTATAGACATCTTGCTTGGTTATTGGTTTAGCAGCCATGAGTTTAACTCCCTAATTTAATTTACTTTACTTTAGTGCGGGTTAATTTAATTTGGTTCTTTTCGGTGCACTCCCGGGAGTGTAATGGATTTGATTTTTTCACCTCCGTTTCGGTGTGCTTTTTCAAAAAAAGTCAGGTTTGCAAATGGATCGGGTGAATTTTGCTGGTCCGGTCAGTTTGTGTTTTTGCACGTGGCATTGGCACTTTTGCGGTTCTGTTATTTACACAGGCGAGAGGGGGGTATGGTGCGCAATTTGACTTAGATGTATAACGATATGGCTTATGCAACAGGATGATATGACTGGGGGATTATGGATTCTTTAAATTGAACAGGTTGAAAATCATTAAAGTTTTATAAGCTATTTATAAATATTGTTTTTATATCCTATTGATGAAATATTTTGTCTAGAATTATATCGGTTTATATCTGCTATTCTGTCCAGAATTATTGTAGTATTTTAGACAGATTATCGTTGGACAGTAGCATGGCCTTGAATGCACAGACCACGCATAGCGTTGCGGAAATGGTGAAGCAGAAGATCACACGATTTCAGCGTGGCCGGGTGTTTTATGCAGACCATCTTCATGTCGAGGGATCACGTCAGGCGGTTCAGCGCAGCCTGTCGCGTTTGGCTGAAGAGGGGCAGATTTGCCGTATCCAGAATGGCATTTACTATAAACCTGAATACAGTCCGATTCTGAAAGGCAAGCGTTTGCCGCCTGACTTGAACGAGACGATCAAGGTGATCGCCAAAAAAAACAATGAAACCATTCAGATCCATGGCGCGATTGCGGCAAACAAACTGGGACTCAGCACTCAGGTACCACTGACCAAGGTGTTTTACACCAATGGAATTTCACGCGAGATTGAAATTGCCGGCTCCAGAGTGAAGTTTATCCATACCGCTAACCGGAAACTGCTGCAGCATGCCGGAACTGACGTCGGGATGGCAATTGCCGCCTTGTACTACTTGGGAAAAGACCTGGTCAATGAGCAGGTGATTCAGCATATTCAGTCACGCTTGACGGAGAAAGAGTTTGAACAGCTCGCCAAAGCTGAACTGACCCACTGGATGAAGAGCGCATTAAAAGGGGGAAGAGCACATGCCTGAATCGTTTATGCAGCTCAGCGTCAAGGATCAGACGGATATCCTGAGATATTACGCCTCCATCCAGGCGGAGCGCGATCTGGAAATTGCAGAAAAAGATCTCTGGGTGTGCTGGGTGCTGAAACAGCTATTTGAGATGCCGAAGCGTTTAAAGATGGCCTTCAAAGGCGGTACCTCTTTATCCAAAGTGTATAACGTGATTGACCGCTTCTCTGAAGATATCGATGTGACTCTAGACTATCGCCAGTTTGAGGCCGTCAGCAGCCTGGGGCTGCTGGAAGGGCAAACTGCTCCGGATGACATCGGCTCGGGTACGCTTCGACGGATTAATAAAGCACTCAAGCGTGAAGTCCAGGCGTATGCGGAAGATGTGGTGGCACCGTACCTGCAAGCGCAAGTTGCGTCATTACCCCGTAGCGAACTATTTGAAATCAAAGTCTTGGAAGGCGGTGAAGCGATCCAGTTCAGGTATCCCTCCGTGCTGAAGGAGAGAAACCAATATCTTCTCGGATATATCCTGATCGAATTTGGTGGCCGCAATATTATTGATCCGAATGAGATCTGGACGGTACAACCCTATATGGCCGACAAGATCGAAGAGATCGCATTTCCATCCAGCCAGGTCACGGTACTCTCAGCAGAACGCACTTTCTGGGAAAAGGCGACCTTGATCCATGTCGAGTGTCATCGAGGCGTAAGAGAGACCGCAGAGCGCTTGTCACGTCACTGGTTTGACCTGATGGCGTTGGGAAACCATCAGATCGGCCAGCAAGCCATGCAGAATATCCCGCTGCTGCATGATGTGATTCAACTCAAGAATATCTTCTTCAATGCCAGCTATGCTCACTATGACAAATGCCTGCAGGGAGAATTCCTGCTGCTGCCGAACCAGGACGGTTTAAGATTATTAACCGAGGACTTCAATAAAATGCGTCAGGCCAACATGCTTTATAATTCTCAGGTCGACTTTGAACACATTGTCGCGTCAGCAAGACAAATCCAGGATTTAATCAATGCATCAGTTCAAGGCCATGGACGATAAAGCTGGCTATCACATGGATGGTGATTCCAGACCATAGTGAAATATCTAAACTCCACCAGGCTAAACAAATCTAGGCTGCACTGGGTCAGCCTAAAGCATGCTGAGGGATCAAATGGACAGCAAACACTATACTTACCGTGTCACATGGTCGGCAGCAGATCATGCATATGTCGGTTTATGTGCCGAGTTCCCGGCATTATCCTGGCTTGACGTAGATCAGTCTAAAGCGTTCTCAGGAATTGTTGATCTTGTTGCCGAGGTTGTAGCAGAGATGATCAGTAAGCATGAAACAGTACCTACGCCACGCTCTGCACAAAATATGGCTCACCTGGCAACTGAACAGATCAATATTCGGATAACGCCAGATCACAAAAAAGTGCTTGAGCAGGCCGCAAACCTGTTGGGCATCAGTGTCAGTGATTTTATCCTTTATGCCTCTTTGGAACGGGCAGAAGATTTGCTGAAATCCAACCCTGTGGTGCAAGGGAATGAGGCAGATCACGCCATGCTGATAGATGCGCTTGAAAATCCTCGTCCTGCAAATGACGCCTTAAAGCACTTGATAAGCTTACTGGATAAAAATTGAAGTTTTACCCGTTTATCCTCAGCGCAAAATAGTCAATTCTTGATGAGAGGCTTTCAGCAGCTTGTGGACGTACACAGCAACACTTTGGATTTTCCAAACAATTCTATGCTTTGAAATGAAAGCTGTTATTTTGTAGGATCAAATGACCTCATTCCGTATCTTCTTTCATGTCAGAAACCCAACTCAGTCTCAGTGAATACCTGACCACCGTACAGGAAGTCATCCAGCTGACTTTCGATGAAGCGCTATGGGTCAAAGCCGAGATCCGTAACCTGAGTATCAAAGGCGGGCATTACTATCTGGAACTGGCAGAGAAAGATGAAGACAGCCATAAAGTGATTGCCAGCTGTAAAGGCACCCTCTGGAAATTCACCGCGCAAAAAATCGTGCTAAGGTTTGAACGAGAAAGCGGCATTGAACTGTCCAAGGACTTGAATGTCCTGATCAAGGTCAAAGCCAAATTTGATCCGCAATACGGTTTCTCCGTCAATATTGAAGACATCGACTCCAGCTTTACCCTGGGGGATATTGCCAAACGTTATCAGCAGATCCTGCAGCGCCTGACCCAGGAAGGCCTGCTCAATCACAACAAACAGCTACCGACACCTTTTGATTTGCAGAACGTCTTGGTCATCGCCCCGGAAAATGCCGCCGGGCTGGGGGACTTCAAAAAAGATGCTGATGCCCTGGCCCAGGCGGGTGTCTGCCATTTCGTTTATCATTCAGCCACCTTCCAGGGCAATACTGCCCCAACCAGCATCATGCAGGCCCTGGCCAGTGCATTAAAGCAGTGGGCTCAAGAGTATCAAAGCGCTCCCGACCTGATTGTGATTATCCGCGGTGGTGGGGCAGTGAATGATCTGGCTTATCTGAACGACTATGAGCTGGCTGCACTGCTATGCAAAAGAACAGTGCCAATCTGGGTCGGCATTGGCCACGAGAAAGACCGCACCATTCTGGATGAAATCGCGCATCGCTCCTTTGATACCCCGAGCAAAGTCATCGCCGGGATCCGCAACCTGATTGTCGAACGGGTCAATGAAGCCAGTACGGCACTGCAAACCATTAAACTGCTGTCCCAGCATCAGCTGACCGCCTATCAAAGCCAGAATGACCAGTACCTGAAAACCATCCAAACCCTGGCACAAAGCCAGCTCAATGATGCGCAGCGTAGTGTTGATCTCTTAAAAAGCGATACCCAGTATTTTGCCCAGCAACAGCTGCGGCAGGCTGTACAGCAGACCGAATCCCTGATGCGGGAAACCTTGCTACAGAACCCACGAAACGTGATGGCCAAAGGCTATGCGATTGTCCGCAGTCAGGGCAAGGCTATCCGCTCAGTGCAGCAAATCACTGGCCAGCAACTCCAGATCGAACTCCAGGATGGCAGGATTGATGCCACCGTGACACAGGTAAGTACACATGAACAATGAAGAACTCAGTTTCAAACAGGGCTACGAGATTCTCAAGAAGAATGCCGAACTGCTGGAATTGCAGGAAGAACCGGATATTGATAACCTGATGGTGATCGTTGAAGAATCGAGACCGCCTATAAAGCCTGCAAATCAAGGATTGATGCGGTTCAGCAGGCATTAAATGACACCTTTAAGGAATAGATAAAAAGCCTAAGAACCATAAAAACGCTTTGTCTGTTCAGTACGTATTCCTGTACTTAACGCTATAAAACCATGTGTTAGGTACAAAAATATGGACTTAACGATAACGATCAAACCGGATCTGAGCACTCGACTGATTGAACAGGAGAATACCGTCCGTTCCTGCAATCCATGCTGGTCTACCTATCAGTGTTTTGAATCTCGTGAAAAACCCCGTGTTCATCTACCTGCATGTGTGGAATCGGGGTATGGGTCAGTTCTGCGATCGCGATCAGGTTCGCTGACATTTGCTTGCCCACTAACTCTCTAGCTTCCGTTACTTTGTCGGAAACCTCCCTGGCCTGCTGTGATTCTTCTACAGGGATATCATCCTTCGTTGTTTTAGCCATGAGATTTAAGCCTCCTGAGTTGTTTGCAATATGATGAGCTCAATGTTTTACCATAGCGCTATGAGTGTCTTCCCAACAGCGTTCCGTCCGCAATAGGGAGGCTCACCACAATCTGCTGATTCGGGGTGGAGGCATCCTCCAGTTGCAGACAGGGTTTGCTGATCCAGATCATCCAGCTCCAAACCTTGCATCAGAATATTAAAAGCCTTCTTGACCGAGTTGCTGAGGCCGCTTCCTTCAATCTGGCGGGAACAATAGGATGGGCATTGCAGACTGCAACAAACCGGTCGAACTGCGCATGATCCAATGTCATAGAGGTCTTCTCCTGTAAAATCAGGGGGCATTCTCTCTGATCAAATACAGCAGAAATTCGGTTAAGGAAGCACATCCCATGGCTGCAGCAGCGCGTTGCGCCAATTGTTTGGTTTCAGGATCAACATGTAGGGTGATACGTTCACGGATGACTTTAGACATTCTTCTATTCCTTGCAATCAACACCAGTCGATTTTGGCCGTAGGGTAATACCGTGACAAGCTGACATAGCTTAATGGGTAATTTTCAATAATCCCTGCCAGCTGAAATAGTTCTGGCTCAGATGTGTCCGGTTCATCGACCATTTCCGCTGTGGCAGATAACACGATCCTACTGCCAGTTTAGTCTTGCCATATCTGGCTTGCACGGCTTCTAAAGCCTGCATCAGCTGTTCATTGCATTCTCTCTGGCGATGGTCTGTAAGCAGGTCAGGCACATAGCGGGTCTTGCTGACCAGACCGGTCAGAATCACTCCGCATTTTTTATATTTCACTTCTGGCTTATAGATCCTTTCCAACAAATGCATCGCAGCATGAATCAGATCCAACACACAGTCCGTCGGTTCGGGAAACTCGAAGGCCAACGATTTGCTGTAGTACGCTGTGTTCTGATCAAAAGGATTGGATTGCACGAAAGCAATGATACAGCTACACAGCGAGGCATCCGCACGCAAGCGCATCACCGCATCCTGTACATACTTGCCCATGGCTTCCTTCAGATCATCCAGTTCCGTGATCCGTTCACCAAAAGAGCGGCTGGCCACAATCTGCTGCTTGGGTGCAGGAGCATCCTCCAGTTGCAAACAGGAGATGCCCTGTAATTCCAGTACCGTGCGCTGCATCAGCACTGAAAACACACTGCCCATACGATGCGCATCCTGCATGGCCAGATCCAGTACCGAATGGATGCCCATCTGGTTCAGCTTTTTGACCAGCTTGCGTCCCACACCCCAGACTTCACCCACCTCGATTCCGGCATACAGCGTTTCCTGATCCAGATAATCCAGTTCCAGCACATTGCACACCCCAGCAAAGCCTGGCCATTTTTTGGCAAGATGATTGGCCAGCTTGGCTTCGGTCTTGCTACGGCCAATCCCGATGGATACCGGCAACCCAATCCAGTCCCAGATCCGCTGTTTCATCTCTCTGGCATAGCGGGTCAAGTCAAAATTTTGCGCATAACTGCTCAAATCCAGAAAACATTCATCAATCGAATAAATTTCCTGTTCATGCGGTGCCACATAACTGGCCAGAATAGAATGAAAACGCTTGGACATTTCTGCATACAAGGCATAGTTGCTCGACAGCACTACCACCTGATGCCGCTGCACAATCTCCTGAACCTGAAACAGAGGAACGCCCATCTTGATGCCCAGGGCTTTAGCCTCATTACTGCGGGCCACGGCACAACCATCATTATTGCTCAGCACAATCACGGGACGGTGATTCAGGCTGGGATTAAACACGCGTTCACAACTGACATAACAGTTGTTGATGTCAATCAGGGCATAAATCCGCTCGCTACTGTTCATCTGAACTTCTTGATCACACTGGTGACCACACCCCAGATCAGCAGGGTCTGGCCTTCCTGAAAATGGATATCAGAATAATCCGGGTTTTCCGCTTGTAACCAGCGTTGATCACCCTCGATCATCAGTCGCTTGATGGTGAAATCATTGTCGATCAGGGCCAAAACAATATCACCTGACTTGGCTTCGATACTGCGATCGACAATCAGCTTGTCCTTCAGATCAATGCCTGCATCGCGCATGGACAGCGATTCCACCTCAACGATAAACGTAGCCTGCTGGTTATGGATCAGGAACTCGTTCAGATCCAGGGTCTTGTCGATATAGTCCTGGGCGGGGGAAGGGAAACCGGCTGCCACCTTTTGCAGAGCGACCGGAATTTCACAATGCGTTTTTGCTTCAAGTAAAGTAATCGAGGAAATATCGTTGAAACCTGGCTTTTTCACCTGATCCAGATACTGCCTGATCTCCAGTACACGGGCTTCGGGAACCCGGATCACTTTGGTTGGGCCTTCATGAACCGGTTTGCGACCAGCACCTTCACGGGCACCACCATGCTGATTTTCATCCATTTTATTTGTTTATCTTGGTTTTGTTACATAATCAAGATGGTAAAAACAGCAGTGGAAAAAAACAACTCCATTCGTCGGATTGGGGATTAAATTCCTAAGTCATAGCCGCCATCTTTTGGCTTTTTAGCTGCATGCCTTGATCTGGCTAGCGTTGCAGCATCCTTGATAGTTCCAAAATCTGCCTCTGTAAGAGCAAATGATCTTGCTCCAGGCTGTCCAGTAGTGGTCGGATCTGGGACGTGATCTGTTGTTTCACCAGCTGTTCCGCTTGCTGCTGCATAGACTGCTTTTGCGCTCCGAAAAATTTTTCTGATTGTTCTTGCCAATAAGTTTGCAAACTCGCTGAAATAGCCTGAATAATCTGTTTTTGAGTCTCTGCTGATTTCAATTGGTTGAGGATTCGGGTCTGTTCGCTGTTCTTCTCTCGAAGGGCCTTGGCAAAGGTCCTCCACTCCTCTGTTACTTCCTTCATTTTCAAGTTTCTTTCGCTTAACTGTCGATTCGAGATCGTTAATTGCTGGTTTTTCTCGATCAAAAGCTGGTTCTGTGCCACGAGTAACTCGCATTGCGCTGTTAATTGCTCGATTTGCTGCAGAAACAAGGTGGTCAATTCGTTGTTCATTCAGTTTCTCTCTTTCATCAATTGCATTTGACGCTGCTGGATTGCGTAGTCGTATTTCTGCAGGTCTTGCTGCCGTTGCAGGACCTGACTGTCCAGATATGCCAGCTGGCTGTTTTTGCTGTAAGTCTCTTTGCTGACATAGATAAGCAAGCAGATCATGATGAGTAATAAAACGGCCACTGTGATAGCTGTATAGCGGGCTTTCACGTCCATCAGCATCATTTTCAGCTGCCTGTCGAACTCGCCTTGTATCGCCTGATGATGCTCGGTCAGGTCTTTGGGGAACTGCTGCTGCTTCTGTTGCAGTGCTTCTAACGTTATCCGGTGATAATTCTCGATCTGGGCGGTGTTCTGTTCGAGGGCTGCCTGATGCGAAACTGCCAGATCGCTGAGCTGCTGATTGAGTTGCTGTTCTATCTGCTGGATTTTTTCCCGGGAATCGGTCAAGGTATCCAACCCGGTGGAGACTTCCGTTATCCGCCACATAGCGGTAGACAAGGCTTCCTCCACTTCGTCCGTCAACTGCAACACTGTGCTGTGCCAATCGTCGATTTTCCGGGTTGTTTCCCGCATAGGGATAATCACTGTGTCTGACAGGTCTTCTGCCTGCCCTCCGATCTGCTCCAGCATCTCCGTAAACTTCTGAGTAATAGCTTGCACGCTTGTCACGTAAGTTTCTAAATTGCTTACAGTAGTCTTCTGCAAGCTGAAGATTTGGCTCTGCATTGTTTCCAGCTGCGCTTTTTCCTGCTCGAGCTGCAATGTAAGACTCGATACAAAACTCTGGGTCATAAAACTCTCCTTTAAGCCGGATGGCCTGTTTTCGGTCTTGAATAAAAATCGCGATATAGGGCGTTTTTGCGTCCGGGTGCGGCTCCACTTTGCTCACGCCCTGAAAGGTTTTCAGGGCATGACAGACATCCGCATAGTTTTTGATAAGACGATGCTTTGCATACAGCTCGAGACCGCTGTTAACCACCTGCTTCACCGTTTCCTTCGGCAGCCCTTGCAAGCCCGCCTTCAACGCACTCGCCAGCTGTAGATGCACATGATCAGACTCTTGCGTGGTCTTCATGCGCAGAGGATCATCAGGACGTGACCAGCCATATTTGTAATTGAAATAATTACGTAACGGGTCAAAATAATGTCTGTGTCCAGGGGGCGCGATATTCAGCGATTTCCCCGTCTCCAGATCGATGCGTGGCACCAAAACATGTACATGTTTGGAGCCGTTATCCTCTTGGTGCATCACTGCCAGCATGTGATAGCGGTGTGGCTTCAGCCCGGCAAAAGCATGCTGTTCAAACTCGAATAGAACTTCTTTGATTTGCTCTGGCGAGAGATCATCCTCCACACTCCAGGCAATGACCGCAGAGGTGTATTTCCACTTGTGCGGGATGGCATCACAAATGGCACCAAAGGTCTGCGGATCTCCGGCCAATACCTGAACCTCGGCACGTTTACGGTTCAGGTGATCAACCTCATCAATCAAATAGGAGGCGGCCAACTGAGCGTGGCCTTTACCGTGCTTCAAAAACTTGATCAGCATGCGGGCTCCTCCAGATTCTCCTCCACCTCAGGCAAGAACTTTTGAATCGCCCTCATCCTGGCCTTCTGTACAGCTTCTTCACTTCGAGAAATCTTGGGTAGTTCCCCGATTACCGCATGCAGCTCTTCCAGCATCTGCAGCAACACCCGCAGGCATTCGGCAAAAGAAAACTGTGCCCGTAGTTCTGATTGTGATTCATCGTTTTTTAAGATGTTTAGGCTGCGAGCGATCTGGTTGATGTTCGTCCCAATACGGCCGATTTCCAGCAACAGTGCAGGATCCACTTGAGGCGGTGGAGCAGTTGTGACTCTTTTTTTCGTGGTGGCCTTCGGCACAGACTGGCGCAATGCCACCGCATCACGGACAAACTGACTAAAAGAGAGATCCATCTCCTTCAGGAAATCATCCAGCTGCGCCACTTCATCAGGTCTAAACCTGATCTTGCGAGACACCGTTTTATTGACCTTCTTGACTTTCTGTTGAACTGCAAATGATTCATCGAGCATTTCACGATCTTCATCCACCTTTTCACCTCATCTTTTTTTATCGAGGGCTTTTGCTTTTTGGGGTTTTAGGGGTGCAAACCCCTAACAAGACTCTTGTAGCCGACAACATTGAACCTTGCGCAGCAAGGGAACAGTTGTGGGTACAAGGTAGGCTTGCTTAATCCGGTTAGGACTTAGATAACGGTAGCAAAAATTTAAAAAAATCATCCGTTTTGGTGGTAATTTTGAAATTTTTATACATGCGAGAAAGATGTTTATTGTCTTTTTATTTTCAAAAAAAATTTTAAATAAATATGTTGACTCATCCGAAAAAATGCTGACTAAAAATGGTGGGAATTCTTATCCAAATGGACACTCAGCCAGGTATCAACATCGGCTCTTTTTCACTTCTTACATGAGCAAGCAAATTGTGATATTTCTGCAAAATGAGGGATCTTTACTTGACTTTCAGAAAAATAAGCAACGATTTCCGGTTATTTACTTCTTACCTCATTAAGACGACACAAAGTAGATATCTATAGGTCTGGAGCTTTTCCGATTTTGCTATTGTAGGCTGTTGTACTGCCAACAATTCAGCCAGCAGTGTTTGAGATAGACCACGTGCTTGATGTCATTCTTGCAAAGGTTCTTCACTCATCGTGTATTTAACGAGTTCGTGAGCCTTTCACTGGAACTCAGCAGGCATCTTTGAGCGAAGTCCAGTAAATTTTTTGGCTCTCACATTGAGCACTCTTGTTTCAGCGATTCAAAATGTTCTGTGATTGGCACCTGAACGCCATGTCAATTATCCTCACACGTCTGATCAGAGCGATTCAACAAATTGTGGAAGATCATGAATCGAAAGCAAACAACGTCCACAATCGACGATCTGGATGCTGACTGCTCAGTTGCCAATGTGATCATGCTATACTGTGTATTCCTGCTTGCTCTTCATCAGCCAAGGTTTAACGTCACTCTTCAAATTACTCTGTATATTCGAAGTCCCAAGTCATTTACGCTGCTCTGGATATTCCATAAAAAGAATATTAAAAATGGACTAGATGCGGCCCTGCTCTTCATATAAGATCAGAATTGTCCAACTCACATGTTGGCGAGTGATCCAGTAGTGATTCATTTTTCAGGGCATGCTTAAAATACTAAAACGAGCATTCTTGAATCAAAAACTCATAGCTAAGCAGACTTGATCAAGTGAATATCTGTAACATCATTCATGTTTCTCACTTATATGAAGATTAATATTGTTTAGATAAACTAAATAACATTAAAAACAAGACAACTATTTAATGTTAATAAGATATTGATATTAATCAATATTATCTATAAACTGCAATTAAATTCATCACCTTTAAGTAATATATAATTAATAATATGGGGTAAAGTTAAAAGCTTACATTTCATGTATTTAACTGAATAGGCTACTTTCCAGTTTGTCACCCTTCCTGAGAATAAGCTTGTTCTACTGCTGTTTTTGCTTGCAGTTTCGCTGCTGCACGTCTGCGCTGAACTGTACGAACAGAGATTTTTAGCAGGACGGCAAGCTGTTCATTGGTATAACTAGAATAATCCACCAATTCCACAGTAGGCTCTTTTTGCTTTTTGATCTCTTTGAGGTAAGTTCGTATTGTGCGTTCTGATACATCGCACGCTTGAGCAATCTCAGACACTTTTAGAGATGGGTCTTGCGTGTAGAGGTCAAAACACTTTTGCCGGGCTCCTTGATAATTGCTTGATCGCGCTTCCCCGCCTAGTGCCCCGCGAACTTTTTGCCGTTCAATAAATGGTGAAGAAAATTTTCGATTCCGCAGCTTTGTAAAACAGTAGCGGGCAATACTGTTGGCAATATGCTTAAGCTCATTGTCTGGCAAGGGATTATTTGGAAAATAGTTTTTGTTGATTTTTTGGGCTTCAAATCGCAGATCCAGTGCAAAATCAGTTTCTGTGCCGTACTCATGGTGAATCTTGTACGCTTTTACCCGTAAAACATCAAAAATTGTGCAGTTCCGGCCAGCCCCCATATTTTCCGACATTTTTTTGTTTTGTCGACAGTACTCCTGAATTCGCAGGAAAGCCTCAGATTTGTCGGGATTCCCCTTTTCATAATCCGATTTTGATATTCCCATCCCACTGTTTAACT
Organism: Acinetobacter sp. CIP 101966; assembly: GCF_000369725.1. NCBI lineage: Bacteria > Pseudomonadati > Pseudomonadota > Gammaproteobacteria > Moraxellales > Moraxellaceae > Acinetobacter > Acinetobacter sp. CIP 101966. Next base: position 28,036 of record NZ_KB850161.1, on the reverse strand, counting down.
CATTCAGCGTATAAGGCTTTAAGCGTGGGTATAAGCAGATATGCTTGGGATGAACAGGATTTCTTGCCAAATTGCCATTGTATGCAGCATCACCATGATAAATGGCTGTCAGCTTGAATAACGTTTTTAAATAATAATCCTGGATCTTGCCTTTTGACAGGGACGTGCGTGATACACCATTTTCTAAAAAGTACCACCGTTGGCAATGGCCAGACTCTGGGTTGATCACAACAATATTAGGGAAAGGGACCGGTAGGTCCAAGTAAGCATCAGGACTATTCACATCATCATCTATGACGATAAATTTCCACATATTTTCACGGTTCGGCTGAATGTGCTCGTTTTTCAAAGCAATATGTTTTTCGAGTAGATAGGATTTTGGATTTTCTGTTTTTAAACTCGACGAACAAAGCATGGTTTTGGGTAAATGTGTGATCAGAAACTTTCTGATTTCATCTGGCATGCACGATTTTTTTTGATGGTCTTTCTTTTGCTCAAGTAAAGTATCGATATACCAATTCATGAGTAACCTACTTTTTTCTGTCTGTATTTTTTAGAAATTTTTATAAATTTCTCCCCCCGAAGAAGCTTTAAAACGCTTCTTTTTGGAGTCTACAAAATTCAAAAAAAAGTCAGCCGTATCGGTGAGGTTTTTGGAAAAAAAGTTAGTTAGGTTTAAAAAATGAACATTTTTTATAATGTTTCAGAGATTTTGTATTGCCTGCCCAAAGTAAACTCTCTTCAGCACAGCCGTAATACCTGCGATTCCATTTAACCATCATCATCCTGGAAGCTGGAGAGCATGTCCTTGGTATTTACCAAGGACAAGGCAAGACCCGTTTCTTGAATACAGCCTCTGCCATGTCACAGGCTTTTGCACTTGTGATCCTTTACACACCTGATATTGCTTTACTGGCAACAGAGACGGTACTGGAGTAGGCTGAGCAGTTGCGGATGAGTTAACATCGGCATAAAAATTAAAATTTATTTAAATTTTTATGAAGTTATGAAGTTATGAAGTTATGAAGTTATGAAGTTATGAAGTTATGAAGTTATGAAGTTATGAAGTTATGAAGTTATG
>NZ_KB850161.1:23778-26935 GCF_000369725.1 Acinetobacter sp. CIP 101966 | reverse complement strand
GAAGTTATGAAGTTATGAAGTTATGAAGTTATGAAGTTATGAAGTTATGAAGTTATGAAGTTATGAAGTTATGAAGTTATGAAGTTATGAAGTTAGGTTATTTAATCTTATAGATTAAATAACCCATTCTGAATTTTATTTAAAACTTTTATCAACGAGCTGCTTAAAATCTTCTAAATTCTGCTCTGCCAGTGACTCTAACGCTATTCTTACAATACTAGATCTGTTAACACGAGCATTATTACTTTTGATAATTAGCTCATCAATTAATTCACTTAATTCTTGATTTAAAGAAAAGGTACAACGAACGAATTTCTTTTGTGAAACTTCTAGATCCTTAACTCTTTTATCAGCTCCAGATATAAAATTATCAACAAGTCTATCTTGATCTGAAAGCTCGTCAGTTTTCTTTTTTAAACCGCTAAGACCTGCCATAGTTATACTCCTAAAAACTCTTGAGCTATCCCTTCAATTTCTGCTTTTGCCTTAGGATCACTTGTTACTTCAAAAACAGATAAGCCATTTTCATCTGCATCATCATAAACATTTCGATTTGTCGTGATCTGATCTAAGGCTTTTATTCCGAACGATACACAGGCTTCTTTAGCATCTAAAATTCGCTGTACTTGTGACGGTAATGTTGGGCATTGTGTGATGATTGCTCTGGCATTCAAATCTGGATTCACTGCTCGTGCCAGTTTCAATACTTGCTCCATATGATCCAAAGTCTTTAGATCTCTACGTTTAGGCCTAAAAGGCAATAGCATATGTGTTGCTATAGTCATAGCAGAGCGCAATGCTTCTGAATCTTGTCCACCAGCATCAATGATAATATCTTCATATCTTTTTGATAAATCTTTTAAAACTTGACGAATATTGCCTGAAGCTTGTACAGATGGGATATTTTTTAAATCCTCATTCTCATCACGTTCTTTAATCCAGTCAGTTGTTGTACCTTGAGGATCTGCGTCTAAAAGTAGAACATCTCTATTCTTGGTTTGTAAATAAACCGCCAAGTTCTGTGCAAGGCAGCTCTTACCAGCTCCGCCTTTTTCACCACCGACTAAAATAATCATAAGTTATGTAAGTTACGTAATTTTGTTAAAAATAATTTATAAGTTTTAATCTCCTGAATCAACTATTGTGAAAAATAAAGTTAAAAATAAAGTTATCCACAAATAATGCTCCTTTTTTAATTTTATATATATTTTTAAATTTATATTTTATAGGTCTCTTGTATCCCTTGTAGTGTATAGCTTTGAGAGGATTTAAATGGACGTTTTCCTGACAATAAGTGGACGTTTTCCTTGATATAAATGGACGTTTTCCTGACAATAAGTGGACGTTTTCCTTGATATAAATGGACGTTTTCCTGACATAAATGGACGTTTTCCTGACATAAATAGATCTTCCATTAGTGGACATTAAGTGTTAATGTCCACTAATAATATTTGTTTCTTTGATCACAACATGGCAAATGTAATTTATAAAGATAATAACTTGATTGAAGCATCTTATGCGTTGACTCTGTCAGAACAACGCTTAATTTTAGTTGCAATTATTGCAGCCCGGGAAATTGAAAAAGAGCTTACATCGGATACATTGCTAACAATACACGCATCTGAATACATGAAGCACTTTAATTTAGGTCGCCAAGCTGCCTATGAAGCTCTTCAGGGAGCGTGTGATAGCTTATTTGAACGCAGACTCACCTATAAGGCCATAGATCCTGTTACAGGTAAGCCTGCAGTCTATAAAAGCCGTTGGGTATCAAAAGTTGGCTATGTTAAAGAAGCGGCATGCGCTCAACTAATTTTTGCTCCTGATATTTTACAGCTTTTTGTAAAACTTGAAGAAAAGTTTACTCGTTATGAATTAAAGCAAATTTCTCAATTATCTAGCGTATACGCTATACGGCTATATGAACTTTTGATTAGATGGCGTAGCAAAGGCAAGCTATATATTAGTATGATTGAATTGCGTGACAAGTTAGGTCTACTTAAAAATGAATATAAAACCATGGGCGATTTCAAAAAGCGTGTATTGACGGTTGCCATAGATCAAATTAATAAATTCACTGATATCGACGTAAGTTATGAGCAGAAAAAAGAAGGAAGAACAATTACACATATTGAATTTTCTTTTAATCAAAAAGCTTCCTTAATTGTTAGTGATAAGGTACTAGAACCGACATATCAGCTGACACCAAAACAATCTATATTTTTCGCTCAAAAATTGTGTGACCTTATCAAATATCCCGAATTCGGGGGGAAATATGCCAATGTAGGCGAGGAGATCGAAGCGTTTAAAGAAAGGATTTCACTTGAACTTCTCGACCCTGAAAAGGTAAAAAAGTATTATTCTGATTTGTTAAAAGTGGGCTATAAAGAAAAATATAAATCAGAAAAGTTATCGTAACCTGAATAATAGAAATTCTTATTTTGAACACTACCACCCTACAGGAAAAATTTAGTCTGCCCTGGTAATGAATAACGCTAAACATGCAGACTGTAATATTTGAAGTGAGGAGCCGATCTAAGTTTCTCTGCTACTGATCATGAACTTCAAATTATGGGCTATTTTTATTTGTGAGTGCTTTCAAATAAAGAGCATGGCATGTGCGATATGTATTTTTTGCCTGAGCAATTCCTGAGAACTTCTACGCTTTACCGTCCAAACATTTACTCAAACTATTTGACCTTTTTATCAGCGCATTATAGTCAGACACACTGACAACCTGAGTGTTTGCTTCCATAGCATTGACTCTACCATCCTGCGTAAGTCTCTTTGACCATTTAAATAGCAAAGTTAGAGAGATACCATACTATCTGATAACAGAAGCAACAGATGAGCCTAGTTACATGGTCATAGCAACAAACTGGACTTTTTCGTGAGCTGAAAAACGCTGACGACACTGAACTGATTTAATAACTTCAATACGTTCCATAGAACACTCCTTAACCCTAGTGCTATGGCTAGGTCTTAATTCAGAAGTGTCTGTTTTAATTGGGGGCTATTACATAAACCGCCAGGGATTGATCTGTAATGAACATAAAGCTATAAACTTACTTAACTTACTTAACTTACTTAACTTACTTAACTTACTTAACTTACTTAACTTACTTAACTTACTTAACTTACTTAACTTACTTAACTT
>NZ_KB850161.1:17200-22354 GCF_000369725.1 Acinetobacter sp. CIP 101966 | reverse complement strand
AGAGTTATGAGATTGAAAACTCTCCCTATATTTCTTGTCAGGGATTTGTCCATATATGGAATGCAGTGCTGAAAAATTAAAGATCTAGCTGACTAGAAGAACCACCAGGGGCTGATCTGTCAGAGATATAAATTTATAAACTTACATAACTTATGATCTTATGTAACTTTCAAGAGAGTTATGCGATGGAAAACTCTTTCTGTACTGCCATACTTACAATACCAGCGCACAGCCCAAAGAATTATTTCGCCCTAAAAATGATGCCGACTATGGAAGGCATTCATCTACTGAACCTTTAGCTAAAAAGCTATTTGCAACACTGCCAATTTTTCCTCTTTTGTAGCGGTTACTTTGATTTCAAATGCTACAAAAGAGGAAAGGTTATTCATCAATTAATAGTCAAAGTTGAAGAAATTTTCTGGAAAACAAGACAGAAATGCTTTTTGAATATCGCTGTATTCACCTTCTGGATGTTCCTCTAAATACTGTCGAGTCCAAATTAGTGTTGCTTCATAATCGTTAAAGCACTGATCGAGTTGTAAAAAAATCCAAAGTTCATGTGCTTTTTGGATGAAAAAGTCATTAATGATCATAAGTGCAATTTTCTTTTCAGTATTTGCATTAGGATATGAATACATAATGTTTTCTCCTATAGAGATGGTAAATAGATTAGTTGATAAGCTATTTATAACACATAAAAATATGTGTTTACCACATATTTTTATGTGTTTTTATGTAAATGTAACCCTATGCTATAATCTCAAAACACCATTTCTATAAATTTAATCAAATGCCATATACTGAATTTCAACGTCTTATCGGTAAAGCAGGGCTTTCAATTAAAGAATTTGCTGAATTATTGGATATGAAACCTAATTCGATTACGAATTACAGTAAACAAGGTGTGGTACCTACACATATCGCTGTAATCGTTGCATTGATTTCTACGATGAAAGATGAAGGATTAGACTTCTATCCAATTTTTGAAAAAATTAAATCTTATTCAAAAGACTAAGACTCTCGTTTGTTGATTGTTTTAAGCTGTTAGTGATGACGTAAAAAATGCCTGCAGTTCAGGCATTTTTTTGTTTCAGAGACTTATAAACCTCGATAGAACTTTTCAATAAAGTTTCGAGTTTTGAGAACCAGGGTATTCATCAGGGTCTTACGTTCTGAGATCTTGGGACGCGCAATCGGTAAGTCTTTGACATCTTCACGGCTAGGTAAACGCTGGGTGTATTCATATTGGCTGAGCACCGTTTTGAAGACTTCAGGTTTGATGGCTTCTTTTTGACACAGCTCATTCAGCGCCTTTTCTTTCTCCACATCCCAAAACTGAGCAAAGGCTTGTTCAACGCTTTGACCATTGGCCATGCGTGGAATGTTTTCATCCAGGAACTTTTGAATCAGCTCTTGTTTGTCATACAGGTTGTGATTGGTCGAAATGATATCTTGCACCTGGGAACGATACTGCTGTTTCTTTTCAGGATCTTTATGATTGACCACCGATTGCAGTAGATTCAGGATATAACCGACATTTACGGTATCGCGGTGGATCAGTTCAAGCTGGAAATTGACGTCATTGAGGACCGATACCTTGTCTTTAGGCTGGACCACACGGACGTTGTTGTACAGATATTTGTACTGTGAGGTATGTTTCTGGAATTCTGCTTTGTTTAGATCCGTATCGTCCTGGTCATACTCGACAAAGTTTTCCAATTGGGCATTGATCCGCATCACCTCACGGAAGGCTTTGACGTACTCCAATTGCTGTTCTTCGGTTTCCAGCGTATTGGGGACTTGATCCGGATCTGGGGCAATACTGACTAAATGCGCGACCGCAGCATTGTACTTTTCCTTGATGCTGTCGAAACTTGGAATCAGCACGATTTTTTGTGCTTCCTCCTTATTTGAGAACAAGGTGAGGGCTTGGTCCGTGGCCTGTTTCAGGTTACGGAAGCACAGGATATTACCGAACGGCTTGTCTGCGTTCAGAATACGGTTGGTGCGTGAAAAAGCTTGAATGAGGCCATGATATTTAAGGTTCTTGTCGACATACAGGGTGTTGAGTGGTTTTGAGTCAAAACCCGTCAGGAACATATTCACCACGAGCAAAATATCAATTTCTTTTTTACGTACCCGATTGGCAATGTCACGATAGTAAGCGTAGAACTCATCACCAGAGTTGTAGTTCTGGCCAAATTTGGCATTGTATTCAGCAATATATTGATCGAGCTTATCCCGATTGGATTGGCTGATCCTGGTCGGGAGATCCGCAGACTCTTCTTCAATTAAACCACTGTGATCTTCGACCTTGAGTTCTTCATTGGCTGCAAAGGAAAAAATCGTGGCAATGGTCAATGGCGTATAGATCCCACCTTGTTCTTCGGCTTGCTGCTGTTTTTCCTGCTGTACTTTTTTGAACAGTTCGTAGTACTGGGTCAGGACTTCAACGGAACTGACACAGAACATCGCGGTGAAGGTTTTATTTTTGGTTTTGATGTGGTGATTATCCAGGATATAGCGGGTAATCATTTCGAGACGGGCAGGGTTATCAAACAGCTCTTTGGTATCAATTCCTTCTACATCTTCTTCATAGCTGTCGCTATTTTCGATGCCATTGCTGGTGTATTTACCCAGATAGGCAATCTGGAAGGGTAGGACGTTACCATCACGAATGGCATCGGTAATCACGTACTTATGCAGGCATTCATCAAACAGGGCATTGGTGGTGACTGCTTGTGAGTCAATTTTCAGTTGGCTGTTTTTCTCAAAAATTGGCGTTCCGGTAAAACCAAACATTTGCGCCTGATTAAAGAAGCGTTTGATATTGCGATGGGTATCACCAAATTGGCTACGGTGACATTCATCAAAAATAATCACGACTTTTTTATCTTTGAGATAGTGAATCTGATCGCTATAACGGTCAGAACTGATGGCAATATTGAGCTTTTGTAAGGTGGTGACAATCAGTTTGTCGTGCTTTTGGCCCAACTGAGTGACCAGGGTTCCGGTATTTTTGGTGGTATCGACACTGTCTTTTTTGAAGGCATTGAACTCACGTACCGTTTGGGTATCGAGATCACTGCGATCCACCACGAAGAGGACCTTTTCAACTTCAGGCAAACGCATGATGAGTTGACTGGCTTTGAATGAAGTCAGGGTTTTTCCTGAGCCTGTGGTGTGCCAGATATAGCCATTTTGCGCTGAATGTTGCACACGTTGAATAATCTGCTGTACCGCATAGATTTGGTAGGGACGCAGCACCATCAAACGCTTTTCAACTTCCAGGATCACCATGTATTCAGTCAGCATTTGGGTGATGTGCTGATGCTTTAAAAAGGCTTCGGCAAAGGTATCGATTTTATGGATATGCTTATTGTCAAAATCTGCCCAAGGGAAGGTAAATTCGAAATTGCTGGTGCCGGTTGAATAGTAATGGGTGTGGTCACGATTACTAATCACGAACAGCTGGATGTAATTAAACAGACCTGCTCCGCTACTATAAGCGACTTTGGCATAGCGTTGGGTTTGGTTAAAGGCTTCAGGAAGCTCTACTCCTGCGCGTTTTAGCTCGATTTGCACCAAAGGTAGGCCATTGATCAGCAAGGTGACATCAAAGCGACTGGTGTGGCCATTACTGGCACTGTGATCGATGGCGATCTGATTGGTCACTTGGTAGATGTTTTTCTGAGGATCGGCAAACAAAAAATCAATGTGGCGTGTAGAGCCATCATCAAAGTTCACAGGAAAGCGATTACGCAGCACTTTGGCACAGTTAAAACTGTTACCTGCTTTTAAGTGATTGAGAACTTGTGCCCATTCATTTTCAGAGAAAGAAGCGATGTCATTGGCGCGTTCAACTTGAATTTTGAGATTGCTCAGCAGTTGATTTTCATCTTTGAGATCAACCTGGTGATAACCTAGGTTTTTGAGCTGTTCAATGAGTTCATTTTCAAGTTGAGCTTCGCTTTGTACGGACATCTCTTTCTCTAATTTTTTATTGAATTACGGTGATCTAAATGAAATCCATCTGACTGAAGCTCGAAACATACGGTGATGTTTTACCCTCAAAGTCTTTCAATCAGATGGTTTGATTGGCTTTCTAGATATTTAAACAAACATTTGCTGTAAAAGCCCTTTTTTCCAAAGCTTGGCTTGCTCTAGCTGCTCTGAAACAACATCGATTTTTTGGTCGATGGCAGATAAGAAGTTAGCGATTTTGGTTTGTTCTGCTAGGCAAGGCACTTTAAATATATAGCTTGAATATTCTTCTGCATTAATACCTGGCTGTCCTGATCGCATAGAGTTTGTAACAACCCACTGACTAAACCCTTTAGTTAGCGTCTGTAAAAAAATAAAATAAGGAATGACCAAATTTGTATTTAATGAAAATTTAATTAAGAATCCTGCGAAATATGTAATACCATCATTTTCCTTATAAAGATAACTTTTACCAACACTTGCTCCTGTCCTAGCAAATAATAAATCACCCAACTGTAATTTATACTTATCATCTAACTCAGCATTAGGTGAAGTCAAATTATCCATCTTGAAACTGTTTGAAAATTCACATATGTCCGTAATACGTAGATATTTATTAATACCATCATATTCAGTTGCTGCTGCATTCATTCCATACATAGCTTTTTGTGAAATTTCAGAAAGTTTCCTTTCCTCCCACTCCTCAAATTCACTGCCATCATCCGCTTTAAAACGAAGCTGCTGACTAAACAGCTTTTGCATCATGCCTTGTTTATATTGGCTCAGAAGGTGGAGTTTTTGCGAAAGCTGACTAATCTTTTCATCCACTACGGAAAGAAAAGTGGCTATTTTGGTTTGTTCTTCTTTTGATGGCAAAAATATGGATACTTTATTTAAAGAATCCTGACCAATATTAAAACGTGTACTTCCACCACTTAATTGAGTTATTTGATCACGAACCTTATCTGTCTTTAATAATCCATTCATGAATAAAGGATCATAAGGAACTTGAGCGGAACCACGAATTACAAACCCACCAAAAACTACGGGTTCCTTGCTTAAATAGACATTCGACAGAGGTGGTCCCACTTGTTTGAACAACTAAAAGCTTATTTATAAGTGATATTCTGCTCTAGTTAAGCTACCTTATTTTGTTGTGGTAGCTGGTCA
>NZ_KB850161.1:8839-16159 GCF_000369725.1 Acinetobacter sp. CIP 101966 | reverse complement strand
CTTTAATCGCAGCAAGTGCTACCTTAGCTTTAAAGTCATTTGAATGATTTCTTCTTGGTCTACGTGTCATAAAATACTCCATATATTGATGTTTATAACATCATTTGGGGAGCAAAATATCACTTATAAGTGTTGTTCAAATTTCCTGATCCACCTCTGACTGTCCTACTTCTTCTCTTGTTTCAGAGCTTCGCTGAAAAACCACATCACCATAATTAACTAGGTTTTTATCAATGTCTTTCTGCGAAACTTGAACAGAGCCAATGATTGAATCATATGTAATACCATTCGGATTATTAATAATATCTAGAACATTAATAAATTTAGTTCCTGATCCGTATTGTTCTTTCGATGCATTAATACCATTTTTAAAGATGAATAGATTTTGAAAAGAAGTTTTCGGCCAATCTTCATGAAATTCTTTGAATCTTAACTTTGGTGTAGCCATTACTTCACCTCCACAAAAGGTGAGTCAATGCCAAGTTCTTTACAGAATTCAGCAATTACTTTGTCGGTATTTTGGCTTTGCTGCTCAAGTTCTTTGAGTTGCTGTGCAATGGCATTCAGATCTATTTCATCTTCAGCTTCGAAGGTATCGACATAGCGAGGAATATTGAGGTTGTAATCGTTATCTTTCACGTCTTGCAGTGTCGCAACCTTTGCATATTTCTCGATATTTTGACGCTGTTCAAAGGCTGCAATGATCTTATCGAGATGTTCAGGTAATAGCTTGTTTTGGTTCTTCTGTTTGTCAAAGTCATTGCTGGCATCAATGAATAAAATATCGCCTGTATGTTTACGATTTTTCTTCAGTACCAAAATACAGGTTGGAATAGACGTACCGTAGAAAATGTTGGCAGGTAAGCCAATCACAGTATCAATCACATTCAGTTTTTCAATCAGGTACTGACGAATCACACCTTCACTTGAACCACGGAACAACACACCATGCGGTAGAACAACCGCCATAGTACCGTTGTGATCGAGCTGATGAAGCATGTGCTGAACAAAAGCCATATCTGCTTTTGAACTTGGTGCAAGTTTACCAAAACGGCTAAAACGCTCGTCTTGCAAGAAGATAGGATCTGCTGACCATTTGGCTGAGAATGGAGGATTGGCGACCACTGCTTCAAAACGCTGATCAATGTGCTGTGGGCGAATTAAGGTATCTTCTTGCTTGATATCGAATTTGGCAAAGTGAACATCATGCAAAATCATGTTCATTCGTGCCAGGTTATAGGTGGTCCGGTTCATCTCTTGACCGTAAATCATATCGACATCTTGAACTTCACGTTTTACACGCAAAAGCAATGAACCTGAACCACATGTCGGATCATAGACTGAACGTAGACGTTGTTTGCCTTGAGTCACGATCTTTGCAAGCAAAGTTGATACGGTTTGAGGTGTATAGAATTCACCTGCTTTTTTACCTGCACCAGATGCAAATTCACCAATCAGGTATTCGTAGGCATCACCCAATACATCTGATTCTGAGTTACTGAGATCAAAATCGATGTTGTCTAAATGTGTGAGTACTTTGCTGACCAATTCATTACGATCGTTGGCATTGTTGCCGAGTTTGGTTGAATTAAGGTCGAGATCCTCAAATAGATTGGCAAAATCATCTTCAGACTCAGCACCCAAGGTACTACGTTCGATTTCTCGTAAGGTATTTGATAATTCATCAAGAATGAATTCACCTTGACGACCACGTTCAGCAATTGTGTGGAACAGTTGCTTTGGAGCTAGGGCATAACCGACTTCTTCGACTGAGTTTTCTTTGATGCCGTCAATGAGTTCAGCGTGATCAGGGTTATTTTCATCAAGTTGGTGATATTTTTCTGCCAAGCCTTCATCTTTCAACAGTTCATTGGCAAAGCTAATCGCTTTTTCAGACAGGTATTTGTAGAAAATGAAGCCGAGAATGTAGTCACGGAACTCATCAGCTCCCATTTTTCCACGTAAATCGTTCGCAATATTCCAAAGATGTTTTTGTAGTTGTTGAAGTTGAACCTGGGCAGAGTAAAACTTGAAGTGCGACATAAACCACCTAATTAATTTAAAGGGTTTATGGAGTATATAAAATTGTCATACCATCATCTTAACTTTGAAGATCGTACTGCATTAATGCTTGAGTCAAGAAAAGAAGGCTTTTCAGCCAGAAAATTTGCTGAACTCATTAAAAGACATCCTAGTACGATCTATCGTGAGCTTAAAAGAAATAGCATCAATGACGTTTATCAAGCTCAATATGCTTCTGATAACACCTTCGCTAGACGTAGACGTGGTCACAGAAAACTCAAAATCGATTCAATCCTCTGGAAATTTATTGTTGAAGCGATCCGTTGTTTATGGTCTCCTCAGCAAATAGCAAAGCGTTTAAAGACATTTCCTGATTTGGATCAAACAATGAATGTAAGCCATACAACGATTTATTCAACGATACGAGCATTACCAAAGGGTGAGTTGAAAAAAGACTTATTATCCTGTCTGCGTCATGAAAATAAAAAGCGAAAAGCTAACGGTGAACCTAAAAAAGATTCTATATTACAGGATATTAAAACTATTCATGAGCGCCCAGCCGAAGTTCAAGAAAGAAAAATACCGGGTCATTGGGAAGCTGATTTAATTAAAGGTAAAGACAATAAAAGTTCGATAGCAACACTTATTGAACGAAATACACGGCTCTGTATCTTGGCAACATTACCTGATGCAAAGGCAGAATCAGTGCGCAAGGCTTTAACTGAAGCTCTGAAATATTTACCTGCAGAACTGCGTAAAACGTTGACCTATGACCGTGGACGCGAGATGGCAGAACATAAAATACTTGAAGAAGATTTAGGCATAGATGTATATTTCTGTGACCCACATTCACCCTGGCAAAAAGGCACATGCGAAAATATGAATGGTTTAATTAGGCAATATTTACCTAAAGGGATTGATTTAAATCAGGCAGATCAGCATTATTTAAATCAAGTTGCCATGTCACTGAATACTCGTCCTAGAAAAGCGTTAGATTGGCTTACACCATTAGAGAAATTTGCTCAGCTTGTTGATTATCATAAGACTTTTCAAACTGTCGCACCTCATGTTTGAATTCGCCCTGAGTCATGAAGCAAGAATCTCTAGTAATACCTAAATTTGCTTAAGTATAACGAGTATCTGCTTATAAAAATTAGGTTTTTGGATCCTAATACCCGAATTTCATATATAAATATCGCCGGATACTTACGCTTGGGCTATCTATCCATACAATTAAAAGCTTTTTCAGACATTAAATATTGTAGCTATAAAATAGTTTAATACTTAAATGTCTAATCAAGTTAGCTATAGTTAAAGAAGCCTGGCTTATATTGGATGTAATATTATAAAGCAAGATCGATTATAGACTTTGATATTAAACCTTTCTTGGCAGAGTTGTATTTCTCAATATTAAAGAATTTATTATCTTCTGATAATGTAAGTATTATATTACTATCATCAAAATCGGGGATGCCATCTAATTTGTCTGAAATGATAGGAAATATAAACTGACAATCGACTCTATTAATAAGGTTGATCAATCTATCCAAGATATTGACATCAATAATTTCTATTTTATCTTGTGTAAAAAAGTGTGGTCTTGTTAGGTTAATAGTATGGTCATTGGCAAATGAAACATAAGCTAAATCGAAAGCAATGATGACACTTTGTTTACTACCATCACCAATATTACTATCGTTTCTTTCACAACTTGGTATAAGGGTGAAGTGTTGAAGCTTATCCTTGTTGACAACTATGTAGTAACTATCATCGGTTAGAATCTTTGAGTATTCAGAAAAATAGCGATTAAAAATAGTAATTTTAATTCGCATTTTTTCTAATATATCCTCAATTTTTATCGTTAGATTATTAAATTGCTGTTTAAGTGATGCCAACTCTTCCGAGGTTTTTTCACGTTGACTTATTAAGGATTCAGTCTCCGCAATCTCTTTAGTAAGTTCATTAATTTGATGACCTAAATTGGTATATTCAGTAAGAGAGCCTGTTTTTGCTAATTGATTTAGCAGGACTGAATATTCTTCTGCTAATTTAGCATGTTCCAATTCTAGTGAATTAATTGCTTCTTTGCTTTTAGAAACTGATTTTTTGATAAATTCAACTTCATTTTCAATCATTTTTTGGTGGAAAATAACAGTTTCTTCAAACTTTTTCTGTATATCGATATTGTAGATTTGAGCTTCTTTATAGATGTACTCTATAGTTTGAGTATCAATAGAATTACTCTTTGATAGCATTTCCGCTAATCGCTTTTCCCAAACATCTTTATCAAGTAAAAGTTCATTGATATGAGCTTTCGTTTTATTTATTTTTTCTTGAATCTTATTTAAAGCATCATTTTCATGATCATACTCTTTTGAGATTTGGAAACTGTCATATTTTGACTTGAGTTCAAGAAGCTCTATTTTTTTTACATCATTGATTTCACGTTTACCAGTACTTAACGTGTTATTAAGATATTTAAACTCTTGTGATTTTGATCCAATGGTATGCTCAATATTTGTTCTTTCATGAATAATATCCATTTTAGGAAAATCAAATAAGAACAAATGTAATAATTCATACTCAAATGAAGAAGTAGATGGATGGAGATATTTAATAATATTGGAAATTTGATGATCAGAAGTTCGAATAAATTTTGGAGTCAATTGTCTTAGAGATGGTTTATCACCTTGGAAGTCAAATAGCATTTTTTTAATTTTTTCTTCAAAAATTGCTTCTGAGACTAATTCACCATTGATAAAATTATTGGTACTAAAAAAACTAGTCTCTTTTTTTGCTTTTTGATTGATTGTAAGTGATCTAGTGATCTTAAGGGTTTTTGTAACTTTATTCTCTAGAGTATCGGCGAGCACTAATTCGAAAGAAGGCAGTGTTTCTTTAAGAAAATTAAATACAGTATTATTCTTTGTGTCTTTCAACTCTTTATCAAAGACGAATGAACTCCATTTACCTGCAAGACAAAAATCTACACAGCGTAAAAGCGTTGTTTTACCTAAACTATTTGTTTTTGTATTTGAAGTATTATTAGATTTCTCACCTTTAATTATATTTATACCTTTCTTGAACTCAACATGTTGAATAGGATTATTATCCTTATCTTTAATGGATAAGTATTTCAGATACATAAAATTAATCCTTTTTTACTGTCTGAGTTTATTTTTCCAAGCATATATAACCAGTCTAAAACTAATAAAAATCTATTCATTGAAATAGGTTCAATGCTGTTGACTAGATCATAATAATCATTAATTCCAAGATTGTTTTCTTTATTTTGAATCATGATTTTTAATAAGACGGAGCCTAAATAATAGACCTCTTGCGTTAGTCAAAATTTAATCAGTGATAAGTGTTGATTTTTAAATAAATATCAAAGTCTAAAATAGTCAAGAATTATACTTTCGCAAGAGGCCTAATATACTGAATTTTTAGGATTCTTATTGGATAGTAAAATCATAGCGGAGGCTTTTTAAATATTTGGCATTCAGAGAAAACATAGAAAATAATTGATGGTACGTATGAAATATTATCATAGTTTTCTGGATTACTTGCCAGTAAAATATTAGACAACTCAGTTTGCATTTGACCAATTATAGAGTCTGGATCTTTTAAATAAACATATTTGTGGTAAAGATTTCGAATGACCATAAAAAGTTTATTTGTTGCAAGTGGTGTAAGGTTGTTTTCCAATGCATGCAATCGTGACTGAATTACTTGTCTGTGTCCCATGAAAAAATCGAAGGCTTCTTTGTAAATTTCAATTCTATTGTGATCCACTTTTTTACTTATATCGTATATTTTTACATCTACCTCTGAAGCCTCAAAAGATAATTCTAATTCAATAATGTTTTCGATAATATCTTGAATTATAAAAGATTTTTTTGATTCGTTAAATGGGGTGGTTCCATAGTTGTTGATGATGGTCTTAGCAACCTGTTGAGTATTGTTTGAACCGCCTTGTGTGACTTCACTAATATCTACTTTTTCTGATAATGCCCCCATGATTATTCGCCTTGATCTGATTTAGGTTTACTATCGTGATTATGAATTGTCTCTGCAACTTGCTGTGAACTGGCAAAACTTGATGATTGATTCACACCTTTAATGATTGTTGTTTTTTTATTGGTGTTACCGGTCGCTTTAGCTAAAAGCCAAAGACCTAAAACTACTAGAGCGGTGATAGCTACCCATGCCCAAGCCGGTAAGTCGGATGGAATATTATTAATAAAGTCAGTCATAAAATTTCCCCCTATTTTATAAATTTATGTATAAATAGTTTAATTGTTTTACAGGTCTGTTTAGAGGTGGTCCCACTTGTTTGAACAACTAAAAGCGTATTTATAAGTGATATTCCGCTCTAGTTAAGCCACCTTGTTTTGTTGGGGTAGCTGATCATAGTAAAACTCATTTGGTGTCATTTTGTCTAGACTCGAATGAGGTCGTTTCAAATTATAAAACTCAAAATATGCACTTAATTGCTTTTTCGCATCTGTGACACTGCTATAAGCTTTGAGATACACCTCTTCATATTTAACGCTCCGCCATAATCGTTCAACCATCACATTATCTACCCATCGACCTTTACCATCCATACTGATTTGAATGCCATTTGATTTCAATACATCAATAAATGCATCACTGGTGAACTGACTGCCTTGGTCTGTATTCAATATTTCAGGTGATCCATATTTTTCAATCGCTTCATTTAAAACCGAAATACAAAAATCCACATCCATACTAATCGATACCCTATGCGCAAGTACCTTGCGGCTATGCCAATCAATCACAGCACATAAATAAACAAAGCCTTTTGCCATAGGAATATACGTTATATCCGTAGACCACCCTATGCGCAAGTACCTTGCGGCTATGCCAATCAATTACAGCACATAAATAAACAAAGCCTTTTGCCATAGGAATATACGTTATATCCGTAGACCACACTTGATTACTGCGCAGAATAGCCAACCCTTTGAGCAGATATGGATATTTACGGTGAGCTTGATTAGCCTGGCTTAAATTTGGTTTGCAATATAACGCCTGAATACCCATTTTCTTCATTAAAGTACGTGTATGACGTCGTCCTATATGATGCCCTTGACGATTCAACAAATCACGCATCATACGACTGCCTGCAAAAGGATATTGCATATGTAATTCATCAATACATCGCATCAGCTTCAGATCTGATGAGCTAACAGGTTTTGGGCGATAATAATAACAACCACGGGAGACTTTCAGCAGCTTAGCTTGCTTAGATACTGAAATCTGAAGTGAGTC
>NZ_KB850161.1:0-8719 GCF_000369725.1 Acinetobacter sp. CIP 101966 | reverse complement strand
TCAATAATTTGGTTTTGATGAACATCAAATTCAGCACTCAATTCAGCAAGTGTTTTTTCTGCTTTAATCGCAGCAAGTGCTACCTTAGCTTTAAAATCATTTGAATGATTTCTTCTTGGTCTACGTGCCATAAAATACTCCATATATTGATGTTTATAACATCATTTGAGGAGCAGAATATCACTTATAGGAGTTGTTCAAATTTACGGATCCATCTCTGTTTGAAATAATTTGTCCAAAAAGTTTCTTATTTAAAAATATTAGTAATTTTAATGGCACTGTTGCAAATAGGGAACTGAATCAACGAGATTCCCTTCAAAAAAGCTTAGAGACCGAAAACTCTATTAACTAGACACACTTCACTCTGAGATAGTCGTGTGATCAACATTCACACCACGTTCAGAAAGCATTTCCCGAAGTTCACGTAGCTAATGCCATATTACAATACCAGCGCACAGCCCAAAGAATGATTTCGCCCTAAAAATGCCGACAATGGAAGAGATTCATATACTGAACTTTTAGCTAAAAAACTATTTTGCTTATCATCAATCGCTATTTGCAACAGTGCCATAAATTATGGCTCTTACTTTTTACGAAGTAAGTGTTTTACTTTATGTACAGAATACTGTACAATTAAAATTACTAAGACAATGATGATTGTTAATCGGTGGCTATAAATGCATGTATTTACATATACAGATGCTCGCAATAACCTGAAAACGGTTTTAGACCGTGTTATTGATGATGCAGATGTAGCTGTTATTACACGTAAAGAAGGTCAACATGCCGTTGTTATGGGTCAAGACTATTACGATAGTTTGATGGAAACATTGCATCTCATGTCTTCTCCAAGTAATGCAGCACATTTAGCAAAATCAATTGCAGAATTACGAGCATCTAAAACGATCGAAAGAGAACTTTTAGATGAAACGGAAGACTAGTTTTACACCTTCAGCTTGGGATGATTATGTTTACTGGCAAAGCCAAGACAAAAAGACTCTAAAGCGAATCAATGCCTTAATCAAGGAGTGTCTGAGAACTCCATTTGAAGGTATTGGTAAGCCTGAACCATTACTCGGTGATTTATCTGGGTTTTGGAGCAGACGAATAGATGAAAAGAATAGACTAGTCTATGAAGTAACAGACGCAGCGATAACGATTATTTCATGTCGTTACCACTACGAATGAACAAGAAGCCCTTACTCAACTAGTGTAGGGGCTTTTTTATTTGATTTGAATTTGTATTTCATCTAACGTTTCTTGGGAAATATCTTCTGCTACATCATAAGAACGATCATCAGGATGTTCGTAGTCATCTGGGTCTTCATCATATAAACCAATACCTGTATCTGGCTGACCATAAATATCAAAAACTATGTGGTTAGTCATAGTTGGACCGTCATAATCGGTATTAAGATCTAAGGCAATAATATTATTATCATCATCACGGACAGTATTAACACTAACCTCTTCAATAGGTACTACTAAGCCGTTATCAAATTTAATATCAGCAGGTAATATAATTTTTTTATCTGAATCTTCAAAAACTTTTTTAGACATGAAAATTTACCAAAAATCGAACGGAGTAGTATCAATAGCACAGAGCAATTGAAACAGCAAAAGTAGATCAATGCACGTTGTAACAAATAACTTACTTATTAATATCAAATATATAACAGCCATAAACTTTAAATCACATGCAAAAAATCCGCTCAGCCTTTCTTATGACATCACATGATGCCTTCAGCCTATACACCTCAATTAGATAAAAATAAGGATATGACTACTCACAGTAGAGTTCAGTTATCTTTGTCGGTTACTCCAACAGTACCCGCCCGTCCAGGCAACAAATCCTTAATCCGTTCTCTCTGATCGTTTCTTAATACATAGCTTTTAGTCATGAAAGGATAATGAGGACAAATCAGGTTTTCTCAAGCTAATTGGTGACAGGCTCTAGATGAGTGTTATTTGCCTATACCCTAAAGTAACAATTTGAAAGTTGGTAAAACCATGTATCATTTAAATGATTTTTAACCATATATAACATGTGACTTTGATATTTAAGATTTATAATTTACAAAAGTGTTCATTTTTATCCAATTGGGGTGTGAAAGCGTGAAAGGTCAAAAAGTAGGCTATGTCCGAGTCAGTTCAGCCGAGCAAAATACTGGACGTCAACTTGAGGGAATTGAAGTCGACCGGATTTTTGTTGACCGAGCTTCGGGTAAAAATACCGACCGACCTAGATTTCAAGAAATGTTGAACTATGTCCGAGAAGGGGACAGGGTGATTGTCCACTCCATGGATCGTTTTGCACGAAGCCTGAAAGATTTGGTCACTGAAGTGGATAAACTGGTCAAAAGAGGGATCGCCATCCAGTTTGTAAAAGAAAATATTACATTCACAGCCCAATCCACTCCGATGGATAATTTGATGCTGCAACTGATGGGGGCTTTTGCACAATTTGAACGTGAGATTATTCTAGAACGGCAAAAGGAAGGAATTAAACTCGCTTCGGCTCAAGGGAGGTACAAAGGCCGGGTACATAAATTGAAGCCGGATCAGGCTGAAGCTTTACGACAAGCATGGAAGGAAGGGAAGTACCCTTCAAAAATGGCATTAGGCCAAGCATTTGGAATTAGTCGCCAGGCGGTATACCGCTATTTGAAAGTCGGTGAATAACTCAATTGAAATTGGCGACTATATTTAGTTTAGCTGGCACTGTTGCAAATAGAGATTTGAGTCGATGAAGTTCCCTTTAAAAAGTGCTTAGAGATCGAAAACCCTGTTGATTAGACACACTTCACCCTGAGGCTGACCATAATAAAATGACGATGCTTGGACTGCTCCCAGTATCCTAGACACGAGACGGCCTCATTTTGAAGCTGCCTCAAAGGCTTCTGGACTCATCCCATCGAGATGCGAATGACGCCTGATTCGATTGTAAAACATCTCGATATAATCAAATACATCTGCACGCGCCATTTCTCGTGTTTTATAGATCCTCTTTTTAATTCTTTCCTTCTTTAAGCTGCTAAAAAAGGATTCAGCAACAGCATTGTCTCAACATTTTCCACGACGACTCATACTCGGAACTAAATTATGCTTCTGACAGAATTTCTGCCAGTCTCCGCTACTGTATTGTGAGCCTTGGTCTGAGTGTATGATCACAGGTTCATTGGGTCTGCGTCGCCATACCGCCATTAAAAGGGCATCCAAAACGATATCCTTGGCAAGCGTAGGTTTCATTGACCAACCGATGACTTTCCTTGAATATAAATCGAGAACCACAGCCAGATATAACCAGCCTTGCCAAGTGCGGATGTAGGTAATATCAGTCACCCACGAGGTATCAGGTGTGTTTACAACAAATTCTCGATTTAAATGGTTAGGTGGCACAATCTGAGGACGACCACGACCATAGCTTTTATGCTTCTTATATCCTCGAACAGCGGCAATGCCATTGTTCTTCATGATCTTCAGCACACGATTCGGTCCACAGCTTTCACCTAGCTCTTTAAGATCCAGCGTGATGCGACGATAACCATAGATACCATAACTGGCATCATAAGAAGAACGGATCAGTTGTAATAACCGTTTGTCTTCAATTGTTCTGCCTGATTCGGGTTCATGTAGCCAGGCATAATAGCCAGCACGAGCAATCTTAAGAACCCGACACATCGTCTTAATCTTAAATTGATGGCTGTACTCAAGGATAAACTGATACTTTACTCGGGCAGGCTTGCAAAGTACCTTGCGGCCTTTTTTAAGATATCCCGCTCTTCTTCAGTTTGCTTAAGCTGACTTTTAAGACGAAGGATCTCTTTCTTTGCTTCGAGTAGTTCATGTTCATCAGGGTTGTTGCGTAAAGGCTGTACGGCCTTTAGCCATTTATAAATGCTGTGCTGTGATACACCTAAACGTTCTGCCACATCAGTGACAGAATATCCACGTTCAGTAATCAATTTAACAGCTTCTTCTTTAAATTCTGGGGTGTATCGTTGTCCACTCATAATGTTCTCTTCTATGCAAAAAGAATAGACGAAATTTGTCTAGGAGAGTGGTGGCAGTCCATATCTAACTAAAAGGTGTCTACAAAATCGGTGGCTATTCACATCTTTGTGATGTTGGAAACAAAGTTGAATAATTTTTTGAGTACGTATTTCCCCAAATGCATCTAGGTACAGACCAATTTTTTGAGACATTTTAAATTGTGGGGTGTTTTTAAGTCTGTTTAAGACCTGATGTTCGTTTTTTTTATGTTGTGAAATACTGACATTTTTACGTTTTCGACGAATGTCACTGCGCAGAGATTTCAGATGATCTTTCATAGATGCCACAACAATTTTAATTACTGTAAATCTTACTTGATTTAATCCCTATATTTAATCAGATTGCTCATCTAAATATTTTTTATGACTGGAAAAGCTTCCACGCATTTTTTTAAAGCGCTCCTCAAGAGGTCTTGAGTCGCACTATAAATTTTTTTGGTAAACATTTTATTTAGTGTTTACTGAATAGTCTAAATTAAGCTAATGCATAAATTATTATTTCTTTATGAAAATATCGAATAAGAATAATACTTTTTTGAACATGCATCACTCAAATATCATCAATGAAAAATATAAAAATCGCACTTAACTGGTGCAATTCCATATTTTTTGATCAAACTTTTATTTCTTAATACAAATTTCCATTTAATAAATTTAGATATTAAAAGTTATTTACTGTCAATTATTGTCATGTATTCACATTTTTTTTGTATGCTGTCGAATGTTATTGTGTGAAAGGTGTTGTTTAATTTTATTAAAAAATAAATATTAAACTATGTTTTAAAAATATATATTTTTTGTTTTGTTTAATTTATTACTTAGTAATTTTTTATGTGTTTTTTGGCTCATAATAATTTTGAAGTGTGATTTACTTCGCATTAAAAAAAAGCTATTTTACTGCCCAATAAATTACATTGGCTCTAGACTAGCAAAATGATTATGTTAGTCTAGAATCATGATAGAAAAAAGTAAATTAAGTCACTACAAGATTAAAAAAATTATTCAATGCTTTTGTGTTGATATTCCTGCTTCCAAAACAGCCTTATTACTCAATTTAAATCGTAATACGATTAACTATTAGTACATGCTTTTTAGAGAAACTATCTATGATCATCAAACAGATTTAAGAGCTAAGTTTGTTGGTTCAATAGAAGTAGATGAAAGCTATTTTGGAGCGAAAAGGCAACGTGGGTTTCATGGAAAGTTAAAGCGTGGTCGTGGGACTCTAAAACAGCCAGTATTTGGAATATTCGAACGTAATGGGCGCGTCTATACTGAAATCGTACCTGACTGTAAAATGAAGACTTTACAAGAGGTTATCATTGGTAAAGTTTCACTTGAGAGTGTGATTTATAGTGATGGATGGCGTGGCTATAATGGTCTTGTTGATGTGGGTTATTCAAAGCATTTTAGGGTAAATCAAGGAGCAAATGAGTTTGCTAGAGGAGAATGTCATATAAATGGAATAGAATCATTTTGGAGCTTTTGTAAAAGAAGGCTAGCAAAGTTTAACGGCATATCAAAAGAGTACTTTGATTATCATCTTAAAGAAACTGAATGGCGTTGGATGAGGGAACCTAATGAGTTAGCAACTGAGCTGTGGAACCTCATTAGGTAAAATTAAGTGTAAATCTGCTAGTCTAGAGCCTTACATTTTTTACCTAATAGACAAACTTGTATACAAAGAAGTACAGGTCGTTAAATTTCTTCTGCGTTTGGGAATTATTATGAATAAAGTTTATAAAGTTGTTTGGAATGCATCTCTCGGTATTTGGGTAGCGGTTTCTGAGTTAGCCAAAGGAAAAACAAAAAGTAGATGTAGTGTTGAAGCTTCTTGTTCGCAAAATCAACAACTAGAAAATGTTTCATTAAGCTCAGTTTTTAACTATAAAATTCTATCCCTCGCAATTTTTACAGTCTTTACTGCAAATTTTGCCTATGCTGGTTATGAAGCTGGTGGTGGAACAACTTTTGCTAACTGTACGCGTACATCAGCCGGATCAGGAGCGGAAGGTGCAGGGATTGCTATAGCAAACGAGAATTCTATTGCATGCGCGCCTGCAGTCGAGTCTGTTGCAATAGGGGCAAATATTGCTGCGTTGGGTGCGCAATCCACAGTAATTGGTAATGATGTGATTGCTTCGAGTACTGCAGTTCAATCGGTCATTATCGGTTCTAATTTTAACGCCAATCCAGTGACATCAAATGGTAAAGGTGGTGTAGCGATTGGAAGTGGATTATCTACAACACATAAAAGCCCAATCGCTGATGGTCAAGGCTCTTTGGCTTTAGGTTCAAGTGGTGACGGCACTACAATAAACGGAACAACATACAATCAACAGGGACCTGATGCTAAGGCAGCTTACAGTGCTGCATTAATGGCCGGCTCTCAAACTGCAACTGGTGCAGATAGATCTATAGCTTTTGGTGTAGATGCTAAAGTTGCAGCTAATACAGTTGATAGTATTGCACTAGGAACAACAAGTGCTACTTCTGCTAATAACACCGTTGCTATAGGTAAAAATGCAAATGCCAATGTTCTTAACTCCGTTGCATTAGGTGCGGGTTCGACTACAACTGCACAGTCGGGTGATTCTTTTCTAACGAATGTTGCACCATCTGCTACGAATGGCGTAGTTTCAGTTGGCACAACTGGTACAACTCGACGCATTCAGAATGTCGCTGATGGTGCTGCACTTACTGATGCCGTGAATGTAGCGCAATTGGATAAGGCTTATGATGACGCACATAGCCGATTAGCAACAGCTTTGGGTGGTGGAGCAACGTATGATCCAGTCACAAATGCTTATACAGCACCGACCTATAATGTCACTACAGATCCAAATGCAGGAACAAAAACTGGTAATGTAAATAATGTCGGTGCTGCACTTTCTGGTTTAGATACAGCGGTAAATAAAGCAATAACATTTAATGCTAATACAGGCAGTTCAACTAATAAACTGGGATCATCCTTAAATATTACTGGTGGTCTTGTAGGGGCTGGTTCAAACGCTAATGTCAAAACTATCATTACTGGAAATACAGTTGATATTCAAATTGCTAATGCCCCTACATTTTCTGGTACTGTAACTGCTGGAAATCTTGCAACTGGTGGCACATTAAGCGTTACAGGCGTGAGTAATTTAAATGGTGGAGCAAACTTAAATAATCAAAAAATTACCAATGTTGCTGCAGGTACAGCACCTGGTGATGCGGTTAATTTTAGCCAATTAACCACGACTAATAACAACGTAACTACAGCACAAAATACAGCGAATACTGCTTTAACTAATGCTAATAACGCTCAAACTACAGCAAATACAGCGTTAACTGAAGCTCAAAAAGGATTGAATTTTAGGGCAAATGCAGGTGCGACAGATAAGGTTAGTTTAGGTGAAACCGTTACTTTAGCAGATGGCACTAATACAACTGCAACTTATGATGCAGCAACAAATACTTATAAATATAACGTGGTTGATGCACCAACTTTTGCTGGTACGGTGACAGCTGGAAATCTTGCAACGGGTGGCACATTAAGCGTTACAGGAGTGAGTAATTTAAATGGTGGAGCAAATTTAAATAGCCAAAAAATTACCAATGTTGCTGCAGGTACAGCACCTGGTGATGCGGTAAATTTTAGCCAATTAACCACGACCAATAACAACGTAACTACAGCACAAAATACAGCAAATACTGCTTTAACTAATGCTAATAATGCACAGACTTCTGCAAATGCAGCGCAAAGTACAGCTAACACTGCTTTAACTGAAGCACAAAAAGGTTTGAATTTTAGAGCAAATGCTGGTGCTACAGATAAAGTTAGTTTAGGTGAAACCATCACCCTAGCAGATGGAACTAATACAACTGCAACTTATGATGCTGCAACAAATACTTATAAATATAACGTGGTTGATGCGCCAACTTTTGCTGGTACGGTGACAGCTGGAAATCTTGCAACTGGTGGCACATTAAGCGTTACAGGCGTGAGTAATTTAAATGGTGGGGCAAACTTAAATAACCAAAAAATTACCAATGTTGCTGCAGGTACAGCATCTGGTGATGCAGTTAATTTTAGCCAATTAACCACAACTAACAACAACGTAACTACAGCCCAAAATACAGCGAATACTGCTTTAACTAATGCTAATAACGCTCAAACTACAGCAAATACAGCGTTAACTGAAGCTCAAAAAGGATTGAATTTTAGGGCAAATGCAGGTGCGACAGATAAGGTTAGTTTAGGTGAAACCGTTACTTTAGCAGATGGCACTAATACAACTGTAACTTATGATGCAGCAACAAATACTTATAAATATAGTGTTGTTGATGTACCAACGTTTACAGGTACAGTAACAGCAGGAAATCTTGCTACTGGCGGTACATTAAGTGTAACGGGTGTAAGTAATTTAAATGGTGGTGCAAACTTAAATAATCAAAAAATTACCAATGTTGCTGCAGGTACAGCACCTGGTGATGCGGTTAATTTTAGCCAATTAACCACGACCAACCAAAAGATTGATCAAAATACGAGTAATATTGCGACCAATACTGCCAATATCGCAACCAATACCAGTGACATCACGACGTTAAAAGGTGGTTTCAACCTACAAACTATCGCAACCAATACCAGTGACATCACGACGTTAAAAGGTGGTTTCAACCTACAA
>NZ_KB850160.1:1398552-1691437 GCF_000369725.1 Acinetobacter sp. CIP 101966 | reverse complement strand
TAAGACCCGAACAAGTCCATAAACAGTTGTGCTGGCGACCATAGCAAGAGTGAACCACCTGATCCCTTCCCGAACTCAGAAGTGAAACCTCTTAGCGCTGATGGTAGTGTGGGGTTACCCATGTGAGAGTAAGTCATCGCCAGCTCATTATTCGAAAATCCCCCTCCGCCAAGGCAGAGGGGGATTTTTTTTATGCGTGGAATTTAGTCAAATAAATGTTATTTATGTGCTATTTCGACTGAAACATCACATAAAAATAAAATTGAGAGGCGTATACTGAACCGGTCTATGGAGCGGATATGTCCTCAAATTCATCTTCAAGCCATATTGAATATGGCTCTTCTGCTTTTAAAGCAGTGCTTTTTTCCTTATTCCTTGCTGGCTTTGCCATTTTTTCATCACTGTATTGCGTACAGCCGATGATGCCGATTCTGGCTGATTATTTCCAGGTCAGCCCGACTCAAAGCAGTTTCCCTTTATCTTTTTCTACCATTGCCTTGGCAGTTGGCCTGATTTTTACTGGACTAATATCAGACCGATTCGGTCGTAAGCCGATTATGGTCTGGTCTCTATTTTCAGTCTCAGTATTATTACTATTAAGTGCAATATTGCCGATCTGGTCCGTGTTTCTGACCACACGAGTAATGATTGGATTGACAGTCAGTGGTGTCGCAGCAGTCGCGATGACTTATATCGGGGAAGAAATTGCAGAAAAAGATATCGGTTTTGCCATGGGCTTATATATTTCTGGCACAGCGATAGGTGGTATGGGAGGGCGTTTAATTGCCGGAGTTTTAGTTGATTTTATCTCTTGGCAATCTGCTACTTTGTTGATTGGTATTTTAAATCTCTGTATTGCAGGCTTATTTTATTACCTCTTACCCGCTTCGCAACATTTTAAAGCCTATCCAATCAAGCTGAATCGTTTTAAAAACTCATTTAGACACAATCTCGCTGATCCAAAACTTCGGGTTTTATTCCTGCAAGGTTTTATCTTGATGGGCTGCTTTGTCTCGGTATTTAATTATCTGAGTTATCGCTTGATCCAAGCGCCATTTGAGCTATCTCATGTCTGGATTGGTGTGATTTCGATTACTTATTTGGCCGGCATTTATAGTTCCCCTCGAGCAGCACATTGGGGGCGGCATTACGGAAAATTTAGAATATTGGCAGCCATGATCCTGATGATGCTTGTGGGCTTGTCGCTGATGCTGATCAATCAGTTGGTTGTTGTTTTTACCGGATTGCTGATTTTTACTTTTTCTTTCTTCGCTGCCCATTCTACCGCCAGTAGCTGGGTGTCGATCCAGTCGTTACAGTATCGGGCAGTCGGTTCGTCGCTGTATTTATTTTGCTATTACTTGGGTTCAAGTGTGTTGGGGAGCTCAAGCGGATTGGTGTGGGAAAATTATGGCTGGATAGGATTAACTGTGTTTATTGCCGCGTTATTACTGACGGGTTTGTCATTCAGTTTAAAACTCCGTTCAAATTAGAGATTATTTCCAAGCTTTCCTCCTCATAAATAGAATCAATTTCTTTTTTGAAATATTTAAACTTTAGATTCAAGTGACAAATAGAGCGTGATTCAGTTAGTCTCTGATTTTGTATAAATTATAATCAAGCAAGCTAGGGCCGATTCATGGTAAAATAATCGGCTTTCATCTTTGATCTTATTTTTAGATCTCCTATCATCTGCCAGCCGAGAATTGCTAGCCATGTCTACTGCTTATACCATGCAGACTGCGCCAAAAGCGTTGTTTGATTACGACAAATATTGGGCGTCTTGTTTTGACCCTGCGCCATTTTTGCCGATGTCACGCGAGGAAATGGATCAACTCGGCTGGGACAGCTGTGATTTTATTTTAGTTTGTGGTGATGCTTATATCGATCATCCGTCTTTCTGTTCAGGCATTATTGGTCGTACGCTAGAAGCACAAGGCTTCCGTGTCGGCATTATTGCACAGCCAGACTGGACCAGCGTGGATGCGTTCCGCGTTTTGGGTAAACCGAATATTGCTTGGGGTGTAACAGCAGGGAATATGGATTCTATGATCAACCGTTATACGGCTGACCGTAAAATCCGTTCTGATGATGCCTATTCACCAGACAATCAGCCAAACAAACGTCCAGACCGTGCGGCAACCGTGTATTGCCAGCGTGTCCGTGAAGCTTATCCGGATGTACCGGTATTATTGGGCGGTATTGAAGCATCCTTACGTCGTATTGCGCATTATGATTACTGGTCAGACAAAGTCCGTCGTTCAGTATTGATGGATTCAAAAGCCGATCTTTTGATGTACGGTAATGGCGAACGCTCAATCACTGAAATTATGCATCGTCTGGCGCGTGGCGAGAAAATTCACGAGATTACTGATGTTCGCGGTACAGCGTTTATTGTGAATAAACACAACCGTGCCTCTAAAGCCAAATTTGTTGAAATTGCATCGAATGATGTGGATGCGATTGGCCGTGTTGATCCAATTATTAACCCGTATGTCATGACTGAAGATATCGATGGTTGTGAGATTGAACAAGGGAAGGATTCTAGCCAGTATCAAGGTTTCCAAAAAGAACATGTCGCCAATCCGATTGTGCGAGCAGGGGATGACCTAGATCCTGATACGCAAATTGTGCAACTGCAACCGGCTTCTAAAGCGATTAAACATAAGTTACCGCCGCGTGAATTGGCCGTAATCCGTTTGCCTGCTTTTGAAGAAGTTGCTGCAGATCCAGTGCTTTATGCACATGCCAACCGTATTCTGCATCTGGAAACCAATCCGGGAAATGCGCGTGCTATGGTACAAAAGCATGGTGAACGTGATGTCTGGTTGAATGCACCGCCAATTCCGTTGACTACCGAAGAAATGGATTACGTGTTTGACCTGCCTTATGCACGTCTGCCGCACCCTGCTTATGGCAATGCACGTTTCCCGGCATTCGACATGATCAAGTTCTCTGTGAATATCATGCGTGGCTGTTTCGGAGGCTGTACCTTCTGTTCGATTACAGAACACGAAGGTCGTATTATTCAGAACCGTTCTGAAGAATCGATTCTGCGTGAAGTGGAAAAAATCCGTGATACGGCTCCAGGCTTTACTGGCATTATCTCGGACCTGGGTGGCCCAACAGCCAATATGTACCGTCTGGCATGTAAAGATCCTGAGATTGAAAAGAACTGTCGTAAACCGTCATGTGTATTCCCGGGCGTGTGCCAAAACCTGCATACCGACCATGCGCCATTGACGCAGTTATATCGTAAAGCACGTTCTTTACCAGGCATTAAAAAAATTCTGATTGGTTCAGGCCTACGTTATGACCTTGCGGTTTTAAACCCTGAATATGTCAAAGAACTTGTCACCCATCATGTCGGTGGTTACTTAAAAATTGCGCCTGAACATACCGAGAAAGGTCCACTCAATAAAATGATGAAGCCGGGTATTGGTACCTATGACCGCTTCAAGCAAATGTTTGATCGTTACAGTAAAGAAGCCGGTAAGGAACAATACTTGATTCCTTACTTCATCGCGGCGCATCCGGGAACTACCGATTACGACATGATGAATTTGGCGATTTGGTTGAAGAAGAATGGTTTCCGTGCCGATCAGGTACAGACCTTCTATCCTTCACCAATGGCGACTGCAACTACCATGTACTACACTGGTAAAAACCCGCTGGCGAAAGTGGCGCGTTATACTGAAAATGTCGACATTGTGAAAGGTGAGAAACGTCGTCGTCTGCACAAAGCTTTCTTGCGTTATCATGATTCAAACAACTGGCCGTTATTGCGTGAAGCCCTGAAAGAAATGGGCCGTCAGGATTTGATTGGTAACTCGAAACAGCATTTGATTCCGACTTATCAGCCTGCAGGCAGTGCAGACGGTCAGTATCAATCGGCGCGTAAGAAAAACTCGACGGTTGCCGGTGATTCGCAAAAACGTACCGGTGAGCAAGGGAATCGTAGCAAGGCTGCACAAGCTCAGTCACGTCCTTCAAATACCAAGAAACGTCCTGAACGTGGGCAAATTCTGACCCAGCACACCGGTTTGCCACCACGTGAAACAGGCGATGCCAAAAAACCGTTTGGTGGGCCAAAGCCTAAAGCGAAGCCCAAATCACGTGCATAATTAATTTAATAAAAAGACACTTCGGTGTCTTTTTTTAGCTCTTGGGTAAAGTAACGTAGCCTGAGCTTGTCAGTTGAAAGTGTAAAAGAATATATTATTTGAATTAAATTCTTTAAAAAAGTGATATAAAAATAACACTTTGTCGGAATTGTCCTACAGTTGGGCAGATATGTATTGCGGTCAATTCCATGGATGTTTTAGAGTGCATTATCAGTACTTTAAATCCACTTTCATTGGCATCTAGAGAGATGTCACTTTAGGTAACACAGAATCGAGTTTTGATACCAGTTGTATGGGTATTTAAACAGATTGGTTGTTATATCTATTTAAAATAAAGCGTGGGTTTATACTGCACAACAATAAAACAAAAATGATTATAAGAATTCAAGGATTTAGGCATGACCACCTATATTATGATTGGGAGTTTCCTGCTCTTCTGTGTCGTGCTCATGGCATGGAAAAAGCTCGGAAATAATTCCAAACCACAAGACAGTGCGTTAAAGCAACGTGCTATTTTTAACCTGAATGAGCAATTGACCTTCACCCGTTTGAGGGAAGTATTACCTGAATACATCATTTTGGCACATGTTTCCTATGATGCCTTAATGACGACTAAATTTAACCGGACTCGACATAAGTACCGCAACCTGACTGCAGATTTTGTAATTCTGGATCAGCAGCACCAGATTCTAGCCGTGGTGGGAGTAGATGACCCATTAATTTTGAAGCGTCCCCAGCAGACGGGTTTTCAGGATGCATTACTAACCATGGCAGGTTATCGGGTAATTCGTTACGATGATGTGCCGGAATATTATCAGTTGCGCCAGGACTTCTTGCAGGAGCAAGCGCAAATGCAGAAAATGCCCAAATATACAGTTAGCAATGATCTGAAAAAATATTATTTATATTCGGATTTAGAGCGCAGTAAAATCAAAGCTGTGGGCTAAAACAAAAAAGCATGCCAGAAGCATGCTTTTTTTATGAGTACCGATCTTGAAACATTATTCCGGTTTAACCGCCACGACAGTCAGTTCGACCAATACCCGTGGATCATAGAGTTTTGCTTCTACACAGGTACGAGGCAGCGCTTCGATATCAGCGACCCAGGCATCCCAGACTTCATTGAAGGCTGCATAATCTTTTTCAATGTCTTTCAAATAGATGGTTACCGACATGATGTGACTTTTGTCTGTGCCGGCATCTGCCAGAAACTGGTCAATAATATCTAAAGTCTGTTGGGTTTGCCCTTTAATATCCAGTTCAACATCTGTGGCCAGCTGGCCGGCAAGATGCACCAGATTACCGGCAATGGCAATTTCCGAAAAGCGTTTCGATACGTGTAAACGTTCAACTGTCATGTTGTTCATCCTGAGTTTTGGGCATCAGGGCTGCGACCAATGCAGTCAGCAGACAACCCACCGCCAGATAGATGGCTACATAATGCCATGAACCATCTGCCCAAATCACCAGTGCCGCTGCAATAAATGGGGTAAAACCACCCCCAATGATGCTCGCCA
The DNA here is from genome assembly GCF_000369725.1 of Acinetobacter sp. CIP 101966. Taxonomy (NCBI): domain Bacteria; kingdom Pseudomonadati; phylum Pseudomonadota; class Gammaproteobacteria; order Moraxellales; family Moraxellaceae; genus Acinetobacter; species Acinetobacter sp. CIP 101966. Next base: position 1,685,796 of record NZ_KB850160.1, on the reverse strand, counting down.
CCTGATAGCCAACTCCGGCACCGCTGTAGCGGTATTCTGTGCCAAACAGGGAGGTGAAAATCGGTTGATGGACACTAACCACCATATCGTGTGCAACGTTGGCCAGTAAAATTGCGCCAACAATAATCATCCAGGTGTTTTGTGCATCGAGCGCCATAAAGAATGGAAAGGCCGAAAGCGCACCAATCAAACCACCCCAGACACACATTTTCTGATGATTGAATTTATCCGCCAGCCAGGCAAAGAAGGGAATACTGAAACAGCTGATGGCACCGACCATCAGCGTGATATTCAGGAAGAACTGTTTGTCCATGCCTAGGTTGCTGGTGGAATAGTTCAGGGCGAAATTGGTGACCAGATACATGGTCAGCAATTCAGTCAAACGTAAGGCAATAATATAAAAGAAAGCTTTTGGATGTTTGCTGATCGCCTGCAAGATCGGCAGTTTTTCTGGTTGATGATCAGCTTTCACCACCTTTTCCACAAACTCTTGCGATTCATCCTGATCACGTCGGATCCACATCGCTACAGCTAACAGTACGATGCTGGCCAGAAAGGGAATACGCCATGCCCAGTCCGCAAAAGCCTGTTCGCCTAGGGTCGCAATAATAATGGAGACTGCACCAGTGGCCAATACCAGGCCAACACCATAGCCGACCTGAACCCCGCTGCTATAAAAGGCTTTTTTACCCTTGGGTGCATTTTCAACTGCCATCAGAGCTGCGCCGCCCCATTCACCACCCACGGCAAAGCCTTGCAAGGCACGGCAAAACACCAACAGCACCGGAGCCCACCAGCCAATTGCTTCAAAATTTGGCAGCAGACCAATCCCGACCGTGGAAATTCCCATCAGGATTACCGTAAGTACCAGCATTTTTTTACGGCCGAGCTTGTCACCAAAGTGACCAAATACCACACCACCTAAAGGACGAAACAGGAAGCCGACCCCAAAGGTGGCCAGAGCCGCAAGGGTACCCATGTTCTCGCCAATACTGGGGAAAAACTGATCTTTAAAAATTAAGGCTGCAACAATGCCATAAAGGAGAAAATCATACCAATCGACAACAGCACCAACAAAACTAGACAGCGCAGCTTTACGTGCGCGTTGTTCTTGAACAACAGAAGAATTTACAGAAGACATGCAGGAGGGGATTCCATGAGTTACATCAGAGTTGCCCTGCAATATTCGGATTTGATCGTCACGCTAATCACAGGACATCATGCTGAAAGTAAAGGTGATTTTCAGCATCTCAGCACATACATGGATAATGCATTGCGCAGATAGAGTACTCTAAAAAATCAAAATGTAAAAACAAAGTTGCCGTATTTTTAAACCAATGCCTAAAACGTGATCAAAAAAGGTTTAGAGCAGCAATAACTGGGTTTCAGTCTCGGGGACGCTGAGCTGATACACGCCGACGCCGATCAGCCGGAATTGCATCTGCGGGGCAATATGCAGCTCATCGAGCAGTAAGTCCAAGGCTTGGGCTAATTCCTGTGGACTACGCAGCACCTGTTTAAAACTTTTACTGTGTTGCATCACCTGAAAATTCTTGAGTTTTAATTTGACCGTAACGCCGCGAGCCGAAAGCTGTTTCTTTTGCAGGCTTTGCCATACCTGTCCAAGTAAAGGTTCCCAATAGGGGCGACATTGGTTTAGATGTAGGTCATCATCAAAAGTGGTTTCTTTGGAAATTTGCTGACGTTCCCGTTCCACTTCGACCGGCCGTTCATCAATGCCTTGAGCATATAAAAATAGCCGCCGTCCATATTTGCCAAAATGTTGAATCAGTAAGGCTTCATCAATTTGCTGTAAATCGCCTAAAGTTTCTAGATTCAGGCTTTTTAGTTTTTCCTGCGTGACTTTACCCACCCCGGGAATTTTCTTCAGCGGCAGATTCTGAATAAAACGCTGCACCTGTGAGGGCTTAATCACACAGATCCCATTCGGTTTGTGCCAGTCCGAAGCAATTTTAGCGAGAAACTTGTTGGGTGCTACTCCAGCAGAAGCAATCAATCCGGTGGCTTGAAAAATATCCTCGCGAATTCGCATGGCAACTTCGGTGGCACTGGGGATTTGTTTTAAATTTTCTGTGACATCCAGAAAGGCTTCATCCAGAGACAGTGGTTCAATCAGGGAAGTATATTGTTGGAAGATCTGATGAATCTGTGCCGATACCTGCCGGTATTTGGCAAAATCTGGCTCAATCACGATAACTTGAGGACACAGTTTGCGCGCCTGCCCCATGGACATGGCAGAACGCAGGCCATAAAACCGTGCCGGATAGGAGGCAGCCGCGACCACCGCCCGAGGATGATGCGAGGCTATCACCACAGGTAAGTCTTTCAGTTCTGGACGTTCACGCAGCTCTACCGAGGCATAAAACGCATCCATATCAATATGAATAATTTTGCGCATATCCGCTATCTTAAGGGGCTTTAATCGGATTGGGAAGCGACGGCTGAGTTGAGTAAATAGGGTTGCGGTCCGCTGAGTAGAACGACTTTGGTCCCTTGTGTCTCGGCAGCCTGAATCAGAAGTTGCAAACTTTTTGGGGTGTCATCGGCAAGACGAGGTAAAAATTGCAGCGGCTGGTTTAAAGGCTGAAAAAAATCATCCCAATGCATTGGAATCACCACTTTGGGCTTGAGCATGTTCAGGGTTTCAGCTAGATATTGTTGCTGATAGGCAGAAGATTGTCTGGAAAGCTGGGCAATGCCTAAAAATAAAGTATCGACCTGTAGGTTTTTAAATTGATCCGGGATAAATCCGGTACTGGCCTTGACCAGAATTTTATGTCCTGCATGCTCAATCAGGTAGTCGAAACTGCCACCTTCCTTAAATTCGGAAAATTTAGCCGGAAGGGTGAAAGGCTGCAGCAGCTCTTCGCCTAAATCATCATTTACCGCTGTGGGCGGTGTATGTTGTGAGGGAATTGCAGTGATCTGGAAATGCCCCCATTGCTGTACTTGCCCAGGCTTAATCGGCTGTAATTGCTGTGGAGTAACTTTAGGGTTTGCCCTAGCGATATTTAGGGTGCTCGGCGAACCGATGACAACGGTTTCGGGAAGCATTTCCAGTAAGGCCGGTACATCTAGCACATGGTCATAATGCGAGTGAGTGACCAGAATGACTTGGGTCCGGCTCAATTCATGGTGTTGCACCAGTTGTTCAAGGAGTAGCCTGTCACTTTGAATAGGGCGGCTAAGTACTTGCCACAAAGATGGCCGGCTAAAGAAACCATCGATTAGGACCTGATCGTGGCCATCATCGAGTAACAGGGTGGACACACCAAAAAATTTAACGGTGAGACCGTGAACGGATGTACCGGTTTTCGGCTGCCACGCTTTAAAGTCACTAACCTTGCCCGAAGCTTGCAACAGATAAGCCAGCATACCCGCGATGAGTAGGAGTAGAATCACCAGACCGAGTAAAATGCCTTTTATCCATTTCAATCTTTTTATTTCCTTGTTGTTTTTATAAAGAACTTGTTTTCAGGCGATCAGCTTTATTTCGCTTTATTCTCAGATGAAGGTACTACAATCGCATTCTTTTTGAGAAAATCCAGCCATTGCTGTTCTGAGCCATAAAAAACATTCAGGTCTACCGGTGTGGTAATACCGGGAATTTTCCCCTGACTGGTATGTTGCCAAAACGTCCATTTAGGCTGATCTTTTAAATCAGGCAGACCTTTGTATTCACGTACCCAGAGTGGTACGTTAGGAAAGTGTCCTGCCAGTACAATATTATAAAAAGCTTTAGAAATATAGAAAATCGGCTGCTTGCCATAATGCTTTTTCAGGGCATCGTGCATCACCTGAATTTCGTTTAAAAGCTGCTCTTTAGAATAGGTATTGATGCATTTGCTGTCATATTCCAGATCAATTACTGGCGGTAAGGCATCCGGTTTATTGGGTACGGAGTCAATAAAATTCTGGGCTTGAATGCTGCCATCGCGGCAGAGCCGGTAAAAATGATAGGCACCGACCAAAAAGCCGCGTTCACGTGCTTTCAACCAATTTTCCTGAAAACGGGTATCTTTAAAGTCGCCGCCTTCAGTGGCTTTCAGATAAACAAAACGGTATTTTTCAGGCGAAATCTGCTGCCACTGAATCTCTTTCTGATGGTGCGATACATCAAAACCCTGGATCGGATAATCAGCTGCATGGGCAGAGGGTGCTTTCATCAGGCATAGATAGATCATGGCGCTAGCGATCACAGTGATCAGAATGCCCAGCCCAATCAAGAGCGATTTATTAGCTCTGTTCGGAGCCTGATTTTTTTGCATTTCCAGTCCTTGCCTATATGTGATTTAGCCTAAAACTTACAATCAGCCCGAAGTGAATAGATCGCATCAGACCGGGGTATTTTTAGGAATATGCCAGAAAATATAGGCCGCGATAATATTGATACAGCCTAAACAGATCAGTGACACATGAAAAGCAGCCACCAGATTGTTGGCGCCGTAATAGGCACTCAGCATGTTTACCAATGTTCCTGCCAGCGCCACCCCGATACTCATCGATAGCATCATGATCATCGACAGGAAACTGTTGCCGCTACTGGCATCCTGCTGGCTTAAGTCCTTTAAGGTCAGGGTATTCATCGACACGAATTGCAGTGAATTTAAAATGCCGAAGATGAAGAAATGAATCGCACGGAGCCAGATCGGAGTTTCCGCCGTGGTCAGGGCAAAACTGGCAATACACAGACCCACCAGCAAAGTATTGACCAGTAATACCCGGCGATAGCCAAAACGCTGAATGATGTTGCGGATAATCGGTTTGGAGGCCAGCGAACCGAGCACAGTCGGAATCATCAATAAACCGGTAATAAAGGGTTCGAAACCGAAAGCCACCTGCAACATCAGCGGCAGTAAAAACGGAATTGAGTTGCCGCCGAGACGGGCAAAAAAATTACCCAAAATACCAATCGCATAAATTTTATTTTTAAACAGCCGGCTGCGAAACAGGGCATTGCTATGCGTATGCGAATGATAGGCATAAATCAGGGTGGCCAATAAACCGACCAAAATTAGGCTCAGGCTCCACCACAGCGAGTTTTGTGGACTGGCAAAATTTTCAATTCCCAGACAGAGGCCCACCATGGCCACGACCAGCAAGATAAAGCCCCAATAATCAAAGCGGGCGACTGTAGGTTCAAGTACATTCGGCATGGCCTTAAAGGTAATCAGCGCGCCCAGTAAGCCAATCGGTAAATTGATCAGGAAAATCCAGTGCCAGGACAGGTATTCTACCATCCAACCACCTAGGGTCGGGCCAATCAATGGACCAATCAGACCGGCCAGACTCATCAGGCTCATGGCGGCCAGAAACTGGGTACGGGGAATGATCTTTAGCATCGCCAAACGGCCGACTGGCAGCAATAATGCACCCCCTATCCCTTGAAAGATCCGGTACACCAATAATTCATTCAGGTTACTTGACCAGGCACAGCCCAAAGAGGCCAAAGAGAAAATAATAATTGCAGCAAAATAGGTATTTCTGACCCCGAACCGGTCTGCCAGCCAGCCACTTAAGGGAATGCAGGCCGCTACAGACAGCACATACGCCACGACCACACTGTGCATGCGTAGCGGATCTTCCTGCAAATTTTGGGCAATTGCAGGTAGGGCCGTATTAATAATGGTGGTATCCAGCCCCTGCATAAAAAAGCCAATCGAGACCAACAAGACCAGCAGTCTGAACTCAGGATCTAAGGCTTGATGCGTAGGCGTGGCATTCATAATTCTGGAAAACTGAAAATTTTGAATAGTTTAAAGGAATCAGCCGAGTCTGTCGTATATAAAGCGTTTCAACTTTTATGCGGTGTTGTGTCAAGGAACTGCAACCGATCTGTCATGGCACTGCAATGCTCTGGTTATAAATTGGTCACGAATTCTTCATGATAGATCAACAAAAAAATGAAATTAAAATCATTGATAGTGGCCATGCTGGCTGTGGGGATGGTGGCATGTGGGAGTGAGAATGAAACACCGGTTCCAATCGTCGAGGCTACACCGAACTCGATCGAGTTAAGCAAATTAGCCGCTTATGAATCGGGTGTGTTTGCGCAAAGTGCTGCAGAAATTCCGGCCTTTGATACCGAGAGTCAACGCCTATTCGTGGTCAATGCCAAAGAAGGCGTATTGGATGTGCTGGATTTAAGTCAACCTGATCAGCCGAAAAAAATAACTTCTATCAAGGTAGATGATATTGCGCCAGAGGCTGAGGTCAACAGTGTCGCGGTACACAATGGCATTGTCGCCATTGCGATTCAGGCTGCTGTGAAAACTGATCCTGGCTATGTGGCCTTATATCAGGCCAAAGACCTGAGCAAGCTGGCACATGTGCAGGTGGACGCCTTGCCGGACATGCTGACTTTCACACCGGATGGTCAAACTTTGCTGGTGGCCAATGAAGGCGAGACTTCCGATGATTATCAGGTCGATCCAGAAGGTTCAGTGTCTGTCATTAGTCTGGCCAATTTAAAAGCCCCGATCGTTCGTACAGCAGACTTTAAGGCCTTTAATGGACGGGAAGCAGCATTGCGTGAACAGGGCATCCGCATTTTCGGACCAAAGGCCAGCGCAGCTCAGGATTTTGAACCTGAGTACATCACTGTTTCAAAAGATGGAAAAACCGCCTGGGTTACCTTACAGGAAAACAATGCCTTGGCCAAAATTGATGTGGCTGCTGCCAAAGTACTCGCTGTTTATCCATTTGGCTTCAAAGATCATGGCATAAATGGTCACGGCCTGGATGTCAGCGATGCGGATGGTGTCGACGGTAAAGGCAAAATCAATATTCAAACTTGGGCCAATGTCCGTGGCTTATATATGCCAGATGCGATTGCAAGTTTCGAGGTCGCGGGCAAAACCTATATTGTGTCTGCCAATGAAGGCGATGCCCGTGCCTGGGGTGAAAACAATCCTGCATATTTCAATAACGATACCAGCCAGGGCTTTGTAGAAGAATGGCGGGTGAAACACTTGGTCCATGCCAAAGGTTTTGACCGCCGTTTGGGTGATGATTTACCAGCCCATCTTCGGGTATTGGCCAAAGGTGCAGAACTCAATCCGGCTAACTTTGCCTACTGCGGTGCTATTGCAGGGGATGCCAAAGACTGCCGTGAAGATCATCTGCTGGGCCGGTTAAATATTAGTTGGACCGAAGGCTATCAAAAAAATGCCGATGGTACAGCCAAACTGAATGAACGGGGCAATCTGGTCTATGATCATTTATATAGTTTTGGTACACGCTCGGTCAGTATCTGGGTGGAAAATGATCAGCAGACCGGTTTAGAACTGGTATGGGATTCGGGCGATCAGTTTGAGCAATATATTGCCAAACATCATCCTGAGATTTTCAACTTTAATCATGAAGAAGCTGGGCTGGATAATCGCAGTGACAATAAAGGGCCGGAACCTGAAGGGGTGACCTTGGGGCAGATTGGTCAAAAAACCTTTGCCTTTATTGGTCTGGAGCGTGTCGGTGGCATCATGGTCTATGATGTGTCTACACCTGCATCACCAGTCTTTGTGCAATATATTAATTCACGTGATTTTAAAGCGACCACAGCGCAGATTGAAATGGGACAAGCCGGTGATTTAGGACCGGAAGGTTTGGTATTTATCCCCGCCAAAGACTCCCCGAATAAGAAACCCCTCCTGGTGGTCGGCCATGAAGTCAGTGGCAGCACCACGATTTATCAAGTAAATCTCAAGTAACCAAAAGCTTTTAGATTCAGGGCACTTCGGTGCTCTTTTTTGTAAGGTGACCGCATATATGACATTTTTGTCATTAAAATGAAATAAAACCGTCATAATCTTGGGCCAACTTTTCAGCACTGCTGAAATCTCCTCGCGTATAGGTTTGTTTTTATGACAATCGAGATTTTGATGGTGATCGGCTTTTGTTTAGCCGCTTACTCTATTGTCGGAAATGATGTACCTCAAACCCTAGGGACATTTATTTCTTCGAATTCACATCGCCCATGGTGGGTGTTGTGGATTTATATCAGCTCAATTTTAATTGTCGTATTGGTCTATGGTTGGTATGCATCTGGGGTGGGTGATGCCTCATACGGTCGTTTAGAAACGATTCCTTTCCCTGAAGGTGGCATTACCTGGCTGTACATTGTGCCGCCAATTCTGCTGTTACTACTGACCAAATACGGGATTCCAGTCAGTACCACTTTCCTGGTGCTTACGATTTTCTCTCCTGCCAGCTTAGGCTCGATGATGGTCAAATCGATGATGGGCTATGCGGTGGCCTTTGTGGTGGCGATTGTCATCTATCGTTTTGTGGTCAAGCAGCTGGCACGCCATTTTGCCAAGACACGTCATCAGGAACACTCTAAGGTCTGGATGGGCTTGCAGTGGGTCTCTACCGGTTTCCTGTGGAGCCAATGGCTGATTCAGGATCTGGCTAACATCTTCGTGTACGTGCCACGTCAGGTGCCGTTTGAATTCCTGATGTTTGCGATTACGGTATTCGTAGTGTTGCTGGGCGTAATTCTGTATCAACGTGGCGGGGCGATCCAGAACATTGTCGACACCAAAACCGGTGTGACCGACATTCGTGCTGCAACGATTATCGACTTCATGTATGCCATTATCCTGTTAGTTTTTAAAGAGTGGAGCAACATTCCAATGAGTACCACCTGGGTATTCCTGGGCTTACTCGCAGGTCGTGAATTTGCCATGTCGATGATTCTGGATGAAGTCAACAAACATCGTACTTCACGTAATGTCAGTGCAGATGCCATGAAACTAATGTTCGGTCTGGCCATGTCGGTCATTCTGGCAACAACTTTGCCGATGTTTTATGACTTTGTGACGAATTATGGTCAATAAGTCCTGATATTAAAAATCCAAGAAAAAAGCGAGCTAGGTGCTCGCTTTTTTCTTGCTTGAGAAATTTAGACCACAAATCTTTGTGGATGGCCTAAATTGGTTAAAGTTGTATAAATTTCTTCTTCGTGTTCGCAAATGATCAGCTTGGCGCGATGCTGTGGCGGTAAGAAACCATCTTCAACTGCACGGTCCAGTTGCGCAATCAAGGCATCATAGAAACCATTCACGTTATACAGCATCATCGGTTTCTGGTGCTGGTTCAGCTGCCCCCAGGTGGCAATTTCCAGAATTTCCTCAAACGTGCCCAGTCCACCCGGTAGTGCTACAAAGGCACAGGCCCGCTCAGCCATCATAGCCTTGCGTTGATGCATGCTGGTCACCACATGTAATTCAGTGAGCTGGTTATGGGCAATTTCATAATCCAGCATAAATTCGGGAATCACCCCAACGGCTTCACCGCCGTGCTGGATCATGGCATCCGCGACCTGTCCCATCAGGCCGATACTGGCGCCACCATAGACCAGTCCGAAACCATGTTCTGCCAGTCCTTGCGAGAGATGAATGGCTTTTTCTAAATAAACCGGTTTGTTGCCTGCACGTGAACCACAATAGAGTGCCACTAGAGGGCGAGTTGTTTTTGGGGAGTTTTCTTTAAAATAATCTGTCATTTGAATTACGCTTTGCATTTATTTTCTTCACCTTATCATTTTTCTTTCTTGTGACTCTAGCTTAATTAATAAATATGACAATTCTGTGAGCAGCTGCATTTTCACTGCATTACAGCCAGGCAAAATTCATCGATAAACAGCCATGAAAAAGGGTGAATTTCAAATTGATCTTGCTATACTGAAAATTGGTTTCACAACAATAGAACGACGATGGGTAGTGGTAGTTGGCCGTTTAACTTTATAAATCTACGCCAAATAATTGATCTTATTCAATATAAAAAATTCTGTTTTGCTGTGTCACAGCGTCAGGTGATTCCATGCTGCAGTCCTGAGCTTCAGGAGCCAAGCGTATGATCTTTGAATGGATGTCAGACCCTTCAGCCTGGGTCGGTTTACTCACGTTAATTGTTCTTGAGATTGTACTCGGGATCGACAATCTGGTTTTTATTGCCATTTTGGCGGAAAAACTGCCCCCGGAACAACGTAATACCGCGCGGATTGTCGGCTTAATGCTGGCCCTGCTGATGCGTTTGATCTTGCTGGCCTCGATTGCCTGGGTGGTGACCCTCACCGATCCACTATTCCACATCTTTGATCATGCCTTCTCGGGCCGCGATCTGATTCTATTGTTTGGTGGGGTATTCCTGCTGTTCAAAGGCACCATGGAACTGCATGAGCGTCTGGAAGCCAAACCGGTCATCAAAGAAGAAAATCCGGTCCATGCGGTATTCTGGATGGTGATTGTCCAGATCGTGGTGCTGGATGCCGTTTTCTCATTAGACAGCGTGATTACTGCGGTTGGTATGGTCAAAGACCTGTCAGTGATGATGATTGCCGTGATTATTGCCATCGGGATTATGCTCTGGGCATCCAAAGCCCTGATGGATTTCGTCAACAGGCATCCGACCGTGGTGATTCTGTGTCTGGGCTTCCTGATGATGATCGGGTTCTCGCTGGTGGTCGAAGGCTTTGGTTTCCATATTCCGAAAGGTTATTTATATGCTGCGATTGGTTTCTCGGTCATTGTCGAATTTATTAACCAGACCATGAAACGCAATCAGGAAAAAATGGTGACCACCACGGATATGCGCTACCGTACTGCTTCAGCAGTGATGCGGATGCTCGGTGGTAAACCTGCCCAGGACAATGATTCGTCCGAGCCGGAAGATGTTCTGGCGACGCGTGCCTTTGCTGATGAAGTCTTTAATGATGACAACGGTATCTATCATAGTGTCATGGTGCAGGGTGTACTGGGTCTGTCTGAACGTCCGGTCAAATCGGTAATGACCCCACGTCCTGAACTGGAATGGATTGATCTGGATAATGATGCCGACAGTATTAAAGAACAGTTATTGCAGATGAGTCATTCACGTCTGATCGTTGCACGTGGTGAACTGGACAATATTGCCGGGGTGGTACTGACCCATAAAGTCCTGAATGAATACATTGAAACAGGGGTGCTGGATTTTGAAAAGCACTTACGTGAACCGGTGATCGTGCATGAAAATGCCCAGGTACTGATGGTGATGGAGCAATTGCGTCAGGCTCCATTGCAGATGGCGATTGTCCTGAATGAATATGGTTCGATTGAAGGGATTGCCACCCCAATTGATGTACTGGAAGCGATTGCTGGTGAATTCCCGGATGAAGATGAGCTGCAAGCCGCCGCAGAAAGCCTGGAAGATGGCAGCCTGATTCTGGATGGTTCCACCGATATTCGTCATGTTTCCTTGCTGCTGGATCGTGATTTGGTCAATGAAACCGAAGAATATTCGACTTTATCTGGTTATGTATTGTTCCATATGGCACGTTTACCACATAGCGGTGAAAAGTTTGAAGCAGATGGGCATATCTTTGAGGTCGTGACGATGGACGGTCATAAGATCGATAAAGTGCATATCATTCCGCAGCTTCCTGCACAGGACTAGATTCTAGCCAAGGTTTGGCCTGTAAAGTTTGCTAAAATAGCCCGCATTGTCGGGCTATTTTTATGGAACTGAAATGTCAGAAGCATGTCCATGTGGACAAGGCGAATATCACAGTTGTTGTCAGCCACTGCATGTAGGGCAAAAGGTCGCAGAGACTGCACAGCAACTCATGCGTTCCCGTTACAGTGCCTTCGCCAAGCATGAAATCGATTACATCAAAACCACGACTGCGCTGGGTCAGCAACAAGCGCTGGACCTGCAGGCAATTAGTGAATGGAGTAAAGCCAATCAATGGTTAAAGCTTGAAATTGTTCAAGCCAATGAAAAACTAGATAAAAATCATGCCTTGGTCGAGTTTAAGGCACATTATCATGATGGCAAGCAGGCACAGGTGCATCATGAAGCTTCGCATTTTGTGAAGTTTGAAGGTCGCTGGTATTTTCTGGATCCGACTACAGACCATAACATCACCATGAAACAGGCCTGCATTTGTGGTTCGGGGAAAAAATTTAAGCAATGTTGTGCCGGATTCTTATAACTTTCACACAGATTTAGCTTAGAATAGCCGCCATCTCATAGCCTCAGGTGGAAGCAGGGCGATGTTACTGACCGTCATCTATATTATTGCAATTACCGCTGAAGCCATGACCGGGGCACTGTCCGCTGGCCGGCGCAGCATGGACTGGTTTGGCGTGATGATTATTGCCTGTGTCACGGCACTGGGCGGTGGTTCGGTCCGTGATGTTCTGCTCGGACATTATCCCTTGACTTGGGTCAAACATCCCGAATATCTGGTGCTGACCTGTTGCGCCGCCTTCGTCACCATCCTGATTGCCAAATGGATGCGACAGTTACGTAATGTCTTCCTGGTACTGGATGCCTTGGGGCTCATTGGCTTTACCATTATTGGCTGTCAGATTGCCCTGGAAATGGGACATGGTTTTGTGGTCAGCGCCGTTGCGGGTGTCTTGACCGGTGTGTCTGGCGGGATTTTGCGTGATATTTTATGTAATGACGTACCGCTGGTGTTCCGCCGTGAACTGTATGCCAGTATTGCCTTTGTTTCAGTGATCTTTTACTGGCTCTGTAGTCACTACGGCTTGTCGCAGGATCTGACCATTCTGTCTACCCTGATCTTTGGTTTTAGCTTACGTCTGATCGCCATCTATTTTGGTCTGGAAATGCCAAAATTCATTTATAAAGATGATGATGAGCACTCGGCATCTTCCAAAGACGAATCTTAATTTTTAAATGTATAAAGTGCGGCAATAAAAATAGCCGCATTCAGCTCAATTCGTAGTATAAAAAATATAAAGCAGCCCACCTGTTGAGAAAGCAGCATCTCCCGTTCCACCTGATCAGAGATTTTTGTTATGGATTTAGTTTCTCGCATACAACGCTTACCGATTGGTAGGTTTCACTACACCTTGCTGGTCGTGATTGGACTGGGCTGGATGTTTGATGCGATGGATACCGGATTGATTTCCTTTATCCTGGCAAAAATGGCTGAAGACTGGCAGATGACTGCCGATCAAAAAAGCTGGGTGGTGTCGATCGGTTTTGTCGGCATGGCGATCGGGGCGATTTGTTCAGGTGGCCTGGCAGACCGTTTTGGCCGTAAAACAGTCTTTGCTGCGACCCTGGTCATTTATAGCCTGGCCACTGCAGCTTGTGCTTTTGCACCGGATCTGACCTGGCTGCTGGTATTCCGTTTTATCGTCGGTTTGGGCTTGGGTGGTCAGCTACCCGTGGCCGTAACGCTGGTCAGTGAATATATTCCTGCGCATGTACGTGGCCGTTTTATTGTCTTGCTGGAAAGTTTTTGGGGGCTGGGCTGGCTGGTCGCGGCGCTAGTATCGCGCTTTATCATTCCAGATTTTGGCTGGCAAACCGCTTTCATGATTGGTGGCCTGCCTGCGCTGTATGCCATCGTGATCTGGAAAATGGTGCCGGAATCTATTCCTTTCCTGATTAACCGTGGCCGTATAGAGGAAGCTTCGGCACTGGTGAAAAAGATTGAGCGTCAATGTGGCGTTCAAGTCTATGAAATTTTTGAAGTGAAACCGGTCGCAGAGAAGCAGAATATTTCATTTTCCCAGTTATGGTCGGGTATCTTTGCGCGCCGTACGCTTATGCTCTGGCTGATCTGGTTCGGTATTATCTTTTCCTATTATGGCATCTTTACCTGGTTGCCAAGTTTACTGGTCAAAGAAGGCTATAGCATTGTCCAGTCTTTTGAATATGTGCTGATTATGATTCTGGCGCAGTTGCCCGGTTATCTGGTGGCGGCATGGCTGGTCGAAAAACTCGGTCGTAAGCCGACTTTGGCCGGCTTTATTGGCATGTGCGCGATTTCTGCCTATTTCTTTGGTCAGTCGGGTAGTGTTACTGAAATCGTGATTTGGGGCTGTCTGATGTCCTTCTTTAATCTGGGTGCCTGGGGCGTACTCTATACTTATACGCCGGAACAATATCCGACCAATATCCGTGCCTTTGGTTCAGGCTGGGCCGGGGCTGTTGGCCGGATTGGCGGTATCGCGGCACCTTTTGCTGTAACCCATCTGATGGGTATGCCGAATGGCTTTAGCTATGTCTTTACCATGTTTACGGCAGTTCTGGTCGCTGTCGCGATTGTGATTCTGGTCTTGGGTGAAGAAACCAAAGGCAAGACCCTCGAATCGATGGGCTTATAAAGGGAATGATTTTTTAGTTGCTTAGGGCCTATAAAGTGGATATTTTTAGGCCATAAGACACAAATTGTCGCGCTGAACGATTTGATGCCCTTGTGTCATCTACAGCCACGACTTAGCATAAGAAACATTGATACAAAAACGAATTATTTAGGACTATAGGTTGTTATGACAAGCCTTGCGCATCATGCGACAGAAAACCGCTCCGTAGCAGAATTTACCGAACAAGCTTATCTGAATTACGCCATGTACGTGATTATGGATCGGGCACTCCCTCATATTAGCGATGGCCTGAAACCGGTACAGCGCCGGATTGTCTATGCCATGAGTGAGCTGGGCCTGAAATGGACCAGCAAACCAAAGAAATCGGCACGTACAGTCGGTGACGTACTGGGTAAATACCATCCGCATGGTGACTCGGCCTGTTATGAAGCCATGGTGCTGATGGCACAGCCCTTTAGTTATCGTTACCCGTTTATTGAAGGGCAGGGCAACTGGGGTTCACCAGATGATCCAAAGTCTTTCGCAGCGATGCGTTATACCGAAGCCAAGCTTTCCCAGTACAGTGAACTATTACTGTCTGAACTGGGACAGGGCACCTGTGAATGGCAGGACAACTTTGACGGTTCGATGAAAGAACCGGTGAACTTGCCGGCACGTGTACCGAACATCTTGCTGAATGGCACCACTGGTATTGCTGTCGGTATGGCCACAGACATTCCACCGCATAACCTGCGTGAAGTGGTCAAAGGGACGATTGCGCTAATTCGTAATCCGAACCTGACCGATGAAAAAATCGCAGAATATATTCCTGCGCCAGACTTGCCGACCAAAGCCGAAATTATCACCCCGCCTGCTGAACTGTTAAAAATTCAGACCACAGGTCGTGGCAGTTATCGCATGCGTGCGGTCTATAGCGTCGATAAAAACGAAATTATCATTACCGAACTGCCATATCAGGTCTCAGGCTCCAAAATCATCACCCAGATTGCCGATCAGATGCAGGCCAAAAAACTGCCACTGGTCAGTGATGTACGGGATGAATCGGATCATGCCAATCCAACCCGTTTAGTCATTGTTCTGCGTTCGAATCGTATTGATGCCGAATCGGTGATGAGTCACTTGTTTGCCACCACCGATCTGGAATCCAGTTATCGTGTCAATATGAACATGATTGGTGCCGATGGCCGTCCACAGGTGAAATCAATTCGTTGTATTTTGCTGGAATGGATTGAAATCCGTAAAACCACGGTAACACGCCGTCTGCAATATCATCTGAACAAGATCGAAAAACGCCTACATATTCTCGGCGGTCTGATCATTGCTTATCTGAATATTGACGAAGTGATTCAGATTATTCGTGAAGAAGATCAGCCAAAACCAGTTTTGATGCAGCGTTTTAATATTGACGAGATTCAGGCCGAAGCGATTCTAGAACTAAAATTGCGTCATTTAGCCAAGCTTGAAGAAATGGAAATGCGCCGTGAGCAGGAAGAACTGGAAGCAAAAGCGGCAGTAATTCGTGAACAACTGGCCAATCCAGAATCTTTAAAAAGCCTGATCATTTCTGAACTGAAAGACGATGCCAAGAAATTTGGTGATGATCGCCGTTCGCCAATCGTACAACGTGCCGAAGCTGCTGCAATTAATGAAACTGAAATGTTGCCGGCCGATCCGGTAACGGTGGTGTTATCAGAAGCTGGCTGGATTCGCTGTGCCAAAGGTCATGAAGTCGATGCAGAAAATCTGAATTTCCGTGCCGGTGATCAGTACTTGAGTCATGCACAGGGCAAATCCAATCAACGCGTTTATGTATTAGATGACACTGGCCGTAGCTATGCCTTGGCCATCAACACATTGCCATCCGCACGTGGTCTCGGTGAGCCGCTCAGTTCAAAACTGTCTCCTGGCAGTGGGGTGGGTTTTAAACAGGTTCTGGTGGCAGAGGATGAAACTGAAATTCTAGCAGCAAGCAACAAAGGCTATGGCTTTAAAACCCAGGCCAAGCAGCTGGATACCAGTGCCAAAGCCGGGAAAGCTTTCCTGAATTTATCTGAAGGGGCAGAGGTCATGAACCTGCAGCCACTCGATGATGCCACGCATGTTGCACTGCTCAGTTCGGCAGGACGCCTGTTGATTGTCGATTTAGCAGAATTACCTGTATTGAACAAAGGTAAAGGAAATAAATTGATACAACTTGAAGATGGTGATCAAATTTTGTCCATGACAATATTGAAGCTTGATGAAATAATTCAAGTGCTTGCAGGACAACAGCAGTTAAAATTAAAAGGGGATGATTTGCGCAAATATATCGGCAAGCGCGGTGCAAAAGGACAGCTTTTACCACGCGGATATCAAAAAGCAAATAAACTGTTGATTCAAAGATAAGACTAGCATCCATCCTGCGAAATACGTTATATATGAACAACGATTCAACAAGATGGATGCAATATCGCACATATACAAGTCTAAAAATGGCGTGTGATATTGAAAAAAACAGTTGAAATACTAAGGATTATGATTGGAGAGATGGCCATTATGGAAAAAATTTGGTTTGCTGAATACCAAAAAACAGGGATTCCAGAAACAGTAGAATTACCAGCAGAAAATACTTCTCTAGTAGATGTTTTTGAGCGTAATTTCCAAAAATTCGGCTCGCGTGATGCCTTTATCTTTATGGATAAGGCCATGACTTTCAATGAATTGGAAGAGGCGAGCCGCAAGTTTGCAACTTATCTACAAAGCTTGGGGTTGGCAAAAGGTTCACGTGTGGCAGTAATGATGCCAAACGTTCTTCAGTATCCGGTTGTGGCACTTGGGGTGTTCCGCGCAGGTTTGGTACTGGTCAATGTGAATCCACTCTATACATCACGTGAACTTGAGCATCAATTGAATGATTCAGGCGCTGAAGTGCTAGTGATTATTGAGAACTTTGCTTCTGTTTACCAAGCAATTATTGGTAAAACACCAGTGAAGCATGTCGTGGTAGCTTCTGTCGGTGACATGCTGGGTGCCTTGAAAGGGACACTGGTGAACTTTGTATTGCGTTCTGTGCGCAAACAAATTCCAGCGTGGGATATTCCAGGCCATGTGAGATTCAATGCGGCCTTGTCTAAAGTTAATCCAAGTAACTATAAACGCCCTGAATTGACCCTTAGCGATACAGCAGTTCTTCAATACACAGGTGGTACGACGGGTGTATCTAAAGGTGCTGAACTGACACATCGTAACCTGGTTGCGAACATGTTGCAGTGTGACGGTATTTTCCAGAGCAAATTTGGTGCGCAAGATGGTCAGCCAGATGACCGTATTTTCTGTGCTTTGCCGCTTTATCATATCTTTGCATTCATGGTATGCGCACTTTACGGTATGTACAAAGGTCAGGCGAATGTTCTGATTCCAAACCCGCGTGATTTACCTGCGGTGATGAAAGAGCTACGTAAATACCAGCCGACTTTCTTCCCGGCAGTGAACACACTTTTCAATGCGCTGGTAAACAATGAAGAGTTCAAGCAACTTGATCATAGCAAATTGAAAATGGCGATGGGCGGCGGTATGGCCGTACTTCCTTCTACCGCAGCAGCATGGAAGAAAGTTACCGGAACCAATATCGTTGAAGGTTATGGCTTGTCTGAAACTTCTCCGGTGGCAACAGCAAACCCACCTGCGTCTGAAGAATTCAGTGGCACTATTGGCATTCCATTGCCATTGACTGAAGTGGCTATTCTGGATGATGAAGGCAATGAAGTTCCACTGGGTGAGCAAGGTGAAATTTCAATCCGTGGTCCTCAGGTCATGAAAGGCTACTGGAACCGTCCAGATGAAACTGAAAAGGTCATGGTGAATGGCTTCTTCCGTACCGGTGATATCGGTGTTATGGATTCACGTGGTTATGTGAAAATTGTAGATCGTAAGAAAGACATGATTCTAGTGTCTGGTTTTAACGTCTATCCATCTGAGATTGAAGAGGTTGTAGCAACTCATCCAAAAGTACTGGAAGTGGCTGCGATTGGTGTGCCAGATGAAAAATCAGGTGAAGTGCCAAAACTGTTTGTTGTGAAAAAAGATCCGTCTTTAACCACAGAAGAAGTTTTAGCATTCGCTAAAGAAAACCTGACCGGTTATAAACGTCCACGTTATGTCGAGTTTATGGATGAATTGCCAAAATCCAACGTAGGTAAAATCCTGCGTAAAGATTTACGTAAAACAGCCTAATACCTGTAAGAAAAAAAAGCGCCATCAGGCGCTTTTTTTGATTTGGACTTTTTATTTTTTCATTAACCAGCGATCAAAATAAGGACGACCTACGCCGACTACTCCCAAGAAAATAAACATGGTACCGAACTGGCGAGTAAATCCGGTTTGATTAAAGCTGCCATAACTTAGAATGTTATCGACCAAGCAATACACCAGAATCGCGACCAGCCAGTGCCAGAGAGGCATACGCTTGATACCGACGAAATAAAAGGCAATCCATAAAATGGCAAAGGTGAAGATTGGTGACCAGATATTCATATTGGCACAAATGACAGCCATCAGAAATGCCACAATCGGCAGGACAATTTTTAATACGCGATCCACTTGACGTTGATGCTGGCGTTGTTTCTCGAGGACATCGAACATTTCATTTTGATCAGGCGCGACCATAGTGAATCCTTAACAAGTAATAAAAAGCACTCTATTTAACAAAATTTATTCACGAAATGCCATGCTATGATAGAGATAAAATTTTCATGAGAAAAAACAGATGCACAGCATTAGTGGGGTTATTTATCTCATTTTGGCCGCTTGTCTTTTGCCTTATGTGTTTACATTGATTGCAAAAAAATCAGCAGGCTTCAGCAGCAAAGACAATCAGAACCCACGGGCATTTTTAGAAAAGTCTTCAGGCTTGGCCAGTCGCGCCAATGCTGCCCAGCAGAACAGCTTTGAAAGTTTACCACTCTTTATTGCTGCTATTTTAATGGCGGAATATATGGTGGTGCCGCAAAGTGTAGTGATGACTTTTGGTGTGGCCTATCTAGTTTTTCGTGTGTTGTACGGAATCTGCTATTTGGCCAACTGGGCGACTTTACGCTCCATCGTATGGTTGCTCTCGATGTTATGTCCGGTGGCTTTATTGCTGCTGATCATCAAGTTGGTTTAAGTCATCAAGTCTGTGGACATATTTACAGTTCGATATTTTAAAATCCAAAAAAATCTTTAAAAACCGTTATAATTGTCGCGGTTTTTTAAAAGATATAACTTGTTAAAGAGTGATGCTATGAGCTACAGCAATATCCCAGCGGGTAAAGATGCGCCAAACGATATCTATGTGATCATCGAAATTCCTGCAAATGCAGCACCAATCAAATACGAAATCGATAAAGATTCTGATGCGTTATTTGTAGACCGTTTCATGGGTACAGCAATGTTCTACCCAGCAAACTACGGTTATGTACCAAACACCCTATCGCTTGATGGTGATCCATTAGACGTACTGGTGGTAACACCTCATCCAGTAGAGCCAGGTTCAGTCATTCGTTGTCGTCCTGTCGGTAAATTGAACATGGAAGATGATGGTGGTGTTGATGCGAAACTGGTTGCAGTTCCACATGACAAACTGACTCCAATCTACAAAGATGTTCAGGAATATACTGATCTTCCTCCATTGTTGATCAGCCAGATCGAACATTTCTTCCAGCATTACAAAGATCTTGAGCCAGGCAAATGGGTCAAGCTGAGTGGTTGGGAAGGTGCTGATGTTGCGAAACAAGAAGTACTGGACTCAATTGCAGCTTATGCAGAAGCAAACAAGTAATTGCTTTACGGTTTAGGTTTTAAATTTTTAAAGCCTAAAATAAAAAACCTGCACAATGTGCAGGTTTTTTTATGGCTTGAAATTCGAGTGAATTAGAATAATTTCACAGGAATGTCTAAGAATAAACGCCATTCGTTAGTATCTGGCATGTAAACATCATTATAGGCTTGGTCAGCACGGTAATATGAGTGACGTACACGAAGGCTCGCGTCTTTGGCAAAACCAGATTGAACGGTATATTTCACTTGGTTAAAGAATTCACGTTCTTGTGCATCATCAGTTGTAATAGTACGGCCAAGTAGAGCTGAATCACTATCATTTGGGTCTACACGAACAGCACGGCTTGCATCAATATCCCAGCCATATACAAATGCAGAAGTCCAAGATAGGCCAGGAACATTTATTGCACCAAAATCAAAAGTATATTGAAGTTGAACAGATTTTTCATCATTGCCTATGAAGTCAGATAGGTATGAGTTCGGCATATAAATAGTTTGATGACCATCACCTACACCTTGACCTAGACCGTAGTCATAACCTGTATTACCCGTATTTTGTTGGTAAGCAAGCATGACATTGTGTGGGCCTTTATTATAAGTTGTTGAAATCGCCCAGATTGAATTTTTGAATTTATCGTCTACAGAACCGATATATGAATAAAGACTATTATTAGCTTCACGATCCCAGTTCGTATGATAACCACTAAAGTCATGAGTTAAGGTGCTGTCATTAGCAAGTTTATAACTATAGTTGGCATTGACATAATGACGCTCTAGGCGGTCTTTAATGTCTGTACCGTAATAAGAAGCATTAACTGCATCATTAAATTTATATTTCGCACCCCAAACGATTGCGCGATCCAGTTCATTACCATCAGATTTGATCTGGCTTGAACGTTGATTTTCAGTAAATTTACCAGCAACTAAGTTTAAGTTTTCAATTTCATTGCTTTCAACTAACACACCTGTGAAGTATTCAGGAACCAAGCGTGCTGTATTACTTGCCAGCACAGGCAAGTCTAAAACTTGAGTACCATAAGTTGCAGTCGTGTTTGAAACACGTGCTTTTACATATGCGCCACCACGTGCCCAATGATCATAAGCATCTACACGACCTTGCGCATCTTGACCACCGTGTGTCGGGATCATGTCATTACCAGCATGTGCATTTTCACCTAGTTTGAAAGATGCATCGCCAATAATACCGGCACCAAAGCCTACGGTACCTTTGGTGAAGCCTGAGTCTAATTTTACAATTGCTGTCTGAGCAAATGAACTGCGATCTGAGCCAGGTGTAGTATCTTTATAGTCACGGCTGATATAACCGGTACGGAACAGTACAGAACCTTCAGCATCTTCTACAAAACCTTTCGATTCACTTTGCTCGCTAGCGAAAGCAGTAGAAACCAAAGCAGCCTGAATCAAAACTGCTAATGTTAATTTTTTTGAATTTTGCATTGGGAAGAGAGCCTTATACAAATTGATCGGAATTTTTTAGGAATTGTATAAGAAATGCTAAAAAAATGTCATTTTTTATTAGATATATTCCACTAAAGTTTAGATTTTTTTAACTCAAATTAAACAATAGCAAGGATTTGAGGTGATTAATTTTTAAACTGTCGGTAAAAAGTGAGTAAAAACATAATTTTATTGGAAGATATAAATGATATTTCTGAAGGGGTGAAATGAACATAAGCAGCTTATTTATTTTAGAACGTGCAAAAAATGTGATCAAAAATTACGCACTATTTTTTAGCACAAATTTTAATCATTACAAAAATAGAATCAAAATGGGGCAAATTGTAAATGATTATGTATAAGTATTAAAAAATTGATGAAATACCCTTAACTACATTTATTTAAAAGAAAGCTTAGATAATTCATTTTTTCATAATTTTAATTTTTATTTAAAAACAATGGTTTAAATTTTATTTGTCTTTTTAGATTTATTATTTTGGTTCCTTTTATCCAGATTGGCATAGCTCTTGCAAATTTTGAGCTTGAGTTTAATCAATGATCATAAAAACGTCTCAGACGATCTGGGGGAGCCACACAATGAAATTAACATTAAAAGTATTATCTCTTGCTTTATTGAGTGCTGTATCTTCTTTTACTTTTGCCGAAGAACCTGTTGCTGAACATACGGTATCTGGAAATATCAGCGTACTTTCAAGCTATAACTTACGTGGTATTACGAGTGCACCTGAAAATAAGGGTGCAACGCTTCAAGGTGGTTTAGATTATAACCATGCGTCTGGCTTCTATGCAGGTTGGTGGGGTTCTACACTAGATTATAGCGATTATGGTTTTGAAAATAATGGATCTGAATTCGAAAATGACTTTTATGCAGGTTATAACGGTTCTATTAATGATGACTTAGGTTATACCGTCGGTTTAACCTATTACTACTATTATGATGTTGGTAATTCAGATTCGAATGGTTTTGAAACAAACCTTGGTCTGACTTATAAAGATTTTGGTGTAACCGCACAGACACTTTTAGAAGATACCGCTTGGGGCAATGCAGGTGATACCTATTTAAAAGCTACTTATAGCTATGCTTTACCACAAGATTTCAGCTTGAATACAGCTTTAGGCTTATATGCTTATGAAAAATCAGGTGATATTGAAGGAACTACAGAAAGTTTTGGTTTTCGTCATTTTGACATCGGTTTAAGCAAGCCACTTGGTGACACAGGTGTAACTGCAAGCATGAATTATATCTTGGGTGGTTATGACCGTTTTGATGAAAAACAAAAGAATAAAGTCGTATTCGGACTCGGTTATAGCTTCTAATTCTCTTTAGATAAAAAGGCGACATTGTGTCGCCTTTTTTAATGACCTAAATCTGCTGCTGCCCGCGATAAGACAGGGCTTCCGAAAGATGCTGACTTTGAATATCTGGACTTTGATTTAAATCGGCAATGGTGCGTGCAACACGCAAGACCCGATGATAGCCACGTGCTGATAAATTCAGTTTTTTCTGAGCCATTTCAAGCATATTATGAGCAGACTGATCTAATGCGGCATACTGCTCTAGTTGCTTTGGACTCAAACTCATATTCAAGGTATTTTGCCGTTGCATCTGAATTTCATAGGCTGCAATGACGCGTTGTCTAACCGTTTCTGAGTTTTCTGTAGGTCGATTGTCCTGTAACTCATGCGCCTGTAAGGGCGGTACATCAATATGCAAATCAATCCGATCCAGCAACGGGCCTGAAATCCGGTTCTGATAGCGTTTAATACTTTCGGGTGAACATTGGCAGCGGATATCTTGATTGAATGCATACCCACATGGACATGGATTCATGGCAGCCACCAACTGGAAATTAGCCGGAAAGGTAATTTGGCGTGATGCCCGGGAAATGACGATTTCTTTCGCTTCCAAAGGCTGACGTAGAACCTCCAGCACTTTGCGGTCGAATTCAGGCAGTTCGTCCAGAAATAAAACCCCTAAATGTGCCAGGGTAATTTCTCCTGGCTTGGGGTGTGAGCCGCCACCGACCAATGCCACCGCAGAAGCAGTATGGTGTGGTGCTCGAAACGGCCGTTGTCCAAAAGGGTGATTGGCATTCGCCACCGAATAAATACTGGCCACTTCCAGATTTTCCTGCGTCTTTAAGGGCGGCAAAATACTGGCCAATCGAGAAGCCAGCAAGGTCTTGCCTGTTCCGGGTGGGCCTCGAAACAGCAGGGAATGACCACCTGCCGCAGCAATTTCCAAGCCACGCCGTGGTCGTAATTGTCCTTTTACATCCGCCAGATCAAACTTATAAAAATGGTCTGTATTGAGTGGACTGGCTTCTATTTGCGGTAAGCGCTGCGCTTGGGAAAGATGTTCACACACTTCTTTTAAATGATTGGCTGCAAAGACTTTAAAGTCTGGGAGCTGACAGGCTTCCTGTGCATTGGGGCCAGGCAAAATCAGTTGATGCTGGTCACTTTGACAAGCAATGGCAATACTTAAGGTGCCGCTGACAGGACGTAATTGACCATCGAGGGCCAATTCTCCAATAAATTCAAGATGCTCGGTGCAATTTTCAGGCAGCTGCCCAGAGGCCACTAAAATACCTAAAGCAATCGGTAAATCCAGACGTGAACCATCTTTTGGCAGATCTGCAGGGGCCAGATTAATGGTCAGACGTTTGGTTGGAAATTGAAAGCCGCTATTCAAAATGGCAGAGCGTACCCGGTCTTTACTTTCACGTACCGCCGCTTCGGGAAGCCCCACTATAGTGAGCGAAGGCATACCCGAACTGACATGAACTTCGACTTCAATTAAAGGCGCATGCAGGCCCAGCAAGCCTCGCGTATAAATTTTGGCAAAAGACATTATTATTGTTCCAATTTGGTGCGTTATTTTTATAGCCCTGGTGTCTTTTGTGCACTGTACTTGTGCTTATTTTTTGTTCGAAATTTTATCTTCTAATGCTTCCACCTGTTTCAGCAAATCATTCAGGCGATGATTGGCATTATTTAGGGCAGTACGCTGACGTTCTATTTCCTCTTTAGACACCAAATCCATTTTTGCCACAGCTTCATTTAACAGGGCACGGATATTATGTTCCACATCTTTCTTAGGTTGTTCGACTTGCTGCAAAATTGCTTGTAATAAAGTTTCAATCATCGTCTGATCCATCGCCGTAGAAAGGAGCGCACAGTTTAGCATTGCTAAAATGCAGACTATAGTATTTCAGACAAAATATAGACTTATTCAATTAAAGATATTGTAAAAATCCACATAAAAAATGTCTATTTTTTGAAGATTCAAAGTCTTTATCCGTATAAAATAAGGTATAAATAAACCACATGCCGGGCTTTTTAATTTCCCCCGACCTTAGGAATCTTGGCATGAAATTTGAACGTAAAACCTTACTGGTGAAATAAGCCGAAGGAAAACAAACATGAAGCTCGTAACTGCAATTGTAAAACCTTTTAAATTAGATGATGTCCGCGAAGCATTGTCTGAAATTGGTGTTCAAGGCATCACTGTAACTGAAGTGAAAGGCTTTGGTCGTCAAAAAGGCCACACTGAACTCTATCGTGGTGCTGAATACGTTGTAGATTTCTTGCCGAAAGTCAAAATTGAAATCGCGATTAGCGATGAAATGGTAGACGCGGTGATTGAATCTATTACTCGTGTGGCGAGCACTGGAAAAATCGGTGACGGAAAAATTTTCGTGACTAACTTGGAACAAGTCATCCGTATTCGTACAGGTGAAACAGGTGCAGACGCTGTCTAACTTGGCACGAAGTTTGCTGAGTACCTAATAACTCACAAAAACTTGGTTGGGGGATACGAATGAAAAAAATGCTACTCGCGTTCGGCATGGCCGGCGCTCTTTTTGGTGGTTCTGTTGCATGGGCTGAAGAAGCTGCAACAGCAACAACACCGACAGAAGAAATTGTGCTTGTTGAAGAAGCAGGCGATACAACAAATACAACAACAGACACTACAGCAGCAATTGCTGAAGCAGCGCCAGTTGAAGCTGCAGCGCCTGCAGAAGAAGAACTAACGCTAGATACCGGCGATACCGCCTGGGTTTTAACCTCTACCGCTCTAGTTTTACTCATGACTATTCCTGGCTTGGCGCTATTTTATGGCGGTATGGTCCGCAAGAAAAACGTTCTGGCGACGATGGCACATAGCTTTATTGCTGCGGCGGTGGTCAGTATTGCCTGGGTGATTATTGGTTATACCCTCGCTTTCGGTGAAGGTAATGCCTTTATAGGTGGTCTGGATAAGTTCATGCTGGCTGGTATCACCACAGAGGCGCTTTCAGGCACGATTCCTGAAATCCTGTTTGTGATTTTCCAAATGACTTTTGCCATCATTACGGTTGCCATCATTAGCGGTTCGATTGCAGAACGTATGAAATTTGGTGCTTTCGTTACTTTCATCGCACTTTGGGTGGTGATTGTCTATGCGCCAATTACCCACTGGGTATGGGGTGGCGGCTGGTTAGCTAACGATGGTGCGCTTGATTTTGCCGGTGGTACGGTTGTACATATCAACTCGGGTGTTGCCGGTCTGGTCGCAGCGTATATGTTAGGCAAACGTATGGGCTTGGGCCGTGAATCTATGGCACCGCATAACCTGACGCTTACTGTGGTCGGTGCATCTTTACTCTGGGTAGGCTGGTTCGGTTTCAACGGTGGTTCTGCATTAGGTGCCAACGGTTCTGCAGGCTATGCTTTGGTCGTGACTCAAGTCGCAGCAGCGGCAGCAGCTATCTCCTGGTTAATCACTGAAAAACTGGCACGTGGTAAAGCTTCTGTACTGGGCGGCGTATCGGGTGCAGTTGCTGGTCTGGTGGTCATTACTCCAGCTGCAGGTTTTGTGACTGTAGGCGGCGCATTGGCGATGGGTCTGATCGGTGGTGTGGTGTGCTTCTGGGGGATTACTGCACTGAAACGCGCATTGAAAGCCGATGATTCTTTAGATGCTTTTGGCCTGCATGGTGTAGGTGGTATTGTTGGCGCGATTTTAACGGCCTTCTTTGCCAGCGAATTCATCATGGGTGACAATGCTCCTGCCAATGTCATGCATCAGCTTTGGGTGCAAGTGGAAGGTGTGCTGGCAACGATTGCTTACTCTGCGATCATGACCTTCATTATCCTGAAAGTCATTGACTTGATCATTGGAATCCGTGTGGCATCTGATGATGAGCGTATGGGTCTGGATTTAAGCCAACATGGCGAACGTGTCGAATAATAATAAATACACCATAATCAATATATAGTGTAAAACAGCCCGAATGGGCTGTTTTTTTTCTATATGTTGCGTAAAACTCTACAAAGTTTGTAATTTTTGCTACACTCGGAATCCATCTGGATTTGTTCAATTAAACCGCTATGCATTGCCCATTTTGCAATACTGCAGACAGTAAAGTGATTGATTCACGCCTGGCAGCTGAAGGCTGTCAGATTCGTCGTCGCCGTGAATGTGTCAGTTGTAATGAACGCTTCACTACCTTTGAAAGCTATGAAGTGGTGATGCCGCGCGTCATCAAGTCGGATGGCAAAAATGAACCTTTCGATGAAGCCAAATTACGCCGTTCCCTGATGCATGCCTTGCAAAAACGCCCGGTGACCCAAGAGCAGATTGAAACCGTGCTGAGCGATATTCAGCTACAGATTCGCCGTTTAGGTGAACGTGACGTGAAATCACGTACCATCGGTGAAATCGTGATGCAGTCTTTATTTGCTCTGGATCATGTTGCTTATGTGCGTTTTGCTTCGGTTTATCAGGATTTTCAGGATGTCGAAGCTTTTCGTCATCAGATTGAACAGATGCAACAACGAGAATTACAAGAATAATTATGGCTGAACTGAATCAAGATCAAGTCTGGATGCGCCGGGCCATTGAGTTGGCACGTCAGGGGCAATATTCCACCAAACCGAATCCGAATGTCGGCTGTGTCATTGTTAAAGATGGCATCGTGATTGGTGAAGGCTTTCATCCCCAAGCCGGCCAGCCACATGCTGAAGTCTTTGCGCTGCGTCAGGCCGGTGAACAGGCACGTGGTGCAACCGCTTATGTGACTTTAGAACCTTGTGCGCATTATGGCCGGACACCGCCTTGTGCCAAAGGTCTGGTGGAAGCAGGTGTGGCTAAAGTTGTCGTGGCCTGTCCTGATCCCAATCCGCTAGTGGCCGGAAAGGGCGTACAGATCCTGAAAGATGCGGGCATTGAGGTAGACGTTGGCATCTGTGAAGATGAAGCGCATGAGCTGAATCAAGGCTTCCTGAAAGCCATGGCGACCGGTATGCCTTATGTGCGTTTAAAAATTGCCTCAAGCCTGGATGGCCGTACCGCGATGGCATCAGGTGAATCGAAATGGATTACCGGTGTAGCAGCACGTCAGGATGTACAGCATTGGCGTGCGATTTCAGGCGCGGTGATTACCGGAATTGAAACGGTCCTTGCTGATGACTGTCAGCTGAATGTACGTCAACTGGATGCTGTTGAAGATATCAAGACCGTGGTGCAACCGAAACGGATTGTTCTGGATCGTCAGGGACGTCTGCCACTGAGTGCAAAGATTTTAGCGCAACCTGAAACAGTGATGGTCATGGGGCCATTTCGTCAAGAGCTTGCAGACCTGGGTGTGCTACACTTGCCGGTACAGCCTTTAGCAGAATTATTAAAGCAACTGGTTCAGCAGCATCAGATTTATGATGTCTTGGTGGAAGCAGGGGCGACCTTATCTACGGCATTTTTACAACAAAAATTGGTTGATGAACTGATCAGTTACGTTGCACCGACCCTATTGGGTCGGTCTGCGCGTACCATGTTTAATGCAGAATTTAGCCATATGGCCGAACAACTCCGATTTAAGCTGTGCGATGTAACTCGCTTAGGTGATGACGTGCGCTTCAGGCTAATTCCTTTTCAAGAGACACTATGAGTTCAGAGTCTACGGTTTATCATAAACGTCGCCATGCGGCACGTACCACCGATGAATATCTTTTCCATCAGCTGGTTCCTTATCTGGGCAATAAACGCCGTTTACTGCATTTAATTCTGGAAGCGTTGGAAAGTACGGGAACCCTGAACCGTGCTGATGGTCGTGCGCCGATTTTTGCTGACTTTTTTGCAGGTTCAGGCGTGGTCTCGCGCTTGGCCCGTCAGAATGGCTATCGTGTGATTGCCAATGACTGGGAGCCGTATAGCCATGCGCTGAATCATGCGGTACTGGCCTGTACTGAAGCACCGGCATTTAAAGAACTCGGTGGCTATCAGAAAGCGATTGATTATCTGAACCGTCTGCCGGAAGTTAAAGGCTGGGTGACGCATAACCTGTGTCCGCGTAATGATGAAATTTATGATCCAGCCCGTGACCGTTTGTTCTTTAAACGTCGTAACGGTATGCGTATTGATGCCATCCGTCAGCAGATTGCCGCCTGGCAGGCACAAGGTGCAATTGATGATGTGGAAATGTCTGCCTTGCTGGCACCCTTGCTGTATTCCGCCAGTTTTGTCAGCAATACTTCAGGCGTTTTCAAAAGCTTTCATCATGGCTGGGGCGGGAAAACCCAAACTGCGCTGGAACGGATTGAATCATTGCTGTGGCTGACTCCAAGCCGTTTTTGCGAGTCGGATCAGAAAAAGGGAATGGCCGCAGAAATGTGGTGTGTCGATGCCCAGCATCTGGCCAACCAGATGAGCGGCTTTGAAGTAGATGTAGCTTATCTGGATCCACCGTATAATCAGCATGCTTATAGCAGTAATTATCATGTGCTGAATGCGCTGACCTTATGGGATCAGGCCGATTTACCGACTCCGGATACCAAGGGCTTTAAGAGCGGGATTGACCGGGCATGGCGCAAAGAGCGTCCGAGCCAGTACAACTCCTCTAAATATGCCAAAGAAGCCTATGAGAGCCTGCTGGCCACCATCAATGCACGTTTCATCCTGACCAGTTATTCAACAGATGGGAATATCAGTGCCACTGATTTATTGCAGGCCAACCTGAAACGTGGCCGGGTGACCTTGCTGACCCAGGATGTACCACGTTATCGTGTTAGCAAACAGCGCCAGTCTGAACGTGCACGCGTGCTGGAGTTTATTGTGATTACCGATACCCACGCCAAGTCAGGTCCACCGATCCGTCAATTACTCAGCCAGCTGCATCATTATGCAGAGTTGGGCGGTGTCGATACGACCGGCGTTAGTACCCAGTTGGCACTCTGGTAAAAGAATTGAAAAGGAAATAAAAATGTTTACAGGTATTATCGAAAGCCTCGGCAAAGTCGAAAGTCTGCAAAGCGTTGGCGGCGATGTACGTTTACGCATCCAGACTAATCTGGACATGTCCGATGTACATCTGGGTGATTCTATCGCGACCAATGGTATCTGCCTGACCGTGATCGACTGGGGCGAGAACTGGTATGCGGCTGATGTTTCCCGTGAAAGTCTGAACCGGACCACGCTCGGCACCTGGAAAGCCGGTCAACCTGTCAATGTTGAAAAAGCCATGTTGCCGACTACGCGTTTTGGCGGTCATATTGTGTCAGGTCATGTCGATGCAGTCGGCGAGATCACGCTGGTTCGTGAAGATGCCCGCTCGATTTATTATGAAGTGACTGCGCCTGCTGAAATTGCCAAATACCTGGCAGAAAAAGGCTCGGTTACAGTTGATGGTATTAGCCTGACGATTAATCATTTGCGTGGCAGTGTGATCAGTCTGAACCTGATTCCACATACTGCTGAACGTACCAATATCGGTACCTGGAAAGTCGGTAGCAAGGTCAATCTGGAAGTGGATGTATTGGCACGTTATATCGAGCGTTTATTACTCGGCGATAAAGCCGCCGAAACCACTGAACAATCAAAAATCAGCATGGATTTTCTGGCTGAAAATGGTTTCTTAAAATAAAAGAAATGTTGATTTACTGAACAGTCTGATTGAAAAATTAGACTGTTTTTTTATTTTTCGGGATAATCAGCAGTTCAACTTGCAAATATTGCCTTGGTGGACGGGTCGAATGCTCGATTTTTTACTTAACTTGGAACAGTCATTGCCGCTATTGCTCGATCAATATGGGGTATGGATTTATGCAATCCTGTTTCTGGTGATTTTTGCAGAAACCGGTTCAGTGTTTTTCTTTTTCCTGCCCGGCGACAGTCTATTGCTGGCTGTGGGAGCTTTATGTGCCAGCAGCGATCTGGTGACCCTGCATTCGATGGGGCTGTTGTTATTCACTGCTTCGGTGCTGGGCTATAGCGTGAATTATTACACCGGAAAAGTTCTTGGCTTAAAATATTTTAATCAACATTCACGCTATTTTAAGCCGGAATATATGGTGAAAACCAACCACTATTTTATGAAACATGGCGGTAAAACTATTTTAATCGCACGTTTTATTCCCTTTGTCCGCTCATTTGGCCCTTTTGCTGCCGGTTCAGCGCATATGAGCTTTGCCACATTCAGCTTTTATAATATTGCGGGTGGCATCCTCTGGATTGGCACTTTATTAAGCATTGGCTATCTGCTCGGAAATGCTGCCTTTATGCTGGCAGATTTTTTGTAAGATGCGACATAGAAGATAAAAAAGCCCGAATTTTCGGGCTTTTTTAATGTGAAAGGATCATTTAAATATTGCGTGGCTGATCAGAAAATTCAGAATTTTTCAGCATATACTCGATTTCTTCTTTGGCTGCCGCACGCATTTTTTCACGAAGTGCATTCACGGTCTGTTCAATCACGGTTTCTGCCTCAAGTTCCAGACGTAAACGCACACTTTCTAATTCGGATAAAATGGACTGGTCCTCAATCTGGATGCGACCTTTGGCAAAATCAAAAGTCGTCTCAGGATTTTTTGCATAACGTGCGACATAGTGCTGCACTTCAGCCTCTAGATGCGTATTTATTTCAGCAAGCACCTGACTCTGTTCGCTAAATTTACGCTGTTCCTCATGACGTAGCTGTTCTTGATAGGCCTGTTCTTCAGCACGTTTCTCGGCCAAGGCTTTTTCAAGCGCGAGCTGTTTACGAATACGGGCTTCTTCAATTAATTCGGCTTTGCGCTGCGCATAGGCGGCTTCAATCTTGCGTTCAGATTCCTGCTGCAAGCGTTGGTCGCGACTCTGCCATTCTTCCAAAGACGTTTCTGGCTTTAAAATATCGCAGATCCGAGAGAGGTCATCGATAAAGGTCTGACGTACAGCTTCCGGCACATTTAACCAGCGCTGTTTAAAATCGGGACCTACATTTAATGCCACGTGCCTCTCCTTGTGGATGATATCGGTTAAAGCTTATGGGTGTCCGGCTCAATACCTAAACGACGATATTGCTTAAATTTTTCACGTCCCAGCTGTTTCGCTGTTTCATGATTTTCAATGATCTCAATAATGTGACTAAATTTTGCGTAAGGTTCAAGTGCTTCCGGATTAAAATTGAAAATAATCCAGTCGGACTGTTGCGGTAGTGTTGCCGAAATACAGACCGTCGCCTGAGGCTGATCAATACCATGTGGAATAAAACTCGCTGGGTCAAAACTCCACAGACATTCATCCAGCTGTTGTTGCAATTCGGCATCGGCACACAGTAACCAGATCCGCGCCGGCTGACGCAGAATCTTACGACATAAACGACAAGTGCTGTCCACTTGTCGTTCAGGGCTTTTTTCAAATAAATAAAAGCTGACTTTAGCCATTGCTTTGAACGCGATTCGCCAGGAACTGTATCAATAATGGGACTGGACGGCCGGTCGCCCCTTTATTTGTGCCTGAATTCCACGCCGTACCTGCAACATCGAGATGTGCCCAGCGATATTCACGGGTAAAACGTTGTAAGAAGCAGGCAGCGGTCACAGAACCGGCTTTTGGCCCACCGATATTGCCAATGTCGGCAAATGGTGAATCCAGCTGTTCCTGATAGTCATCCAGTACCGGCATACGCCATACCCGGTCAAAGGAGTGCTGACCGGCAGCTTCCAGTTCTGCTGCCAGTTTATCATCTGGCGTGAACAGACCCGTCAGCACTGAACCTAAAGCGACCACACAGGCACCAGTTAAGGTTGCGATATCAATCACCAAAGCAGGGTTAAAACGTTTTACATAAGTCAAGGTGTCACACAGCACCAGACGACCTTCGGCATCGGTATTCAGGATTTCAACCGTCTGACCGCTCATGGTCGTTACGATATCGCCAGGACGGGTGGCTTTGCCTGAAGGCATGTTTTCTGCTGCAGCGATGGTCCCCACCACATGCAGAGGTAAGCGGGATTCACATAATGCACGCATCGTACCGAGTACAGATGCTGCGCCGCACATGTCATATTTCATTTCGTCCATGCCAGCGCCTGGTTTAAGTGAAATACCGCCAGTATCAAAAGTAATACCTTTACCCACCAAGACTACCGGCGCTTCGCTACGCTCTGACTGATATTCCATGCTGATAATACGACCTGGACGCTCTGAACCTTTACTCACAGCAAGGAAGGCGCCCATACCTAAATCCGCCATCTGCTGTTCATCCAGCACAGTGACTTTAAGCAGGTCTGGATATTCAGCCGCCAAAGCCACCGCCTGTTCTGCAAGATATTCAGGGAAACAGATATTGCCCGGACGGTTACCCAGATCACGTGCCAAGTTTTGTCCGCTTTGCACTGCTTGTACCAGTTGCAACTGTTCGGTGGTTAATACGCTATGAGTGGCAATCAGGTCGATCTGCTCGAGCACAAATTCATTCTTCTTGGATTTGTATTCATCATAACCATAGCTGGCCTGAGTCAGAAACAGGGCAAACAGATAATGGAATTCTTGTGGAAGTTGTGTCAGATCTATAGAAATCTGTTTGAATTTTTTTTGAGTGACTTGAATAATAGTTTGCGCGATTTTTGCAAGTTTTGCCGGTTGCAGTTCAGCGACCTTGCCTAAACCAATCAGCGCTGCATGACTGGACTGGTTCACCTGACCAATCAGGCTCAGGCTTTCAGCCAACGCTGCCTTGAATTGAGAGGCTTCAATTAATGTGTCTAAATTATTGATTTGATAAGTTGCGGTTGTATTATGAAGTTGTTCCGAGTCAACTAAAATCAACAAAGATTGACTTGATCCATTCTCTGGGAATGACGTATTAATTGTAAGTTTCATATTCTGTTTTCACGCCTGTCTATATGGGTAAATCATTCAGTCATTGAAACATTTATCCGAATAGATTTTCAATGGGCAGGGCGGCCTAGGTTTTATATTTTTGCTATTCGGGTAAACTAGCACTCGTTTTATGGACCTTATTTTGGAAGAATTAATTTGATTATTCGGCGTTATCTGGTCAAGCAAGTTGTCTCGACATCCTTGGTGGTGATTGCCTTATTGACCTTGATCATGATGGGCGGTCGACTGATCAAGTATTTTGGTGTCGCGGCGCAAGGCCGTCTGGATGCAGGCATTTTATTTAGCATTATTGGCTACCGTTTACCTGAATTCTTGACCCTGATTCTTCCGCTCGGTTTCTTTATTGGACTGATGCTGGTGTTTGGCCGTTTATATGTCGACCATGAAATGGCCGTGATGAATGGCAGTGGCGTCAGTCGGCATCAATTGGCGCGTCTACTGGTGCCGATGACCCTGGTGTTTTTGATTGCTCAGGCCGGATTGATGCTGTGGGCTGCGCCGTGGGGCATTCGCCAGTTTGAAGCCCTGACCACCAGTCAGGCGGTACGTACCGGCTTTGACCTGGTGCGACCGAAAGAATTTATCTCCTCTGGGCCCTATACCATTTATGCCGGTGACCTGTCAGAAGACCGTAAAAATTTAAAAGATATTTTCTTTTATCAGCGTGCGGAAAAAGAAGGCAAACCGGATGTGATGATTCTGGCGCAGGAAGCCACCCGAATTGAAGTACCGAATGATGCTGCCAATGTGGTGGATTTGGTCAATGGACGCCGTTATGAGATCTATCCGGGTACACCGCAATATACTCAAGCTGAATTTGAAAGCTATCGTCTGCGCTTAGAAAGCGATGAAGAAGCGCAATTTGCCAGTACTGAAGTTGAGGCCTTACCGACCTCGCAATTGTGGCAGAACCGTCAGGATCCTGTGGTGGCCAGTGAGTTGGGCTGGCGGGTGTTTGTTCCTTTTGCGATTCTGATTGCCCTGATTCTGGCTGTGGCCTTGTCTGAAGTGAGTCCACGACAGGGTCGATATCTCAAGTTATTTCCTGCCCTCATGATTTTTGCCAGTCTGATTGTGGCCCTGATGGCAGTGAAGACGCGGATCAGTAAAGAAGAAATGGGCATTTGGGCCTATCCATTGATTCTGATTGCCTATGCAATTGCGGGTGCCTTGTTCTCGCGTAAACAGAAATTAGGCCCGAAAATCAAGAAACAGATTCAGCGAGTGAGGTCTTAACAATGTTGGCACGTCGTATAGTTGCAAAACATGTGACCCAAACCACTGCGCTGGCGATGCTGGGTGCAACCGCGGTATTGGCGGGTTTACAGGTATTATTTACTTATCTGGGTGAGCTTGGTTCGCTCAAAGATGGTTATGGTGCCTGGGATGCCTTGAAATATGTGCTTTGGGGCGCACCAAATTATTTATATGAAATCCTGCCGATTTCTGCACTGATTGGTGCAGTTTTAGGTCTTGGTACATTAGCCTCGAATAGTGAGCTGATTGTGATGCGTTCGGTCGGCGTGAGCTTATGGCGTATTGTCGGGTGGGTGATCCGTTCAGCACTGTTGTTGGTGGTGTTGTCATTTGCCCTGAGCGAGTGGGTCATTCCTTATACCAATGAACAGGCCAAAAGCGTAAAAAGTGCCAGTAAAGCCGCTCAGCTCGGTGAAGTTCGTGGTTACTGGACTCGGGAAGGGCAGCGCTTTATTTATATCGATTATGCTAACTCGCAAGGTCAGTTGAAAAATGTGCAGATGCTGGACTTTGACCAGAACTATCGTTTGCGCGGTACCTTGCAGGCAGATCAGGGCCAATTTGTTAAAGATGGTTCCTGGACGCTGGACAACACAGAGCAGTTCGATATTCTCCAAAATGGTAATGCCACACTGGTTAAGCAGCAACAGCAACCTTTAGCGCTAGCATTACAGCCTAAATATGTGCATATGGTGACGATTGATCCTGAAGATTTATCGCCGAGTCAACTGGTCAGTTTCATGAGCTATATGCATGAATACAGCCAGGTGCCTAAAACCTATCAGCTGGCCTTCTGGCAAAAACTCGGCTCGCCTTTTGCCCTGATTGCACTAGTAGTGATCGCCTGTTCATTTATCTTCGGGCCATTACGTCAGCAATCCATGGGTTTTCGTCTGGTGATAGCTTTATTTGCCGGACTGGGTTTCTTCTATCTGCAGGATTTCCTCGGCTATGCCAGCTTGATCTATGCACCGTCTCCGGCCTGGTTCGTGTTTATTCCGATTCTGATCATGTTCGGCATCGGCGGATACTTGCTGCATCGGGCACGCTAAGGTACAGGAAAATAGAACAAATCAATCATCATGAGAGGCTTAAACCATATACGGGTCATGGCCTCTTTTTATAAACTTCGCTAAAATAGAGCGATTAATTCGTAGACGAACAGAGTATTTCATTATGACGGATGCAACTGCTGGCAAAATCCCTCACATTTTGGTGATTATGGATGGTGTGGGTCATCGCGAAGCGGTCGAAGACAATGCGTTTTTAGCAGCTAAACGACCAAATTTAACTGCGATACAGGACAAGCATCCGCATGGTTTGATCTCGGGTTCAGGTGAAGATGTCGGCCTGCCAGATGGCCAGATGGGTAACTCGGAAGTCGGACATATGAACCTCGGCGCAGGTCGTGTGCTGTATCAGGACTTTACCCGGATTACCAAAGACATTCGTACGGGCGACTTCTTTGAACATGAAGTTCTGGTCGATGCAGTTGAGAAAGCCAAAGCTGCAGGTGGGGCAGTACATTTGCTTGGCCTTTTGTCTGAAGGTGGTGTGCACTCCCATGAAGATCATATTGTGGCGATGGCAGAGCTAGCGCTAAAACGCGGTGCGCAAGTCTATTTACATGCATTCTTAGATGGTCGTGATACGCCGCCTAAAAGCGCACAACCTTCTTTAGAAAAACTCGATGCCTTATTCGCTCAATATCCAGGTCAAGGTCGTATTGCCACCATGATCGGCCGTTATTTTGCCATGGATCGTGACAACCGTTGGGATCGTGTTGAACAGGCCTATCGCTTGTTGACTGAAGGTGAAGCGGTTCGTACAGCTGCCAGCGCAGTTGAAGGTTTGGAACAGGCTTACGCAGCCGATGAGTCGGATGAGTTTGTTAAAGCGACCCGTATTGGCGATCTGGCGAAAATTCAGGATGGCGACAGCGTCGTATTCATGAACTTCCGTGCCGATCGTGCCCGTGAATTGACTCGCGCATTTGTAGAAAAAGACTTTGCAGGTTTTGAACGTAAAGTCGTGCCGAATTTGGCGAAGTTTGTCATGCTGACGCGTTATCAAGCCACGATTGATGCACCTGTAGCGTATATGCCTGAAGCGTTGAAAAACTCGATTGGTGAATACTTATCTGATTTGGGTAAAACACAGCTGCGCATTGCGGAAACAGAAAAGTATGCGCATGTGACTTTCTTCTTCAGCGGCGGCCGTGAAGATGAATACCCAGGTGAAAAACGTATCCTGATTCCATCGCCAAACGTAGCCACTTATGACCTTAAACCGGAAATGAGTGCTTATGAAGTGACTGATGAGCTGGTGGCTGCGATCAATTCAGGTGAATTTGACCTGCTGGT
Source organism: Acinetobacter sp. CIP 101966 (assembly GCF_000369725.1). NCBI lineage: Bacteria > Pseudomonadati > Pseudomonadota > Gammaproteobacteria > Moraxellales > Moraxellaceae > Acinetobacter > Acinetobacter sp. CIP 101966. The sequence goes on along the minus strand of NZ_KB850160.1, from coordinate 1,648,609 downwards.
GGTGAACTTTGCCAATGGTGATATGGTCGGTCATACGGGTGTATTCGATGCTGCGGTGAAAGCTGTTGAAGCGGTTGATACATGTTTGGGCCGGGTTTATGAAGCGGTAATGGCGCAAAAAGGTCATATGATTGTGACTGCCGATCATGGTAACGTAGAGCAGATGCAGGACTATCACAGTGGTCAGGTACATACTCAGCATACCACTGAATTGGTTCCGTTTATTTATGTCGGCCCAACTCAGGCCACGATCGCAGAAGGCGGTGTATTGGCAGATGTAGCACCGACTTTATTAAGTCTGATGCAAGTTCCGGTACCTGCTGAAATGCAAGGTCGTAACCTGATTCAGCTTGATGCATAATTTTCGATAAAATTCTAAAAAGGTCAAAGAATGGCAAGAACACGCTGGAAGTCTGTTGTAATACCATGCTTACTGATGTGTTTGAGTCATTCAGCTTGGGGTGCGGGTTCAAATGAGCCGGCATTCGATGATATGGAAATGGATGGGCAGGTCTATTCCGAAATTCCTGTGGCATCCATTCAAGAATTCGTACAAATTTATGGCATCGTAAAAGATAATTATATTCAAGATAAAAATGACGATGCCTTGTTTCAACAGGCCATTCAGGGTCTGGTCAGTGGCTTAGATCGCTATTCCCGTTATTTGTCGCCTGAAGATTATAAGCAACTGCGTGAATATACCGAAGGTGATCTGGCCAGCATTGATTTTGATCTGCAATTTGACCCGCGGTTGAAGCAATGGGTAGTTCAGGGACTGAGTTCCGATGCTGATTCAGCCAAGCAGGGACTTCGAAATGGCGTCACGGTTTATAAAATTGACGATCAGGTATTAAATAGCCTGAATCAGGAACAAGTCCGGCAGTTATTGAGCGGAGCCGTTGGCTCTACGCTCATGATTCAGCTCTCCCCGCAAAGTCCGGCCGTTCGTCTGGTCCGCAATACCAAACTGGATACTGAAATTAAATCGAGCCTGCACAATAATCAGGTTCTGGTTTTACAGGTCAAGGTTTTTCAGCAAGATACTGCCAATGAAATCAAACGTCTAATCGAAAGCTATGCCGACAAGCGCTTAAAAGCCGTGCTATTTGATTTACGCAATAATCCCGGTGGCTTACTCTCGGCTGCAGTTGAATCTGCCGATTTATTTTTGAATCAGGGCGTGATTGTGTCGACCAAAAGCCGCGCTGAAGGTAATCAGCAATTTCAGGCCTTGCCGAGTTTTGAGTTTCAGAATCTGAAAGTTGGGGTATTGATTAATAACCGCTCGGCTTCTGCAGCAGAAGTGTTTACAGCAGCCCTGAAAGAACATAACCGTGCCTGGGTCGTAGGCGAAAAAAGCTATGGCAAAGGCGTAGTACAGAAACTCTTTCCTTTAAGCAACGGTTCGGCTCTACAGATGACAGTATCGCAATACTTTAGCCCGAGTGGCCAGATGATTGAAGGGCGGGGCGTACAGCCGCATTTCAACTATCCGTTTAAGCAGGAAATGCGTGAGGAGAGTTATCTGGAACATGTCACAGACTTGCTGCTCCTGCAAAAATAATTATTCGTCTTCTTCGGTATCCAGTCCGAACTTTTTCAAACGATAGCGCAGGGAACGGAATGACATGCCGAGTTTTTTGGCGGCCAGTGTCCGGTTCCAATGGGTCAGATTCAGCGCATTCAGTAAAATTTCTTTCTCGACCTTTTCCAAATATAGTTCTAGACCCTCTTCAGGCAGCTTTTTAGGTGCAATCAGGGTTTCGGTCGCAATGATCTCGCTGGTGAGCGTATTCATCTCCTGAGGGCTGTTTAGCGCCTGACGCAGCGGTGCACTCTGCAAATGCTGAAGATCAATCCGCTCTTCATCACTTAAAGTAATCGCGCGTTCCATAATATTACGCAATTCACGCACATTACCTGGATAATATTGTCCCAATAAGAACTCTTTGCTACGTTCGGTCAGTTTTTTATTGGGAATGCCCCATTCCTGGCAAATCTTCTGAATGAAATGTTCGGCCAATAGCAGAATATCCTGACCGCGTTCACGTAATGGCGGTAAAGTCAGATCCATTACATGAATACGGAAATATAAATCCTGACGGAATTTGCCTTGTTGCACCAAGGCTTCCAGATCCTGATGCGTGGCACTGATCACACGGAAATCCACATCAATTTCGGTATCCGAACCGAGTGGACGAATACGTTTTTCCTGTACGGCACGTAACAATTTGACCTGCATAGAAAGCGGTAATTCTGCAATTTCATCCAGAAACAGACTGCCACCATGGGCAGATTGAATCAGTCCCTGTTTGTCCTGAGCAGCGCCGGTAAAGCTGCCTTTCTTATGCCCAAACAGTTCGCTTTCCATCAACTCAGTCGGAATGGCGCCACAGTTAATCGCAATAAAAGGACCTTCATTGCGGTTACTCAGGCGATGGACCAGATTGGCCACGACTTCTTTACCTGTTCCCGATTCACCAGTGATAAAAACCGGTGCTTGGGATCGGGCAATTTTTTGTAAGGTAATACGTAGTTGCTGGATCGGCAGGGATTGTCCAATCAGCATTTTATGTTCAAGCGCTTCATTTGGATTATTATGCGAATAATCCACCGGTTTATTCAGGGCTTTTTGTAAGAGTTGTTCCAGATGTTTCTGATTGATCGGTTTGCTGACAAAATCAAAGGCCCCGGCTTTGAGCGCAGCAATGGCGATTTCCATGTTGCCATAGGCGGTCAGAACTGCGACCGGAAGTGCCGGATAGAGGCTGCCAATCCAGTCCAGTAACTCCAAACCATTGCCATCGGGCAGGTTTAGGTCAGTCAGACAGGCATCATATTGATGATTGGCAAGGCATTTTTTAGCATCTTCCAAACGGTGGGCAATGTGCGTACGAATTCCCATGCGCAGCAATGACATTTGCATGAGGGTACACAAATCTTCCTCATCATCCACCAAAAGCACCAGTGGTTGTTGTTCCCCATTCATCTTCCTTGACCCCTTTAAAGCGTAATACGTTGACAGCTGATGCGAAAGCATGCGCCCTGTTCTTGTTGTATATAGTTTAATTGTGCCTGATTTGCTTCGCAAAAACTATGTGATAAATACAATCCTAATCCGGTACCACTAATCGATGTGCTAAAAAAGGGTTTGAACAATAGCGCTTGATCATGTACGGCTACGCCAGAGCCAAAATCCCGTACATCAATCCAGACCCGATGTTCATAAGGATGCACATTCAGCTGAATATAGGCTGCATCTGCTGAATTGTGACGAATGGCATTACGAATCAGATTAATCAGGATTTGCCGGAATTGTGCTTCATCAAACTGAATCACTAGCGGGATATCAATATTAAATTGAATCTGATCGCGAATATCGGCCAGATCTTCCTGGATAAATAACGGGATAAATTCATTGAGATGAATCGGTATCGGGTGGGTTTCTTTATTTTTGACCATATTCAGCGTGTCCTGAATAATCCGGTCAATCCGGGTCGCCTGTCGGCCAATCATCTGCTGGAGTAGCTGTTGCTGTTCAGTTTCTGAGTCCAGATACAAATCATTGGCCTGCACAATGGCCGCCAAGGGGTTACGAATTTCATGGGCAATACTGGCTGAGAGTTGACCCAGCGCAGCAAGTTTAAGTTGCTGCACCTGCTGATTCAGTTTTTTGGCATCCTGTAACACCAGTAGCATTAGAGTCTGATGCGGCACAATCAGTTTTTGCACCTGCACATGAATATTATAGCGACTTTGCTGGGATTCAAACTGAAAGCGCTCACCATTTTCTAGCGTTTCAAAATGGATCAGTTCAAATAAATCTGGCTGTGATTGAGATAAAGTAAATTTCTCATGGCCGTATTTGGACTCAATTCCAAGAAGATTACAGGCGGCAGGATTACTGAGTACCACATGATAGTTTTCATCCAGAACCAGATAACCGGTTTCAATCTGTTCCAGAATATAGCGGTTAATATTCTGTAAGCGATGCAGTTCCAGCGATTGAGAAAAATTCAAATTTTCCAGAATCTGAAAACGGCGCACGGCAATTTGTCCAGTGCCATAAACCACAAAAAACAAAAAGGCCAGCAGGGCGCTATTACTGATATTGCTGAGTGAAGAAAACGCAAAAATACTGCCGATAAAATGCTGATAAATAACACTAATGACTGCAATGAGGGTGACGACCAAGGCCTTTTTTGCATCTAATAATAAAGATGCAGAAAAGATAGTAATCACAAACAACAGCCCAATTTGCAGATTAGGACCGTCGCTCGCCAAAGTCAGCAAACTTAAAACGCAGACATCGCTAAAGAAAATCATAATCAGCTGCGGCTGGATCAGGCGTCTGATCCATTTCAGCACAAACAGCTGTACGGTATTGATCGCAACCCCGATTCCCAGTGCATAATAATACAGCTGCGGGTATTGATAATCGGTGGTGAGTTCGGGGTAGGTCAGCATAAAAATCAGCAACAAACCGGTGCTGATCAGCAGACGATAAGCGCTGTACCAGATACCGAGATGGTATTGATTCAGTTCAGCATAGTTTTTTTGTTGTGCCATATGCACCGGAAATCGTTAAAAGCTAAGGTTTAATGAGTCCATAGCGCATGGCCAGATGAGTCAGTTTAACATCGCTATCGATATTCAGTTTTTCAAAAATACGGTAACGATAAGTATTCACGGTTTTAACACTCACAAAGAGCTTGTCGGCAATTTCCTGGGCGCTGATACAATTCACGACCATCATCGCGACTTGCATTTCACGCTCTGACAATGCATCAAAAGGCGATTGTTGTGTATCAGAAAGGTAAGAGCTTGCTAACTGTTCCGCAATGTCTGCACTGAAATATTTGCCGCCTTGCATGACTTTGTTAATCGCACGGACCATTTCCGAAATCGGGGCCCCTTTGGTGATATAACCTTTGGCACCGGCTTTCAATAACAGGGACGGATAAGGCTCTTCTGCTAAACCGCTAACCGCCAAAACTTTGGTTTCCGGCGCACTCTGAAGTAGACGGCGCGTGGTTTCTACGCCACCAATGCCCGGCATATTCACATCTAACAAAACTACATCAGGATGATGTTGACGAACTAGAGAGATCGCTTCTTCACCAGATTCAGCTTGTCCAATTACCTGAACCTCCGCATGGTCTTCTAGCATTCTGCAAATTCCAGTACGAACTAATTCATGGTCGTCCACAACTAAAACTGTGATCACCTACGCTCTCCCTCTGTTAAAAAAATCATTTTTTTGTTACATAAAGCAAAATAAGCTTGCAATGAAAGTACAAAATTAGCAATCCTATTCGCAAGATTAAATCTGAAACTTATCACACAGTGTCAAGAACAAAAAATGTTCGGCATTGTGTTTAAATGTAAGGCATATTAGAGGTAATACGCAAATCAATCTTACCTCTGTTAGTTGAGTGAAGGAATAGTGAAGAAAATAAACAAGTCTTTAAGGCATCTACTCGGCCTGTCCGTGTTAATCAGCATGAGCACGACAAGTTTTGCTGAAATCATTATGAATTCTGGCACGGCAGAGGGCGGTTCCAGCATTAGTTGGTCTTCTGAAGAAGTTAACCAGTTAATGAGCGATGATTTTAATGCGTCAGCCAATGAGCCTTCGCCACCCGGGTCTGCAACAGTGACCACCACTTTGCGTCAGGCCGGCACAGCAGCGCCAGCAGTAATCAAACCTGCTTATACTGCGCCGCAGATTATTGATACCAATCATTTTAGTAATCAACCTTCTGTCAATGCACGGGCTGCACTGGTCATGGATGCGCAAACCGGTGAAGTGCTGTTTAGCAAAAATACCAATACTGCCTATCCGATTGCATCGATTACCAAGCTGATGACAGCGGTGGTGATTTCTGATGCACGTCTGAATATGTCGGAAAAAATCACCCTGCAACAGGCTGATTTTTCCTGTTCAGGCTGTAAAAGCTCAAGCTCGACTTTAAGAGCAGGGGACAGCATGAACCGTGCTGAAGCTTTACTGTTTGCTCTGATGAAGTCCGAGAATCCGGCTGCAGCCGCTTTGGCACGGACCTATCCCGGTGGTCGATCAGCGTTTATTGCCAAAATGAATGCAAAAGCTAAAGAGCTGGGAATGAACTCCACTCGCTTTATGGAATCAACAGGTTTGCATCCGGGTAACGTGGCATCAGCTCGTGACTTGGGAATCTTGGTAAATACGGCCTCTCAATACGGCCTGATTCGTCAGTTCTCGACCACGCCAAGCTATGACTTTAACTTGGGTTATCGTGTATTGAAATCGAATAATACCAATGCCTTGGTACGTAATGGCGGATGGAATATCAATATTTCTAAAACCGGTTTTATTAATGAAGCAGGGCGCTGTGTGGTGATGCACACCACTCTGAATAACCGTCCTGTGGCAGTGGTACTTTTAGGTGCAAACAGCTCACAGGCGCGTACCAATGATGCGACCCGTTTAATGAGTTGGGTTAGCCAGCAACCTAAACGAATCTAATTGATTGGTTCATAAAAAAACCCTGCACTTGCAGGGTTTTTTTAATTCTGGCCGAAATTACATATTCGACAGAATAGAGTCTTTAACTTGAGTCATGGTCGCATCAATCGACAACATCACGGCATCAGCACATTGCTTGATGGCAGTGTCTGGATCTTTCAGACCGTTACCCGTTACGGTACATACGATCACTGAACCTTCAGCAATTTTACCCGCTTTAATGTCACGGATCGCACCGCCGACAGACGCAGCAGACGCAGGCTCTACGAATACACCTTCATACATAGAAAGCAGACGTTGAGCTTCAAGAATTTCCGCATCAGTCAGTTCATCAAACCAGCCGTTTGAATCACGAACAACCGCTTTAGCATGATTGAAGCTTTGCGGATTGCCGATACGAATCGCAGTTGCAACAGTTTCCGGGTTTTCTACTGGACCGCCACGAAGGAACGGTGCAGCACCAGAGGCTTGATAACCTGCCATGATTGGCAAGCCTGCCGGTTTAGGACCAGTGAAAGCATCAGTTTCAGCATCGTAAACGACTTGCTCAAATTCTTCTTTCGACTGGTTGGCAACCGCTTCGGTATAACCCATCCAGTGCGCAGTGATGTTACCCGCGTTACCGACTGGCAGGCAGTGATAATCCGGTGCACGACCTAAAGCTTCAACGATTTCATAAGCAATGGTTTTTTGACCTTGCAGACGGTACGGGTTGATTGAGTTTACAATCGTTACCGGTGCCTGATCGGCAACTTCTTTAACCAGACGCATACCGTCATCAAAGTTACCGCGAATTTGCATGGTGATCGCACCATACATCATCGCTTGAGCCATTTTACCCATGGCAATTTTGCCTTCAGGGATGAGCACGAATGCTTTGATGCCAGCACGCGCAGCATATGCAGCCGCAGCCGCAGAGGTGTTACCAGTAGATGCGCAGATGATGGCTTTAGAGCCTTCTTCAACGGCTTTCGTCACCGCCATAGTCATACCGCGGTCTTTAAATGAACCAGTCGGGTTTAAGCCCTCGTACTTCACATAAATTTCAACATCTTTACCAATAATGCGTGGAATATTCTCAAGCTTGATCAGTGGAGTATTACCTTCACCCAAAGAGATCGCACGAGTAGTTGCAGACACTGGTAAACGGTCGCGATAGCGGTCAACTAAACCAGTATAACGATTGGCATTCGACATGATGATGTTCCAATTGTGTGTAGAGCTTGGCAAGGGGAATCCTCCCCTCAACCCGATTAATTATCAAGCGATTCTAAACGAATTCGTACAATTTCGCCATGAATGACGGGTAATGCTTGAATTTGTGAAAGCGCTGCATCCATTTTTGATTCCTTGACTGGATCAGTCAGAATCACGATAGGAATAAGGTCTTTGGATAAACGCGGTTGCTGCATGATCGCATCAATACTAATGCCGGCACGGCTTAAAATCGTGGTGACATCGGCAAGCACGCCCATCTGATCTTCGGCATTAATACGGATGTAATAGCCGGTAGTCATTTGTTCACGACTCAAGATCGGTAAATCACTGAGCGCTTCGAAAGCCAGTTGTGGAATGGTGCCTGCACCGTCTTCTGTGTAAATGATGTCGCGGACAATATCGACGACATCGGCAACCACCGCAGAAGCTGTTGGTCCAGCACCCGCGCCAGCACCATAGTACAGTGTTGGGCCAACCGCATTGGCTTGTACCAGAACCGCATTTTTCACACCATTGACATTGGCAATTAGCTGGTCATCTGGAATCAGGGTCGGGTGTACACGGAGTTCAATCCCGGCATCAGTACGGCGTGCAATGCCCAGATGTTTAATCCGGAAACCGAGGTCTTCGGCATATTTCACATCTTGTGCCGTGACTTTGCCAATGCCTTCAGTAAAGACTTTGTCAAACTGAAGTGGAATACCAAAGGCACATGAGGCCAGAATCGTCAGCTTGTGTGCTGCGTCAATGCCTTCCACGTCAAAGGTCGGATCGGCTTCGGCATAACCCAGTTCTTGCGCTTCTTTCAGCACATCTTCAAAAGCGCGGCCTTTTTCACGCATTTCACTAAGAATGAAGTTACCTGTGCCGTTAATAATACCGGCCAGCCATTCAATCTTGTTGGCTGCCAAACCTTCACGGATCACTTTAATAATTGGAATGCCACCAGCCACTGCGGCTTCATAGGCAATTTGCACGGCATTGTCTTCAGCCGCTTTAAACAGTTCATTACCGTGTTCAGCCAAGAGTGCTTTGTTGGCGGTTACAATATGTTTGCCATGTTTCATGGCTTCCATGATGACTTCATAGGCAGGATGAATTCCGCCCATGACTTCAACCACCACGTCTACATCAGGTTGACGCACGATGTCCATCAAATCAGCACTTTGTTTGACCGATTCTGGCAGATCCAGATCAGGACGTGGACGACGGGTGCCTACATGGGTAATTTCAATTTCACGACCGGTGCGACGTTTGATCTCAGCAGCATTTTCTTTTAATAGTTTCAAGGCACCACCACCTACAGTACCAAGACCGAGGATTGCCAGACGAACTGGTTTCACGTCACACTCCAAATATAAACAGTTTTTTACAAGAGCCTAGATCATAGCTAAAAAACCCGCCTGACTCTAGGGTCATTTCAGAATATCTTTATCTATAAAATAAAGTTAAATAACGTATTAAAATGAGTTATTTAAGCCGATTCAATAATTCCGATGTAGACAGGTAACCACCTAGATAAGTACCTGCTGAATTATAAATGGCAGGGGTACCATTCACGCCCATATTCAGACCCATTTGATATTGATCTTGAACAGGATTTTCACACTTCTCTGCACTAATCTGTGCACCCGCAATCGCTTGGTCAAAGGCACTGCGACGGTCGGCACTGCACCAGATTGCTTCCATGGCCGGCATATGCTGTTCACCACGCGGCCAGGCGATATAACGCACTTCAATGCCTTTGGCATTCATCTCATCCATTTGCTCATGGAATTTATGGCAATACGGACAGCTGACATCGGTAAACACATAAACCACATGCTTGGCTTTGCCTTTAGCTGGATAGACCAGTAAGTCGGCTGGCTTGAGTTCAGCAAAGAGTTTATTGTTGATGCCTGCTTGCAGGTTCTCGCTGACATTGTGCAGCTGTTTGTCACCGAGACGGATCACATCGCCCTGAATCAGATATTTACCGTCACTGGTGACATAGACCGCAGACATGCCTTCCAGACTCACCCAGTACAGGTTTGGAACTTCAGTGGCTTTAATGTCGGTAATTTTGGCACTGATGCCAGCAGTTTTGAAATGCTTTTCCAACGTAGACGCCAGACGCTGTTCTGCATTACGTTCGGTTAGGGTAGAGGCTTCGCCCGTCGCCGGTGCGCTCGCAGTCAACTCTTGCTTTTTATCGTTGTTAGTGGAATTGGAACATGCAGTCAGGCCCAAACCAGCAGCAAGTGTGCAAGCCATAAAAATTTTTGAGCGGGCAAATGTCATAAAAAACCCTTTTCTTCTTGGATTAAAAACAGAGTATTAGCATAACAAAAAAAAATACCCACACGTCAAACTTCTCAGTTTATTCCATCCGGATATGTTTTAAGCACGTGGATGATGGGTGGCATGCAGCTGTTGCATCCGTACCTGTGCCACATGGGTATAAATCTGGGTGGTAGACAGATCACTATGCCCGAGCAACATCTGCACTACGCGTAAGTCTGCGCCATGATTGAGTAAATGTGTCGCAAAGGCATGACGTAAGGTATGCGGTGACAGTTCGGACTGAATGCCGGCCTGCAGCGCATAACGCTTAATCGCATACCAGAAATTCTGTCGGCTCATGATGCCGCCATGCTGGGTCAGAAACAGATAATCGGTCGAAGTCTTATACAGTTGCGGACGGGCTTCGTTCAGATATTTTTCTACCCATTCACAAGCCATTTGTCCCATCGGAACCAAGCGTTCTTTATTGCCCTTACCGACGATACGTAAATACCCCTGTTTTAAGTTGATCAGTTCCAGACGTAAGTTAATCAGTTCGGTCACCCGGAGTCCGCAGGCATACAGCACTTCGAACATGGCTCGATCACGCAGTCCTAATGCCGTGTTGATATTAGGGGCATGAATTAAGGCTTCGACATCAGCTTCGGAGAGATCTTTGGGTAAGGCCCGGCCCAGTTTCGGGGTTTTATGTGCAGCCACCGGATTGTCACTACGAAGTTTCTGCTCACGCAGAAATTTATAAAATGAGCGCAAGGCAGATAGGCAGCGGGCAATCGAACGTGGACTTTTTTGCTGTTTGGTCAGCGCAATCAGTACATCAGAAATATCATCATGACTCCATTCCGGCAGAGGCTTGCTCAGGCATTCTGCACATTGCACCAGATCGGACAAATAGGCATTTCGAGTATGCGGGCTGACCGTTTGTGCAATCAGATAATCACGAAAACCCTGCAAATAACTGAACGCATCAGGAATTTGGACAGGGGCAGGAATACGGGGTTTTTTATTCAGCATAGGGTGAAAGGATCTGATCTGAAAAAGCGATAATCGGGATTGGTATTCTCCACTGTAGTTTAATTTTATGACAGTGTCGATGTGGTATAAGGCTAAATCGAAATGTAATTAATCTTATTTGTTAATTATTCTCATTTGTTTGTATACTGTACAAAATAGTTTAGGAATTTCACGGTGCGTTTGTCTGATTTAAAAGCAAAACAAATTGCCATCATTCGAAAAGTGAGTCGAACAGCTGATGGTGAAAGTGCTCTACACGATGTCGTTGCGAGTCGTTTGGAAACTTTAGGCTTTGTACCAGGTACAAAGGTACAAGTCATTACTAAAGGTATTTTTGGTGGAGATCCCATTTTGATTCAAGTTGGATTCACACGTTTTGCTTTGCGTAAATCAGAAGCAGCCAAAATTGAAATCGAACAGGCGGTGTCGGCATGAGTGATACATTACGTATTGCCCTTGTCGGTAACCCTAACTGCGGTAAAACTTCATTATTCAACCATTTAACCGGAACGCGCCAAAAAGTCGGTAACTATGCGGGTGTGACGGTTGAACGTAAAGTCGGTACGTTTCAGCTTGCCTCAGGCAAAGCGGTACGGGTACTGGATTTGCCGGGAACCTATAGTCTGGATGCAACCAGTCCGGATGAAGAAATCACCCGCAACGTCGTACAGGGTAAAATTGCGGAAGAGCAGGAGCAGGATGCATTTTTATGTGTGGTAGATGCCACCAATCTGAAACTGCATCTGGGTCTGGTGCTGGAAATGATTGCACTGGGTCGTCCGGTGCTGGTTGTGCTGAACATGATGGATGAAGCACGCCGTCGTGGCATGCAGATCAATACCCAGAAGCTGTCTGAGCGACTGGGCGTACCTGTGGTAGAAACGGTGGCTGTGCGCAATTCAGGGATTGAAAACCTGAAAAATGCGTTGGATCAAGGCAAGTATTCTGTACCACAGACTGAGCTCAGCGGCTTGAAAGGTGACAGTCACCAGCGCGTGGAAAACATTCTGAATGACGTGGTCAATTTCGTCGATCAGGAAGATAAACGTACCGATTTCCTCGACAAGATTTTTCTGCATCCGGTACTGGGCTTAATTAGTCTGGCCGTGATGATGTTCGTGATTTTCCAGGCGGTATTTGCCTGGGCTGCGCCGTTTATGGATGGGATTGAATCCTTCTTCGGCTGGTTGGGTGAGTTCCTCGGCGAATATATTTCGCACCCATTACTGAATAGCCTGGTGGTGGACGGGATTATTGCCGGTGCCGGTGGCGTGGTGGTGTTCCTGCCACAGATTCTGATTCTGTTCTTCTTTATTTTAGTACTAGAAGAATCGGGTTATTTACCGCGTGCAGCATTCTTGCTCGATAAACTGATGTTTAAAGCCGGTTTGTCAGGACGTGCCTTTATTCCGTTATTGTCCAGCTTTGCCTGTGCCATTCCGGGGATTATGGCATCGCGGACCATTAGTGATCCACGAGATCGTTTAACCACGATTTTTGTTGCACCTTTAATGACCTGTTCGGCGCGTTTGCCGGTTTATGCCTTGCTGATTGCGGCATTTATACCGGCACAAACTGTCTGGGGCTTCCTGAATCTGCAAGGTCTGGTGCTCTTCGGTCTGTATATGGCGGGTATCGTAAGTGCTTTGCTGGTGTCTTTTGTGTTGAAATTCTTCCACAAAGATAAATCACAGCACATGCTGCTGATGGAACTGCCAAGCTACCGTTTTCCGGACTTGAAGAACGTTTGGATCGGGTTATTGGATCGCGGCAAAATCTTCTTGAAACGTGTCGGTGGCATCATCTTCGCCTTATCGATTGTACTGTGGTTCTTGTGTACTTTCCCACAGCCACCAGAAGGGGCAACCTTGCCGGCGATTGATTATTCATTGGCAGGGATGCTCGGTCATCTGATGCAGCCGATCTTTGCACCGCTTGGTTTTAACTGGCAGATCTGTATTGCCCTGATTCCGGCGATGGCAGCGCGTGAAGTGGTCGTTGCAGCACTGGGTACAGTCTATGCGATGTCGGCAGTTGATGAAGATGCGATGTCTGAAGGTCTGGCTGCGCTGATCAGTGGTGGAGGTGATCTGGGCTGGTCAGTGGCGACAGGTTTGTCTTTGCTGGTGTGGTTTATTTATGCACCACATTGTCTGGCGACTCTGGCAACAGTTAAACGTGAAACCGGTTCCTGGAAAACTGTCAGTATCATGACTGTTTACCTGTTTGGTCTGGCATATTTCATGTCATTCCTGACTTATCAAATTGCTTCATATTATTTGGGCTAAATCTCAGCTTGGCCTTGGCCAATTGAATTTGCTGCATTGTATAGGTATGGGAGATTGAGATGATTGAAATTCTAATTGTGACAGCGCTGGTGCTTTGGAGCATGCTGGTCGTATTCAAAAAGGTGTTTCCCAACACCTCTAATTCAGTCTTTCAGAAGCTGTCTGATGCCTGTGCAGCCAAGGGTTGGCAGCGTCTGGCCAAATGGCTGCAACCGGGTGTGGCGGCAGGCTGCGGTGGCAACTGTGCCTGTCCGGTTTCAGAAAAAGGTTCAGACGTAAAGCCGGCTCAACAAGCAGTAAAATGGAAATAATTTCCTTTTCTGGCTAAATTTCAAAAACCGTCATGATCATGACGGTTTTTTTACGCATGGACACAAAAAAATGTGCAGAAAAGCCAATCAGAAAAGGCATTCAAAACAGCAAAGTGCTACCATTTCGTCAGTTTCAAAATAGACCAAAATATGGGGCGAAAATGTTAATACAACGTGGTGGGTTAAAAGTCGTTGCAGGACTCGGAATATCAGGTGTTGCAGCAGTCAATTTCTTGCATAGTCAGGGCTACCGCGTTGCAGTAACAGATTCAAGAGCTAACCCGCCAGGGCATGACCAGATACCCGCTGAAGTTCAGACCAGTTTCGGTCAGTTTGATGCCGAGCTGTTGTTGTCTGCGGAAGAAATCGTGATCAGCCCAGGACTTGATCCTAAACTTCCTGAAATTCAGGCAGCCATCAACAAGGGCATTCCAGTAGTCAGTGAAATCCAGATTTTACGCCGTGCTACAGACAAGCCAATCGTAGCAATTACCGGTTCTAATGCCAAAAGTACCGTGACGACCTTGATTGGCTTGATGGCAGCGGATGCTGGTAAAAAAGTCGCTATCGGTGGTAACTTAGGTCGTCCTGCGCTAGACCTGACTAAAGACGATCCTGAGCTGTATATACTCGAGCTGTCCAGTTTTCAGCTGGAAACCACCTCAAATCTGGCGGCTGAAGTCGCGGTGGTGTTGAACATGAGTGAAGATCATCTGGATCGTCATGGCGATATGATGGGTTATCACACGGCGAAACACCGGATTTTCCAGGGTGTAAAAAAAGTCGTCTATAACCGTGATGACTCTTTGACCCGTCCTCTGGTGCCAGACGTAACACCGATACAAAGCTTTGGTCTAAATGCACCGGATATGAACCAGTACGGTATTCTCAAGGATACGGATGGCAGCATCTGGCTGGCGCGTGGTCGTGAGCGTCTGCTGAAAAGTACCGAGATGTATATGCAGGGCACGCATAATGTTGCCAATGCCTTGGCCTGTCTGGCGCTGGGTGAAGCGATTGGCCTGCCACTGGAAAGCATGTTGAATACCTTAAAGACCTTTAAAGGTCTGGAACATCGCTGTGAATTCGTTAAAGAAGTGCAAGGCGTACGTTATTATAATGACTCCAAAGGTACCAATATCGGCGCAACCTTGGCAGCACTGGACGGTCTCGGCATGGCCATTGAAGCCCAAGGCGGTAAAGTCGCGATTATTCTCGGTGGTCAGGGCAAAGGGCAGGACTTTAAAGCCTTGCGTGAATCATTAAGCAAATATGCCAAAGTAGCGGTATTAATCGGTGAAGATCGTCCCGTCATTGAAGCAGCGATTGCGGGTACGATTGAACTGATTCATGCGGACAGCTTGCAGCAGGCAGTAGAAATCTGCCAAAAGCACACTCAGGCACATGATGTCGTGCTATTGTCTCCTGCATGCGCAAGTTTTGATATGTTCTCGGGTTATCCTGAGCGTGGTCGCAAGTTTGTTGCGTATGTGAATGAACTCAATTAAGAATAACAAGGATTCGTGATATGGCTGGGTTTGCTCAGACTACGATCAATAAATTAAATCAATTTTATACGCAGTGGATACCTAGAATACCTGCTGAAGTGAATCCACGGAATGTATTGATTTTCTGTGTGTTGGCTTTGCTCTGCATTGGTTCGATCATGGTGGCATCGGCCTCGATGCCCTATGCAGAACGTATGCATGAAAATCCGTTTCACTATATTAGCCGACATGGGATTTCGATTTTTGTCGCTGCCGTAGCAGCTTTTCTGGCTTATAAAATCCCCTTAAAAGTCTGGTTTAATAACACTTTCTTTTTGTGGATTATTACCATCGTACTTTTGGTGGCCGTGCTATTTGTCGGGACGGAAGTCAATGGTTCCAAACGCTGGATTCGGATCGCAGGCTTTACCTTACAGGCTTCGGAAGTCGCCAAAGTGATGATGGCAATTTTTACTGCAGACTACGTGGTGCGCCGTGCGGAAGAAGTACGGAATAATATCAAGGGTCTGGTCCGTTTAAGTGCCATCATGGGTGCTACCGTCGGTTTGATTATTCTCGAGCCTGACTTGGGTGCAACCGTGGTAATTACCTTAACCATGCTTGGCGTGTTCTTTCTGGCGGGTGCGCCGTGGATTCAGTTCGGTGTGGCTTTTATGACCTTGGTCGGCGCATTTGCTGCCGCGATTCTGTTGGAACCGTATCGTCTGCAACGTCTGCTGTCTTTTTCGAATCCTTGGGAAGATCCCTTAGGCACCGGTTATCAGCTCTCTAATGCCCTTATGGCCTTTGGCCGTGGGGAGTGGGCAGGGGTAGGCTTGGGGCATAGTATCCAGAAAATGTCTTATTTGCCTGAGGCGCATACCGATTTCATGCTGGCAATTTTGGGTGAAGAATTTGGCTTTTTAGGCATTTCAACCATCCTGATCTTGTCCTTCACCATGCTGGTTTGCTGTATCCGCATTGGACACCGCGCCTTGCAGCATCAATATTTGCGTGCCGGCTATCTGGCTTATGGCATCAGTATCATTTTCCTGTTACAGATTCTGGTGAATGCCGGTATGAATATGGGCATGTTGCCGACCAAGGGTTTGACCTTGCCATTTATTAGTTATGGCGGTTCATCCCTGATTATCTGTGCGGTCATGATCAGTCTGATTCTGAAAATTGATTCGACCACGCGTCAGGTCAATCCAAGCCGCGAAGAATCAAGCTTCTAGATTGGAGTTTCGTCCTGGCTCTGGCTGAGCATGGTCCAGTACCGTGCTCGGCATTGCGGTTCCACAATTGGAACAGGTCACAAAAGCAGATTTAGGCTTGGAAAGTGGAATCAAGGGTATAAAAAATAAAGAAAAATAATTACGCTGCTGTTTTAGCTCATAGCCCGAACGAGTACGGCAGACCGGACACAGAAACTGGCTTTTCTCAATGGTTTTGGTTTTAGGGCCGACGCCAAAAATAAAAAACATACTCTTCTTCCTATCAATTTTTCATTCTAGAAGTCTAGCTTAAGTGAAAAGCTGTTTTTATAAATAGTGACCTTGTAGCTCAGTTGTATGTGGAATCCGCTCAATGTCCCATTGTACTACCGCCTGTTGCAGCATCCGATCGGGAGTGTCCAAATCAACTTCAGCCTGATGCAAAGCCTGAAGTGCCTGTTTTAATAATTGCGGTGCCTGAGTTAAATCCAGTGCTTGGGCCAGATTCTGTTTTGACAGTTTTTGCCCCTGATCATTCATTGCCAGCGGTAGATGCATATAGCTCAGACGCGGATAACCGAGTAACTGTCCCAGATAGATTTGCCGTTCGGTATTATCTAAAAGATCAGCTCCACGTACCGCATGAGTCATACCTTGCAGATAGTCATCGACTACTACAGCCAGCTGGTAATTCATAATGCCGTCACGACGTTTTAAGACAAAATCGCCCAGATCTTTTTTCAGTTCTGAACAGTGCTGACCTTGCAGCCGGTCTTCAAAACAGATTTCAACATCTTCAACTTTTAAACGGATGGCCTGATGCTCAAAAGCCAGACCCAAGTTGCGGCAGGTATCCTGATAGATATGGTTGGAACCGAGCATTTTACGGGTACATTGACAGGCATAGACTAGGTCTTGCTGACGTAATTGCTGGATGACGTCTTCGTAAATATCTAAACGGTCTTTCTGGAAAATGATTTCGGCATCAGGTTCAAGCTGAAAGGCATCCATGGCACGCAGGATATGCTCTTCGCTGCCGGGATAAATGCGGGGAATATCGGTGTCTTCAATCCGGACCAGCCATGTGCCTTGATTGGCTTTGGCATCGCAGTAACTGGCAACTGCGGTAATGAGGGAGCCAAAATGCAAAGGGCCGGTTGGCGATGGCGCGAACCGGCCCACATAAGCCATCCTGTTGTCCCCCTCCTTTTTTAAAGGAGGGGTTAGGGGAGGATTATTTACAGACATACTTAACCGTTATTTTGCTTCTCTTTGATCTCTGCAAGGGTTTTGCAGTCAATACATAAAGTAGCCGTTGGACGTGCTTCTAAACGACGCAAGCCAATCTCGATACCACAAGTTTCACAGAAACCATAGTCATCATTCTGGATTGCTTCGATCGACTGTTCGATTTTACGAATCAGTTTACGTTCACGGTCACGGGTACGTAACTCAATCGCAAACTCTTCTTCCTGAGTCGCACGGTCATTCACATCTGGAAGAGCAGTATTTTCGTCTTGCATCGTATTGAGGGTACGATCCACTTCTGACATCAACTCAGCTTTCCAAGCCAGCAAGATTTGGCGGAAATGCTGAAGCTGACCTTCAGACATGTATTCTTCATTTTTTTTAGGTTGATAAGGTTCAATACCAAATAAGCTAGCAGTAGAACCACCGTCAGTCGTTTTAGGCTTAGATTTGCGTACGCGCTTTGCAGCTTTCTCTTCTACAACATCAGTTTGATTGTCTAAGACTTGATTTTGGTTGTCATTCGCCATTTAGGGCATTCCTCATCTATGCGTATGATTGCTACGCAAAAAATATGGTGATATGCAGTTTTTTATCCACCCTGTAGAAAGATTATCCTCCTATGGGGGCCGTCATCATATAGACTTTTTATGCTTATTGATAGTCTTTGATGTCTGGACTATGCATATCACATTTCCTTTGGTTGCAATAAAGTAATGCAAAAAAAACAAATTGAAAAGTTAATAACCTGAAATTTCGGTATTAATATTTTGCTGGCTCAATGCCACCCGTTCAATATAGGTATCAAACTCACCATTTTGTTGCAAATGTAATACACGATAACCTGGTGCCGCCTGATCTAGCGCGAAATGTTCACTTTTAGGTTTAAACTGCACACTGGTCGATGGCGTGGATAAAAAGTAGATGCCATGCCATTCGTTGCAGGAATCCTGATGCACATGACCAAACAGAACCAGCTTGATATTATGATGCCGAGCCAGTACATCTTTTAAATCTTCAGCATTTTTCAGCCGGTGCTGATCAATCCAGTACGATTTCATCGCAAAAGGATGATGATGGCAAGCGACAATGACATGCTGATGCTTAAATTCAAGCAATAATTGGTCCAATTGATCGAGTTGAGCTTGTTCCACCCAGCCATCGATCTTGCCTTGAACGGCACTATTTAACAGGATCATGGTCCAGGTGCCAAAATGAATGGCATGTACCTGATTCGCATGCTGGTGAAAAGGGAACACCCGAGAATCGTCATGGTTACCTGGAATCTGATAATACGGCACGTTTAAAGACTGGACAAATGCTAAATAGCGTTGATAAGTCTGCTCGACCGGCACCTGTGCCAGATCACCGGTATGAATCAGTGCATCCATTTGGGGAAAGCGCTGTTGGATCTGCTGCATCACCTCGTGAAAACTCTGCTCGGGATTCATCCGGGCAAATTCCAGCTCTTCCCGATCCATCAAATGGGTATCAGAAATCTGGATAATGGTCCAATCTGGCTGTGTGTTTATGCTTGACTGCTGAAAACTCATGTCTTTCCCCTTAGACATATTCCTGCAGTATGAATATGTTGTTGCAACCATTGCAAGGCCATAATGACAGGTGCATTTCTTAAGCGACCATTCGTGAGCAAGGACGGAATATCAGCATAATCCAGAATATGCAGCTGGATATTTTCACCTTCATCCGGCATGCCAAAAATACCGCCCTGTTCAGGCAATTCGGTCTGCGCCACATATAAATGAAATAATTCGGAACATGCCCCGGCGGACGGATAGAAGCTGAAAATGTGCTGCAGCTCATCCAGGGTACAGCCTGATTCTTCGAGTGCTTCGCGACGGATGCATGTTTCAGGCGCTTCATCGCCATCCAGAACGCCAGCAATTACTTCGAGTTGCCAAGGAGAGTCGATATCATCCAGTCCGCCAATCCGGAACTGTTCGATCAGGCCGAATTTCTGCTGTTGATGATTGTACATCAGCACACCCGCTGCTTCTGGCCGATGAATCAGCTCACGTTGCAAAATAGGGGTTGAGCTTTCCTGATTAAATAAACGGTGTTTCAGGCTGACTTTTTCTACCTGAATAAATCCCTGGTACAAGAACTCACGTGCCTCTACGCTAAAGTCTTTTTTATTATAAGAGGCCTGTTTAATAATATTCATATGCTCAGATAGAATGAATTGATTTATTTTCATCCTATCTGAGTTTTTTTTGAAGACAACTGTTTTTTTTACAGTTTTATAGTTTGTGGTATAAATTTTGACCAGAGTTGTGGAAGCTGGCTTTCATCTGATTCATGCCGGCTTCAATTTCGGCCTGAGAGCTTGCCGGCTGATCAGGATTGGCCTGTTGACTGGCATAATCACGAACATTCTGGCTAATCTTCATTGAACAGAACTTTGGTCCGCACATGGAACAAAAGTGCGCGGATTTATGCGCGGCTTTCGGCATGGTTTCATCATGCATGCTGCGCGCCGTGTCCGGATCCAGACTCAAGTTAAACTGGTCTTCCCAGCGGAACTCAAAACGCGCCTTGGACAGGGCATTATCCCGGGCTTGCGCACCCGGATGACCTTTGGCCAGATCGGCTGCATGTGCGGCAATCTTGTAGGTAATAATGCCGTCTTTGACATCCTTTTTATTGGGTAAACCGAGATGCTCTTTAGGCGTCACATAACACAGCATTGCGGTGCCGTACCAGCCAATCATCGCGGCTCCTATTGCCGAAGTAATATGGTCATAACCCGGTGCGATATCGGTGGTGAGTGGCCCCAAGGTATAAAAGGGTGCTTCTTTACAGACTTCCAGTTGCAGATCCATATTTTCCTTGATCATATGCATCGGGACATGGCCCGGGCCTTCAATCATCACCTGAACATCATGCTCCCAGGCACGGTGGGTCAGTTCGCCCAAAGTTCGAAGTTCGGCAAATTGCGCTTCGTCATTGGCATCCTGCACACAGCCCGGACGTAGGCCATCGCCGAGACTAAACGATACGTCATAAGCTTTCATGATCTCGCAGATTTCATCGAAATGGGTATACAAGAAGTTTTCCTGATGATGTGCCAGACACCACTGCGCCATGATCGAACCGCCACGCGATACGATACCGGTCAAACGGTTGGCAGTCAGCGGTACATATCTTAAAAGCACGCCGGCATGAATGGTGAAATAGTCCACACCTTGTTCAGCCTGTTCAATCAGGGTGTCTTTAAAGATCTCCCAGGTCAGGTCTTCGGCCACACCATTGACTTTTTCCAGTGCCTGATAGATCGGTACGGTTCCAATTGGTACAGGAGAGTTGCGGATAATCCATTCACGGGTTTCATGAATATTCTGGCCGGTCGAGAGGTCCATGATTGTGTCTGCACCCCAGCGCGTCGCCCAGGTCATTTTCGAGACTTCTTCTTCGATACTTGAACCGAGTGCAGAATTACCAATATTGGCATTGATTTTGACCAAAAAATTACGCCCGATGATCATCGGTTCCAGTTCCGGATGATTGATATTGGCCGGAATAATCGCGCGGCCGGCGGCGACTTCCTGACGCACAAATTCTGGCGTAATTTCAGTCAGGTTTTTTGCACCAAAATTCTGGCCCGGATGCTGGCGCATATCGACACCATCGAGTTGACGTAGGTTTTCACGAATGGCAATGTATTCCATTTCCGGTGTGATAATGCCTTGCTTGGCATAATGCATCTGGGTGATGTTGCGGCCGCATTTGGCTTTGCGTGGTTTTTGAATATGCGCGAAACGGATCGCAGCGGTACGGATATCGCGTAAACGCTGGCGGCCAAATTCAGAACTGAGCTGATCCAGAATTTCACTATCGTTGCGCTGCTCAATCCAGCTTTCACGAATATTCGGCAGACCTTTGTTCAGGTCAATCGTCACATCGGGGTCAGTATAAACACCAGACGTGTCATAGACCATTAATGGCGGATTATGTTCACCGCCCAGACTGGTCGGGGTTTCACTTAAGGAAATCTCCCGCATCGGTACCTGAATATCAGGACGGGAGCCTTGCAGATAGACTTTACGTGAGGCAGGCAGAATTCGCGTTAAATCGCGTGCTTCCTGTTCATGAGCGGAGAGAGTGGTTTCAGAAGAAAGATTCGTTAACTGGTTCATGGCTATGATCCTTATGATGACATCAACGAATCAAGCACGACCAAAAACGTAGGCAGATTTATCCTGAACAGATAAAGCAAGGGCTGGGTTTTTAGCTGGCTTGATTCCTACGCAGG
This sequence comes from Acinetobacter sp. CIP 101966, assembly GCF_000369725.1. Taxonomy (NCBI): domain Bacteria; kingdom Pseudomonadati; phylum Pseudomonadota; class Gammaproteobacteria; order Moraxellales; family Moraxellaceae; genus Acinetobacter; species Acinetobacter sp. CIP 101966. The sequence goes on along the minus strand of NZ_KB850160.1, from coordinate 1,626,762 downwards.
TATTAACCTGATCAGGTTCAACGGTACTCATGCTCAATTCCTGATAACGATAAAAGGAATCACATGATCTCAGCGAGGCATTACTCGCGCTCCGTCAAGCGAGGCTAAAGCTTAGCTCAGTTTAGGCAGAATAAACAGGTCTAAATCGCTCAACTTTAAACGAGGATTGATTTAGACATGGCGATATTGATTGAAGGTGAAACTGATCCCAACTAGATACAGATGGCATCGGTAAAGCAGTCTTTATCATATTTTTGTGAGGGCGGGCTGATCTGGGCATAGTACAGAATCTGTTCTGCTTCCGAGCGGTTTCTATAATCGGCAGGCAAGACTTGTTGGCGCTGTTCCGGAGTCATGTCCAGAAATTCCAGAAACAGGCGTGCCTGTGTGGACAGCGTTGATTTCTGGCCGTTTGATAGTCCAATAATAGTTTCCAGATGACTGGTATCCACAGCATAACGATCGCGATAATCTTCCGACACCGGGGATTGCTCGGTACCTCTAAACAGGAAATAGGTATATTGCTTCAGCAGATATTCAGCATCGCGTTTATAACTGCTATTCGGATAAGTCTTGAGATAGTCTTCCCAAAGCAGACTGCGGGCTGCAATATCAGTGGCTTCAATCTGCAGGCGTTTTTCCACCAGCACCGGTTCCATATTCTGTTCCGCCAGATTTTCAATAAAGGCTTTTTCAGCGGCCGGTAAATAAGGGGCAAAAATACGCGCCAGATATTCCGGACTGCGGCGATAATGTAAAGTGCCATCCCCCAGATCCAGCAGTTCTACATAAGCCTGCCCCTTGTGTTTTAACAGATACTGGTCACGTGAGGTGAGCTGTTGAAAATGCGCATGCTGAATGGTGGGATGCTGCGCCATTTCCAGTGCATACTGCTCAAAGGCGCGTTGCTGAAATTCGGTGCGATCCACCTTTAAAAAGCGCTGATACATTTCGGTAGAGCGCTGCATCAGTTGCTTCTGCTCCGCCAAGTCCATCAACGGCAGGCACACTTTAAGATCCTGATTAATCTGCTCCAGCGCAAACGTCGTGCGCTGGTCATTAATCTGGGACATATTTTTTTCAATATTCTGGCACATGAGGCTAAAGTCACTGACTGGACTTTGCGTTTGCTTCGCCTCAGTCTGTTCGACCTGGATCTGTGGATCTGAGGGCTGTTGGCAGCCCCCAAGAAGCAGCACGCTACCAGCAAGCACACAGGCTTTGAATATCGACGGGAATGGCATTAACACTATGCTTCAGGACTCTGTATATATAGGTGAATTCAGAAAATAACGGCCTTACTGGGAGATATTGTATAGATCAAACTAAAATACTATGTTTAGTATTGTGAATTGCTTTGTTACATTGCCGGTATGGGAGCCAGAAAATTGAATTAATGATGGATAAAAATTGATCTTTATATTAAAAAATTAATAAAAATCATACGTAAAAATTCAAGAGATCTCTTTAGTATGGCTTAGCTTAAAGCGCCAGAATTTTTTGATCTGAATGGCTGTTAGGGGTTAACACTATAAAATGAAATTAAAACGCAGTGTCATGGCCTGTTTATTGCTATTAATTAGTCCGGCGATTTTTGCCCTGGATTTACAAGAAGCGTATGCACGCGCCCAGCAAAATGATCCAAATTGGCAGGCGAATGTGTTGCAGTACCAATCTGATCAGCTCAATCTGGGGATTGCCAGCGGAAATTTGCTGCCGACCGTGACTTTATCTGGAAATGTGACCCGTAAAAACCAGTCCGTCAACAACTCAGAGTCTGAAGGTTTGCCTGCTGAATTTGGTGAGTTGCAAAGTTCCAGTACAACCAGCCGTCAGGTGGCCTTAACCGCACGCCAACCTTTATTTCGCTGGGATGCCTGGCAAGGTTATAAGCAGGTCAAGACCTCGGTCGAACTCAGTGAAGTCAATCTGCGTCTGCAAAAACAGCAGCATATTTTACAGGTGGCCGAAGCCTATTTTAATGTCTTGCGGCAGCAGTCTTTGACTACGGCTTATTTACAGGAAGAGCAGGCGCTGTCTGAACAGTTACGCATGATGAATGCTAAGCTGAAAGAAGGTTTGGTGGCGCGTAGTGAGGTCAGTGAAGCCAATGCCCAGTATCAAAGTGCCCAAGCCAACCGGATTTCGACTCAAGTTCAGCTGGTACTGGCCCAAGAACAGCTGGCACAGTTAATCGGCCCTTATCAGGAAAATCTGGCGGTATTACGCAACGATTTCCAGTTCCAGAAACCGGTTCCAAGTGATATGCAGTCCTGGACCGAATTAGCACAAAGCCAAAATCTGAATATTCTGCAAGCGCGTCTGCAAAAGCGCTATTCTGAAGATGCCAAACGGGTCGAACAGGCTGCGCTCTATCCGCAGGTCGAAGTGGTCGGAACCTATGGCTATTTAAAGCAAAGTCCGGCTACGATCATGTCCAGCAATGGAGATTTCGACCAGATTGGGGTGGAGGTGAACTGGAATGTATTTAGCGGTGGACGCACGCAAAAAAGTATCCGTCAGGCCGGCGTTAATGTGCAAAAAAGTGAAGCGCAACTGGATGCGGCTATCCGTAAAGCCAATACCGATGTGAAACAGTCCTTTATGCAGGTAGAAACCGATCAGGCCAAACTGAATGCACGTAAAGCCGCGATGGACTCTTCGGAAATTGTCTCACAAGCGTCCAGAGCCCAATATCAGGAAGGCTTAAAAACCATGGTCGATGTGTTGCTGGCACAGCGTAATGCCTTTTCTGCCAAGACCGATTATTTGAATGCCAAATATGATTATCTGTTGCATGTGCTGCAATTGCAGGCCTCGGTCGGGCAGTTAACCGAAAAGGAACTGGCAGAGCTGAATGCCTGGCTGATTGAATATGATTCGCCTCAGCCTCTATGAGGCTACTATTGTCATCAAACTTTCATCATGGATATGCTTTAATATGATTTATTATTGATCATTGTCCTCTATCGTTCAGGAGTAGCTTTCCTTGTGTCCAAATAATCCTGTATTAAGTCATCACATTTCTTCGCAATTTAATGAAGAACTGCAGGACGTAAATACCAAATTCATGACGATGGGCGGACTGGTAGAACAGCAGGTAGCTAATGCCATTCATGCCCTATTGGACACAGATGTCTCAATGGCAGTAGATGTGCAGTTTCAAGATAATGTCGTCAATCAGATGGAACGAGATATTGATGAAGCGCTGACCCTGATTCTGGCGCGCCGTCATCCTGCCGCGATTGATTTACGTATGGTGCTTGCCATGTCCAAGGCCAATACCGATCTGGAACGGATTGGCGATGAAGCCTCGAAAATAGGCCGAATTGCACAAAGCTTGTGTGAAGAGGGTAGCTCACCACGCGGTTATATGGAAACCCGGCATATTGGCAACCAGGTGCGGGTGATGATTCATGATGCACTGGATGCTTTTGCGCGTCTGGATGTAGATCAAGCTTTGAAGGTCATGTTGGCGGATGCGGATATTGACCGTGAATATCAGTCAGCCACACGTACGCTTATGACTTATATGATTGAAGACCCACGGCATATCAGTCGTGTCATCAATGTATTGTGGGTGCTGCGTTCACTCGAAAGAATTGGCGATCATGCCCGGAATATTTCGGAACAGGTGATCTATATGGTCAAAGGTTTTGATGTGCGTCATACCAGTGTTGAAGAAATTGAACAGAAAGTTCAGCGTTAAATCTTAAAAAATTAAAATAAAAAAACCTCCGTACCGGAGGTTTCTTTATTGAGATAGAGAAGCTAACTATGAGTTTCTTCCTCGGCATCATCTTCAAAAGTTTTGGCAATTTTTTCAATATTCAGGCTTTTGGCCATCGCATCAAAGATTTCCTTATACACGCCTTGCTGATGATAAAGCTGGTCGTGCTCGCCATGCTCAGCAATCGTTCCTTCTTTCATCACGTAAGTATAATCCGCATCAATAATCTGCGACAGGCTATGCGAAATGATGATCACGGTACGGCCTTGCTTGATCTGGTCCAGACTGTGTTTAATCTGTTCCGTGGCAATTGCATCTAGACTCGCCGTCGGTTCATCTAGAAAAATAATCGGTGGATTTTTCAGGAACATCCGTGCCAAGGCAATCCGTTGCTGCTGGCCGCCAGACAGCATCAAGGCATCGTTATCATAACCATCCGGTAACTGTAAAATCTGCTCATGAATCGAGGCTTTTTCTGCTGCCTCAATTACATCCTCCATTGAGGCAGTAGTTTTACCATAACGGATATTGTCAAAGATGGTGCCCTGAAAAATATGATTTTTTTGTAAGACCAGACCAATATGATCGCGTAGATATTGGGTGTCATAATCTTTCAGGTCAATGCCATCCAGTTTGATCTGACCTTGCTGTGGTTCATAAAATTTATCCAGCAAACTGATGAGGGTAGATTTTCCGGCACCCGATAAGCCCACCAAGGCGGTAATTTTATTGGGGCGAATTTCCATATCAATATCTTTCAGGGCATGGTGGCCGTTTGGATAATAAAAATTCACGCCACTCAGTTCAAATTTGCCTTGGACAATCGGTTTCTGCTGACCGCTTTGTTCAATTTCATCATCGGCCTCCAGAATTTTGAAAAAGCTTTCTGAATAGATCATGGCATCATTCACTTCATCATAAATCCGGTGCAGGGATCGAATTGGGGCAGAGACATTATTAAATAGCAGCACATGAAACATGATCATACCGATACTCATCTGGCCATCCAGCACAAAGTAGGAGGTTAAAATAATGATCAGTACAATCCCGATCTGTTCCAGAAAAGTTTTCAGGCCATCAAACAGGAAACTGGTCTGGCGGGTTTTCATCTGATTGTCGGTCAGTTCACGCTGTAAACCGAGCTGCTTTTCCGATTCAATCGATTCGCGGTTAAAAGACTTAATCACGGTAATCGAGTTGATGATACTGAGAATGCCCTGACTTTTTCTCTCCCGACCATCGCGAAGACTGCGGCGCCAGCCCCCGAGTTTTTGTGCCTGCTTATAGGTCAGCCAGAAATAGATAGGAACAATAGCAGTCGCGACCAGACCGACATACACATTGGCATAGTACATTAGCCCCAAAGCCACAATGGCACTGGTAAATAACGGTAAAATATCAATAAAGAAAATTTGCACCAGACGGGTCAGTGAGCCAATGCCACGGTCAATCCGGGTCTGTAATTTACCGGCCTGGTTATTTTCCTGATTAAAAAATTCCAGCCGATATTTTAAAAATTTTTCAATAATCCCTTGGGCCAGATCCTGAGAGACAAAAATCCGCAGTTTCTCTCCATAGAACTTCTGCCCGAACTGGACAAAGGCATTGATAATTTCTTTGCCGAGCAAAATCGCCGAAATCGTGATCAGAATATGCCAGCCTTGTTCCAGTCCTTGACCGGTTTCGAGTAGCGAATTGATGCTGTCGACCGCATATTGCAAGGTAATGGCATTGACCTGTGCGGTGAATGAGCCAATCAGGGTCAGAATCAGCGTGGCAATCACCAGCAACCGGTAAGGCTGAACAAAGGGACGAAGTTTCTGAAACAGCTGCCATAAGTTCATAAAAGGATTATTTTTATTGTGAAAGTTGAATTCAGTCTAGGCAGGAATTAGGCTAGCCACAAGCATAAATGTTGTAGTCATTTGTGAAGAGCAGTTGTAATCCTTTAGGTCGAATGTCAGTATTTTCATGTGGATACTGGATTGAATTGATATGACTCTCGATTTATTTGCACCCCAGCCGCAAGCCAATGTATTACCTTTTGATGGGGTAGTGGAGGATTATGGCCTGATTTTGGATCAGGAACAAAGCCAGCAGTATCTACAGCATTTTCTCAGTCAGCTGGCCTGGCAACATGATGAAGTGCATTTATTTGGCAAGCACCATGTCACAGGTCGCCAGGTGGTCTGGTATGGCGATGAACATTATCAGTATCGTTATTCTGGTACGCTCAAACAAGCTCAGGTATGGACACCCGGATTATTCCGTTTAAAGCAGCATATTGAAATTCTGGTCGGTCATCCCTTTAATTCCTGTCTGGCCAATTTGTATGAAGATGGTTCCCAAGGCTTGGGCTGGCATAGTGATGATGAGCCGGCGTTATATACAGGTACCTCTCGGGAAAATGTCATCGCTTCTCTAAGTCTGGGAGCTACCCGTAAAATGAGCTTTAAGCATAAAATTCACAGCGATAAAGTCGATGTGCTGTTACACAGTGGACAACTGATTGTGATGCGTGGCGCGACGCAGCAGCACTGGAAGCACAGTATCAGCAAAACCAGCAAAGTTTTAACACCGAGAATTAATCTGACTTTTCGTTATTTTTATCCTTAAGAAGCATTTTGGAGTGTAAAAAAGCACCCTAAAGGATGCTGATTTAAAAAAATTTAAAAACAGATTAAGGCGTGATTCCGGCAGGATGGCGATACCAGCTTTCAATCAACAAGGCAGCCGCAATACTGTCCGCAGAGAGTTTCTTGCCTCGACCTTGAGCTTGGTAATGATCCAGTTCATCGCGTGCTTCACGGGTGGTCAAACGTTCATCCACCATCCAGGTTTCAATATTGGTCTGATGACGTAAACGGCGGGCAAATTTTCGCGCCCGTGTCGACAGCTCCGATTCACTATCATCCATATTCAATGGTAAGCCGACCAGAAATAAATTGGGTTGATGGCTTTTCACGATTTTGAGTAGTTCATCCCAGTTGGGAATACCATCTTTCATGGGAAATAAGGGTAGGGGATTGGCACTAGCAATCAGGGATTGTCCGACCGACATTCCCATTTTTTGTGTACCAAAATCAAACGCCATAATGGTTTGTGGCGCGTTTACATCAGGCATGTCCAATCTCGGAAGATAACCAGTTGCGGTCTACCCCCATTTTTTTATAGGCAGCGTCCCAACGGTCGTTATAAGGTAAATTAAAAATCAGATCCATATCGGAATCACAAATCAGCCAGTCACCACGAGCAATTTCCTGTTCCAGCTGGTGTTTGCCCCAGCTGGCATAGCCAAGTGCAATCTGATAGCGACCAACGCCTTCATTATGCGCAATGGCATCCAGAATATCTTTCGATGTGGTAATACAGACATTCTCGCCTACGGCAATAGACGAATGCCAGGTCGGCTGACCGGTATGCAGGACAAAGCCGGCCTCAGGGCGTAATGGACCACCTTGCAATACTTCATGCGGATTGACATTGTCTGCTTCAATATCAAGATCATTCAGCAATTCTTTAATTTGAATGCCGGCAGGTCGATTGATAATGATGCCTTGCGCACCATCTTCATCATGCCGTGCGAGATAAATGACCGTCTGGGCAAAAAAATCATCATTCGCATGCGGCGGTGCAATCAGACAACGATGTGTCAGAAACTGTTTGGTCACCTGAGCAGTTCTCCTTAAAATTAATTTCTTCGCAGAGAAATCCTATGATCCTAATAGCTACGTTACTAGAGCTTCTTGGATTCACCAAATTTTATTTGTCCAGATTGTAAATATTTAAGCCTGCTGAAATTTCAGCTGACGTAACTGACGGGCATGTTGCAAGGTGGTTTCACTAATCTCTACACCACCTGTCATTCTTGCAAGCTCCTGAATTATTTCATTTTCTTCAAGATTGATAATCGTGCTGCTGGCAGGATCAGTCTGCTGTTTTTTCACCAGTAGGTGCTGATCAGATTGTGCTGCAACCTGCGCCTGATGGGTAATACACAGAATTTGTACATGTTGGGCCAGATCGGCCAGTAAACGCCCGACAATCTCTGCGGTACCACCACTGATCCCGACATCAATTTCATCAAAGACCAGCACTTCCGCTTCGGTTTTTTCCGCATTCATGACTTGCATCACCAACGCAATACGCGAAAGCTCACCACCTGATGCAACCCGGGCCAAAGGCTGTGCCGGAATGCCTTTATTGGCAGTAAAAAGTAGCTGGATAAAGCTCAGGCCTTCGCTAGATGGATGTTCCAGAGGCTCAAACTTAAACTCAAAATGTGCTTCAGGCAGTGCCAGCTGTTTGACCTGCTCAGTGAGCTGCTTGGCCAAAGGTGCTGCGGCTTCACGGCGAATCTGATCCAGATGTTGGGCTTTATCCAGAAATTCCTGATAAGACACTGCTACCTGTTCAGCCAGTGTTTCCGGATCTTCCAGTTGATGTAACTGTTCCAGTTCACTTTGCCAGGCTTCATATTCTTCTTTCAGTAATTCTGGCTGGGTACGATATTTACGTGCCAGACGATGGAAGATTTCTAAAGTTGAATTCAGTACTTCCATGCGTTCAGGATCAAAACTCTGCCGATCCATAAACTGGCGTAAATTCGCTGCTGCATCTTCAAGTTCGCTTTGAGCATTCAGTAGGGAAGTATAAATCCCGGAAAGCTGTTCACTGCGTCCGGCATGCGACTCAACCCGACGCATAATTGATGCCAGTTCCTGAGTGATATTCTGTTCAGCTTCATCCAGCACATTCAGGCTATAGACACAGTCCTGCATAATGGCTTCATGATGCGAGAGCCGATCAAATTCCTGTTCAATTTCAGGATAATCCGTCTGAACAATTTCTTCCAGTTCTTCGAGTTGCAGCTCAAGGGTTTCCAGACGCTGCTTGCGTGTCGCTTGTGCATCCAAAGCTGCCTGATGCTGGCGAATATTTTTTTGCCAAGTGCTATACGCATCACGTACTGCTTGAGCCGGCGCATAAAAATGATAATAACGATCCAGCCAGTGCTTCGGATAAGGCGGTTCCAGAAGTTGCTGCTGACTATGCTGGCTATAGAGTTGTACCAGTAAACGCCCAATTTCTTTCAGTTCAGACAGGCTGCTCGGACGTCCATTGATCCAGGCCTTGCTGCGGCCGGTAGCAAAAATCACCCGGCGTAAATGAATTTCACCTGATTCGTCATCCAGCTCATGTTCTTTTAACCATGCGGCTTCAGGACTGTGTTCCTGATAGCTGAAACTGGCAGTGACATCGGCTTTTTCTGAGCCATAACGTACATAATTGGTATCGGTTCGCTCACCCAAACAGGCAGACAATGCATCCAGTAAGAGGGATTTACCTGCACCGGTTTCACCGGTTAAAACGTTAAAACCTTTATCAATATCAATAGCAAGATGTTCAGCTAAAGCAAAATTGATCAGAGTTAAATGTGTCAGCATAAACGCATCCGGGCTGCGAAAAGTTTGATTGAAATAGCCTGATGTCGGATTGGGGTCGCAACATGGCTGTGATTATTATAAATCAGGACGAATCAATTTCATTCTATCTTAAATTTTAGCGATTTATATATGCTTATTTCACTGTATTTTCGCAAGAAGCTGACTCAGAAGTCCGTTAATGCACTGCTGATTTTCATATTTTTGACATCCCCAATCTTTAAATTAAAGATTCAATTGAGCCTGTTTTTAAAAGAGCGCGTGCAGATCGAAACTTAAGTTTATCTATCAGCAAAATACAGGCCAAAACATGCTGTAAATAGAAGGGGTTCAGGTGATACAGAATATTTGATCGACGCCGACAAACTTCGATTGATTAGTTGAGGGTGCACATTTAAACTACAGCAATCAAAATATTACAAAATGCTTTATCTGGAGAAATCGCATGTCAGCTCAGTTTGATCATGTATCTGTACTTAAAAAATCTAATGTATATTTCGGCGGGTTGTGTATTAGCCACATTGTACAATTTGAAGACGGGACCAAAAAAACTTTGGGTGTCATTCTGCCATCAGAAAATGCCTTGACCTTTGAAACACATGTTCCTGAGCGTATGGAAATTGTTTCAGGTGAATGCCGTGTTCAGATTGGCGATAGCGAAGAAAGTGAGCTGTTCCGTGCGGGGCAGTCTTTCTATGTGCCGGGCAATAGCCGTTTTAAAATCGAAACCGATGATGTGCTGGACTATGTCTGCCATTTTGAAGGTTAAGTCCAGATTCAAGATCAGTGTAAACCGGGCAAGAAATTTCAGTGCGAATCGGTTAAACTAATCAGCTATAGAAATCCTGTGAAGTCAGCTTTACGGGATTTTTCTTTTGTATATAACTAATCTAGAGGTCGTTCATGGCAAAACCTGAATATTTTTATGGCGTACATTCAGTGGAGTCATTGTTAGAGCTTGAGCCTGAACGTGTCTTGACATTATTCACTCTCAAAGGACGCGATGATCAGCGTTTAAAGCGTGTACTGGAACTGGCTGAACCGTTTGGGATCAGTGTGCAGCAAGCCAGCCGTGACAAACTGGAGAAACTGGCCGGGCAACCGTTTCATCAGGGGGTCGTAGCCGCAGTTCGTGCTCATCCAACCCTGAATGAAAAAGATCTTGAATCCTTGTTGAGTGCGAATCCTCAAGCGTTGTTATTGGCCCTCGATCATATTACCGATCCGCATAATCTCGGTGCCTGTATCCGTACAGCCGCTGCAATGGGCGTTGAGGCAGTGATTGCGCCACGTGATCGTTCTGCAACGTTAACCCCGACTGCACGTAAAGTGGCTGCAGGTGGTGCGGACAAAGTCAAATTCATTCAGGTCACCAATCTGGCGCGTACTTTGGGTCAAATCAAAGAAGATTTTAATGTTCGTGTTGTCGGAACTATGCTGGATGAAAAAGCGCTGCCGATTCAAAATTTTGATTTTACCGGTACTGGCGTCTGTATCGTGATGGGTGCGGAAGATACTGGCCTACGTCCAATTACGCAAAGCCAATGTGATCAGACCGTGTATATTCCGATGGCAGGTAATCTGCAAAGTCTGAATGTCAGTGTGGCTACAGGCATGGCGCTGTATGAAGCCTGCCGTCAACGTAACCTTTAATTGATGATGGCATTGTCAGACCGTACCCAAGGCTATGTTTTTTTAGTTGTTACCATGTGCATCTGGGGCGGTTTTACTTTAACAGCCCGCCTGAATGCGCTGTGGCAGATCAGTGCTTGGGATATTGTGGCCTTGCGTTTTTCTTTGGCCTTCCTGATTCTGATGCCGATCTTGCTTTATCGTAAAGAGGCCGCTTTTTTACTGAAAAAAGAGCCTTTTATTTTAGCTATGATTGGCGGGGTGATTTATTGCCTGTTTGCCTATAGTGCTTTTCACTACGCACCTACCGCCCATGCTGCAATTTTCTTGAATGGCTGTATTCCGATCTGTACCGCGATCATGGCTTTTTTTCTGATGGGGCAGGCTTTTGATAAACATACCTGGGCCAGCCTGATCATTATGATCGTCGTACTATGTCTCATGAGTATGCTGATGTATCGGGAAACTGGTGTAGCCTTTGGGGCAGGGGACGGGCTGTTTTTTATCAGTGCCATACTTTGGGCGATTTTTACTGTTTTATTGCGTAAATATCAGCTAACTGCATGGCAGGCAATGTGTGGTGTCGCGATCTGGTCGGCAGTGATATATGTGCCGATTTATCTGCTATTTTTACCGAAAAATTTGAGTGTGCCTGAACCCAAGCATTTACTGTTTCAGACCATTTTTCACGGCATATTTGTGGTGATTATTGCTACTTTAAGCTATGTAGAAGCCATCAAGCGTCTTGGTGCATTTAAGGCAGGCAGTATTACCAATCTTGCACCTTTTATTGCGGCAATTCTGGCTGTACCTTTATTAAATGAAACTTTAAGTCTGGCCATGGTGTGTGGCCTGATGGGTATGGCCGTCGGGGCCTTACAGCCGTGGCGCTGGTTACAGCATCAGGACAGTCTGAGCCGAAAATTAGCAGAACAAAAAAAGCAGTCTTAATCAGACTGCTTTTTTTATGCTTCAGCTGGCTGCCATGTTTAAATATTTTTGATGTAATGGTCTGAGATGAGCATAGAGATGATCCAGATGACCATCATTTAGGACAATATCATCGGCCATGGTCTGCTTTTGTTCGCGGGACATTTGGGCGGCAATGATATTGCGAATTTGTTCGATATTCTGGCCATCACGTTGTGAGGCCCGCTCAATTTGCAGTTCGATGGTGGCATCAATCAGTAAGGTATGCTGAGTGAGTTCGTGCTGATTGGTTTCAAATAAAAGTGGTGAAACCAGAATGGCATAGGGACTTTGCGCAGCATGTAGTTGCTGGATAATGGAAGTGCGAATTGCCGGATGGGTAATACTTTCCAGGGTCTTGCGTGCTTCAGGAGACTGGAAGATATATTCACGCAAGGCACGACGATTCAGTGAGCCATCGGCAAGCAGTACCCAATCGCCAAAAGCCTGCTGGATCTGGGTAAGTGCAGGCTGCCCAATTTCGACCACTTCACGCGCTACCACATCGGCATCGACTACCGTGATCCCTTGTGCTTCAAACCACTGACTGGCAGCAGACTTGCCACTGCCAATCCCGCCGGTTAATCCGAGTATAAATTTCACTTTATTGACCTAAATACACTTTCATAATCTGCTCGCCCCACAAAAAAGCAATCCAGCCGGCAATCGCGATATAGGGACCAAAGGCAAAAGGCTGATTTTCCTTGCGGACTTTCAGTAGGATAATCCCGATAATCGCACCAACCAGAGAAGACAGCAGCACAATTAAAGGCAGTAATAAAGGCCCCATCCAGGCACCCAGGGCGGCAAGCAATTTAAAATCGCCATAGCCCATACCTTCCTTGCCGGTAACGATTTTAAATGCATAATACACCACCCACAGACACAGGAAACCAATAATATAGCCCCAGATGGCAGCACCGGGTAAGGTATAAAGTGCATAACTATTTACCCCCAAACCTAGCGCGGCCAAGGGTAAAGTATAACGGTCAGGCAATAACTGGGTGTCAAAATCAATAAAAGTGAGTGCGATCAGCACATAAGTCAGGATCAGGCCAAACAGCATTTGTAGGGTAGGGCCAAATACTGCTACGACAAGGAGTGCACAAACTGCCGTCAGAATTTCAACCAAAGGATAACGGATGCTGATCGGATTCTGGCAGTTGCTACATTTTCCGCGCAGGACCAGCCAGCTAATGACGGGAATATTCTGGTACCAGCGGATTGGCTGATGACACTTGGGGCAAGCTGAAGCGGGTTTGCTTAAACTTAACTTAGTTTCATCAATCACCGGCTGTTCCGGATGCAGGAACATCTGGCAATCAGTACGCCATTCCTGTTCCATCATCTTGGGAGTGCGGTAAATCACGACATTCAGAAAGCTGCCGATACATAAACTAAAAAGCCCAACTGCGATATACAACGCCGTTGGGTTTTGAATAAAATATTGAAGAAAATCGTGCATTAAACCACAGAACCCATTTGGAAAATTGGAAGGTACATGGCAATCACCAGACCACCGACAAGCACACCGAGAACAGCCATAATGAGCGGTTCCATCATCGAGGTTAAGCCGTCAACTGCATTGTCGACTTCATTTTCATAATGTGTGGCTACTTTGTCTAGCATGGCATCTAGTGCACCAGATTCTTCACCAATCGCGACCATTTGTACTGCCATGGATGGGAATTTGTTGGTCACGCGCATGGCAAACTGTAGTTGTTGACCTGTGGCGACATCTTCACGGATTTTCATCACGGCATCTTCATACACGACGTTATTGGTAGCGCCGGCAGTGGATTCCAGTGCATCAATCAAGGGAACACCAGCTGCGAAAGTCGTGGCCAAAGTGCGGCTATAACGTGCAATAATCGCTTTATACACCAGGTCACCAAAAATCGGGGCTTTGAGTGCGGCCTTATCCAGAAAATCGCGGAATTTCTTGCTGCGTTTTTTCGCTTCAAGAAAAGCGGTAATCACGGCCCCAATGGCGATAATCAGCAGGAACCAATACTTTTGCATCCATTCCGACATATTGACCACCATTTTGGTAAAAGCCGGTAAGTCCGCACCAAATGAAGAGAATAAATCCTGGAAAACCGGGACCACTTTGACCATCAGAATGATGGTAACAATTAGGGCGACTACAACCACCGCAGCAGGATATTTCATGGCTTTTTTGATTTTTTGCTTGAGTAGTTCGCTTTTTTCTTTGTAAATCGCAACGCGATCTAGCATGGTTTCTAAAGCACCAGATTGTTCACCAGATTCGACCAGTGAACAGAATAGGTTGTCGAAATATTGTGGATATTTGCGCAGTGCTCCGGCAAAAGTATTACCGCCTTCAACCTCACCTTTAATTCCTAGTACAACTTCACGCATCGCCGGATTTTCCAGACCTTCTGCGACAATTTCAAAGCCTTGTACCAGTGGTACCCCGGCTTTCATCATGGTCGCCAACTGTCGGGTAAAAATTGTAATATCCAGTGTTGAGACTTTTTTCTTCATCAAGCCTTCAAGGATATTTTTTTTCTTTTCCCGAATGGTCTTGATGCTGATGCCTTGTTTCCGAAGGGTGACCTTGGCCAGAGCCATATTTTTTGCTGGCAATTCCCCCTTGATCTTTGCCCCTTTACGATCAATTCCTTCATAGCTGAAGATCGGCATCATCTGGCCTTTCTTTACTGCTGCCATACCTTTATCCTTATTTTAGATCAGCGCCCGATCATTCGCTGGTGACACGATTGACTTCCTGTAAAGAAGTCACCCCCTGCATCACCTTGATTAAACCTGACCGGCGTAAATTGTTAAAACCTGCACGTGCGGAAGCATCTGCAATTTCAAGTGCATTGCCGTCCTCCATAATAATTCTGGAAATTTCGGGTGTTACTTTCATAACTTCATAAATACCTACACGACCCTTATAGCCTTCACGACATTCATTGCAGCCCACCGGTTCATAAATTTGGAACTCAGGTTGCTGCAAGTCGGTTTCGGTAAAGCCCATCTCCAGTAAGCTTTGTTGCGGAATATCTGCAGGTTTCTTGCATTGTGAACACAAACGACGCGCCAACCGTTGTGCAATGACCAGGTTTACTGAAGTGGCAATATTGAAAGAGGGCACCCCCATGTTTCGTAAACGGGTCAAGGTCTCAGGCGCACTATTGGTATGCAAGGTCGACATCACCATATGACCGGTCTGCGCCGCTTTAATCGCAATCTCGGCAGTTTCCAGATCCCGGATCTCACCGACCATTACGATGTCCGGGTCTTGACGTAAGAAGGACTTCAGTGCGGCAGAGAAGGTAAGACCAACTTTATTGTTGACGTTGACTTGATTAATGCCTTGTAAGTTAATCTCGACCGGATCTTCCGCTGTCGAAATATTGGTATCTTCACGATTGAGGATATTCAGACCGGTATACAGTGAAACGGTTTTACCGGAACCTGTTGGACCAGTGATCAGGAGCATGCCTTGCGGTTTGTCCAGCGCTTGCATAAAAAGGTCTTTTTGTTCCGGTTCATAACCTAGTGCATCAATTCCCAACATCGCGCTGGAGGGATCCAGAATTCGCAGTACCAGCTTCTCACCAAACAGGGTAGGGAGAGAGTTGACACGGAAATCAATGGCTTTATTTTTAGAAAGTTTTAATTTAATACGACCATCTTGCGGTACCCGTTTTTCAGAAATGTCCATTTGCGACATGACTTTAAGACGCGAAGACAAGCGATTTGCCAGCTGTAGTGGTGGTGTTGCAATCTGGCGTAATACCCCATCTACCCGGTAACGTACCCGATAGATTTTTTCATAAGGTTCAAAATGTAAGTCTGAAGCCCCCATACGGATCGCATCAATTAGTAATTTATTAATATATTTGACAATCGGTGCTTCTTCACCCTTGTTACTGTCATCCTCTTCTTTATTCGGATCAGCAGATTCGACATCAACATCCAGATCAAAGTCTTCATCGAATTCAAAGGTACTTTCTTCGGTAAAATTCTGCTCGATCAGTTTTTCAAGTTTATTGTGTTCAACAATAATGGTTTCAATATTGAGTTTGGTGGAAAAGCGGACTGCATCAATCGCTTCGATATTGGTCGGGTTACTGGTCGCAACATATAAAATACTGGAATTTCTAAAAATCGGCAGAATGCGATGCTTGGTAATCAGCTTTTCATCAATCGCATCCCGAAGAATTTGAGCAGGATCATAGGCACTGATATCAAACAGCGGTTCGCCAAATTCGACTGAAATCGTTTCAGCAATGACGGTTGGAGAAAGTTGCTGCTGGTTAATTAACTCAGCCACAATATCGATTTTTTCTTGTTTGGCATGCGCTAATGCACTGCGCATATCTTCAGCCGAGATGACGCCTTCCTCGACCAAACGACGAATAAATCCGGTAAATCTTGGCGACCCCTGTAATGCTGTCATGCTATAAATGCCTACTCATCAAATTCTTTTAATTGCTATACTAAAATTATACGTTTGTTACGTAAAAATACCATAGCCAAGAGTGCTGCTAGCTTCCTCATCTCCAGTAAAAGCATGAACTGGTTGGAAGAAGTCCCCATTTTTTTAAGTGATAACAAAAAATAACCATTTTGGATAGTCTAAACTGAGAAGGAGTGATAAGAAAACTATTCTTTTAATTTTCCAATTCCGTGTAGAATGTGCCCAATTCAAAATATGTAAATGAAATAGGTTAATTATGTCGGTTTCGACGATTACCCCTTGGGTGATAGGTAACTGGAAAATGAATCCGGTGCAGGCAGATGCATTGAGCTTGGTGCGTGGTATTAAGAATTTGCTGGAAACTGCGCCAATTGCCGAAGATCAATGTCATTTAGGTGTGGCACCGATTGCCATTGCCTTAAGCCAGATTCAGGCAGAGCTGTCATCTGCGGTTCGTCCGATTTATACCGTAGCACAAGATGTTTCACGTATTTCTGGAACAGGTCCCTACACTGGTGAAGTCAGTGCTGAATTGTTGGCCGATAGTCAAATTCACTATGTACTAGTGGGTCATTCTGAACGCCGTGAAATATTTGCGGAAAATGCTGATATTTTAAATGCGAAAATCAAGAATGCCTTAAGTGCCGGTTTGACCGTGATTTATTGCGTTGGTGAAAGCCTGGAACAACGTGAAGCAGGGCAGGCAGAAGCTGTAGTGCTACAACAGATTTGTGATATTGCTGCTGTGGTTGAAGCTGAGCAATGGAAAAATATCGTGATTGCCTATGAACCGATCTGGGCAATTGGAACTGGTAAAACTGCTTCTCCTGAAGATGCACAGGCCATGCATGCACAAATCCGTCAAGGTTTAAGCCAGATCACTGGTTATGGCGCGACGATGGCGATTTTATATGGTGGTAGTGTCAAGCCGGAAAATGCAGTAGAGTTAGCAGCCTGCCCAGATATCAACGGGGCATTGGTCGGTGGTGCATCACTCAATGCTGAGTCGTTCCATAAAATTGCTCATGCATTTGCAAATACACAATAATTAGGAGTTCAGCATGCAAACTTTTGTGCTGGTAGTACATATTATCTTAGCTGTTTTGATGATTGTCTTGATTTTGGTTCAGCATGGTAAAGGTGCAGATGCTGGTGCCTCTTTCGGTGGCGGTGGTGCAGCGACAGTATTCGGAGCATCGGGTTCGGGTAATTTCATGACCCGTTTGACTGCAATTTTTACTGCACTGTTTTTCGTAACCAGTCTGACTTTGGCGATTTTAGCCAAGCAACAAACCTCGAATGCCTATAGTTTGGGATCGGTTCAGTCTGCGCCGACCACACCTGTACAATCGAATGAAACTTCACCAACTGCACCAGAAACGACCGAATAGTTTTAATTAATCCTTTCTTTTTTTCAGTGATACGACTAGAATGCGTCACAGCTGCGGTGGTGGTGGAATTGGTAGACACGCTACCTTGAGGTGGTAGTGCTTTCGGGCGTGGGGGTTCAAGTCCCCCCTTCCGCACCAACTTATAATCCAGAAATTTAAGTTGGTGTATGCAGCTGAAAAAACTTCTGTTGATGCGGGATGGAGCAGTCTGGTAGCTCGTCGGGCTCATAACCCGAAGGTCGTTGGTTCAAATCCAGCTCCCGCTACCAATCAATCCTTTTTAAAGGCGCAAACTTTCAAGAGGCAGCTTAAACAGGTTTTAAGTTGAGAAAATTAATTTGCATGTTGTTGCGGGATGGAGCAGTCTGGTAGCTCGTCGGGCTCATAACCCGAAGGTCGTTGGTTCAAATCCAGCTCCCGCTACCAATCTTTTAAAGATGCAAACTTTAAAAGCAGTTTAAGTTTTTTAAACTGAATGTTATTTGTACGCTGATGCGGGATGGAGCAGTCTGGTAGCTCGTCGGGCTCATAACCCGAAGGTCGTTGGTTCAAATCCAGCTCCCGCTACCACTTTTTCAGCGACAGATGACAAATATGCAGAATGATGTGGTTTTGATTGAAAAGTTCTCATCTTTTGTATATAATTTTTGCACGTTGATGCGGGATGGAGCAGTCTGGTAGCTCGTCGGGCTCATAACCCGAAGGTCGTTGGTTCAAATCCAGCTCCCGCTACCAAGTTTCTAAAAAGAGGCTCACAACAAGGTGGGCCTTTTTGCACAGTGGGATTTGAAAAAATCTTAAATTGTGCATTAATTGGGGCGATTTACGCCCTTTTTTATTGGCTATCGTGTAGTGTCGACATTATTTGGTCAAATCTCCATGTTTCACTACTACTATAGTTTGTATTGGTTTGTAGTGGTCAAATAGATCATAAAATCGCACCAGATGACGAGAGTAAATGAAGCTATCAAATAAAACTCAAGCACTTCAGGACTTGATTGCACCAGCAGTTGAAGCCTGTAATGTAAACCTTTGGGGGATTGAATTCCTGCCACAGGGTAAATGTTCGTTATTACGTATCTACATCGACAAGCCAGTCGATGAGAGCGTTGCACCAGCAATCAATGAAGATGGTGAAGAAGAGCAGGGGCGTGGTATTGGCGTTCAGGATTGTGTGCGTGTCACGCAGCAAGTGGGTGCAATGCTGGATGTTCATGATCCGATCTCGGGTGAATATTCACTTGAAGTATCTTCGCCAGGCTGGGACCGTCCATTCTTCCAGCTCGAGCAGATGTCAGGCTATATCGGTCATACCGTAGCACTACGTTTGATCAGTGCGGTAGATAACCGTCGTAAATTCCAGGCCAAACTGGTTGCTGTCGATCTTGAAAATGAAATGATTCAGGTTGAAGTAGAAAAGCAACAGGTATTGGAGATCGACAGTCACAATATCGATAAAGCAAATTTGGTCTTCCAAGATTAATTTAATAAATAAAAATTTAACGAATAGGTGACGTATGGCACGTGAAATTCTGACCGTCGTTGAAACGGTTAGTAACGAAAAAGGTGTACCTCGTGAAGCGATCTTTGAAGCGCTTGAGCAAGCTTTAGTTGCTGCGACAAAGAAAAAATTCTACGAAGGAACACATTCGGAAGAAGCACGTTTACGTGTGGAAATCGATCGTAAAACAGGTGACTATCGTACTTTCCGTCAGTGGGAAGTGGTTGCAGACGAAGACCATGAAATGCCAGCTTGTCAGGATGCCATCTCTGATGTTGATCCGGCAAAATGGTCGATTGGCGACATTCGTGAGCTTGAAGTTGAATCGATTGACTTCGGTCGTATTGCAGCGCAAATTGCCAAGCAAGTGATCGTACAGAAGATCCGTGAAGCAGAACGTGCACTCGTAGCCGATGCTTACGAATCTAAAGTCGGCGAGCTGATCTACGGTGAAGTGAAAAAACAAACCAAAGACGGCTTTATCATTGACCTAGGTGACAATGCTGAAGCGTATCTTGCTCGCGAAGAAATGATTCCGAAAGAAATCCTTCGTCCGAAGCAACGCGTGAATGCGATTCTATTCAATGTCAACCGTGAAGGTCGTGGTGCGCAGTTACAACTGTCACGTGCTAAACCGGATATGCTGATTGCATTGATGAAGAAAGAAATCCCTGAGATTTCTGAAGAAATTATTGAAATTAAAGCGGCGGCTCGCCAACCAGGCGTTCGTGCTAAAATTGCAGTGAAAACCAATGACCACCGTATTGACCCGGTGGGTGCTTGTATTGGTATGCGTGGTACCCGTATTCAAGCTGTACAGCAAGAGCTCAATGGCGAGCGTATTGATGTGGTAGTTTGGTCGGATGATCCTGCGCAATATATCGCAAGTGCATTGGAACCAGCAGATGTATCGAGTATTGTCATCGATGAAGATGCACGTACTGCAGATATCATTTTCGCAACCAGCGATCAGTTGGCACGTGCGATTGGTTCACAAGGTCAGAACGTTCGTCTGGCATCTGAATTGACTGGCTACAAGCTGGACATGATGCTGGAAGAGGAATACTACGCCCGTCAACAAAACGAAGCGCAACAATATTTAGACATGTTTGTTACCCGTCTGGATATCGCGGAAGATTTGGCGATGGCATTGGTAGAAATGGGCTTCACCTCGCTTGAAGAAATTGCTTATGTTCCTGCAGAAACGTTTGATGAAATCGAACTGGATGCGGAACTGGTTGAACTACTGCAAAGCCGTGCGAAAGAAATTGCACTTGCTGATGCATTACAACAGCAAGAGAACATACAAGCGCCAAGTGAAGAACTTGTTGCAATGGAAGGCATGACAGTAGAGATCGCGCAAGCGCTAGCAGCTCGTGGTGTGGTAACAGTGGATGATTTAGCAGATCAGGCGACTGACGATATCGAAGATATTGAAGGTTTGGGTGCTGAGAAAGCAGGTCAACTCATTATGAAAGCGCGCGAATCATGGTTTAACTAGGAGGTAGTATATGACGGACAAGTCGATTAAAGAGTTAGCCCTCAATGTGGGTAGTCCAGTTGAGAAGCTCCTAGAGCAGGTTCGTGAGGCAGGTTTACCACAGCGTAAAGCTGACGATATTATTACCACCGAACAACAAGATAGCTTGATGAGCCATGTGAAAAAGTCACAGGGTTCAGAAAGCCAAGCAGGGCAAATCACGTTGAAACGTAAAACGACTAGTACGGCTAAAGTAGCCAGTACTTCAGGTAAGGCGAAAACGATTAATGTAGAAGTTCGCAAGAAGCATACATTTGTTAAGCCGGATCCAGAGCAGATCAAAGCAGAAGCATTGGCGAAAGCCAAGGCTGAGCAACAGGCCAAAGCTGCGCCTGAGCAGAATACAGCACAAGCTGCTTCTGCTGAAGCTCCAAAAACTGGCGTAAATAACGCGAATAAAGCTCTAGAAGCGATGCGTGCTGCTGCAAAGCAAACCAGCGACAAGCAAGAAGTTTCTAAAGCTGCAGTTGTGGTAAAACGCAAATCAACCAACAAGCCGATTGTGAAGCAAGTTGTTAAACCAACTGAAACCGCTGAACAGAAAAAGGCACGTGAAGCAGAAGCAGCAAAATTAAAAGCTGTTGAAGAAGCAGCACGTCGTAAAGCGGCTGAAGAAGCGCAGCAACGTACGCTTGAACAAATGCGTCAAATGGCGTCTAAGTACACCGCGGAAGATACTGCTGCAACGATTCGTGTTGTTGATGATTCTCCTCTGGCTGCCGGTCTTGTTGGTCAGGCATATGAAGACTCATTTGCGAAAGAAGACCGCGAAATCAAACGTGGTACGAATACGCCGAGCGCGCGTGCACCGAAAAAAGGTGGTCGTCGTGGTCAGGAAGAGCAAAGCTTCAGCAAACAGCCTAAGCGCGGTTTAAAAACCAGTCAAGGCAACAAGCACGGCTTCGAAAAACCTGTGAAAAAACAGGTTTACGATGTTGAAATCGGTGAAACGATTGTCGTTGCTGACTTAGCTGCGAAAATGGCAGTTAAGGTTCGTGAAGTGATTAAATCACTCATGAAAATGGGTGAATTGGTTACTCAGAACCAGGCGATTGATCAAGAAATTGCTGCACTTGTTGTGGAAGAAATGGGCCATAATCCGGTACTGGTTTCTGATACACAAGCTGAAGATAACTTGCTTGAAGCAGCTGAAGAAGCACGTGGTGCGCAATCTACGCGTGCGCCTGTTGTTACCATTATGGGTCACGTTGACCATGGTAAAACATCGCTGCTTGACCGTATTCGTCGTGCAAAAGTGGCTGCTGGCGAAGCGGGCGGTATCACACAGCATATCGGTGCTTACCATGTAACTACTGATAAAGGTATGATTACATTCCTTGATACTCCGGGACACGCAGCATTTACTGCAATGCGTTCACGTGGTGCGAAAGCAACAGATATCGTGGTTCTGGTTGTTGCAGCAGATGATGGTGTAATGCCACAAACTGCAGAAGCAATTGACCATGCACGTGCTGCAGGTACACCAATCATTGTTGCAATCAACAAGATGGATAAAGAATCTGCTGATCCAGATCGCGTATTGAATGAATTGACTGTGAAAGAAATCGTGCCAGAACAATGGGGTGGTGACGTTCCAGTGGCAATGGTTTCTGCACATACTGGTCAAGGCATTGATGAACTTCTTGATATTATTTCGATTCAAGCTGAACTTCTAGAGCTTAAGGCATCTGAAGAAGGTGCTGCACAAGGTGTCGTAATTGAAGCACGCGTAGATAACAGCCGTGGTGCAGTAACATCTATTCTGGTTCAAAACGGTACATTGAAAGTAGGTGATCTTGTTCTTGCCGGTTCATCTTATGGTCGCGTTCGTGCGATGACGGATGAAAATGGTCAGCGTATCAAATCTGCAGGTCCTTCGATTCCAGTGGAAATTCTGGGTCTTCCAGAAGCGCCAATGGCAGGTGACGAAGTTCTTGTGGTCAGCGATGAGAAGAAAGCACGTGAAGTTGCCGATGCGCGTATGGATCGTGAACGTCAAAAACGTCTTGAGCGTCAATCTGCAATGCGTCTTGAAAACATCATGGCGTCTATGGGCAAGAAAGATGTGCCTATCGTAAATGTTGTGTTGAAAACTGACGTACGCGGTACCTTGGAAGCCTTGCATGTAGCACTTGCTGAGCTTGCGACTGATGAAGTTAAAGTACGTATCATCGGTTCTGGTGTAGGTGCGATCACTGAGTCTGACGTGACACTGGCTGAATCTTCAGAAGCAGTTCTACTCGGCTTTAACGTACGTGCGGACAACGCTGCGCGTCAAAAAGCAGATGCAGACAGTATCGACATTCGTTACTACTCAATCATCTATCAATTGATTGATGATGTGAAAGCAGCAATGAGCGGTAAGCTTGCACCAGAACATCGTGAAACGATTCTGGGTGTTGCACAAGTACGTGAAGTATTCCACTCAAGTAAGTTTGGTGCGGCTGCGGGCTGTATGGTACTTGAAGGCGTATTGCATCGTAACAAACCGATTCGCGTATTACGTGATGATGTGGTTGTGTTCCAGGGCGAGCTTGAATCTCTTCGTCGCTACAAAGAAGTGGTTGAAGAAGTTCGTGCCGGTATGGAATGTGGTCTTGCGGTGAAAGGCTATAAAGACATCAAAGCACTTGATAAGATCGAAGTGTACGATGTTCAACTGATTAAACGGAGTCTTTAATGGCGGGTAGTCAACGTCTGAAGCGTATGGCGGATACAGTACAACGCGAGTTGTCAGAACTGATCCGTCAGGAGCTGAAAGATCCACGCTTAGGTGGTCTCGTGACCATCTCTGCGGTGAAGGTGAGCCCAGACCTGGGATATGCGGAAGTTTATGTCACTGTGATGGGACGTGAACTTGGCGATGAGCAAAGCCAAGAAGCCAATAAAGAAACTTTGGATGTGTTGAACAAAGCATCTGGTTTCTTGCGCCATGAGCTGAGTCGTCGTATCAAAACCCGTATTACGCCTCGTCTACGTTTCCATTATGATAAGACCAATGCATATGGTAACTATATGTTTGGTCTGATCGCTGAAGCAGTGAAGGACTTACCTGAAGCTGAAGCAAAAAAAGATGATGAATAAGTCTTAGGACTAAAAAAGCTACCTTCGGGTGGCTTTTTTTATCTCTAGATTTTTTTAGATTTAAAAGAACTTGAATTGCTTGCTCAATTAATCGAAATCATCATTACGATTGATTTTCTTTTCATAAAAGGTACGACGGCGTGAGCGCTGCCAAGGCAGAGGGCGTTCCAGCGTTTCCGGAACCTCGCCACTCAAAGAGCGTAAACGCAAATGTAATGCAGCCTGTGCCATCAGATTGGCAGATACCGGTGCGGTAATGAAGGCGAACAGGGTGATGAGCACTTCAGCAAAACCGAAACGGCCATATATGGCCGAGAACAGAATTGAGGCCATCAAAAAGCTGCCCAGGCCCAAAGTACTGGATTTGGTCGGGGCGTGCAGACGCATAAACAGATCGGGCAGACGGACCATACCGATCCCGCCGACCAACATAAAGAAAGCACCAATCAATAAAAAAATCGACACCAGTATTTCTAAAATTAAGGACATTTAAAAACTCCTAGTCGATCACATGGCCAGTGGTGAAATAACGTGCCAAGGCTGTAGTCGAAACAAAGCCAAGCATCGCAACCAGTAAGGCCCCTTCAAACAGGAAGCTGCTACTCCAGTAAATCCCTAAAATGACAATCAGACAGGTGGCATTCAGGAACAGGGTGTCGAGTGCCAACAGACGATCCACGATAGAAGGGCCAGTGATGAGTCGGATCAGGCAGAGTAACATCGAGACAGTGATAGCACCTAGGCAAATCATTAATGCATAAGGCAGAATAGTCATGCTTTTTCTCCTGTCTGTGCGCTGAAAATTTCAATCAGAGGCTGTTCGTAGCGCTGTTTGATTGTTTCGATTTCTGCTGCTTCATCCTCTGTGCTTAAGGCATGAACCAGAATATCACCACGATCCTGATCAATGCCTGCAGATACTGTACCGGGCGTTGTGGTAATGATCATTGCCAGCAAGGCATTGACTTCCTCATGCTCGGTTTCCAAAGGCACGCGAAACCATTTTGGATGCAGGTTCTTGGTTGGACCAAGTACCAGTTTTGCGACTTTAATATTGGCTACTACAATATCCCAAACCACGACAAAGAAAAGGCGCACGGCAGGAGCCCACTGGATATTCGGGGTATAGTCAATAAAAGGTGCAACCATTTTCGGAATGACAATCGCCAGAACCAGCGCGAAAAGCAATGTTCCAGCTTCCAGATTATGTGCCAGTAGAATCCAGCTTAGCCCAACGATCACAGAAACTAGCGGATGCGGGAACCAACGTTGCAGGAATGATACAGCCATTAAGGTCCCTCCACCGGTTTAAGTTGATTATCATCATATCTGTTTTGTTCAACATACTGCTGATCAATCTGGCGTTGCTTGAATTCAGAAATATTTTCACCTTCCAGAGTGGCTTCCGAAATCGTATAAGGAACCAGATGTGCATTCGGATCGACTGTCTCACCACCGTACTTGGTTTCAGGTAAATAGCTTGGATCAAAAGGTTGCACACTAATAAACTGGCCTTCTGCATCGCGTTTTAACAAGGCAGCTTCATAAACCGGATTATTTTTAATCTGTTCCGCAGTCTGATAATTATATTGATAGATCGGTCCGGCAAACACCACATAGGCAGTCAGGCCAGCAAGCAATAGATAGATTACACGATCATTACGTGCCGGTGCCTTACTTGGTAAAGCTTCATATTTGTGAAAATCTTCAGAATTAAGGTCATCCTCAGGTCTGGTCGAACGCCAGAACAGCACGAAACCAACCCTGGTAAAGGCCAGAATACTGAGGAAGCTTACCAATAAAATGGTCAGGATAATAATCATCTGATAGTCTGAATTGGCAGAAGCCTGCAAAATAAAGACTTTACCGAAGAAACCACTAAACGGTGGCAGGCCTGCCATCATCAAGGCAATGATGAAATAGACAATCGAAACCAGCTTGTTCTGTTTCATCAGTGGCGCGATTTTAAAATGATCCTTAAATTCGCCGCGCTGTGAGGTAATCCAGCCTGACAGGATATAAAAGGCTGCGCCAATCAGGGTACTGTGCACCATATAATACAATGCACCGGCCCAGGCTGCAGTCGTATTCATACCGATTGCTACCAGAATTGTTCCGACTGAAGACAGCACCATAAAGCCGATAAAACGGCGCAGACGTTCTGTGCCGATTGCACAAATCACGCCATAAACCGACGTAATCAGACCAATCACCAGCAGGCAATTCATCAGAATCTGGTGGCTGTATTCATCATCAAAAACAGTTCCATTAATCCGTAAAATTGCATACACCCCGACTTTGGTCATAATGGTAAAGAGTGCTGCCACAGGTGTGGTGGCTACGGCATAGGTTTTGGGTAACCAGAAGCCGAGCGGTAACATCGCTGCTTTAATTCCAAACACGACAAACAGCATTAATCCACCAGCAACCGCCAGCTTGTGCTGATCTTCAGCGAGGGTAGGCATCAAGCGGGCCACATCTGCCATATTCAGACTGCCGACACTGCCATAAATCATCCCGAGTCCAATCAGGAACAGGGCAGAAGCAAACAGGTTGATGGTGACGTAATGGATTCCCAGCTGGAAACGGGCCTTGCCTTGTCCATGTAGCAGTAGTACATAGGATGCCATCAACAATATTTCAAAAAACACGAACAGGTTAAACAGGTCACCGGTCAGGAAGGCACCGGTCAAACCCATGAGCAGGAAATGCACCATGGCATGGAAATAACGCCCACGCATATCCCATTCTTTACTGGCATACCAGAGCACCGGCACTGCAAGGGCATAGGTCAAAACCAGCATCATCGCAGAGAGCTGATCGAGAACCAGTACAATACCAAAAGGTGCGACCCATTCGCCCAGCGTATAAACATTGATCTGACCCTGACTACTGTCTACTAAATAGCTGACAGCAATGATCAGGCCCAAGATACTTGAGACATAGCTGATACCCCGACGCCAGGGCTGACGCCAGTCCGTCGCCAGAGAGCCTGAACCCGGGTTGCCTAAAAGAACCAGGACAAAAGCGGTAAAGGCCGGTAAAAGAATACTGAAAATAGGGGTATGTTGATTCCAGAAATTGAGAAGATCAGTCATTAAGGCTCATCCTCGCGCGGGTCAAGATTTGGTATTTCTTCTTTGGAGTCAACGTGGTCTGTTCCTGATTCGTAGCGGCTACGCAATGCCAGTTGGACAATAAAGGCAGTGGTGGCAAAGCCAATCACGATGGCTGTCAGCACCAGTGCCTGAGGAAGGGGATCGGTCACTTTCGAGGCTTCAGTCAATACTGCAGGCGAATTCATCTGAATTCGGCCCATGGCAAATAAAAACAGGTTGACTGCATAACCAATCATGGCGAGACCCAACACTACCGGGAAGGTACGGGCACGTAGGATCAGATAAATGCCTGTGGCCGTCAGCAGGCCAATCGCAGAGGCTAATAAAAATTCTAAACTGATCATTCTATTATCCTCTTGGTACAGGGCCAGTCATGCTTGAGTGACGTGAATCGCCCAAGACTGAAATCATCAGCATCGTTGCACCCACAACAGTGACATAGACGCCAACATCAAACAGCGCAGCCGAAGCCAAATGCATTTCTCCAATCATTGGCGGAGAGACATAAATATGTGCACTGGTCAGGAATGGACGTGACCAGAACCAGGCTGCGATTCCAGTCAATCCTGCAATCGTTAAGCCGATCCCGATCCAGATTTCATACAGGCGACCGGATTTGGCGCCAAGCAACTGTTCGGTTTTGTCCTGTCCCACTGCGATATATTGAATAATAAGTGCCAGTGAAGTCACTAGTCCGGCAATAAAACCACCGCCCGGCAGGTTATGGCCACGCATAAAGATATACAGGCTGACTACCAGCGCGACCGGCAAAATCCAGGATGCGGTAATACGCAACATCAGCGGGGATGGGTTAAAACGATAGGTCAGGCCCTGGGTCATGGTGGTGCCATGCGCACGCATGCCATCCATCAGGCTGAGTACACCAATCGCTGCAATGCCGAGTACAGTAATTTCGCCGAAGGTATCGAAACCACGGAAATCGACCAGAATTACATTCACGACATTGGTTCCGCCGCCCAGTGGAATCGACTGTTGCAGGAAGAACCATGAAATGGAATTGTGATCACGGGTCATGATCAGCCAGGCAATTGCCGCAATCCCGAGACCGCCGCCCAAGGCAATAATGGCATCACGCCAGCGACGGGTCGGACTCGATTCATACGGTGTTAACTGAGGCAGTAAAGATAAACTCATCAGTAGTAGAACCGTGGTGACCACATCGACCGTAATCTGGGTCAATGCCAGATCGGGCGCCGAGAAGCCGATAAAGACCATGGTGACGACCAGGCCGACTGCACCGCTAATCAGTACCGCTTTAATCCGCTCATGATGGAACCACAGCAGCATCCAGCAGGCAGAGAACAGCAGTAACCACAAGATAATCGCCAGGGCAGGGGCATGGGTCAGCTCGCGTGTACCCGTACCCACTGCATTGCTGAGTAATGGGAACCCCACCAGCCCGACGGTAAAAATTACAATCCACAATAAATAGCTTTGCAATTTGCCATTTTCAGTGGCACGGCGGAAACGGCGTGAATTCAGCAGCAAATTTTTCAAAAACAGGTCGAACAGCACTCGGCCCTGTAAGCGGCCCAGTTTTGGATCCAGGTCGATTTCACGTAAGGCGCCACCTTTGGCGAGAGAAAAGTAAAAGATTATTCCGCCGAGCAGAGAAATCACACTCATCAGAAGGGGCAGGTTGAAACCATGCCAAAGCGCCAGATGAGTGCCTTCAAAGGCAAAATTCTGGGTGGTGGCTTGAGTAGTGCTGTTGACAATTTTTTCCACCAGAAGAGCCGGTAATAGACCGACTAAAATACATAAAATTGCTAACAAAGTGGCCGGTGCGCGCATACCAAAGGCAGGTTCATGTGCATCTTTATTCGGGACCTGCTTGCCTAGCGGACCATCGAAAAAGACTCCATGCACCAGTCGAATGGAATAAGCCACCGCAAAAATCCCGGCCAGTGTCGCGACAATAGCAGAGCCGACCATAAGTGGACCACTTAAACTGGCGACCAGTTCGGTAAAGAACATTTCCTTAGACAGGAAACCATTGGTCAACGGTACACCCGCCATGGATGCTGCCGTGATCATGGTCAGCGTGGCGGTAAATGGCAGTAATTGCCATAGGCCAGACAGTTTACGTAAGTCACGAGTCCCGGATTCATGATCGATGATGCCGGCAATCATAAACAGTGCCGCTTTAAAGGTGGCATGGTTAATAATATGGAAAATCGCTGCTGCAACAGCCAATGGTGAACCAATCCCGAGCAGACACATGATCAGACCTAAATGGCTGATGGTGGAATAGGCGAGCAAGCCTTTCAGGTCTTCCTTAAAAATGGCAAAGAAGGCGGCCATGCACAGGGTAAACAGACCAACAAAGGTCACAATATTATGAAACAGTGCAGCACCGGCAAAGATCGGGAGCAAACGTGCTACCAGGAATAAACCGGCTTTGACCATGGTGGCCGAGTGCAAATAGGCAGAGACCGGTGTCGGTGCAGCCATGGCATTGGGCAACCAGAAGTGAAACGGGAACTGCGCACTTTTGGTAAAGGCGCCGAGTAAAATCAGCAACAAGGTTGGAACAAATAAATGATGGGACTGAATCTGTTCAGTCATCATCAGGATTTGATCAAGCTGATAGGTGCCGGTAATTTGACCGAGCAGGACAAAACCGCCCAGCATCGCCAGACCACCCATTCCGGTAATGGTCAGGGCCATACGTGAGCCACGTTGTGCCGCTTCGTAATTGCTCCAGTAACCTACCAGCAAGAAGGAGGAAATACTGGTTAGTTCCCAGAAAACCAATAAGATAATCAGGTTATTCGACAATGAAATTCCGAGCATCGCCGCCATAAACAGCATCAGCAGGAGATACAGTTTGCTCAGTGAATTTTTTGGATTAAGGTAATAATAGGCATAAATATAAATCAGGGTACCAATTCCGCTGATCAGCAAGGCAAACAGCAGTCCCAGAGAATCCAGGCGAAAACTGAAATCGATGCCGAGCTGGGGCAGCCAGGACCAGGTCTGGGTCATCACTGCGCCGTCAAATATGGCAGGCGCCTGACTCAATAATAATAAGAAACTGCTGAGGCTGACACCAATTGCCCCTAAAGCCGTTACCCCGCGCGAAAATTGCTTCAGCCACGAGACAAGGGTTGTGCCTAATACTAACGGTAACAATATAATAATCGGCAGCACACTCGTATCCATTGTCATGATTTAGGTTTTGACCAACCTAAGGTGAATCTTTATCTTTCAAGGACTACAGAACCACAAGGAGCGACCCAAACTTCTCAATCTTGAAAGCCAAAAGAATATTCAAAAAGAATATAAAACAGTTGTATTGCGCAACTTATAAACGATAGCAAATTCCGATTTTACAATGAAATTCGCAAATAAAACCGATCATATTACAGGATAACAACAACATCAACGTTTTTATGTAGAACTTATAAATTATACGCCGGCTCGGTTTTAACAGGCGCTGCATGCTTAAACAGATCATCCAGAAGTGACCGAAAATTAAGATTAAATTGCAGGCATTGATTGTAAATTTGACTCAAAATAGTTTAATCAGGGCAAAAAGAGAATGCTGAAAAGGCTTCCTTGTTTACTCAAACAGTCGCTCTTATTTTTTTGAATCTGTTTAGAGCGACTGAGGTAGCGTCGGATGATGCTCCTGAGCAAGTAAAGCGAGCAATTCTTGTTGCTGTTCCGGATTTAACTGTTGTTGAATCATTTGCAATACAGCAAGCGGTGTGATGGGTTCGGTGACCGTTTCCAATAAAGTATCTTCGGGCGAGATATCTTTATTTCGCTGCAGTTCCAGCTCTGCGTAGATCTGATCAAACTGGGTTTTCATACTTTCAAGATGAATGGGGTGCAGCTGTTTATTTTCCAGTTTCAGACATTGAAAGGCGTGTGCCTGTTCCAGTAATTCAGGCCGGTTGCCGGTCGCAATAATCTGCAAGTTAGGAAAAGCCTGATGCAGGCGTGACAGGATTACTGCTGCCATCTCCTGATCCAGTTGATGATCAATCGCATCAATCAGTAAAACACCTGTACCTTCCTGACATGGAAATAAACTATTGGGATTCAATAGACAAAGACGCCGCACAATATCACCCACCAGCGCAATCCAGTTGCGGATACTGTTGGGCAGTTGCTGGAAGCTAAAGGTCTGTTGCTGATAGGTTACCATCAGTTGCAGCTTGGGCTGGTATTTTAAATATATCTGGCTGACTTCTGGCATGATCAGCGACAGGGCCTGTTTTAAAGCGGTGAGATTTGGTGCATGCAGATGTGCCTGGGCTTTCTCGATCTGCCGAGCCAGTTCATCTCCGCGACTGTTTTCAGGCTGCTGCAAGGCACGCGCCAAAATCTGGTCCATAATCTTGGCACTTTGCGCATTTTCAATATCACTGATTTCACGAAACCATTCAAAAAAACGAGCAAAGGTGGTGAAAGGAATCGCAGCGATTTCATAAGCATGTGCGGACTGGAGAATGGCCGGGTTATTTTTGCTGAGCAGATTGACTTCATTGGTAAAGCGTTCAGCAGGATAATAGGCAATTAGCGGCAAACCGAGCAGGGGATCGTGCAAGCGGGCTTTGTGATACAGGCTGAGCATGCTTTCAAGCTGTGAGGTTTCTGCTTTGCTAAAACCCAGACCCTGACTGTTTAGGGTCTTGTAGATTTGCCATGAACAGCTTTGTAGGTTCGCAGGCTCAGACTGACTGGATTCTGGCAAGCTGCCCATCTCTTCAGGAAAACCAATCCGGATGTCAATTTTGGATTGCAGCCGGTTTTGCATGATGTCCTGATCTTGCATCACAAGACCGGCAGCACGGCTGTCGCGATAACGGGCTGCAAACCAGGTCAGTGCCTGATAGCTAAAACGTAAAAGCGTAGTTTTGCCAGTTCCCTGATTGCCCAGAATCAAGGTGACCGGGCATTGCGGATAATTAAACTGAAGCTGAATGTCGGAAAAATGCAGGGTATGTTTCAGTTGAAACGCTTGGATGTGCATAGATCACCTGTCCTATGAGGTTTACATCCATGCCATGCACTTTAACCGACTGCCTGCCGAAGCGACTGTGGCATTTTGATCTTCAGTTGCTGAATCAGGTCATAAATGTGATGAATATTTAAACTCACTTTAGCACGTGTACAGGCCACGTAAAGTAATCTTAATTCTTCATCACTAATTTTATGGTCTTTTTCATTCAGCTTAAATTGATAGTCATCTTCAATATGAACCCGATCCCATTCCAGACCTTTGGCCTTGTGTGCCGTGGAAATAATATAATCGGCTTGGGCAATTGGGGTGATTTTAGCCAGGGCTTTCTTTAGTGGATCAGTCCCATGTTCGTCCACCAGTTTGACCAGTGGCTTGATGTCACTACCTTCATTGGTTTCACAATATTCATGGACATCATGCCAGGAGTTGAACCAGGCTAGTTCCGGCACATCAACCACACGTTTGCCCTGTTTCAGCATGGCAGCCGCATCGACAAAACGATTCAGTTTGACATGGTCGGCTTGCAGGCTGACTTTATCACCACGAACTAAACCCGCTAATAACAATTCCATGGCGCGGGCATTGGTCCGGCATAAAATTGCATCGCGCATTTTGGTATGCGGTTTATTCACGACTTTAGAGTCTAATTGCGGATTGCCGAGTAAAGGCACAGTTTCATTTAAGGCACCTAAAATGGCATTGGCATTCAGGGCAATTTCAGGACCGAAACGAAATGAGGTGGTCAGACGTGATTCTGGTAAGGGCAGTTGCTGCATGGCATTGACTGCACCACGCCAGGCATAAATCTGCTGATGCGCGTCTCCGACATAAATCACCTGGGTGCTGCGCTGTTTCAGCAAAATCCCCAGCATTAAGGGATCGGCATCCTGTGCCTCATCAAATAGCACATAATCGGCCGGGATATTCGGTTCAGACAGCGCCCAGAGTTTCAGGTAAATGTCATGACCGATGCCGGCCTGATGATTTGGATCAATCGACTCTAACCAGCGTCGCTCGACTGCCGGATAAAGTTTCTTCTGTAAAGTCTCGATATCATCCGAATGCAGCCAGCTTGGCGCCTGAATATGCCGCGGGGCAGGATACTGCGAACTGGTCGAGCAGAAATAGCCGACCGCATTGGCAACCAAACTTGCCAGACGAGAAGGCATCAATACATATTTTTCATAACGCCCACCCATCATACGGCGCATGGTCATCGGTTCAAGCCGGTATTCTTTGGCAATAAAACTTGGACTCAAGCGTGGCAAGCGCAGTTTGTCAGTGACTCCACGTGGAACACTGCGAAACGCCAGCGAGTGAAAAGTGCGGCAATCGACACCTCGGTGAAACTTGGCCTGCGCTTCACTGGCAATGGCCTTGTTAAAAGCCAGATACATGCCACGTCTTTGTGGCATGGCATCACTGATCATTTGCAGGGTAGTGGTTTTACCTGTGCCCGCATAGGCAATCACCTTAAAGGATTTACCCAGACGTGCGTTATCAATGGCAGTGGCCTGCTCATAGGTCGCGGTCGGTTTTTTTAAATCAGACACAGATGAATTCAAGGCTTAATGCTGACGGTTGGCTTTTTCAACCAGGCCGGATAAGCCTTGGCGACGTGCCAGTTCATTTAATACCAATTGCACATCCAGGTCGAAATAGCCGAGCATGACGATAGTATGGAACCACAGATCTGCCACCTCATAAATCAGATCATTTTTATTGTCTTCAGAGACCTGAGCGTTGAAATCTTTGGCAGCCAGCACGGTCTCAAAGCTTTCTTCACCGACTTTTTCCAGAATCTTGTTCAGGCCTTTATGGTACAACTTGGCCACATAAGATGAATCTGGATCGGCCTGTTTGCGTTCTGCCATCATCTGACCCAGATAGGACAAGACTTCGACCTGTTCAGATTGGGCGGTTGACGCTTCCATCGCCAGCGTATGCGGATTCGTGGATTTTTCGCCATAAATCGCAGAGGGATCTTTCAACTGTGCATCGACAATTTCCCAGCCATTTGGCGTGAGTTTGCGATAGAAACAGGATTCGCGACCGGTATGGCAGGCAATGCCGCCATGCTGTTCAATTTGCAGCACAATTACATCGGCATCACAGTCCAGACGGATTTCATGTACCGTTTGAAAATGTCCTGATTCTTCGCCCTTATGCCATAACTTGCTACGTGAACGGGAGAAATACACGGCTTGGTTTTTCTCAGCCGTCAGTGCCAGCGCTTCACGATTCATCCAAGCCACCATCAAGACACGACCAGTTTGATGATGCTGGGCAATGGCAGGGACTAATCCTTGTTCGTTAAATTTTACTTCATCGAGCCATTGCGCGTTGTTCATAAGGGTTTCCATCATTTCAATCAAAATATAAAAATACGGATAGGAAATATCCGCAGATAGTGTACGTGATCTCGCAGCATTTGCGGCAAAAATCTGTGTCGATAAAGACAGGCTATGTCGTGTGTGATCCAGATGAGCTTGCTTTCACCTAGAGATTTAAAACTGAGACATCAAAAAAGCCGCCCGATCGGCGGCTCGTATTTTCAGGAAATTATCCCAGTAAAAATTACCAGTGTTCGCCCGGGAACAGCCGTGCATATGCTTTTTGCACCAAATTTAATTTTTGTGGTTGACCCACAGAGGCACTTGAACTTGGGAACAGGTTATAACCAATCGACATCAGAACATTGTTGATATCCGGAGCAATCGAATAAGTAATCGAGGCCAGACGACCCAAACCGGTCGCAACTTTCTTCGGACGTTTCACGATGGCATAGGCAATCAGGTCAGCTGCCTGTTCCGGAGAAAGTGTCGGGACGTATTTATAAATTTTGGTTGGTGCAATCATCGGAGTGCGTACCAAAGGCATATAGATCGAGGTGATGGCGATTTTATGCGAATGTACTTCTGCAGACAGACAGCGACTAAAGGCATCCAGCGCAGCTTTTGAAGCAACATAGGCCGAAAAACGGGTGGCATTGGCCAGTACGCCAATCGAACTGATGTTAATGATATGACCCGCGCGACGAATCATCATTTGCGGCAGGATATTCATCACCAGACGCACCGCGCCGAAATAGTTCGCATGGTACGTTCAAAATCATGAAAACGATCTACCGACTCATGTACGGCACGGCGAATCGAACGTCCTGCATTATTGATCAGAATATCAATATGATCGACTGAGGCAATAATCTGTTTGGAAACTTCATCAATCGCTTCCATATTGTTTAAATCACATGGAAAGATTGAGGCTTTGCCGCCTTTGGCTTCAATTTCTGATTTTACTTGTTCTAGGGTTTCCTGAGTACGGGCCACCAGTAAAACATGGGCACCTGCATCAGCCAGTTGATGTGCTGTCGTTAAACCAATACCGCTGGATGCACCGGTAATCAGGACGGTTTTACCTGCAACACGTTTTTCCAGTTGTTTGTGTAGTCTAGTTTTCACGTTTGTTATCCCTAATTTGAAGTCAGCGTTCAAATTATTTTTATTAAAGGTCTATGGCGCTCTAACAGAAGATGAGAGCGAAGGTGAGTCCAGATATGATAACCAATTCTTCAGGAAAATCTATAAATTAAAGTATTGAAATTAAAATAAAAATTAGAGTAATTGCTCTATTTGTGTTCACTCTTTCATTTAACTTTTAACATGAAAATAAAAAGTAAAGCAAGTGGCTGTTTTAGAAAATAAATAAAAAACCTCACCAAAATGATGAGGTTTCGAAGCGGCTCGGGCACCTTTTTAAACGGCCGCCAGCGCCTGTTCCAGATCGGCAATCAGGTCATCACTATGTTCAATCCCAATGGATAAACGCACCATATCCTCACTGACGCCTGCCGATTTTAACTCTTCGGCATTGAGCTGACGATGCGTAGTGGTCGCCGGATGGCAGGCCAGACTTTTAGCATCGCCGATATTAACCAGACGTGTAAACAGTTGCAGGGCATCAATAAAACGTGTGCCGCCTTCGAGACCATGTTCTACCCCAAAGGTCAGAATGGCAGACGGTTTACCTTTCACATATTTCTGTGCCAAGGCATGCTGTGGGTGATCTTTCAGGCCAGCGTAATTGACCCATTTCACTTTAGGATGTTTTTGCAGATATTCCGCCACTTTTAGGGCATTTTCGGTATGACGTTCCATACGCAAGCTTAAAGTTTCCAGACCTTGCAGAATCAGGAACACATTCTGCGGACTAATCGCAGCGCCGGTATTGCGTAGTGGCACCACACGGGCACGAGCGATATAAGCGGCTTCTCCCAAAACTTCGACATAGTTTACGCCGTGGTAGCTTGGATCTGGTGTATTGAGCGCAGGGAAACGCTCAGGGTATTTACCCCACGGGAATTTGCCGCTATCCACAATAATGCCGCCAATTGAATTGCCATGACCACCGATATATTTGGTCAGGGAATGCACCACAATATCCGCACCAAAGTCGAAAGATTTTTGTAGTACTGGGGTGGCAACGGTATTGTCGACAATCACCGGTACGCCATATTCATGTGCAATTTTAGCAATGGCTTCCAGATCAATAATATTACCCAATGGATTACCAATCGATTCGACAAAAACCAGTTTGGTTTTTTCGTCAATCAGCTGGCGCAGACTTTCCGGCTTTTCGTAATCAAAGAAACGGACTTCAATGCCCTGTTTTGGCAGGGTATGGGCAAACAGGTTATAGGTACCCCCATACAGTGTTGACACAGAAGCAATGTTGTCACCGGCTTCAGCAATGGTCTGAATGGCATAGGTAATCGCGGCCATGCCAGAGGCCAAAGCCAGCGCGCCAATTCCACCTTCCAGTGCTGCAACACGTTGTTCCAGAACCGCAGTGGTCGGGTTCATAATTCGGGTATAGATATTGCCCTGAACCTTTAAATCAAAGAGATCGGCCCCATGTTGAGTATTGTCAAAGGCATAAGACGTAGTTTGGTAAATCGGTACTGCCACAGCTTTGGTGGTTGCTTCAGGGGTATAACCTGCATGAATCGCAAGGGTTTCTGCTTTATAACTCATTCTGTTTGATCTTCTTGTTTAAGTTTATGGCTTGAGTGTAGCATTTTCACATATGAGTAAAAGTGCAATTTTATTGAAATAAATATATGAAATATTCATATATCGACTTGGATTTGAGTCATTTATTTTACTGAAAACAGTTGTTTAAAAAAACATCATCAATAAACTTGTAACAATGCATTGAAGTTCATGGCAATGGCTTATGTTTTCGCAGCTTTCTGCGTATAATAGCCGATTATTTTTTCGCTCATTTTTGAGCTGGGGTGGTTGTTTTAACCCCATTTGGTTTTTCAGTTGAGGAGTCCTACGTGGCCCAATATATTTACACGATGAACCGAGTGTCGAAGATGGTTCCGCCTAAGCGCGAAATCCTGAAAGACATCTCCTTATCATTTTTCCCAGGTGCTAAAATTGGTGTGCTTGGTTTAAACGGTGCAGGTAAATCT
Organism: Acinetobacter sp. CIP 101966; assembly: GCF_000369725.1. Classification (NCBI taxonomy): domain Bacteria; kingdom Pseudomonadati; phylum Pseudomonadota; class Gammaproteobacteria; order Moraxellales; family Moraxellaceae; genus Acinetobacter; species Acinetobacter sp. CIP 101966. Next base: position 1,589,421 of record NZ_KB850160.1, on the reverse strand, counting down.
ACCTTGCTTCGTATTATGGCGGGCGTAGATAAAGATTTCTCTGGTGAAGCACGTGCGCAACCGGGTATAAAAATCGGTTATCTTGAGCAAGAACCACCTTTAGATGAAACTAAAGACGTTCGTGGTAACGTCGAAGATGGTTTACGTGAACCGCTTGATGCCTTGGCACGTCTGGATGAAGTCTTTGCTGAATATGCAGCAGAAGATGCGGATTTTGATGCACTTGCGAAAGAGCAAGAGAAGCTTGAAGCGATTATCCAGACTTGGGATGCGCATAACCTTGCCAACCAGATGGATCAAGCGGCTGCAGCATTGAACCTGCCTGCTTGGGATGCAGATGTATCTAAGCTTTCAGGTGGTGAACGTCGTCGTGTTGCACTTTGCCGATTACTTCTGTCTAAACCAGATATGTTACTTCTAGACGAACCGACGAACCATTTAGATGCTTCATCTGTATCTTGGTTGGAACGTTTCTTGAAAGACTTCCCAGGTACCATCGTCGCGATTACGCATGACCGTTACTTCCTGGATAACGTAGCTGAATGGATTCTTGAGCTTGACCGTGGTATGGGTATTCCGTATCAAGGTAACTATTCTTCTTGGCTTGAGCAGAAAAATGCCCGTTTAGAGCAAGAGAACAAGCAGGAAGAATCTTTTGCTAAAGCATTGAAAAAAGAACTTGAATGGGTTCGTTCAAATGCCAAAGGTCAGCAAAAGAAAAACAAAGCGCGTATGGAGCGTTTTGAAGAGCTTAACTCACGCGAATTCCAGCAGCGTAACGAAACCTCTGAAATCTACATTCCACCTGGTCCACGTCTGGGCAACAAGGTTGTAGAAGTTGAAGGCATCAGCAAATCGTTTGGTGATCGCTTACTGTACAAAGATTTAACGTTCACAGTACCACCTGCTGCCATTGTGGGTATCGTGGGTGAGAACGGTGCAGGTAAAACCACGCTATTCCGTATGATGACTGGCGAACAGCAACCAGATACCGGTACGGTAACGCTGGGTGAATCGGTTAAAGTGGCTTATGTCGGTCAGATCCGTGACACGCTAGACAACAACAAAACTGTCTGGGAAGAAGTGTCTGGTGGTTTAGATATCTTGAAGATTGGTGATTACGAAATCGCATCTCGTGCGTATATCGGTCGCTTTAACTTTAAAGGCCAAGATCAGCAAAAGCGCGTAGGTCAATTGTCAGGTGGTGAGCGTAACCGTTTACAACTTGCGAAAATCCTGCAAATGGGTGCAAACGTGATCTTGCTGGATGAACCATCGAACGACTTGGACATCGAAACCTTGCGTGCACTTGAGGATGCCATTCTGGTATTCCCGGGTACTGTGATGGTGATCTCGCATGACCGTTGGTTCCTGGATCGTATTGCAACGCACATCTTGTCATTTGAAGGTGAAACCCCTGAATTCTTCACTGGTAACTATGCTGAGTTTGAAGAATATCGCCGTAAGCGTGATGGTGATGATCTTGTAGCGAAGCGTCAAAAATATCGCAAAATCGGTGTTTAATCATCTCCGACTTTTGTAAATAAAAAAACCAGCCTCAGGGCTGGTTTTTTTATGTTTATTATATGGTGGAGGGTAAATTAGATTTCCCACTCATGATTACATTCACGGCATTTCCATTTCTTTTGTGTTTGCATGAATGCCTGCATTGAAATTTTAAAATCAGGTAGATCTTTATAGAACATAAAACCTGCGATCAAAGAAAGAATAAAGACGATCACAGTCGCAGTCTGTAAAGTGGTACCTGCACCATCGCCAAAAATCCACATCGCGATGCTAATAATGACCATTAATAATAACAGGAACAGGGCAGGGACCAGAAACATTAAGCTTTTAGGAACCACTGGACGTGGAGCTGCTTGACCTGGCTGGGCCACTGGCATGATTTTCGGGCTTTGACACTTAGGGCAACGATATTGCATTACAACTCCAAAATTCTAAATTACTGATTATTTTATCGGAAGATGCGAAGAAACCGAAATATTGCCCAACATAAAATATACAGGCAATAAAAAACCCAAGTCGCAATGCTTGGGTTTTTTATAAGATTACCATAATATATTATTGTAATCTTGAATATGGCGTCCCTACGGGGATTCGAACCCCGGTTACCGCCGTGAAAGGGCGATGTCCTAGGCCTCTAGACGATAGGGACAATTGAGGCAAATAACACAGCTAAAGCAAGACTTGATTTGGTGGAGTCAAGGAGGATCGAACTCCTGACCTCTACAATGCCATTGTAGCGCTCTACCAACTGAGCTATGACCCCAGTCTGTGTGAGCGCTATATTAGGGATATCGCGCTCACACGTCAACACAAAAATTAATTAAGCTTGATCAACTGCTTTATTTTTCGGCAACTTTAAGCTTTCATTGAGTTTTTCCCAGACTTTCAGCTCTTTTTTGCTTGGACCACCGACAATTTCCAGCGCATGACGTAAACGTGCAAAGGTTAAATCCGGACCAATGGTCACCATCGTCTGCATTACTGGTGTAGACGCAGTCGAACCGGCAATGGCAATAAAGAACGCAGGCATGAAATCACGTAGCTTGATTTCCATTTGCGTCGCCAAGTCCATCAAGGTCTGGCTCACCGTGTCGTTATTCCAAGTAAACAGGCTTTCTAAACGCCAAATTGCGAATTGAAGACTTTGACGTACCTGTTCATCTGACAGTTTCTTGCTTTCAAACTGTTCTTTAGACAGGGTCGGGAAGTGGTTGAAATAATGTGCAGACCAGTTCACTGCTTCAGACAGCAGGTTAATACGCGGTTGAATCGCAGCGGCAATTTCTTCTAACTTGGCACGATCTGCTTTCCAGGCCAATAAAGTGTCTAGAAGTTCAGCCGGGCTGAGTGCCTTGATCCATTGACCGTTTAACCAGTTCAATTTCTCGACATCAAAGATCGGACCACCGAGTGATACACGTTTGATATCAAAATGCTCAATCATTTCAGCCAAAGTGAATTTTTCACTTTCATCTGGCATTGACCAGCCCATACGACCCAAGTAGTTCAACAAGGCTTCAGGCAATACACCGATGTCTTTGTAGTAGTTGATTGAGGTTGGATTCTTACGTTTAGACAGCTTGGATTTATCCGGGTTGCGTAGCAGTGGCATGTGGCACAATACCGGCATTTCCCAACCGAAATACTGGTAAAGCAGCTGATGTTTCGGTGCAGATGGAATCCATTCTTCACCACGAATCACGTGGGTAATTTGCATCAAATGATCATCCACCACGTTTGCTAAATGGTAGGTTGGGAGGCCATCAGTTTTTAGCAGGATTTGCATGTCTACTTGCGCCCATGGAATTTCCACTTCGCCACGCAGCATGTCATTGAATTTACATACGCCTTCAGTTGGTACTTTCATACGGATGACGTGTGGTTCACCAGCAGCCAAATGACGCTCCACTTCTTCTTGAGAAAGATTTAGACCGCGACCGTCATAACGTGGCGACTCACCACGTGCCTGCTGTTCTGCACGCATTTGATCCAGTTCTTCTGCAGTTGCGAAACAGTAGAAGGCATGGCCTTTCTCTACCAGTTCCAAGGCATAATTTTTATAGATATCCATACGTTCTGACTGGCGGTACGGCGCATGTGGGCCACCGACATCAGGACCTTCAGACCAGTTTAGACCCAGCCAACGCAATGAATCCAAGATCATTTTTTCAGATTCAGGCGTTGAGCGCAGTTGGTCAGTATCTTCAATACGAAGAATGAATTCACCACCATGCTTTTTAGCAAAACATAAGTTAAACAATGCGATATAGGCAGTACCTACATGCGGAAAACCAGTAGGAGAAGGTGCAATACGAGTACGAACAGTCATAGCCGGATCTAATCTTAGATATAAAATTGCAGCTATTATAGCGAAAAAGCCACATCACTTAATGCTTTATTCAACATTGAATGATGTGGCTTTTAAATCCGGGAATATTCAGCGCTGTTGAGGCTGATTAAGAATGAGCGCTCGAAAAAATACTTTGGACAAAGCGGGTAAAGCGGTAATTCTGTTCTGCAAAGAAATTTTGCGAAGGTGTGATTTTAAATGCAGTTAAGACTTTTAGATTATCTTCTGTTTGAAGTGTTTTTTCAGTTTTTTGTTGCTGAATCGCTTTTTCAATCGGCGAAGTCTTGCTTTCAACAGTGCTTACTGTAGGCTTCGGCAAATCTGTCTTCACAACGACGGCATGACCGAGTTGAATCGAGAACAACATAATCAGGCTTAGGATGCTGGCTGTGAATAATGTAAATTTCATATCCAAACTTCCTCCTTACTTCTGGTTGGTTTTATTTTGTTAAAAATGTTTTTTTAATACTCTGTCTACAATTTAATCACAGTTGATCATAAAGAAGTAGAACCAAGTCACATTTTTTACAAAAGAAATAATATAACTCTGTGGAAAATTACCAAAAATCGTAATTTCCTGTTTTGGTGGCCTATTTTTAACAGACAACTGTGAAGAGAACGTGAAGAACTGTCTTATATTGTAGCAGAAGATTACTTTTCTAGCAGAATATGTATCCGGATTTAATTGTTAGAAGATATCTCAAAATCAGAAATAGATTGTAGATATTGTTATAAATATATGATTGTTATGTTTATTTTTGATTTGTATAGTGCAGGTCATATAAACAATGAGTTACATAAGATGAAAAAAATAATAGCATCTACAATCTTGACAATTTTAGTGGGAACAGCAGTACAGAATTCTATTGCCAAAGATTTCCTGAATGTCTCTTATAACCCGACCCGTGAATTTTATCAGGAATATAATGAAGAATTTGGCAAGTTCTGGAAGCAGAAAACCGGACAAACGGTTAATTTTAAACAGTCGCATGGTGGTTCAGGCAAGCAGGCGCGTTCAGTGGTCGATGGTTTGCAGGCTGATGTCGTGACCCTGGCCTTAGCCAATGATATCGAAGAAATCGTCAATGCAGGTTTAATCGAGAAAGGTTGGCAAAAAGAGTTTCCGAGTAATTCGGCACCTTATACGTCTACAATTGTATTCTTGGTGCGTAAAGGGAATCCAAAGCAAATCAAAGACTGGAATGATCTGACCAAAGCGGGTGTGGACATTATTACCCCAAACCCGAAAACCGGTGGTGCGCCGCGTTGGATCTACCTGTCTGCTTGGGGTTATGCGCTGAAACAGCCTGGCGGTAATGATGCGAAAGCCAAAGAGCTGGTGAAAAAGCTCTATAGCAATGTCAAAGTACTCGACTCTGGTGCGCGTGGTTCGCTGACCACTTTTGCCGAGCGCAGTATCGGGGATGTGCTTTTATCCTGGGAAAATGAAGCCTTGCTGGCGACACAAGGCTTGGGTAAAGACAAGTACGATATCGTCTATCCATCGATTTCAATTCTGGCCGAGCCATCGGTGGCAATTGTCGATAAAAACGTGAATAAAAATGGCACGATCCATCTGGCAAAAGGCTATTTAAACTATTTGTATTCACCGAAAGGGCAGGAGCTGGCTGCGAAATATTTCTTCCGTCCGCGGGATGCTAAAGTCGCTGCTAAATACTCAGCCCAATTCCCGAACATCCAGACCTTCACCATTGATAAAGTCTTTGGTGGTTGGGCCAAAGCGCAAAAAACGCATTTTATCAATGGGGCGATTTATGATCAGATTTATAATGAAAAAAGATAGCTAAACAGCGGTTTAGAATGAGATAAAGAAAATGGTCAGGTTGTTATCCATTTTCTTTATATCTAATGCATAAAATTCTATATATTAGATATAAGTAGAATAATAAACTGTATTTTCCTTTTAAAAACAAAATATTAAGTTAGAAAAACCTTTCATTTTATCGTGTTGTGATGTTGTAGAGTGAATTGCGATAAATGATTTTATTTCATATAGTTATATCTAATGAAGATAAACTCCGTGCTGCCATGAAAACTCAATTAAAATCGTTATTTAGTGCTGCCTTATTGGCGACTGGTTTAGGCATGACCGCGACTGCTTCACAAGCAGCAGACCGTCAGTTTCTGAATGTATCCTATGATGCCACGCGTGAGTTCTATGATGAATTTAACAAATCATTTGGGGCTTACTGGAAAAACCGCACCGGTCTGGATGTGAATTTCAAGCAGTCTCATGGAGGTTCGGGCAAACAGGCGCGTTCTGTGGTCGATGGCCTGAAAGGTGATGTGGTGACTTTGGCGCTGGCCAATGACATTGAAGAAATTGTGAAATCTGGTCAGATTCAGCCAGGCTGGCAAAAGGAATTCCCTCACAACTCGGCACCTTATACCTCGACGATCGTATTCATGGTCCGCAAGGGCAACCCGAAAGGCATCAAGGACTGGAATGACTTAACCAAACCAGGCGTGCAAATTATTACCCCGAACCCGAAAACCGGGGGGTTACCGCGTTGGGTGTATCTGTCTGCATGGGGTTATGCCGAGAAACAGCCAGGTGGTAATAAAGCCAAAGCACAGGAATTTGTGGGCAAGCTTTATAAGAACGTGAAAGTGATGGATTCTGCTGCACGTGCTTCAATGACTACCTTTGCCGAGCGTGGAATTGGCGATGTATTACTGACTTGGGAAAATGAAGCCTTGGTTACGCAAAAAACCTTGGGTAAAAACAAGTTTGATATCGTCTATCCATCAATTACGATTTTGACTGAACCGTCAGTGGCGATTGTGGATCGTACGGTAGAGAAAAATGGCAATAAATGGTTGGCAACAGGTTATATCAATTACCTGTATTCACCATTGGGTCAGGAAATGGCAGCTAAACATTTCTATCGTCCACGTAATGAAAAAGTATTAGCCAAATATTCGGCACAGTTCCCGAAAATCAAAACCTTTACCATTGATGAAGTCTTTGGTGGTTGGGCCAATGCACAGAAAACCCATTTTGTGAATGGTGCAATTTTCGACCAGATTTATAACAGCAAACGTTAATTGATCTGCGAAGTCATCTTGATTGAAAAAAGCCTCCAAAACTGGAGGCTTTTTTGTATTAGAAAAATGTCCCGTCCTGAAATAAGTTTACACCTTAAGAGACTTATTTTATGGAACATAAACGAGAACAACGAGTTAAACGTACACAACGTGACTATAGCTTTGCCTTTAAAATGATGGTGGTACATGAAGTAGAAAAAGGGCAAATTACTTATAAGCAAGCTCAGGCAAAATATGGTATTCAAGGAAGATCAACTGTGCTGGTATGGTTACGCAAGCACGGACAACAGGACTGGACTTCGAATATGCCGACTTCTTCTAAACGCCAATTGACACCCCAACAACGAATCCGCCAATTAGAAAAGCAGTTAGCCGCAGAAAAGCTTAAAACTGAATTTATTCAGGATGTGATTTATCACATTGATAAAGAATGTGGGACTGATCTTGGAAAAAAGTATACCGAGCACGTTTCAAAGATTGGCAAAGCCAAAGAAGACTAAGCGTTTCACGTTATTGTCAGTGGTTGGGAATCACCCGACAAGCTTATTATCAAGCAGAAAAACGTGCTCAAATGACTGCACAAGCAACTGAACAAATACTTGAGTTGGTTATGGAATATCGCTGTCTCATGCCAAGTATCGGAACACGTAAGCTGTATTGGCTTATTAAAGGCAAATTGTTGCAACGTGGTTTAAAGTGTGGACGGGATCAGTTATTTAAAATATTGAAAGAAAATAACTTATTGATTCGCCCTAAGCGTCGCTATACAAAAACTACGGATAGCAAGCATTGGATGAAGAAGCATCCAAATTTATTAAAGGATTATTCAGCGGTGCAAGCCAATGAAGTCTTTGTTAGTGATATTACCTATGTTGAGAGTGCTGAAGGTGTGCATTATTTATCCTTGGTGACAGATGCTTATACCCGACAGATTAAAGGTTATAAGTTATCGAATGATATGCGTGCAGAGAATGTTGTGCAGGCACTACATATGGCGATGCAGCATGTGACAGATCGGGCAGCCAGGATGATTCACCATTCAGACAGAGGCTCTCAGTATTGCTCTGAGCTATATCAATCGGCATTGCGCCATTATGGGATATGTCCTTCCATGACAGATGGCAAGGACTGTTATCAGAATGCATTAGCAGAGCGAATTAATGGAATATTAAAGCAGGAGTTTTTAACCACGCGATGTCAAACCATGAAGGAGTTAGATCACTTAATTGCGGAATCTATCATGATTTACAATTGTTATAGACCGCATTTAAGTTTAAATATGAACACCCCGAATCAGATGTATGAGCAAACAAAAACCGAGCTAATTGCTTAACTCGGTTTGAAGTGGAATACTGTCAATCTATTTCAGGACAAGACAAAATGCTAAAACGGTTTTCTCTATGGAAAGTAATATTTATCTACAAAAAGTCGTTTGGAGCTTTGCTCAAACAGGGTGATAATGTGCAGTTAAATTTTTCCCCCTATTGATTGAGTTTTTATGTCACATATTTCTGTATTACTTCACGAAACGATTGATGCCTTGTTGGCGGGTCGCAATACGGGAACTTATGTGGATGGGACCTTTGGCCGTGGTGGACATACGCGTTTATTGCTGTCCAAATTAGATGAAAATGCACGCGTCTATGCCTTTGATAAAGATCCACAGGCACTGGCGGTAGCAGCCGAACTCGAACAAGAAGATTCACGTTTTAAAATTATTCATGCCAGCTTTGCTGATCTGAAAGAGGCATTGGCTGAGCTGGGCATTGAACACGTCGATGGGGTGATGGCGGATCTTGGTGTTTCTTCACCGCAGCTGGATCAGGCTGAACGTGGTTTCAGTTTTATGAAAGATGGCCCGCTGGATATGCGCATGGATAACTCGCAAGGTCCGACCGCAGCAGAATGGCTGCTTAAAATTGAAGAAGAAGCGCTGGCCAATATCATTTTTAAATATGGTGAAGAGCGTTATAGCCGCCGTATTGCCAAAGCCATCAAGGCAGCTGGGCAGATTGATACCACGGCTCAACTTGCGGAAATTGTTAAAGTCGCGCACCCGAAATGGGAAAAAAATAAGCATGCTGCGACCCGTACTTTCCAGGCGATTCGTATTGCTATTAATAAGGAATTAGAAGATATTGAAATCTTCTTGCCTCAGGCCGTTGAAATCTTGAAACCTGAAGCACGTTTGGCGGTGATTAGCTTCCATTCACTGGAAGACCGTTTGATTAAACAATTTATTCAAAAAGAGTCAACGCTTGAAGAGGATTCAGGCTGGGGAATGCCACAACAACAGAAAGATACGCGACGTTTAAAGAAAGTTTCTCGTGTTAAAGCCAGTGATGAGGAGGTCAAAGCCAATCCTCGTTCACGTAGCGCATGGCTCCGGGTAGCAGAACGTTTAGCTTAATAGGCAGATCATGAAAACGGAAGTGGTTGATAAAAAAACAGAAAAATTGTGGCTGAAAAAAGTTACAATCTATCTCATGCTGATACTGATGGTCTTCATCAGTGCAGTATTTGTGGTATTTCAGGTATTTGAATACCGTCAGGACAACAGAAAGCTGAGTACCTATCTGCGTGAAAGGGATGACCTGAATGCAGAGTGGGGGCGTTTGCTGATTGAACAGCAAACTTTTGGCGCGACGGCACAGATCGGTACGCGTGCAGTGACACAGCTGCGTATGTATTCACCTCCGGTTTCACAAAGTGTCGTGATTTCCTTACCACAAACTTCAGATGAGAAAAAATAAGGCTAGCGTTCCGACATGGTAGACAAGAGAAAGAAGCAACCGGTACGTAAAAAACAATCGGTCACCGACAAAAATGCCTCAAATGTTTATATCAATCGTTTTTACATCATGTGGGCGGTGGTGCTGCTGTGTTTTGTGACACTGATTTGCCGTGCTTTCTATGTACAGATTATTAATAAAGATTTTTTGCAAAATAAAGCCAATGCCAATATTTTAAGAACCAATACTATCAAGGCGATGCGTGGCGTAATTTATGATCGTAATGGCATTCCATTGGCGATTAGTACCCCAATCATGAAAATTGTGATTGATCCACGTGATTATTTTGACAATAAAAAACTCTATGATGAGACCATGCTGGCGCTGGAAAAAGAACCGAATAGCCGCAAGCTCAAACGTCAGCTACCTGATAAAAACCTGAATCTGGATGAGCTGGCTGATGCAGTCGGTATGGATCGGGCAGAACTGCGCAAAAAAATGGAAGAACGTCCGCGTTCACGTTATCTGATCCTGAAAAAAGAAGTTCCGCCACAACAGGCCGAACTGATCATGAAACGTAATTTTCAGGGCGTATATACCGAGAAAAACTATAAACGTTATTATCCGCAGCCGCAGCCAAACTCTCAGATTATTGGCTTGACCAATAGCGAAGGCAGCGGCATTGAAGGTCTGGAAATGCAGCTGAATAGCCGTCTTTCCGGAAAGGATGGCGAGCAGCAGATCATTCGCGATAAAAAAGGCAACCGGGTCAAAGAACCTGAAGTGATTAAAGAAGTTGAACCGGGCGAAAATATTACCTTAAGTATCGACTCGCGTCTGCAATATATCATGTACCGTGAGCTGACTGCGGCCGGAGTTGCCAACAATGCCCGTTCGGCGACTGCGATTGCGGTAGATGTCAAAACCGGTGAAATTCTGGCGCTATCTTCATGGCCATCGTATAACCCGAATGATAAAAACAGCCTGCTCAACAAGGATGCCATGCGTAATCGCGGTGCAGTCGATTCTTTCGAGCCGGGTTCGACCATGAAGCCGCTGACCGTGGCAATGGCGCTGGAAAGTGGCAAATATACGGCGAATTCAGTGGTGAATACCACACCGGGCAGTATGCGGGTCGGTAATCATACCATTCGTGATACGCATAACTATGGTCAGTTGACCTTGGGTGGCATTATCCAGAAATCCTCTAACGTTGGTGTGGCAAAACTGGCCTTATCGTTGCCGTATGAAACCTTACCAACCTTCTATAAACGTCTGGGTTTTGGTCAGCGTTCAGCGGTGAAATTCCCGGGTGAAAGTGCCGGTTTGATTCTTCCACCAAGCAAATGGAATGTATCAGAAGTGGCGACTATGTCTTATGGCTATGGTCTGAACGCCACCGTGTTACAACTGGCCGATGCCTATGCCATGTTGGCCAATAAAGGTGTAAAAATGCCGCTGAGCCTGTACAAGCTGGAAGAGCAGCCGCAGGGTGAACAGATGATCGATGCCAAGATTGCCGATCAGGTCCTGCTGATGATGGAAACTGCAACCTTGCCGGGGGGTACGGCGACTCGTGCCACCATTCCCGGTTATCGCGTGGCGGGTAAAACTGGTACTGCACATAAATTGCGTGCCGACCGTAAAGGTTATTCAACCAGTGAATACCGTGCATTGTTTGCCGGTGTGGCACCAGTCAGTGATCCACGGATTGCCATGGTGGTGGTGGTGGAAAACCCACAAGGCACCTACTATGGCGGTACGGTATCCGCACCGGTCTTTGCCCGCGTGATGCAGGAATCCTTGCGTCTGCTGAATGTCCCTCTGGACAAACCTTTAGAACCTCCCAAAGTCCAGTAAATAGGTGATCAATGTCTATTACATTTCAAGATCTCTACACCCCTCACGATGTCGCTGACTGGATGAAGCAATCCTTTCAGGGCTTCGAGCTGGATAGTCGTAAAGTTAAACCGGGAGAGATTTTTATTGCCCTGACCAGTCTGTCTCAACCGGAAAAAACTGCTCAATTTGCCCAGAAAGCCTTAGAGCAGGGTGCATTGGCCGTGATTTCAGAAACTGAGCTGGGGGTATCTCCAAATCTGGTAGTGGCAGATGTACGTCATCTGATGGGGCAGTGGCAAAAGCAGTATTTGCAAGCGACTCAACCTGTTCAAGCTGCTCGAATTCTGGCAGTTACCGGCACCAATGGTAAAACCACGATTTCTCGCTTGGTGGCTGAATTCATCATGCTGCAAGGTAAAGCCTGTGCAGTGATGGGTACCACAGGTAATGGGATTTTGCCAAATCTGGAAGCGTCTTCGCATACCACCCTGGATGCCTTGCAACTGCAAAATGCCCTGCATGGCTATGCGCAGGCCGGTGCGGAATTTGCCTCGATTGAAGCCAGTTCGCATGGTCTGGAACAAGGCCGCTTGAATGGTTGTGATATCGAGATTGCGGGCTACAGCAATTTGAGTCGTGACCATCTGGATTATCATGGAACGCTACAAGCTTATGCAGAAGCAAAGTCTGGTTTATTCCGATTTAAATCTTTAAAAGTGGCTGTCATCAATATCGATGATGAACATGCACAGATCATGCTAGATGCTGCGAAAAACAATCCGGCACAGCCTAAAATTTTGACTTATTCCACCCAGCAAAAAGCGGATTATCAGGTTCAGGATATTCAGTACAGCATTTCAGGTGCGACCTTTAAACTAAAAACTGCTTCTGCTGAATATAGTGTTAACAGTCCATTGCTGGGACATTTCAATATTGAAAATCTGATCGCCAGTCTGATCATGGCGGAGCAGGCTGGATTTGACCTGAACAACTTGATTGCGTCTGTACCACAGCTCAAAGGTGCACCGGGCCGGATGCAGGTGCTGCGTGATGGCGAGCGCCTGTTTGTGGTGGATTATGCCCATACCCCGGATGCCTTGACTCAGGTTCTGGTGACCTTGAAACGTCATGTTTCACAAAATCTCTGGGCTGTTTTCGGCTGTGGCGGTGATCGTGACCGTGGTAAACGTCCACTCATGACTCAGGCAGCATTGGAGGGTTCAGATATCGCGGTACTCACTTCTGATAACCCGCGGACCGAAGATCCTGCACAAATTTTTGCTGATATGAAAAATGATATCGACTTTTCCGGCAAAATTTATCATGAAATTCATGACCGTCGTGAAGCGATCAAGTTTGCGGTTAAACATGCACAGGCGGGTGATATTGTCGTGATTGCAGGGAAGGGGCACGAAAATTATCAGGAAATTGATGGCGTACGTCACTGGTTTGATGACGTGATCGAAGTGCAAGCTGCGATTGATGCCCAGCATTGCAACACAGATTCAGCCTATTCAGCGCATTAGGATTCAGATATGCATACCTCAACAACAAGTACTGCGGCGCTGGAGCCGTGGAGCATAGAACAATTACAGCAGGCCACCCAAGGCTATTGGCTGAATGATAAAAAGCCTGTAGACCAGATCAAGCGGATTTTGACTGATTCACGTGATGCAGAAGCAGGTGATGCTTTTCTTGCGCTGAAAGGCGAGCGTTTTGACGCGCATGACTTTATTGCGCAAGTCGCGGCTCAAGGTTGTGAAATTGCCATTGTCAGCCGTCCGGTGGATGCCGATATTTGCCAACTGGTGGTAGAAGATACTCGTCTGGCATTGGGACAGTTAGGTGCTTATCGCCGTCAGCAGAATCCTCAACTCAAAGTTATTGCCTTGACCGGCAGTAGTGGCAAGACCACGACTAAAGAAATGCTGGGAAGCATTCTGTCGCGTCTGGCACCGACCTTGGTGACGCGTGGTAATTTGAATAATGACCTTGGCGTGCCGGTAATGTTGCTGGAGCTACGTCCTGAACATCAATATGCAGTGATGGAACTCGGTGCAAGTCATCAGGGTGAAATTGATTACACCTCGAAAATGGTGCAGCCGCATGTGGCTGGGATCATTAATATTGGGACGGCACATTTAGGTGAATTTGGCGGTCGTGACGGAATTTGCCGTGCAAAATCTGAGATTTATGCGCATATCTCTGAAACCTCAATTATTCCTGCTGCAGATGATTTTGCTGAAACCATTCATGCCGCAGTAACAACTGAAAAAAGCTTGAGTTTTGGTGCTGGTGGGGATGTGTATGCCAGCGACGTGGTATTGGATGCGCAATCATCAACCTTTACCCTGAATACAGCGCAAGGCTCGAAAACAGTTCAGTTGCCGTTTGCCGGTGAGCATAATGTCGAAAATGCGACCGCAGCAGCAGCTTTCGCCTTGGCGATCGGTATTGGTCTTGATGATATCGTGGCTGGTCTGGAACAGGCAGTCGGTGCTAAAGGTCGTCTGAACTTTATTCCGCACAAAGACTATTTATTTATTGACGACACCTACAATGCCAATCCGGGTTCGATGCGTGCAGCGGCTGAAGTTCTGGCGCAGCAGCAAGGCATCCGGGTCATGGTCACCGGCGATATTGGTGAACTCGGTTCATCTGCCGCAATCGAGCATTACAAGCTCGGTCGGGATCTGGTCTCGGTGAAAGGCATTAATTTTGTGGTGGCTGTAGGTGAATTTGCACCTGCCGCACAAGAAGGTGCTCGTAGTACACAATATGGTAAAAAAATGCAGGCTTTCCTGAATCAGGAGCAGGCCTTACCGTTTTTAATTGATTTGATTAAAACACATCAACCTCAGCCGATGTCATTTCTATTTAAAGGGTCGCGTTTTACCCATATGGAAACATTGATGGCTGCATTGATGGAGAAACTCTAAATGCTGTTATGGCTCTTTGAACATTTGGCGGGCTTTGACAGCACGTTTCAGGTGGTTCGTTATTTAACTTTACGTGCTTTGCTCAGTGTCTTGACGGCATTGACCATCGGTCTGGTGCTTGGTCCTGTGATGATTCGCAAGCTGCAGGCGCTGAAATATGGTCAGGCAGTCAGCTCATATGCTCCTGAAAACCATGCCAAGAAAATGGGTACACCGACCATGGGCGGGGTACTGATCCTGCTTTCGATTGGTATCTCAACTTTACTCTGGGCGGATCTTTCCAATCCTTATGTCTGGATTGTGCTGGGTGTGATGGTGATTTTCGGTGCAGTAGGCTGGGCTGATGACTGGATTAAAATCCGTTATAAAGACAATGCGGGTTTGCCTGCGAAGAAAAAATTCTTCTGGACTTCAGTCGGTTCTCTAGGTGCGGGTATTGCCTTGTATGTGATTGCACAGCAACAGACTAATCCGGTGCATACTGCGAATATGCTGGATCTGCTGATTCCATTCTTTAAAGACTTAAGTATTCCATTATCGATGATCCCGTTGGGTATTGGCTTCATTATTTTCACTTACTTCGTGATTAATGGCGCATCCAATGCCGTGAACTTGACTGATGGTCTGGATGGTCTGGCGATTATGCCCATCGTGCTGGTGGCTACAGGTCTGGGCGTATTTGCCTATCTGGCCGGTGATGTGCGCTTTGCCAATTATCTGCATATTCCTTATGTGAAATATTCGTCTGAGCTGGTGGTGGTCTGTGCTGCCATGATCGGGGCGGGTCTGGCTTTCCTTTGGTATAACGCCCATCCAGCCCAAGTATTTATGGGGGATGTCGGTGCTTTATCTCTCGGTGCAATGCTCGGTACGATTGCCGTCATGGTTCGTCAGGAAATCGTATTTGCGATTATGGCCGGTGTCTTTGTGGTGGAAGCGGTTTCAGTGTTCTTGCAGATTGGTTCATTAAGAATGCGCAATAAACGTGTATTCCTGATGGCACCGCTACATCATCATTATGAAAAGAAAGGCTGGCGTGAAACCCAGGTGGTGATCCGTTTCTGGATTATTACGATTATGCTGGTAGTTTTGGGTCTAATGACCTTAAAATTGCGCTAAGAAATGCATTGGAAAAAGTCGGCGCATGCCGGCTTTTTTATTTTGGAGAAAATGATGAATTTACTCATGTGCCCAGTCTGTCGCCAGCAGTTGAGCTTAAATGAAAGAACATGGCGATGTGAGAATCATCATAGTTACGATGTCGCCAAACAGGGCTATGTGAACCTGCATGTGGTTCAGCATAAGCACAGCAAAAACCCGGGAGATACGCCTGAGTCTGTGCAGGCACGTCGTGCATTTCTCAGCGCAGGTTATTATGCGCCTTTGCAACAGGCTGTCGTGGAAAAGATTCGCGAGTTGCGGATTGAGAATCTTTTAGATATTGGTTGTGGCGAAGGCTATTACACCAATGCCATGCAGGCCGAAGTGCTGCAATGTGTGGGGGTCGATATTGCCAAAAATGCAGTTCAGGTGGCTGCCAAACTGAATAAAGATATTACTTGGGTCGTGGGAACCGGGGCAACCTTGCCAGTACTGAATGAATCAATTGATCTCTGCACCAGCTTGTTTAGTCCGATTCCCAAACAGGAAATCCTACGAGTCCTAAAACCAAAATCTTATTTGATGGTAGTGACGCCGGCACCACAACATTTATATGCCATGCGTGAGGCTTTATTTGAGGAAGTGAAACCACACGAGCCGCAGAAGTTTGTGGAGCAGTTGCAAGATGAGTTTAACTTGATTAGTGAGCAGGTGATTGACGCCCCAATGGTTTTACCACAGGCAGATTTAAAAAACCTGATTGCGATGACGCCATATGCTTATAAGGCCAAGCCGGAACACCGTTTAGCACTCGAACAGCAGGATCAGTTTAAATTGATGGCGCAATATCAGATTTACCTGTTCCAGAAGAAATAAAAAATGCATATAAAAAAGCCCTCAACTGAGGGCTTTTTTATATCGTCAGATTACTGAACTTCTTCGATCAGATTTTCCAGTGAGTCTACCCGGTTCGGCTGAAGAGGCTGTTCTTGAGGTGCAGAACCTTCATCATCTGGTAAACGAATCGGTTGATCTGGTAAATCCTCAAAGTCAGTTTCTGTGCGTTTCGGGACGACCACAGGTGCAGGACGGTAAAGTGCTGTCGCCATAGGTGGAGAAGACGGATCATTCTGCTGCTCATCAGCCTGAACCACCTTATTACGATTTACCGGTGCCTTGGCATTGCGGTCTAAACGGACCCATGCTTCCGGCTGGCCTTTTAATGCCTTGCCCATAAAATCGGTCCAGATCGGTAGAGCTGCCACACCACCATATTCACGGCGACCTAACGTGGTTGGCTGGTCGAAGCCTACCCAGGTCACGGTGACTAACTTGCCATTGAAGCCAGCAAACCAGGCGTCTTTGGCATCGTTAGTGGTACCGGTCTTCCCGCCGATATCACTACGACCAATTCTTAATGCAGCACGGCCAGTACCATGCTGAATCACATCACGCAAAATGTTAGCCATGTCATAGGCAGAGCTGGATTTTAAAATACGCTGTGCCTGACGATAATTACTGTCTTCGGCAGAGACTTTAGGTGCAGCCTGTTTTTGCTCTAAAGTTGTATTGTTGATTGCAATTGCTTCATCATCTGCGGTAATAGGGTCAGTGGCTTGAACTGTTTCTTCTTTTTCATTAATACATGAAATGCAGGCATATTCAGGCTTGGCTTCAAAGATGGTATTGCCATAGGCATCTTCAATGCGGGTAATAAAATGCGGCTGAATTCGGTAACCGCCATTGGCAAAGGTGGCATAGCCAGTCGCCATCTGGATCGGGAGGACCTGTGGGGTGCCTAAGGCAATGGTATAGTTACGTGGAATCTGACTGTCCTGTAAACCAAAATCCATGAATAACTGACGTGTACGTTCAATCCCGACGGCCTGTAATAAGCGCACTGAAACTGTATTACGTGACAGATAAAGTGCACGACGTAGCGGGATCATGCCCAGATAACGGCCATCCGAATTACGTGGGGTCCATTTGCCAATGGTAATGGGTGCATCATTGACCATGGTATGCGGTGTCATGCCACGTTCTAAAGCCAGGGCATAAACAAAAGGTTTAATGGTTGAGCCCGGCTGACGCCAGCCTTGGGTTGCACGGTTAAATTTCGACTGATAAAAATTATATCCCCCGACAATGGCTTCAATCGCACCATTATTTGGGTTGATGGCAATCAATTGTCCTTGCACATTGGGAATCTGCACCAATGACCAAGAGGTTTTATTTTCATTAGGTCTTAAACGAACAATGTCTTTGACTTTGACAATCTCGGACGCTTTGCTCGGTGCACCACCTACACTATTGACGTTACGAAAGCGACGTGCCCAGGACATACCTGACCAGGGCACGGTCACGCTGCTTCCGTCCTGCATGAGTGCTTCAAAACTGGAATTACTCACCTGAGTTACTTGCGCAGGATAGGTGTTGGCATAGGCACGGAACTTATCGAGGGGTTGATCATGTGCTTCAGCACCACGCCAGCCATGTCGACGGTCATAGGCTTCTAAACCTTCCTGTACGGCTTGCTCCGCATAGGCCTGACGTTCACTATGGATGGTGGTATAGACTTTATAACCAGAATCTACCGCCTGTTCACCAAAGTTTTGTACCAGTTCAGAACGTACCATTTCGCCGACATACGGGAATTTATTACGGGTACTCCGATCAGGCATATCTAAATTTACCGGTTCAGCAATGGCTTGCTGATACTGGCTCTGATTTAAATAGCCCAGTTGCAGCATACGGCCCAGAATCCAGTTACGACGTTCCAGGGCGCGCTTGGGATTGGCGACCGGATTATATCGAGAAGGTGCTTTAGGTAGGCCAGAGATCATGGCCATTTGTGCAATTGAAAGCTCTTCTAAGCTCTTGTTATAGTAAATTTTAGCTGCTGCTGCGATGCCGTAAGCATTTTTTCCCAAGAAAATTTTATTGACATACAAGGTCAGAATTTCTTCTTTAGTTAAGTTTTGCTCAATTTTACGGGCCAGAAAAATTTCTGTCAGTTTACGCTTCAGCGTCCGTTCAGGGCTAAGGTAATAGTTTTTTGCCACTTGCATGGTAATGGTCGAACCACCGGTCTGTACATCCGAGCCGGTCACCGTCTCACTGAGTGCGCGTCCCAAGCTTTTAAAGCTGATCCCGCTATGCTCAAAAAAGCTGGAATCTTCAGCGGCGAGGAAAGCATGAATAAACTCGGGCGGAATTTGTTCATATTTCACGGGAACAGAAAGCTTGCCTCCATATTCGGCAATTAATTCATTATCTGAACTAAAAACTTGTAAAGGCTTTAATAAAGGGGCCTTTTTAAGCGTAGACATTTCAGGCAAAGATGGGGCAATATAGAGATACATGCCATAGAAACCCATCGGAATTGAGATCAGTATAATGATAATGATCAAAAAAAATGGATGAACAAGGCCTGAACAAGATAGCTTTTTCATAACAAGTAAGTTTTAATAAGAGCTAATGGCGAACTAATTACCGGTCAGTATATCCTGTCGATATCCATATTGTTAGATGAGTTATTGTATCTATATAAAATTATAGACTGGACCAATTGGTAAGTTAGATTGAATTGGGGACAAAAAAATAATAGGAAGTGTATTGTGCGCAGGTTATATCGTAAACCAAATAAGGGGTTAATAGGAGTCGATATTAGTTCGACTTCTGTTAAGGTTTTAGAACTTTCTGTAAAAAGTGGCCGTTACTGGGTAGAGAGCTATGCTTTGATCCCATTATCGGAAAACAGTGTTGTTGAAAAAAACATTTTAAACCCAGAAGCAGTCGCTGATGCCCTTGGGCGTGCAATTAATTTGGGTAATACCCAGTCGAATCAGGCCGCTTTTGCGATTCCAACTTCAATGGTCATCACCAAAATCATTGAGATGGATGCAGACATGTCGGATGATGAACGTGAAGTCCAGATTCGTGAAGATGCGGAACAATACATTCCTTTTCCACTCGATGAAGCGAGTCTGGATTTTGAAGTTCTGCCAGACCGTCTTGCCAATCCGAACCGGGTCAATGTGCTGCTGGTCGCTACCCGAATTGAAAATGTCGAAGCGCGTTCTGAAGTTTTAGAGATTAGCAGTCTAACGCCTAAGATTGCAGATGTAGAAAGTTTTGCGCTGGAAAATGCCTTTAAGGTATTTTCTGACACTTTGCCGATGGGGGTCAATACGGTTGGTATCTTAGATATTGGTCATAGTATGACGACCTTGTCGGTGATGCAGAACAACAAGATTATTTATACCCGTGAGCAGGTCTTTGGCGGCAAGCAATTGACTCAGGAAATTCAGAATCGTTATGGATTGTCCTTTGAAGAAGCTGGGCGTGCTAAAAAAACCCGTGCCTTGCCGGATGATTATGATATTGAAGTGCTAGAACCATTTCTGGATGCCGTCGTACAACAGGCAGCCCGTTCATTACAATTCTTCTTTTCATCTTCTCAGTTTAATGAGATTGACCATATTTTACTGGCCGGCGGGAATGCCAATATTCCAGGTCTGGCAAAATTATTACAACAAAAACTCGGTTACCGTGTCACGATCGCGAATCCATTTTTGCAAATGGGCTTTTCTCCTCAAATTGATATTAAAAAAATTGAAAATGACGCGTCATCACTCATGGTTGCATGCGGTTTGGCATTAAGGAGTTTTGATTAATGGCAAGAATTAACTTACTTCCTTGGCGTGATGAGCTAAGAATTAAAAGAAATAATGAATTCGTGGCAATCTGCGTGGGGGCGCTTTTCTTGGGATTAGCGGCAGCGGGTTCAACCTGGTTTTATTATGATCACAAGCTTCAAGATCAGGAGCAGGCCAATCAGCTGATTCAAAGTACCAACCAGAATCTGGATGTGCAGTTAAAGGCGCTTGAAGGTTTACAAGAACAGCGTAATGCAATTGTTGAACGGATGAAACTGATTCAGGGCCTACAAACCCAACGTCCGATTGCAGTGCATCTGATTGATGAAATTGTGCGGGTGACCCCAAGCAATATGTATATCACCAAATTCCAGCGTATCGGCGACAAGTTCACCATTGAAGGTCGGGCTGAAAGTCCAAATACGGTAGCAGAACTGCTCCGTAATCTGGAAGCTTCATCTTGGTATCGAAATGCCTTTATGAACGCTTTCCTGGTGGCTGAAGAAGCAAAAGAAAAGGCGCCGAGCTCGATTATTCCACGTGTGGAAGAATCTTATGGCAGTTTTACTGTAACTGTAGATCTGGATCAGATCGCTCAGCCAGTACTGAATGAAGAACAACAAGCAGTCGCTACAACTACGGGGGCATCATCATGAGTAATGAAGAATTCGATGAGTTCAGCCAGGATGTCGTCGCTGTACCCAAAAATAAAATGACTGTTGAAAAGTTTTTTCAGCAATTCAATACATTGGATCCAAATAACTATGGTAGCTGGCCTTTGTCGGTCAAAATTACCTGTTGGATTTTTATTGCTGCGCTGGCATTTGCGGTGATTTACTTTGTCATGATCAGAAGCACGATTGAGTCAATTTCACAAGCCAGTGCTCAGGAGCAAAACCTGCTGAATGAATTCCGTGAAAAAGAATCCAAATTACGCAATTTACAACAATATCAAATTCAGCTTCAGGAAATGGAAGCCCGTTTTAACCAGCAGTTAGAACAGTTGCCAAAAGAAACTGAAATTCCAGGTCTAGTTGAAGATATTAATCTGAGCGGTGTGAATTCAGGCTTGAAGTTTAAAAATATCCGTCTGGAACCTGAAATTAAACAAGAGTTCTTTATTGAGCAGCCAATTGCGATTGAAGCCACTGGAGATTATCACGCTTTTGGTTCTTTTGTAAGCAGTATTGCCGGCTTATCGCGTATTGTCACGCTGCATGATTTCACCATTACCGGTACTGAAAACAAAGAGAAAAAATCTGAAATTCCGGTCATTGATTATGTGGTGAAAGCCAAAACTTATCGTTATGTTGGTAATGCGGAAGGCGCTGCAGTGCAGCCTGCAGCTAATAGTACTACTCAGGGGGCGCAGTAATGAAGAACATTAAAATTACTTCAGCTTTAACGCTTGGGTTTTTATTATTGGGATGTGATTCACGCATTGATGCAGTCAATCAGGAAATGGCCAATATTCGTAATCAGCCGCCTTTACCGATTGAACCTGCGCCTGATTTTATGCCAGTTGAAACCTTCAACTATGCAGCACATCAGATCAAAAGTCCTTTTTTACCAAGCTCTCTGGCTGCCGAACTGAAAATTATGGCGGGGAAACGGGTTTATCCAAACCTATCACGTCAATTGCAACCGCTAGAAAGTTATCCGCTCGAAACGTTGACCATGAAAGGCAGCATGCGCAATCAGGCAGGACAGATTCTGGCTTTAATCCAGACACCTGATGGTGAGGTTGAGCGGATTCAACGTGGTAGCTATATGGGACTTAATCATGGTCGTGTGGTTGGAATTACACCAACACAGATCGATTTGATTGAGATTATTCCAGATGGCCGTGAGGGATATGTGGAACGTCCGCGAAGTCTGGTTCTTATCGGGCCGGCGCCATAAGTTTTAAAGGAATAACAATGAATAAGAGTATTAAAGAATTTATTTTTGGGGATGTTAATACAATGAATCGTGTGTTTCGTCAGTTTTCAATGGGTGCTGTTGCGATTGCGGTGATGCAAGCGGCCAGTGCGCAGGTTTCAATGACCAATGTAGTACCCATGCAGCTTCCTGGACAAGGAACTGAGATTCGGGTGATGTTCAATGGTTTGCCACCACAACCACAAGCCTATCAATTAGAATCGCCGTCACGTTTGATTCTGGACTTTGACAAAGCACAACAGAATTTAAAACAAAGCAGTATTCCGGTGGCAACACGTGAAGCCAGTTCAGTGGATGTCACTTCGGATGCTCAGCGGGCACGTCTAACGGTAAATCTGACCGAGGCTGGAGCCTTTACGACTCGCGTGGAAGGCAATACCTTTATTCTTAAAATTAACTCGGCAACTCCTGTAGCCATAACTCAACCTGTGCAGCAACAGTCAGCTCAGGGTATTAGCAACATTGGTTTCCAGCGCGGTGCGCAAGGTGAGGGCCAAGTCGTTATTGATCTAGCAGGTAATAATACCCCGGTTGATGTACAACAGCAGGGTACCAAAGTTATTGTACGCACTTTAGGTTCCAAGATTCCGGCTCATTTGACCCGCCGTCTTAATGTGACTGATTTCGCGACTCCGGTATCGAGTGTGGATGCTGTGAATCAAAATGGTTCAGGGGTCATTACGATTCAGTCTGCGGAAAGTTATGAATATATGGCTTATCAGACTGATAACAAGCTGACCATCAGCTTGAAACGACCAGAAGCCAAGAGTCCATTGCGTCCTAAAACCGTTGCTTATAGCGGTAAGAAAATTTCGCTAGATTTCCAGGATATTGAAGTGCGCCGCGTGCTACAGCTCTTAGCGGATTTTACCGATATCAATATGGTGGCTGCGGATAGTGTGCAAGGCAATATTACCTTGCGCTTGAAAGAGGTACCTTGGGATCAGGCGCTGGATATTGTGCTGAAAACCAAAAATCTGGATAAACGGCGCAATGGCAATGTGATCTGGATCGCACCAGTTACAGAGCTGATAAAGGCTGAAGAGGAAGAAGCTAAGGCGATTAAGCAGAGTGTTGCACTTGCGCCTATCCAAACGGAATATATGCAGCTCAGTTATGCCAAAGCCGCTGATATTGAGAAACTGATTACGCAGAATAAAGGCGCATCTAGTTCAGGTAGTTCGAGTAACACTACAAATAATGATGAGAGAGAAAGCTTATTGAGTTCACGTGGCTCTGTGTCTATTGATGCACGAACCAATACTATTATTGTGAATGATACCCAGCCTTTTATTGATAAAATCCGTAATATGGTAGATCTGCTCGATGTACAGGTCAAGCAGGTGATGGTCGAAGCACGTATTGTGCGAGCTACCACTGACTTCACCAAAGAAATGGGAGTGAAGTGGGGGATTCTATCTCAAGGGATTACCAACAATGATAGCCTTCTGGTCGGTGGTAGTGACACGACGTTATGGGATCTCAGAGATCCCCAAGAAAGTGATTTAGGTGGATATACTTATGAGATTCAACGTCCACAAAACCTTAATGTAGACTTGGGTGTAACCAGTCCGGGTGCAAGTCGTATTGCTTTTGGTCTAATCAGTCTATCGGATTTTATGTTGGATCTTGAGCTTTCTGCACTTCAGGCAGATGGCTATGGTGAGGTGATTTCTACCCCTAAAGTACTGACTGCGGATAAGCAGAAAGCAACTGTTGCCTCTGGTTCACAAATTCCGTATCAATCTGCTGAAGGTGGAGGTGCTAATGCTGTGTCCACTACTGAGTTTATTGATGCCACCTTAAGTCTGGATGTGACGCCAAGTATTACGCCAGATGGTAAAGTGCAGATGGAACTCAATATTACCAGTGATTCGCCGGGTAATCCGACACCGACTGGACAGCTTACTATTAACAAAAACCAGATCAATACCAATGTCTTGGTTGATAATGGTGAAACAGTAGTTCTAGGTGGTATTTTTGAGCAGGAAACCCGTAATGCACAAACCAAGGTGCCATTCTTGGGGGATATTCCTTATGTAGGACGTTTATTCCGTAAAGATTTAAAGTCGGATAATAAACGTGAGCTACTGATTTTCGTTACACCTCGAATTGTTAATGACAGTGTTTCAAGAAATCATTAATATATTTTGAATTTAACAAAACGAATAGGTGACTCCTTGCCAAGCAAAGAGTTTGAAACCCTACCAAATATTTATTTGGTAGGGCCGATGGGGGCCGGTAAAACAACAGTAGGACGACATCTCGCAGAATTGTTAGGACGCGAATTTCTAGACAGTGATCATGAAATTGAACGTAAAACAGGTGCGACCATTCCCTGGATTTTTGAAAAAGAAGGGGAGCAGGGTTTCCGTGACCGTGAAACGGCTGTGATTAATGAACTTACCTCACGTCCCCATCTGGTTTTAGCCACTGGTGGTGGTGCAATTACTCAGGTTTTAAACCGGGACTATCTGAAACAGCGCGGAATCGTCGTTTATCTCTATACCCCGGTTGAAATTCAACTGCAACGTACCTATCGCGATAAAAACCGTCCCCTCCTTCAAGTCGAAAATCCGGAACAAAAGTTACGGGATTTATTGGCAGTCCGTGATCCCTTGTATCGGGAAGTGGCGCATCATATTATTGAGACCAATCAGGGTGCTGCACGAGATCTGGCGCAGCGGATTCTCAATCTCATTACTTCTAAAAACTAAGTTCATTGAATAAAGTGGTTAATCAAGCATGCAAACCTTATATGTAGAACTCGGAGAACGTCGTTACCCTATTTTTATCGGGAGCGATCTGGATCCACAGGCCTTATTGGCTCCCTATATTCAGGGCAAGCAAGTGATGATTGTGAGTAATACCACAGTTGCACCACTTTATTTGCAGCGTTATCAAACTGCAATTGAAGCTCTGAACAAACGTGTTGCGACCTGTATTTTGCCTGATGGTGAAAAATATAAGGATAGTCCGCATCTGAATCTGATTTTTGATGCACTGCTTGAAGCCGGTTTTAACAGGGACTGTACTGTGCTTGCGCTGGGTGGTGGTGTCATTGGAGATATGGCCGGGTTTGCTTCTGCCTGTTTCCAGCGCGGTGTATACTTTATCCAAGTACCGACGACTTTGCTGTCGCAAGTAGATTCAAGTGTTGGTGGAAAAACCGGGATTAATCACCCACTGGGTAAAAACATGATTGGTGCTTTCCAGCAACCTCAAGTGGTACTGGCGGATATGTCGCAGCTTTCTACTTTGCCTGATCGAGAGCTTTCAGCAGGTTTGGCTGAAGTGATTAAATATGCGCTGCTCGGTGATGAAGCATTTCTGGTCTGGCTGGAAGAGAATATGGATGCTCTGGCCGCTCGTGATGAGAAATTATTGGCTGAAGCCGTTTACCGTTCCTGTGCGCATAAGGCGCGGATCGTAGCCAATGATGAGAAAGAGCAAGGGGAACGTGCTTTACTCAATTTAGGTCATACCTTTGGTCATGCGATTGAATCCTACATGGGGTATGGTGTCTGGCTACATGGCGAGGCTGTTGCCACCGGTATGGTGATGGCTGCGGATCTGTCACAGCGTATGGGCTGGATTTCTCAAGAGGATTTAGAACGTACAAAAAAAATCATTTCTCGTGCCAAACTTCCTGTGGTTTGTCCTAAAATCCCTCTGGATGATTTTCTGGCCTATATGGCCCATGACAAAAAAGTCTTAAATGGACAATTGCGTCTGGTGTTATTAAAGCAATTAGGCGAAGCAGTGATTACCCGAGACTTTGATCTCGAGTTAATGAAACAGGCAATTTTAGCCAGTCAGGCATAGGTTTAGTTTTATGGCAGCATTACATACTCCTTGGCAAAAGATTCAGCATTATTTCTGGCTGGTCTGTGGTGTATGCTGCCTATTTGCTGCCTTAGTTTTTTGGGCGGTGACTGATTCAGATGATGTCGTCGAAATTGAAAAAAAGCCTGAAACTGAAGTTCAGTTGCAGATTCAACCAGAAAAAGTCGCCACAATGATCCATCTTGGTGCACTTTTTCAGGAAGTGAAACCACTGGACCTAAATACGCGTACCGTCGTGAATGCCAGTCATGAGCCGGAATTCCGTGGTACCAAATTTGTCAATGAAGCGAAAAACCAGCACGCCATTGAATTATTTCGTGTGACCAATGAAGCCATTTTAAAAAGTTTTCTTAAAAAACAGTCCGATCGTAAACCTTTTATTTATTTAAGAATCTCGGGTGAAAATCAGCCAGAACAATATGTATTGTTATATGGTCAATATAAGACGGCGGCGCAAGCCAATCAGGCTTTATCTACACTGAAGTTAAATTTACCGGCCTCAGTCAAGCCTGAAGTTGTAGCAATGCAGCAATATGTCAGTCTGGTCAATAATCTGGGTTCAGAGGAATTGGCCAGTAATCAAAAGCTTTACGAAATTCGTTTGAAAAATGTGCCTTTGCCGAAAGTAGATGAATCGGTGCGACTTAGACAGCAGCAAACCCAGACTGAGTCCAAGCCGCGTAGCTCTGATGCTGCGACTACCAGTACCACCATTGTGCGCCGTGATTCATCGGGAAATGTGGTCGATGTACAGAAATCTGAAAGTGCTGTAGAAGGCACGCCTCAACCGCAAAATAACAATAATCGACCTGCTCAGGGCAGTAATCCTCGTCCTCAAAATAATGAGATTAGTGATCCATTTAATTAGTCCGGTCTAAAATAGCGCATCCAAAAAATTACAGAATTAAAAATGAGCGCTTTTGGTGCAAAAAATGCACATTAAAATTAACCCTTAGAGTGCTGTTCTGCGCTAAATCTTTGTCATCTGTATTGTTTTAATTTATGCGCTGTTTGTTGGCATGGAATTTGCTTTATTGGTGCATGAATTGAATTAATCTCCCTGTTTTGGCGCGAAAAATGATTCGATGACACCGTATGAATGTCATATTTATTCCAGATTTTTATGTTATTCATGAGCAGAATAAACTTTATTTGTTATGCATTTAGTCTAAAAAAGGACTAGTCTGAAGAAATAAAGAAAAATGCTTTTGCTCTACCAATACAGTCTTCGAAAGTCCATTAGACGCTAGCGCAGAGAAAAGTTTAGATTGTTTAATAGCCTGTTGAGGCTTAGTGAAAGAAGGGTACGCTATGCACATGCCATCGCCTAATAATGTAGCTCCCGCTCAAGGTTTATACCAACCGGATGAGTTTAAAGATAACTGTGGTTTCGGTTTGATCGCCCATATGCAGGGTGATGCTAGCCATGATCTCGTCAAGACCGCGATTCATAGTTTGAGTTGTATGACCCATCGTGGTGGTATTGCCGCGGATGGCAAAACCGGGGATGGTTGTGGTCTGCTCTTGGCGATGCCGAAGAAATTTTTCCGTGAAGAAGCAAAACGCTTAAGTGATACCACTTTAAGTGAAGTGTTTGCTGTGGGGTTGGTGTTTCTAAATCTTGATCCGGCACTTGCTGCACATGCCAAACAGGTTTTAAACAAAGAGATTGAAGCTGAAGGTTTAATCGTTTTGGCTTGGCGCGTGATTCCGACCAATGTCGATGCATTGGGTGAAATTGCATTGCAATCGATGCCGGCATTTGAACAGATTATTGTTAACTGTCCAATGGGTGTGACTGAGGTTGAATTTAACCGTAAGTTATTCCTGGCACGCCGTCGTGCAGAACAACTGTTGTTGAATGATACGTCTTTCTATGTCACTACTTTGTGCTCAACGGTGATCAGCTATAAAGGCTTGATGATGCCGGAAGCGATTGCAGATTTTTATACAGATCTGGCTGATCCACGTTTGGAATCGCATATCGTGGTCTTCCATCAGCGCTTCTCGACCAATACCTTGCCTCGCTGGCCTTTGGCACAACCGTTCCGTTACCTGGCGCACAATGGTGAAATCAATACCATTACTGCGAATCGTAACTGGGCCATGGCGCGTGTGCCGAAATTTGAAAATCCATTATTGCCAGGTTTAACTGAACTGAATCCAATTGTGAACCGTACCGGTTCAGATTCTTCAAGCCTGGACAACATGCTGGAGATTCTGGTGGGTGGCGGCATGGATCTGTTCCGTGCACTCCGTATGCTGGTTCCGCCTGCTTGGCAAAATGTGGAAACCTTAGATGCTGATCTGCGTGCTTTCTATGAATTCAACTCAAAACATATGGAAGCTTGGGATGGCCCGGCTGGTCTGGTGATTCAGGATGGCCGACATGCGATCTGTATGCTGGATCGTAACGGTCTGCGTCCTGCGCGTTGGGTCATCACCAAGAATGGTTATATCACGCTGGCTTCTGAAATTGGTGTCTGGGGTTATCAACCTGAAGATGTGATTTCTAAAGGCCGTGTCGGTCCTGGCCAAATGCTGGTCATTGATACGCAAACCGGTAAGGTGCTGGATACTCAAGATGTCAATAATCATCTGAAACGTATGCGTCCATACCGTGAATGGTTACGTGAAAATTCTGTGCGTTTGCAAGGTAGTCCAGAGCTGGAAGAATATTTATGTGATCAAGGCTTAAAAGGCGATGGCCTGAAAGCGGCACAAAAAATGTTCATGGTGACCTTTGAAGAGCGTGACCAGTTGTTGCGTCCGATTGCTGAAAGTGGTCAGGAAGCTGTAGGTTCAATGGGTGATGATACCCCGATGGCGGTATTGTCTCGTCAGGTACGCCATGTGTCGGATTATTTCCGCCAGCAGTTTGCACAGGTGACCAACCCACCGATTGACCCGCTACGTGAATCGATTGTGATGTCACTGGAAACCTGTTTGGGGCGTGAACAAAACGTCTTTGAACAAGGGCCTGAACATGCAGACCGCCTGATCATTTCCAGTCCTGTACTTTCTAATTCGAAAATGCATCAGATCCGTACGCTGGGTCGTGCCGGTTATGAAATTGCAGATATTGACTTGAACTATGCTGAAACCGAAGGTCTGGAAGCAGCGATTGCGCGTATTTGTGAAGAATCTGCACAAGCCATTCGTGATGGTAAAACCTTACTGGTGCTTTCAGACAAGAAAATCCGTGAAGGTTACTTGCCTGCCAATGCTTTCATGATTACTGGTGCAGTGCATCATCACCTGATTAATACAGGTTTGCGTACTGATGCCAACCTGATTATTGAAACCGGTTTTGCTCGTGATCCACACCAATTTGCGGTACTCCTTGGCTTTGGTGCAACAGCCATCTACCCATATCTGGCTTATGACGTGATCAATGATCTGGTCGCCAAAGGCGAGTTATTGGGTGACCCAATCTATGCACAAAACAATTTCCGTAAGGGGATTGAGAAAGGCTTATTGAAAGTTCTTTCGAAAATGGGGATTTCTACGGTTGCTTCTTATCGTGGTGGTCAGTTGTTTGAAGCAGTGGGTTTATCTAATGAAGTGGTGGATAAATGCTTCATCGGTGTACCAAGCCGTATTCAGGGTGCTACTTTTGTCGATCTTGAAAATGACCAGAAACAGTTGGCGGATATTGCCTGGAAAAACCGTAAGCCAATCGATCAGGGAGGCCTGCTGAAATTTGTCTTTGGCAAGGAATATCATGCCTTTAACCCGGATGTGATCAACTCACTGCATAAAGCAGTACGTTCTGGGAACTACGCAGATTTTAAAGAATATGCAGAATTGGTGAACAACCGTCCGATCGCAACGATCCGTGACTTGTTCAAACTCAAAACAGACAACTCGATTCCAGTCGAACAAGTGGAATCTGTGGAAGAGATCCTGCCTCGCTTTGACTCTGCCGGTATGTCTTTGGGTGCACTGTCACCTGAAGCGCACGAAGCGATTGCGATTGCCATGAATACGATTGGTGGTCGTTCAAACTCGGGTGAGGGCGGTGAAGATCCAGCGCGTTACGGTACTATCCGTAACTCGAAAATCAAACAAATTGCATCGGGCCGTTTTGGTGTGACGCCTGCTTATTTAACATCAGCAGAAGTTCTCCAGATTAAAGTCGCGCAAGGTGCAAAACCAGGTGAAGGTGGTCAGTTGCCGGGTGGTAAAGTGAATGGTCTCATTGCACGTTTACGTTACTCTGTGCCGGGCGTTACCCTGATTTCGCCACCTCCGCATCATGACATCTATTCAATTGAAGATTTATCACAGTTGATCTTTGATTTAAAACAGGTTAACCCACAGGCGATGGTGTCAGTTAAGCTGGTTTCTGAACCGGGTGTCGGTACGATTGCGGCGGGTGTAGCGAAAGCGTATGCCGATTTCATTACCATTTCTGGTTATGATGGCGGTACAGCGGCTTCTCCACTTTCTTCAATTCATCATGCAGGTTCACCGTGGGAACTGGGTCTTTCTGAAGCGCATCAGGCCCTTCGTGTCAATGACCTGCGTGGTAAAGTTCGCGTACAGACAGATGGCGGTTTAAAAACCGGTCTGGATGTCGTAAAAGCAGCAATTCTCGGTGCTGAAAGCTTCGGCTTTGGTTCAACCCCAATGATTGCCTTAGGTTGTAAATACTTGCGTATCTGCCACTTGAATAACTGTGCAACCGGTGTTGCGACTCAACAAGATCATTTACGTCAAGAGCATTATATTGGCGAGCCACAAATGCTGATCAACTTCTTCACCTTTATTGCTGAAGAAACCCGTGAATGGCTGGCAGCACTCGGTGTATCAAGTCTGAAAGACCTGATTGGCCGTACGGATCTGCTGGAAGTCTTGCCAGGTGAAACTGCAAAGCATGCACATCTTGATTTAAGTAAATTACTGGAATCACATCCTGCTGCAGAAGGTAAAGCACAGTACTGCGAAGTACAGGGCAATGCACCATTTGATAAAGGGATTCTGGCTGAAAAAATGGTGGATGAGATTCTGCCTGCCATCGAAGCGGGAACTGGCGGTGAATATAGCTTCACGATCGGTAACTGTGACCGTTCGATTGGTGCCCGTCTGTCTGGTGAAATTGCGAAACGCTATGGCAACCTCAGCATGGAAGCCCATCCGGTGAAAGTTCACCTAAATGGTACGGCGGGCCAGTCACTGGGTGTCTGGAATGCCGGTGGTCTGCATATCAGCCTTGAAGGTGATGCCAATGACTATGTCGGTAAAGGCATGGCAGGTGGTCGCATCTCGATTTTCCCGCCAAAAGGTTCGCCATTCCAGACGCAAAATACCGCGATTATTGGGAATACCTGTCTGTATGGTGCGACTGGCGGTAAATTATTTGCTGCCGGTACGGCAGGCGAACGTTTCGCAGTACGTAACTCGGGTGCATTTGCCGTAATTGAAGGTGCAGGTGATCACTGCTGTGAATATATGACCGGTGGGATTGTGACAGTGCTGGGTAAAGTCGGACATAACTTTGGTGCGGGTATGACTGGTGGTTTTGCTTATGTGCTTGATCTGGATAATGACTTCGTTGATTATTATAACCACGAGCTGATTGAGCTGAACCGTATTTCAACCGAAGCGATGGAAGAGCACAAAGCCTTCCTGGGTCGTATTCTCGATGAACATATTAAAGAAACGGGTAGTGCTTGGGCGTACAAGATCCGCCATGAGTTTGACTTCTACAGCCGCAAGTTCTGGTTGGTAAAACCAAAAGCAGCCAACTTGCAAACGCTGTTAAAAACAACTCAAGCTGATCCACAATAATTCCACTACTGCAGAAACATAGGCAGATGTAAGGCGGCAACTGTGAACCGCCTTACATCTCCCCACGGAGAGAGACATGGCAGAACGCCTGAATAATGACTTTCAATTCCTGGATGTCGCACGCCAAGATCCAGAGAAAAAAGAGATTGATGTCCGCAAAGCAGAATTTGTGGAAATTTATAAGCCTTACACAGCGGAAATTGCAGCCAATCAGACGCATCGCTGCCTAGGCTGTGGTAACCCGTATTGTGAGTGGAAATGTCCGGTACATAACTACATTCCAAACTGGTTAAAACTGGTGTCTGAAGGACGTCTGTTCCAAGCCGCTGAATTGTGTCACCAGACCAATACCTTGCCGGAGGTCTGTGGCCGTGTTTGTCCGCAAGACCGTCTGTGTGAAGGGGCATGTACCCTGAACGACGGTTTCGGTGCGGTGACGATCGGGAATGCAGAAAAATATATCAATGATACCGCCTTTGCATTGGGCTGGCGTCCAGATATGTCCAATGTGCAATGGACCAATAAGAAAGTCGCGATTATCGGGGCAGGTCCTGCAGGACTTGGCTGTGCGGA
Source organism: Acinetobacter sp. CIP 101966 (assembly GCF_000369725.1). NCBI lineage: Bacteria > Pseudomonadati > Pseudomonadota > Gammaproteobacteria > Moraxellales > Moraxellaceae > Acinetobacter > Acinetobacter sp. CIP 101966. Next base: position 1,557,050 of record NZ_KB850160.1, on the reverse strand, counting down.
TATTCTGGTACGTAATGGGGTAAAACCTGTGGTCTTTGATAAACGTCCGGAAATTGGTGGTTTGCTGACTTTCGGTATTCCAGAATTCAAAATGGAAAAAGACGTAATGAAGCGCCGCCGTGAAATTTTCACGGGCATGGGCGTGGAATTTCGTCTCAATACTGAAATTGGCACCGATATCAGCATTGATCATTTGCTTACTGATTATGATGCAGTATTTATGGGCATGGGCACCTATACCTATATGAAAGGTGGTTTCGCCGGCGAAGATCTGGATGGTGTGTATGATGCACTGGATTTCCTGATTGCCAATGTCAATCGTTGTCAGGGCTGGGAAAAAGACCCAGCTGAATACATCAGCGTGGAAGGCAAGAAAGTCATTGTTTTAGGCGGTGGTGATACTGCCATGGACTGTAACCGTACTTCGATCCGTCAAGGTGCTGAGACAGTAACTTGTGCTTATCGTCGTGATGAAGAAAATATGCCAGGTTCACGCCGTGAAGTGCAAAATGCGCGTGAAGAAGGGGTGAACTTCCAGTTTAACCGTCAGCCGATCGAAGTTGTTGGTGAAAATGGTAAAGTAACCGGTGTAAAATTTATTACTACTCAGCTCGGTGAGCCGGACAGTCGTGGTCGCCGTAGCCCAGAACCCATTCCGGGTTCAGAAGAAATTCTGCCAGCCGATGCGGTTTTGCTTGCTTTCGGTTTCCGTACCAGTCCAGCAGACTGGTTCACCGATGTGGAAATCAATCTGGATGGTTCAGGTCGTGTCGTTGCCGCTGAGCAGCAGCAATACAAATTCCAGACCTCAAATCCAAAAATCTTCGCTGGCGGTGATATGGTGCGCGGTTCGGATCTTGTAGTGACTGCGATCTGGGAAGGCCGTCAGGCAGCTGAAGGGATTCTAGATTATCTAGAGGTTTAACCGTTGAAAATTCACTGAAGCCATTTAAATAACCCGCTATGGCGGGTTTTTTATTTTTGAATATTGTCTAACTGAAAGAGAGACCATTAAAAAAGATTATAAAAAGTAACAAAACTTTAGAAAATACTGTTTAAAATCAAATTAATTATATAAATATTAATAAAGAATTGAGGACAAGATATCATGCGTGTATTCAAACAATCTCTTATTGCCTTGATGCTGGCCAGTACCTTGACCCTGAGTGGTTGCGGCTATAACACCTTACAAGTCAAGGATGAGGCGGTGACTGCTTCATGGTCTGAAGTGCAAAACCAGTATCAGCGCCGTGCCGATCTGGTACCGAATCTGGTCAATGTGGTCAAAGGCTATGCTGCGCATGAAGAACAGGTGTTGACCGAAGTGACTCAAGCACGCGCCAATGTGGCAGGGCTAAAAGTAGACCGTGAAGTACTGGAAGATCCAGAACTGTTTCAGCGTTATCAGGAAGCGCAGTCGCAAATGACCAGTGCTTTGTCGCGTTTATTGGCAGTAACTGAAAATTATCCCGATCTGAAAGCCAATCAGCAGTTCCGTGATTTGCAGGTGCAGCTGGAAGGCACTGAAAATAGAATCGCTGTGGCACGTAACCGTTATATCACCACGGTGCAGGACTTTAACTCTTATGCCCGTCAGTTCCCGCAAGTGATGACGGCAAAAGTGATTGGTATGGATACCAAACCGAACTTTAGTGCCGAGCAAAGCGCACAGAAAGCTCCAACGGTTTCCTTTGAATAAGTACTGACCTGTAAATAAGTGAGAGATCAGATGCCTGAAATACTGCTGAAATATTGTGCTGGTTTGATTCTCATGTTGGGCATGGGAACGACAATGCTTGTTTCAGCAGAAACAGCCACGGCTACAGATGCTGAAGACGTCATTGTAGCCCGTGAAATCTTGCAGCCTAAAAATAATCAAAATACTCCAGCTCAAAATACAGAAACTGCAGCAGCATCACAGCCACAAATTGCCAATGACATGGCGGAAGGGCAGTTTCAGCGCGATTTACCCAGTCTGAATGAACCGGTCATTGATCAGGCCAATATACTTAGTCCCGCTGAAAAACAGCAATTCAGCCAGCGTATTTTGAAACTTTATAATGAAGGCAAAGGGCAGATAGGTGTAGTCATTGTTCCGACCACAGGGCAAGAAGATATTTTTGATTATTCCATGCGTGTTGCTGAAGCCTGGCAGCTGGGTTCAGCTAAACGCGACAATGGTTTGTTGATGACCATTGCCATTAATGACCGCCGTATTCAAATTTTGACCGGTTATAGTCTGGAGGGTGTACTACCAGACATAGTGGCAGGTCGAATTATTCATGACAAAATTACGCCATTTTTTAAGCAAGGTCAGTATGCGCAGGGCATTGATTCCGGACTAACCGAAATTGAACGAATTTTAAATTTAGATCCTGAAATTGCAGCACAGGCAGCCGATGAATTAAAAGAACGTCAGGAACAGGCTTATCAGGCACAAAAAGCCAGTAAGGCGACGTTCAGTAGCGTGCTGTTTATTGTTGTTGCTGGGGTCGTCGGTTCCATGATTTTTGGCAGAAAACTCAGCGCTGCAACTGCCGCGGTTGCAGGCACGGCTGCCGGTCTGGTCAATGGCATGGGTTTAATCGCCAGCTTAATGATTGGTGCCGGGGTATTCTTCTTACTGGTCACCTCGCTTGCGCAGCTGATTTTACATGCCTTTATGGCAGGTGGTGGCCGCGGCGGTAGTGGTCGTGGTGGTTTTGGGGGCGGCGGCTTCGGCGGTGGCGGTGGTGGATTTGGTGGGGGAGGAGCATCAGGCTCATGGTAACAACGACAGATACGACAGAGATTGTCACGCAACCTAAGCTGGAAGAACATGCACAGCCGAGTTTTAAGCGCTGGCTAAAGCATTTCTTTTATATGCCGGCAACCAAGCGCTTTTTTTCCAAGCAGGATCAGCATGCGATTGCCGTCGTGGTGGAAGAAGCCGAGCATGGGCATGTGGGGGAGATTCAGGTCGTGATTGAAGGTTGTTTGCCTTCACGATCTGCCTATTATCAAGATACCTTATGTCGTGCCCGGCAGTTATTTGCGGAAATTGGTGTTTGGGATACCGAATATAACAGTGGAGTACTCCTGTATTTGAATCTGTGTGAACATAAGGTTGAGATTGTGATTGATCGAGGAATTAAAGATGCAACGACCCAGCAAGTCTGGGATGAAATCTGCCAAAATATTATTCAGCATCTAGTCCAGCAGAAGTTTAAAGAGGGGGTAATTGAAGGGGTAAAGCAGATTGGACAAGTGCTAGATCAGTACTATGATCGTAAAATAGATGATTTAGAAAATGAATTGGGGAATAAACCGATTATTCTGGGGTGATTTTAGTCAACTAACTGACAGTTTTTGTCAGTTAGTTACACAAAATAAAACACAGTAGTTACAAAAATAAAAATTTTTTTTTAAAGTGCTGTTTTTTCTCTTAATTTTATTATAATAGAACTTGGTACATTTAGTGCTAAATATAAAATAAGCTAAATGAGCTTTTTCTTTTAAGCTTATAAATAAACAAAAACATTTGTGGAGAATGTTATGAATACAGTACAAAAGGGTTTTACCCTTATTGAATTAATGATTGTTGTAGCAATTATCGGTATTTTGGCTGCTGTTGCACTTCCTGCTTATCAAGATTATACAGTGCGTGCAAAAGTGTCTGAAGCTGTATTGGCGGGCTCTACTTGTCGTACTGCTGTAACTGAAGCTTTCCAAGCGGCATCAAGTATTCCTACTGCGGGTAACTTTGGTTGTGAAGCCGGTGGTGCATCTAAAGTTTCTAAATATGTACAACAAGTTGCTACTTTGGCCGGTGGTGTCATTGAAGTTACGTTAACTGCTGATGATAGCTTAAAAGGTGCTAAAAGTGGTGTGATTGTTATGACACCTTTGCAAGCAGATGGTAAAACAGCACCAACAATTGGTACAGGTGTGGGTGCTTGGAAATGTGGTCCAAAAGCAACAGATCTTACTAAATACTTACCTGCTTCTTGCCGAGATTAATTAAGATAATGTAATTCGAAAAGGGATGCGTAAGCATCCCTTTTTATATGAGTGATAATATTCGTGAAAAAAAATAATGTGTATTGGGGTGCTTTAATTTTTTGCCTTGCAAGTATTGCATATCTGTTGCCAAATTATTATGACCCTTGGCGTACGGTATACCATGACTTTGCTATGTATGGGGTTTTTTTATGCCTATTAGCGAAAATATTATTAGAAAATAATGATATTATAATAAATAAAAGAATTATTTTTATTTTTAGTGTTGCTCTTATTCCCTTGATACAAAATATATTCGGGAAAATTTACTTTTTAGGTGATGCGCTTATTACATCTATTTATATATTCTCCTTCGGTTTAGCTATAATGATTGGTTTGAATTTAAGACAAAATTATAAACTTAATCAAATTCTCATTTTTGTTTCTACTTTTTGTATATTTGTGGGTTTAGTTTCGGCTTTTATTATTTTAAAACAGTGGCTGCTTCTCACCAATGGTGGAATTTGGACAGTTGATGTACCTCCGGGGGGGAGACCATTTGCAAATTTTGCACAACCGAATAATGCAGCAAGTTTTTTATTATTAAGTGTTTTAGCTACATTATATCTTTATGAAAAAAAAATTATTCATCATCTAACGGGAATAGGGCTTGCTTGTTTATTGCTTTTTTGCCTTACTTTGACGCAATCACGCACAGTTTGGATATTTATTATCTGCTTTTTAATTTGGTGGCTTTGGAAATCTAGCTGTTTTTCTGCACGCTTAGGAAAGTATGCTATTTTTTATTTTGCGATAATTTTTGTATTATCAGCAATTACAGCACCATATCTATCAGATCTTATTGATATTACTTTAGTGAGGGATGTGGTAGAAAGAGCAACATCAGGCCATCATAGAATTTTGATGTGGAAGCAATTATTATATGCAGTTTCGCAAGAACCAATATGGGGATATGGTTGGAATCAAGTTAGCGTTGCTCAGTTATCTGTGTTTGAAGATTACCCGATAGGGCCTTGGACTGAACATAGTCATAATATCATTTTAGATCTTCTGATTTGGAATGGCGTACCTATAGGTATATTGATTATTGGTTTTTTTGCTCTATGGTTGTGGAGATTAAGCAAATTAACTACATCAATTGAAGTGTTTATAGGGCTTGCAATGATTGGGGTATTAATAGTACATGGCATGTTTGAGTACCCTTTAGAATATGCTTTTTTTTTACTGCCCATGGGATTAATTTTGGGTACACTTTCCTTTGATTTATACGATAAAAGAGTTAAATTTTTAAGTAAAAATATTGGCATGGTTGTTTTTGTTAGTAGTGCTATCTTATTAACTTGGATATTTATTGAATATAGTCGTGTGGAAAAAGATACAAGATTACTTCAGTTTGAGCTTAAAAATATTGGGGAAATACATGCTAAACAAGAAGTACCTAATATCATACTACTTACACAGTTAAGAGAGCGTATAAGGTTCTTGCGTACCCAACCTCAGAAAAATATGACTCAAGAACAACTTGATTGGATGAGAAAAGTTACTTATAGATATGCTGAAGGCATAAATTTATATAAATATTCACAAACTTTAGTAATTAATAATCAGGAAAAAGCAGCACAATATTATCTAAAAACTTTGAATAGTATGCATCAGGAAAATATAAATTTTGAATCGCTATATAGTGTAAATGATTCATTAAGTTATAGATGGAAACAGCCAAAGGTATCTCAGCCATGAGCCCAAAATTCTCTAAGAGAATGAAGTTTTTTTTGAGTCATTTAGCTATTTCGCTTTTTATAGCAACTATGGCTTTATTACTTGTATTTATTTTTTGGTATCCATTTCCTTTATCAAAAGCCGTTGGGGTAACACATTTATTTTTAATGATGTTAGCTATTGATGTCATCGTTGGGCCAATACTGGGTTTTATTGTCTATAAAGAGGGTAAGAAAACCCTGAAAATGGATTTAACCATTATTATCCTGATTCAGATAGTAGCCTTAATCTACGGATTGTACAGTATTGAAAAAGGAAAACCTGCCTATATTGTATATAATATTGATCGTTTTGATCTCATTCGAAAAAATGAAATTATAAACAATGATGAGTCGAAAGTAGATTCTATTGGGATATCTCCAAGTTATGTTGCACTGAAATATCCTGAAGATATCTCTCTAAAAAATAAAGTGATGTTCGATGAAGTATTTGGTGGTGTATCCTTGAGCCAAAGACCTGAGTATTATCAAGAACTGATTAATGTACGGCATCAAATCAAGAATAAGATTCAACCACTCCAAAAACTAACTGACTTTAACGACTCTTCTCAAGTTGGAAAAGTATTAACCAACTATCCAAAGGCATTTGGTTTTGTCCCGCTAAAAGCTAATCATTTAGATATGTCTGTATTGGTTGATCAAAATGCGCAAGTAGTCAAAATCGTCGACCTGCGACCTTGGAACTAAACAAAATAAAATGACACAAGCACATTACCCGTTAATCTGCTTTTTGTTTATCATGTGCCAAACTTCTACCGCTTGATATTTCCATGAAATTCACGCTTGTCCTCATCGCAGCAATCCTCATCTCCCTTGCTTGGCTCATGCCTATTCATTATCGGCCTTGGGTCACCTATACTGGTGAGCTATATGCCTTTTTTGCGCTATTTGCCTTGGCTGCAATTTGCTTAAAAGAAAAATTAAGAATTCCAGTAGTGAGTTTGCCATTATTGCTACTTGCTGGTGTACCGCTGATCCATTTTCTAACAGGACAAGTGTTTTTCTTTAGCACCGCCATGATGGGCTTTATCTTTGTCTTTAGCTTTTGGCTGGCCAGTGTTTTAGGCTATAACCTTTCAACAGGAAACTATAACCGAGAAGAAACTTTCGCCAATCTGAGTTATGTATTTTTGGCTTCAGGTACAGTCACAGGTATTATCGCACTTTGCCAATGGACTAACTTGGACGCGACTTTGCCGGGTATGGTGAATATCAGTGGCAATCAGCGGCCCTATGCTAATTTCGCTCAGCCCAATAATATGTCAACTTTTTTAGTCATGGCATTGATGAGCTGCCTGTACCTCTATGAAAAGAAAAAAATTCAGACCAAGTGGCTCTTTGCCTGCGCTGCAGTAATTATTATGGGAGTTGCTTTAAGTCAGTCGCGTACTGCTTGGGTTGCTGCGACCGTAATTATGCTTTATCTGGCTTTTTATCAATATAAAGGTATTATTCGCCTGAAATGGTATTACAGCACAGCTTGGTTCATTTTCTTTATTTCCTGTATTGTGGCTTTTCCATTACTCAGTCAGCTCGCTGCACAAGTAATGGATACGGACGTCGTACAAAGCAGGGATGTGGTATCTCGTGCTACCGGAGATATGTCACGTCTCGCAATCTGGCAGCAAATGATTGCCGCGATTCAGGCTCAGCCATGGTTTGGCTACGGTTGGTATCAAACTAGCGCAGCGTTCGTTTCAATCAGCGATACCGTACAAGGCCCGGTGTGGATCCGTAGCGCACATAATTTTATTCTGGACTTTTTGCTCTGGAATGGATTGGTGCTTGGTCTGCCGTTCTTGGCTTATTTTGGTTATCTAGGCTATCAGTTACAGCGCTGGGTCAAGACACCAGAATCAGTGATCGGTATTCTCATGATCGGGACTTTTGTCACCCATGCGATGTTTGAGTTTCCACAGCATTATGCCTATTTTCTGCTACCAGTCGGTTTTATCCTAGGTACAATTTTGGCACAAAATCCAAAAATTAAAATAATAGTTATGCCATCAATCGGCATGAAATTCATTTTTGCTGTTGGGTTACTTTTATTGATTGTGATTTATCGCGACTATGATGTTGCGGTGCCAAAACTTGGACAAAGTATTCGTTATGAAAACCACCCGGAAAAAATTACCAATAAAAAACCGATTTATCTGCTGACCGAATTTAATCATCGCATTGCCTGGATTCGTCTGAATCCTTATAGCAAAGCATCTGCTGATCAGATTCTGGAAGGTGAACAAATGGTCTTGAGTTATCCGACTAAATATAACCTGATCAAATATGCCAAACTCTTAGCATTTAATGGTTACGAGAATAAGGCTAAGCATCAGTTGCAGCGCTTAAAAGTGATCCAGAAAACTGAAATGAGTTATGAAGATTTAACGCAGGATATACCGCGCTAAATACAAAAAAGCCAGCAGATGCTGGCTTTTTGGGCTTAATTTTAAGTTTAGAGCTGACTTTGAATATAGTTTTCGATGCCAATATTCTCGATCAGATCGATTTGTGTCGTGGTCCAATCCAGATAGTTTTCTTCTTTCTCTAGGATTTCCTGTACCAGATCACGCGTTACATAATCCATTTGGGTTTCAGCCAGCGCGACTGCTTTCTGGATGGCTTCAATATTTTCTTTAACTTTGCGCACATCACAATGCAGCACTTCTTGAGTATGCTGACCGATATACAGTTTGCCCAGATTTTGTAAATTCGGCAGACCTTCCAAAAATAAAATACGTTCAATAATTTTATCGGCATGTTTCATCTGAACAATGGATTCTTTATATTCTGCCGAGCCCAGTTTCTCAATGCCCCAGTCATTAAACATGCGCGAATGCAGGAAATACTGGTTAATGGCAGTTAAGTGGTGATACAACACCTGATTGAGCTGATTAATCACATCACGATTGCCTTTCATCGCATCACTCCATTTGGACCTGTTTTATCTTTCTAAGAAAGCGCTCTAATGCTGATAGTAAAGCAAGTCAGGGGCAAATGGCGAGTAATTTATGGAACAGCAAATGAAAATCGACATCGAATCGATCCAGACTCAGATGAGTGGCAATAAAAACCCGCCAGAGTCAGAGGCGGGGGAGGAAGAATGATCTTAGATCATTGGTGTTATCATTATCTTTATTCGGTTTAGGCGGCCACAGCCAGACGGGCCGCAATTTGCGAAACTTCATCACTGATGATCATACGGGCTTCTGGTGCACAGCGGCCACAGCAAGTTCCCAAGTCCAACATATCGCGAACATCACGATAACTTTCAGCGCCATTTGCAATAGCATCTTTAATGTCTTGATCTGTAATGCCACGGCATAGACAAACGTACATAGGACACAACCACAGTGATTAAATAAGATAAGTAATATTATTGATAATTGTTATCGTTTGTCAATAAAAATCATTTGAAATAGCTTTTATTACGATTGATGATTTAGATAAAAAAATATCACTCAAGCAAAAATCCGATTATTGCTCGGGTTTTTGCTTGAGTGATTCATGATTGTAAACGAAATATAGAAGCTTAGGTGTTACATAAATTTTAAAAATTATTGCTGAATGATGACAACGCCATCCATCTCGACCAGAGCATCTTTCGGCAGGCTGGCAACACCGAGTGCTGCACGTGCTGGATAAGGCTGGGCAAAATATTCACCCATAATCTGGTTCACCAGCTGGAAGTGCGATAAATCAGTCAGATAAATATTCAGTTTGGCGATGTCTGCCAGAGAGCCACCGGCCGCTTCGCAGACGGCTTTTAAATTATCGAATACACGGCGAATCTGTGCCTCGATGCCTTCAACCAATTCCATACTATAAGGATCTAAGCCAATTTGACCAGATAGATATAAGGTATCACCGACTAAAATGGCTTGCGAATAGGTGCCAATCGCAGCAGGGGCATTTTCAGTATGGATTACTTGGCGGGACATTAATTTCTCCTTTTATCATCGACATACATCATATTCGATCAATTCGGCCGATCAAAGCATTATCGTTTTAAATGATTAACTCGCTTTAGAGGCTTCACTGAAAACGACGGGCTGAGCCAGACGGATAATTCGCGGGAAACCGAAATACATGCGTAAATCACGGATAATCTTTGCAATCTGTTTACGGTTATGCACCACGATATTCACATAGGTTTTGTCATCCTGAGTACGCACCATTTCCACCCCGGAATGCGCTTTACGGCATTGGTAAATCAGGTCGGAAATCTGCTCGTCATTCATGTCCAGATCAATGCTGAGATAGGCAGTAAAGCTGATATCTTCCAGATCATCAGAGGTCCACTGCAATAACATGATATTTTCTGGATGCTGATGCTGTTCATGCAGCAGGTTATGACAGCGCGCACGATGCACAATCAGACCGCGACGGGTCAAATGACCCTGAATCGGATCACCCAGCACAGGATTGCAGCAATGTGCATATTTGACATCGACACCTTCTGTTCCCTGAATCAGACGGTCTGAACTGGCGATATTCTGATGCTGATCTTGGGCAAATAAATGGTTGGCCACCAGTTGTGGTAATAAATCACCGACTGCAATCTGTTCAAACAGCTGTTCTTTGCTGGAAACATGGCGCCATTCCAACAGGTTTTTCCAGTCTGCTTCCGTCAGATCACGAATAGAACGATGGAACAGTTTCAGTGCACGATTGAGTGCCTGTTGTCCGACCAGACGTTGCTCATCTGGATCTTGATCACGCAGAATATTCTGAATAGCGCGACGGGCTTTCTGGGTATTAATAAAACTGAGCCAATCTGGGTTAGGCGTCGCAAGGACATCAGTAATAATTTCTACCACCTGACCACTGACTAGAGGTGTTGAAAGGGGCTTGGTTTCATTATTAATTTTTGCACCCACCGCATGATTGCCTAGGAATAAACTCGCGGCATAAGCAAAGTCAACCGCCGTGGCGCCTTGTGGCAATTCATGTAAATGGCCGTGCGGGGTATAGACCCAGATTTTTTCTTGGTGCAGATAGTCCAGTAATTCACTAAAAGTGGTTTTGGCACATTCACCATCGACCAGGACATTCAGATTCTGCATCGAGGCCTGAATCGCAGAGCGGCAGGCCTGCGGGGCACTTTCACCGAGTACGACGCCAAAACGTGCTGCTTTACGCATCAGTTCGGTTTGAATGGTGAGCGACAGGGTCGTCTCTTCGCCTTTCAAGCGCATCATCAAGGACTGGTTGCCTCCCGGTAATGGACGGCGGATATGATCTTCATAACTCTGGATTTTAAAGCTTTGGGTCAGAATTTCTGCCAGTCGGTCACAGTCCGCGATGCTCTGTAAAATAATCTCAAAAGCATGGCTATGCGTCAGCTCTTGCAGGTCGATATCATTTTTGACGAAGTGGCGCAGTAGCTCAATATTGTTGTTTTTCTTTTTGATCCGGCCTTGAATGGCATGCTGTTGCAGCAGTTCAGTCAAGTTCTTTTCCCATTTGGCCTGATATTCACAGCGTTTCGGCTTGGTTTCCTGTAGTGCGGTCTGAACGTTATTGTACATATCCAGATCAAGATTCTGATAGCACAAATGTTCCAGATTGTCGGCCATTTCATTCATGCCGACAATACGTGCCATTGGCACAAAAATTTCAAAGGTTTCGCGGGCAATACGCGCACGTTTGTCCGGACGTAGTGCATCCAAAGTGGTCATGTTGTGATAGCGGTCGGCCAGTTTCACAATAATGACACGTGGATCTTGTAGAGTCGCTTGCAGAATTTTCCGAAATGAAGCGGCTTTATTATATTCTTTATCGCTAGAATGACTCAGTTTGGTCACGCCATCGACCAGCTCGGCCACAGTAAAACCAAAAGTCTCAGTAATATCATCTTTGTTAAAGTCGGTGTCTTCAATCACATCATGCAGCAAGGCAGCCATCAGCGTTTCAGGGTCAAGACGCATATGCGCCAGAATACAGCTGACCGCAATCGGATGCAGAATATAGGGTTCACCACTTTTACGCACAATCCCGTCATGCGCCATATCTGCATAATCACAGGCCGCAAGCACACGTTCGACATCGCTTTCACTTAAGTACGCATCGATAATGATCTCTAACTGCTGCTTGGCTTGACTGACCTGTGGGCCTGGCATAAAACACCTTTTTCAACTGAATTTTTTACAAATAAAACGTGAAAGCATTCTAGAAATGTGAATTTCCTGGCTTGATGGTTTTTGGCTACTATAGAGCAGAAAACCAATACAAACTTGATAGCTAACCCTTATGTTATAACCGTTCTGGCATAAATATAAAAGTCACATAACAAAAAAAGCCTAGTTTAGAACTAGGCTTTTTGAGTGACGATCTCTTATTGGAAAGAAAAACCGTCTAAGTTTAGATTATTTGCAGAAAGTGCAAGATCCAAGCTTGATGTTTGATAGTCTTGATCACGTTGTTTCAAAATGTCTTTTGATACATGACCTGAAGCGATTTCACGTAAAGCAACAACAGTCGGTTTGTCATTGTCCCATTCTACAGTTGGTTCAATGCCTTGACGTGCCAATTGACGCGCGCGCTTGCTTGCCACTAGTACAAGCTCAAAGCGGTTGTCTACATGGTCTAAACAATCTTCAACGGTAACGCGTGCCATAAGAATTCTCGTTCGAATAATAAATTTAAACAGACTGTGCAGTATAAGGTGCTTTGTCTATAGACTCAAGTTTTAATCACGCCGTTGGTGGGCTAATTAATTTCTGAATCAACTCTTGATGGCGGTTGGCTTGTTGTGCCAAAACCAATCGATTAGCAATAATGACCGCTTCTAAGTCATGCAGTGCCTTATTAAAGTCATCATTAATAATCAGATAGTCAAAATTGACATATTGCTGCATATCTTCTACCGCGCAGCTCAGACGATGCTCAATCACATCAACTGCGTCAGTACCACGGTTAGACAGGCGTTCACGCAAATCAAACTGGCTTGGTGGTAAGATAAAAATTTGTTTAGATTCAGGAAAAAGTCGACGAACCTGTTGCGCACCTTGCCAGTCAATTTCCAGTAGCACATCATGGCCTTTAGCCAGTTGCTCTTTGACTGTGGCTTGCGCAGTACCGTAGTAATTACCAAATACTTCGGCGTATTCGATAAAACCACCTTCATTGACCAGACTTAAAAAATCTTCTTTGTTGGAGAAATGATAGTGTACGCCATCGAGTTCGCCAGGTCGTTGACCGCGTGTAGTGTGTGACACAGAAACGTGAAGATTGTTGACACGCTCAAGTAGGGCTTTAACAAGGGATGTTTTGCCTGTTCCAGACGCTGCAGAAACGACAAACAATAGACCCGACATGATATTTTTCCTGATATGATAAAATATCTTCTCTATTTTAGAGTAGAGCGGCTTTAAACTAAATAGTTGTCAGTCGATTGTTTACATTTATTTCAATTGAACCGCTAAAAATGGTGTGAGTATTGAGGATTCTATGGAAATTGTTTTAGCCAATCCGCGTGGTTTTTGTGCTGGTGTAGATCGTGCCATTGCGATCGTGAACCGTGCCCTAGAATGCTTTAACCCACCAATTTATGTGCGGCATGAAGTGGTGCATAACAAATTTGTGGTCGATGACTTGCGTCAGCGCGGTGCGATTTTTGTCGATGAACTCGATGAAGTTCCTGACGATAATATCGTGATTTTTAGCGCACATGGTGTTTCTAAAGCAGTCCAGCAAGAGGCTGAACGCCGTGGTCTGAAAGTTTTTGATGCCACTTGCCCCTTGGTAACCAAGGTGCATATTGAAGTGACCAAATATGCTCGTGAAGGCATTGAAGCGATCCTGATTGGCCATGAAGGACATCCGGAAGTTGAAGGCACCATGGGGCAATATGACAAAAAAAATGGTGGTGAGATTTATCTGGTTGAAGATGAAGAAGATGTCGCCGCTTTAATGGTACGCAATCCTGAAAAAGTCGCTTTTGTCACGCAAACCACTTTATCAATTGACGATACGGCGAAAGTGATTGATGCTCTTCGCCAGAAATTTCCGCTGATTCAAGGCCCACGCAAAGATGATATTTGCTATGCGACACAAAACCGTCAGGATGCAGTACGTGATTTAGCTGCACGTTGTGATGTCGTGCTGGTTGTAGGATCACCGAATTCATCGAATTCAAATCGCTTGCGCGAACTCGCGGAACGTATGGGTAAAGCAGCCTATTTGGTCGATAATGCAGATGAGCTCAAGCATGAATGGTTCACCGATATTTCTAAAATTGGGGTAACTGCTGGAGCTTCCGCACCGGAGATTCTAATTAAACAGGTGATTCAGCGGTTACAGGACTGGGGTGCGCAGGCACCGCACGAATTAGATGGAAGAGAAGAGAATATTACTTTTAGCTTACCGAAAGAATTGCGTATTCCAGTCACTCAAGCTTAAGATGTGACGCACTTATCACCTGATTTATAATTTTTTTAAAACAGATAACTGCTTTTTGCGGTTATCTGTTTTTTTATGCCCTTTATCTGCTCTGTGTAGGTTTTGTAAAATTTATAGATATTATTTTTAATAGGGGAAAGTTTTGGAGCTGGGGGAAGAGTGTGCAAAAGAATAAAGGTTTTACGTTAATTGAGCTGATGGTCACTATTGCGGTATTGGTGATTGTTGCCATGATGACAGCGCCCAATATGATGCAATTGGTATATAAGAAACAGTTAGAGACAGAGGCAAGAGATTTGGCGATGACATTGTCAAATGTTCGAGGAACAGCCGTTTCACTTCGCAAAGATATTTCTTTAGAATTTAAGAATCAAGAAAATACTGGTGATAAGTTCTATTGGAATACGACAAGGTCAACTGTACATGTGCTTGCTAAAGGATTGCCAGAAGGGATTACTTTTACACCAACAGGTTTGGCGAAAAAACGCACAACATCGATTCGCAAATTAGAAAAACCAAACCCGCATTTTAACGAGAAAATTCCCGAAGATCCATTGACTAACCCGAAAACAATTATCGAATGGGATAATACTGAAGAACTGGTATTCGAGATTTGTCATGAAAAATTAACAGAAATTAAATCTATAAAAATCTTTAAGAGTGGAGTGATTGATCGTATTCAAAATAAACCACTAATTGGGAAGTGTGAGTGATGAAAAGTCAACGTGGCGTTGGGTTAATGGAAGTTCTTGTCTCCCTGGTTATTTTAGCTATAGCTGTTCTAGGTTTTGCTGCTTTACAGTTTAGAGCACTCGACGCGATACAAGAAGCAAATGATAGGACAGCAGCAATGACACTCGCACGAGATCTTGCGGAAAAAATTCGCGTAAATAGAACACAGCTCAGTAAATATAAATCTGAAATTAATGCCTCTGGAGAAACCACTGCTAAAAGTTGCGTTCGAGCGGATAGCGATAAACCTGCTGATCCGATTACATCTATGTGTACACGAATAGAACTGGCGACTTTTGATGCTAGTAAAATTTTAGGCGTGGCAAAGCAAAAGAATATGACAATCATAATTAGCGATTGCCAAGGAGGGGATCGTCAATGTGTGTATGTTGCATGGGGAGACACAGCGATTACTGCGACCAGTCAGGCAAATTGTATGGTGTCGGGTGTATATGTTGCAGGTGCTAAATGCTTAGTGATGGAGGCATATGGGTCATGAATATTCAACGAGGATTCACATTAATAGAATTAATGATCGCCTTGATTTTAGGATCACTTATCGTTGCGGCATCAATACAAGTCTTTATTAATGCAAATCAAAGTCTAGCCTTTCAACAAAGCAGTGCGAATATTCAAAATAGCGGTTTGTTTGGGATAGATTACATTGTTAGAGATTTACGTCGTGCGAACATAGATTCAAATAGTGCAGCAATGACAATAGATACATTGCATGGTGGTATTGTTTTTAATAATAAAAATATAAGCAAGGCGACAATGACAGATGCTGAAACCATAAATGCTTTGTTAACTAAATCTTCCATTGGTCCTAGTAATTTAAATAACCTTAAGAGTGATCAAATTGTAATTCAATATAAAAATACAATTGGTAGTCAATTTAATTGTGAAGGTGTGAAAGTTTTACCAAATCAATTCGTTGTACAACGCTATTTTTTAAAGGAAGAAAAGGCAGCGGCAACTGCTGATCAATATAGACCACTTTCATTGCGTTGCAAAGCGACGGTATATACAGGTGATTCTGCTATGAGTTTAGATTTATCTGGTGATGGTGAAATGTTGATCCCAAATGTCGATCATTTTCGAGTGCTATTGGGTATCGCAAGGGATAATGAAATTAAAAATGCAGCTGGAGTGGTTACCAAAAAGAAAGATGGTGTGATGGATGATTTTCTTTATGTTTCTCCATCTGAATATATAAAGCTAATTGATAAACCACAAATTGTGTCTATTCAATTGGGTATTTTGGTTCGCTCACCTGAATCCGTGGCAAATGGCACAGAATTGACTAAATTTACGGTGTTAGATTTGGAAAATAAAGAGTTATTAACTGATCCAGATAAAAGTAAATATTTACGTCAAGTTATTACCCAAACAGTCGCTTTACGCAATGGGTTTGGTGTGGAAAATCGGGCGGAGTGAACATGATGAAAAATAAACAAGCAGGAAATACATTAATTTTTGTTTTGATCATACTTTTGCTCATCACAATCATAGGTACTTGGGCTATTCGTGGAGCAATAACATCACTTAATATTACAACGAATGCGCAGGCTCAAGCTTTATTGGTACAAAATTCGGACGCTGTATTCTTTCAGCTCGAATCTTATGCTGATGATGCAGTTAAAATTGCAAAGCTTCAATTAGATAACGGAATGATCGGATATGTGAATAAGCCTGAAAATAAGGGCAAAGAGTTGGTTTATTGTTTAAGAAAAAGTGAAAAAGACGATAAATATAATTTAGGTAAAGCCAGTCTTGTTTATTGGCAAGGGGCTAGTATTTCAAAAAATGAGATGGGGCAGGATGGTTACTGTAAAGTGAATAAGGCTACTGATTTTACCTCAGATCGTGGTGCTGTGGTGACTCGTATCGGGGCGCGTTCTATCCTCGACGGACGTAAGGATTGGGGTCATATGTATGAAGGAAGTGACTCAGAGACCTATGGTGGTAAAGATATCGGAACCATTATTATAAATGCTACTTCTTTTATTCCAAATTTATCTACAGCGTCTGCAGATGAAATTAATAAGTGTGTGATGAATTACCCAAGTTTTAATGTTGTTGTAGATGGTGTAACCAAAGATAGTGTTGCTGATTGTCTATCAAAATTGAATGTTCCATATAGTAGTCAAGAAATGGAATATCAGTTGCGCCAAGTGAATTAAGGTAGGAGAAATAAAATGAATATGAGTCAAATTTTAAATCATACTGCCTTAACTAAGGCAAAATTATCAATATTGTCGGCATCTATTACAGCACTGATTTGTAGCAGTGTCTACGCAAGTGATATTGATATTTATAAGGCGCCGGCATCGGGTGCTGGAGCTACAACTGTTTTATTCATGCTTGATAAATCGGGGAGTATGAATTTTACTGACTATGGCAATACTGTTACTTATGATGAGCAAAACTGTCCTTCAAAAAGTAATGATGCAGGTGGATTTTCGTATAAGAAAGCTGATTCTGACGTAACTCACACATTTGGCGATAGCGATTGGTATGGGACTAAAACGCTTAGTTACAGAGAGTGTATACGAGGCACTACAAAATGGAGACTAGGGCTCTTTGGCTGGGTAAGTTCATTTGAAAGTGAAATTGATCGTCAAAGTACACGATTAGTACAATTAAAAATAGGTTTATTACAGTTATTATTGGGTGATAAATCAGATCCAAATAATATTGTCCAACCATTAAGTCCAGATCTTTATATAGGTTTAGCAGTTTTTTCAGGAAGTAAAGGTCAGAAAATTCAAGATGTAAAAAAGTTAGATAAGACCCATAGAGAAAACTTAGTACAAACAATCTTAGATTTAACAGCTACAGGAGGTACACCCACACCATATGCATATGCAGAGGCTGCAGCAATATTAATGGGTACGAAAACTGGTGGAGGAGATTACAGTAATTCTAGTACTAATTACTCAAAACCAGTATCTATCTCAGCTCAAACGACTGATACTGCTAAACAGTGTAGTGCTCAAGGAATTTATTTTTTAACGGATGGTAGACCAGAGCCTGGTGGTACGGCACCAGGGGATGATGGAAAAAGTGGAGATGCGTATACTGTAATGAAATCTGCTTTGGATACAAAGGGGAGTTTATTTGACTGTAAAGCAACAGCAACTAGTGTATTGGGTCGTCTTTCTTCATATCATAGTGATCAGCATGCTTGGAATTGTACTGGTAAATTTAATCAGGCCTTGTTAGATCCTGAAAAAAACCCCGTAGGCATTAAAATTAGAACAGCTGTTGTAGGATTTGGTCGTGATTTTGATACAGAAGCAACTGATCCGAGTAATGATGTTAAGGATGCTAAGTCGTGGGGAGAGCTTGGAGAAGGTGGGTCCTACTCAGGTTTAGATAGTAAAGCCATTGTTAAGAGTTTCGAAAAATTTTTAACTTTTGTCAAAACAGATATTCCAGGTATTAGTACTGGTAATGCTACCTTGCCTATCGATGCACTGAATAGTAATGCGATCCAACCATACGGTTATTTTCCACAATTTGTACCTAAAGTTGCGACAACTGAATTACAACGGACTTGGTATGGCAACTTAAAAAAATATCATGCTGTTCTTGGGTCACTATATGGGAATCGCTCTGGATCTTATCCAGGTACGATTACAGGTTCAAATCCTGTAATGCAAAACAAAGAAATTAAGAATGTAGCAGACTTGTGGAAGAACTCGGCATATGTACCAACTTCAAATGAAACTGCTTTTCAAGGAGGGGCATTAAGTAATTTAGTCCAAGGCTATGTTGCTGACCGTTCGCCAAAAGAAAGACTCCTACTTACAGATTTTAGTTATAAAAATGGAATAGTCTCTCAAAATTTAAATTTAAGTTGGTATGATGATTCTGAGAATAAAACTAAGTTTAATGCAATCACAACAGCTTACAATTTGAATAGTTCTGCGCCATATCGTGCTGCATTGATGGGACTTCTTGGTTATGAGAGTGCGGTTGCAGGTGAAGATTTAACAACTAAATCTATCACAGGTAAGTTGCCGCAGATTGGTGCGATATTACATTCAAAACCTATACTTTTAACCCAATCTGGCTTACCGACAGTTACTGGAACGAGTACATCAGCAACTATTGATACAACAAATCGAGATGACTATATCTTGTTTGGGAGCACCCAAGGTGTATTGCATGTGTTGGATGCAAAAAATGGTAAAGGTAATGAAGTATTTGCTTTCATCCCTAAAGAAATGATTGAGTTACAGAATCAAGGTTTTTTACTTAATGGCGGTGCTGATATTGGTGGTAAAAATAAACTGTATTACGGTATAGATGGAGAATGGACTGCACATACAGTATATGTTTCTGACTCAAATGGGAAGCTTACAGTAGATGGTGGTTCACGCATAATTCAGAATGATGCTGGTAAAGATGTAACCATTAATTTAAAAGGAAAACAATGGGTTTATGGTGGTTTGCGAATGGGTGGGAGAAGTTATTACTCATTAGACCTAACAGACATGAGTTCACCTAAAGTTAAATTTCACATTGATCCAAATAATAAACAGGTACATTATTTGGATGGTAGTGTAACTAAATCGAAAACGGTTGATGAGCTGAAATATATGGGCCAGAGCTGGTCTAAGCCTACGCTTGCGTATGTGAATTGGTTTGGTACACGAAAATTAGTCATGCTTGTTGGAGGTGGTTATGATGCAGGTAGTACAACAGGTTTAGACGCTGATGGAGATGGAATTTATACAAAAAAAACAGTTGGTGGTAAATTAGTCAAAGAGAAGCGTGATGGTTATGGTGGCTATGAAGCTGCGGACTATGACCAAACCAACAAAATTGGTGCTGGGGTCTATATGTTTGATGCCGATAATGGTGATTTACTTTGGTCGGTAAGTGGTAATAATACAGCTACTACTACAAGCGGTACAAACAATCTGAAATTAGCTGGTAATGGTAATACTGTAAATATGAATTACAGTATCGTTAGTGAAATAAAAACTGTAGACCGTAATAATGATGGCTTAATTGATCATCTATATTTTGGTGATTTAAGAGGCCAAGCATTCCGCGTCGATTTTTCACCCTCTACAAATGGATTTAAATCACAAGTTAACCGAATATTGGATCTAAGTTCGACTCGTAAGCGTTTTTATAACGCTCCTACTTTTACGGTTCATTCGAAGGAGGGGGTTGCTGTAGTTAGTTTTGCTTCTGGTAATAAGAGTCAACCATTACATGGGCATGCAACATCTGTGTCTGGAGTTGATGATTTTGATGGCGTGTTTGCAATTTATGACTACGATGTCTATTCAAGTAAGTACCCTACGTCAGCTTTTGTTACTCGTACCTTAGGTACAAACAACGCAACAGCCATAAGTCAGTTAAAATTATTGAATAATCGTGTAGATAGTGATGATTCGCCAACTAATAGCAAACGTCCGAAAATAGACTCTTCATCAGGAAATGGTGGTTGGTACTATTTATTTAATAAGGAAGAGGCACTTAGTACTACTGGAGCAACAACTAAGAATAAGCAAATTTTAAAAAGTTTGGGCTCATTAGTTGCAATGGAAAGTGATTTATATGTTCCTGTTTTTGATTCTTCTAAACCTGGTACAACGGGAAGTTGTAGTGCAGGTGTAGCAGGAGAAACAGCATTACAGCGCTTTTGTTTGCCATACGGTATTTGTAAAACCAATATTTATATTCCATTAGGTGCGGGTATTGGTGAGCCTATTATTGGTGGTGGTCGTGATGGCGATCCAAATAAACGCTCTATATTTGTGTTAAATGAAGATAAAAAAGACGGTGTCACTGGTAGTGGATCAGGACAAATCAAAAATTATGGTGGTGCTTTGAAACTTATTCCGAACCGTTGGTATGAGCAATATGCGCAAGGGGGAGGGTAATGCGTAAATTATCTGGATTCACTCTAATTGAGTTAATGGTCGTAGTGGTGATTATTGCGATTTTAGCTGCGATAGCAATACCAAGCTATCAAAGCTTTATTCGCAAAAATCTAACGGCTCAAGTTCAGCAGGAAATGTTGAAATTAGCTGATCAATTAGAGAGACATAAAGCTAAAAATTTCTCTTATAAAAAATTTGATCCTAAATATTTATATGCGGGGACTGTTGCTATGCCTGAAGTATTTGTACCAGGTGGGATATTTAATGTAGCTACATCCAAATATAAAATTGAGTTAAAAGATATTAGCCGCGCGACTACTGAAAACTTACTGACCACAGACAATGGAATGGTTTGGTCAATGAAAGCGACTCCATTAGATTTATCGGACGGAAAGCTATATACATTATTGTTAACAAGTACGGGAGTTCGTTGTAAAACTACGGCGAGTTCAAATGTGTCTTATAGTGCTTGTACTGGAAGTGGAGTAGAACAATGGTAAAAAAACAAGGTTTTACTTTAATTGAATTAATGATTGTGGTTGCAATTATTGCAATCTTAGCTGCTATTGCTTACCCTTCATATCAGGAATATGTGCAAAGAACGAAGAGGGTCGAGGCACAAGTTGAACTAATGGAAATTGCGAACAAATTGGCTAGTTATAAATTAGCGAATGGTTCTTTTTATGGAGCGAATTTAACAAAGGTGTATGGCAGTAGTAGTATTTCTAAATCTGGTTCTGCAACATACAGCTTAGAATTATCAAGTACAGAAATAGATCCCACCCATAACTGGGTATTGACTGCTAAACCTATTGGTTCCCAAGCTAAGACTGGCGCTATGACGATAGATTCTACAGGGCGCCAATGCTGGTTTAAAGGTAAGGATTCACCTGTAACAACAGATACTTGTTCCGCTTGGTCTGATAAATAAATTCTAACTGTTGATAACCTAAAATTTGATCTTTCATTCAGGGCAAAGTTCAAGTAAAATACTGCCCTCTATGAAAGGGGTTTGAAGTGTTCCGGTGGTCGGTGCATGAATAATCCGTAAAAACTATAAGGTTCTATCATGGTTGTTATTCGTCTTGCACGCGGTGGTGCTAAAAAACGTCCGTTCTATCAAATCATCGTGACTGATAGCCGTAATGCACGTGACGGTCGTTTCATCGAACGTATCGGTTTCTTCAACCCTACAGCTCAAGGTAAAGCAGAAAAACTTCGTTTAGATGCTGACCGTTTTGCTCACTGGGTTTCTCAAGGTGCTCAACCTTCTGATCGTGTTGCTTCTTTAGCTGCTCAAGCTAAAAAAGCTGCAGTTGCTGCATAATTTTTATATAAATTAGGTAGTAGCTTGCCCATGACACCAACACAGAATGTTCCCGAAGATCGTATTCAGATTGGACAGTTGCGTTCAGCATATGGATTAAATGGGTGGCTCTGGGTCTATTCCAATACAGAACCTATGAGCAACATATTTGACTATCTGCCTTGGTACATTGAAACCAAAGCAGGTTGGCACATTGTCGATGTAAAACGTTGGAAACCACATGGTAAAGGCCTGGTTGTTTCGCTGAAAGGTGTGAGTGATCGCACTGGTGCAGACGAAGTGGTTGGCTCCAATGTCTGGATCTCTAAATCGCAACTGCCTCAAGCAGGCGTAGATGAGTACTATTGGTCTGATTTAAAAGGTCTAAATGTGTTAGGTCTGGACGATCAGGAACAAGAAGTCAATCTCGGTCAAATTTTTGAGCTGTTTGAAACAGGTGCTAACGATGTGATGGTGGTTCGCGCAACTGCCGACAGCATCGACGGCGAAGAGCGAATGATCCCATGGCATAAAGATGTGGTGCAACGCGTTGATCTTGAAGCTGGTCGTATCTACGTCAATTGGGGCGTAGACTACTAAGAATTTTTCGGAAATACGGGAGTCTGCGATGTTTTTTGCAGTCATTACGCTTTTTCCTGAAATGTTTGAAGCGATTACAGCCTATGGTATTAGCGGGCGCGCAGCAAAACGTGAGTTGATGCAAATTCATTGCATCAATCCTCGCGATTATGCGACGGGCAACTATAAACGCGTGGATGAACGTCCATTCGGTGGTGGTCCGGGTATGGTGATGATGGCTGAGCCTCTGGCAAAAGCAATCCAGCATGCAAAAGAGCTTGCAACGCAAGCGGGTGCAGTTCAGGTTCCTGTGGTGTATATGTCACCGCAAGGAAAGACCTTAAGCGAAACTGCGGTACAGGATTTTGTCAAATATGATGGAATCATTGTACTGTGTGGACGCTATGAAGGCGTCGATGAACGTTTGATCCAGCAATATGTTGATCAGGAATGGTCAATTGGAGATTACGTGTTGTCGGGTGGTGAACTGCCTGCGATGGTTTTATTGGACAGTATTATCCGGAGAATTCCGGGTGCCATGTCTGATGAACAGTCACACGTGCAAGACTCATTTGTGGATGGTCTTCTAGACTGCCCACAATATACCAAGCCAGATCATTTTGAAGGTTTGGATGTGCCTGAGGTGTTAAAGTCCGGGCATCATGCCAATATTGAAAAATGGCGGTTTCTGCAGCGATATCAGCGTACACTTGAACGCCGCCCAGAGTTGGTGAAAAAAGTCGAGCTGACCAAGCAGCAGAAAAAATGGCTAAAAGATTTGTAAGATATTGATGAGTAATCATTTCTGTCTTCAAGCAAGTACTTAAAATGATTTAAGTATTCTTTAATAGGCTCTTTATGGTTGAGATGGTCAACCATAAAGGGAAAGATAATCGGGTGTATGCGCTTTAGCCTCTATACCCAGCGATGATCAGACCTCTTCTGACTCGCACATATTGGAGATACCCCATGAGCGGTAAGCATCCTTTAGTTCAAGTAATTGAAAACGCACAATTGAAACAAAACATCCCTGCTTTTGCACCAGGTGATACAGTTATTGTTCAAGTTAAAGTAAAAGAAGGCGACCGTGAGCGTTTACAGGCGTTCGAAGGCGTTGTAATTGCTAAGAAAAACCGTGGTTTGAACTCTGCGTTCACAGTACGTAAAATTTCTAGCGGTGTTGGCGTTGAGCGTGTATTCCAAACTCACTCTCCAATCGTTGCTGGTATCGAAGTGAAACGTCGTGGTGACGTTCGTCGTGCTAAACTTTACTACCTACGTGAATTGTCTGGTAAAGCTGCACGTATTCGTGAAAAATTACCAGCTCGTAAAACTAAAGCTTAATTTTAAGCTTTATACGAGTGAAAAAATGCGCCTTTGGGCGCATTTTTTATATCTGGCTATTTTTATAAAAATTATAAACCTTGCAGTTTTAAGCGGTTGGCATGCTGACGATAGGCAGCAACTGGATCAGGTGCAAAGGTACCTTTAATGCCGAACAATAAGTTGATTTCATCCAGATGATTCTATGGATAATCATCACGAACCGTTTTACCAAATTTGGCACTACATACCGACACAATTCCATCGTTCGCGCCAGCCTTACTCGCAGAAAGCAAATCCAAGGCTTTCATGGCGGCATCACTTACATCTAGGGAATTAGTCACGGGTTGATTGCCCGTCATTGAATACAGTGCAATGCCATTGTCTTTATATTTGCCTTCACCGCATGGACTCAGCGAAAGCCCGAGTTTAAAACGCTGGTTAAATTCGGCTGTGCCTTCAATTGAGGTGCTGTGTCCTGCTGCAAGGGCGTTGTGTGGGAAAGCTTGACCGTCTAAACCTTGTGCCCACATGATGACGTTGCCAAAACTGCTGATCAGGGTATTCAGCAGTTCAGATGTTCCGGTTTGATTGGCAAGTCACATGACATCAGAGGCAACAATAGTGCCTTGATTGGCACCGCCCACAGTCATCACTGAGGCTACATGTTGCGGCATAACCCCCGCAGCATAACGCACGCTATGCGCACCATGACTATGACCAATGAGATTCAGTTTTTTGGCGCCAGTGATCGCCATGACTTCTTTCAGTTGCTCCACATATTGTTCACCTCTGATTTCGCTGGAATTGAAAGGTGAGATGCGGGTGGCAAAGGCAGTTGAACCATTACGGGCTAAATCTGGCAAAATTTGATACCAATAATCCATGCCTAAGGCATCAAAACCAATGCGATTAAAGCCGACCATGCCATGTGCAAATACAATCGGGTAGTGTGTTTTGGCATAATTGGACACGACAAATCTGGATTCTGCTTGCTGCAAATTGGAAGCCTGCACATATTGGCCCGTAAATAATACGCAGCATAAGGTTATAAAATGCGTTCTAATTTTCATAAAGTTCCATTTTGGCGGTTTAAAAATTAAAAAATCCCTGCACATTGTGATGACAGGGATGAGATTGAATTACAGGCCTTGCAATTTGAGCCGGTTGGCATGCTGGCGATAAACATCGACTGGGTCTGGAGCAAAGATATTCTTTAATCCGAGCAATTGGTTCACTTCATCCAGATGGTTCCAGTTGTAGTTATCCCGAATCGTTTTACCGAATTTGGCACTACAGCGGGAGGCCAGACCATCATTTTCCTTGCCGCCATCAATGAGTAAAGCTGTAACTTTCAATGCTGAATCAGGGTCGAGCGGGTTGGTGACTTGGCCTATACCGGTGAATGAATAATGACGAATATCACCGTCTTTTTCCTTACCTTCACCGCAGGCGGTGGTCGGCATACCGAGCGGATATTTCTGGTTGAATTGAGCGGATCCTGCCAGGGTCAGGCTGCGACCACCGGCCAGGGAGTCATGCGGGAAACTATTCGGATCCAGACCTTGCGCCCAAGTGATGGCCTTAGACACCAGGTTGATGCCACCGACTAAAGGCCCTTGTATCGGTGTACCTTCTGCCTGAAGAATCAGGTCTGCAACTGGAGAGCCTTTATGCGGAGCACCGACAGATGTCAGGGAAGCAACCAGATCAGGTCTTACACCTGCAACATAACGAATGGTCGGGCCGCCATGCGAATGACCAATCAGATTGACTTTGTCTGCACCGGTAATGGCCTGAATTTCTTTGACTTGCTCTAAAAGTTGTTCACCCCGAATTCCTGATGAGTTAAAAGGTGAGACACGTGTTGCCCAGACATTGCCGCCATTACGCGCCAAATCCGGTAAAATCTGATACCAGTAATCCAGTCCAAACTGGTCGGTACCGACCCGGATAAAGCCTGCCATACCATGTGCGAAGACAATTGGATATTGGGTCTTGGCATATTGTGAACTGGCTTTTGCTGTGACCTGACTGGCTTGGGTGGATGCCTGAGTGCTGAGGCATGTACCCGCCAGCAGCAGGCCGGTGATGAATGCTCCGAATTTCATTATATTTTCCTCACTTTTGTTGTTTTAACGGGATGATCCTCATCCGGTTGTCTAAAGTCCCCCTCTGCAGCAGGGACTCAGTTTCCTAAGTTTTTTTAATTAATAGAGATGATCTATTCATAAAAATAAGTGATTTATAAGCCTTGCAGTTTGAGCCGGTTGGCATGTTGGCGATACAGGGCGATCGGATCCTGCGCAAAAGGGCCCAAAATACCGAAAAACTGGTTTACTTCATCAAAATGGTTATGGGCATAGTCCTGACGAATGATTTGGCCATAGCGTCCGCTACACAGCGGTAGAGCACCATCATTGGCTTCTCCTTTCAGGAAACTGTTACCTAAAGTCACGACTATAGATTCAATCGCATCCAGCGGATTGGTCGCCTGCCGATTGCCCATCCAGGAATAGTGATAAATTCCATTTGGCGTGAGTTTGCTGCCCTTAGACTGACAGTCTTTGGGAATGGCAGAGGAGCCATATTTCACATTGAAGGCCTGAATCGCCTCTGGATTCATGGCTTGCAGTGCCTCGATAATACTGACCGGATACTGGTTAGCTGTAACCAGATTCATGCTATGGCCCAAAATTGTACCAATGGCATGGATAAAGGGTTCAAGCAGTGGCGTCTGGCTGGCATTGACAAAAACCGGGGTGCCTTGCATCGCCCCGGCAATGGCGGTTAAAGAGGCGGCTTTATGCGGTGCAACGCCCTCGATATATTGAATTGTTGGGCCACCTTGGCTATGCCCAATCAGATTGACTTTCTTCTGGCCCGTCAGTGCCAGTATTTCATCAATTTGCATCAAGAGCTGTTCACCGCGCAGTTCATTGGACGCAACAGCAGACAATTCGGCAGAAAACACCCGTGCACCATGCCGGCTCAGGTCTTGGGGAATCTGATACCAATAATCTAAACCGATGTGATCTGTTCCAATCCGGTTAAAACCTAGACCAAAACCATGAACAAAGACCATCGGGTATTTTGTCTTGGCATAACTCGAGAGGACAAAATTGCTTTTATATTCCTGTAATGCCGAGGCTTGCACAGGGCCAGTTAATAGGGAAACCAGTAGCAAAAAGCTTAAGTAAGATATTATTTTTTTCATTGCAGCTTCCCGATCGCGGATAGGTCAAATAAAAAGAACCAGAAAAAAAGCCTATATTTCAGCTGAAAATACAGGCACTCTGGGGTTATAAACCTTCTAATTTGAGTCGGTTGGCATGCTGGCGGTAGAGGGCGACCGGATCTGGTGCAAACACGCCTTTCAGACCAAACATCATATTGGCCAGGTCCGTATGATTGAGTTTGTACTGGTCATGAATCACCTTGCCCATGAACGCACTACAACGTGAAACCATGCCATCATTGTCTTTACTGCCATAAGATAAAGGGCCGAGCTGCATCAGGATCGTATCAATATCCAGGGCATTGGTGGCTTGGGCCACACCCGTCCATGAATAATAATGAATGCCTTTACTATCTTTCTGTTTTAAATTTTTATTGCAGTTTTCTGTAGAAGCCAATACGCCATCTTTGACCACCTGCTGTGCCACTGTGGCATTAAAAGTATTTGAACCGGTCTGGCTTAGGGATTTCATGGAAGCATCAAAATCAATTTCCAGTTCAGGCTTAAACTGACCCAGTGCAATCAATGGACCAATAATATAATCACCTAAAATGTTAAAGGCGGTACGCGTCAGGCTATTGTTCTGAATATCATCTGCCACTTTGGAGCCATGGTAGGTTCCTGCAACGCCGGTAATAGAGGCGATATACTGCGGCTGGGTCGCTGCAACATACAGCACTGTTGGTCCACCATGGGAATGGCCAATCAAGTTCAGTTTTTGCTTTCCGGTAATTGCCAGAACCTCTTCAACCTGATGGATTAGTTGTTCTCCGCGATGCATCGTTGTATTTGCCGGCGATAATTGTGCAGCAAACACGGTTGAACCATTACGTGCCATATCTGGCAGAATCTGATACCAGTAATCCAGCCCGATACTATCGGTGCCAATACGTGACCAGCCTAACCAGCCATGTACCATCAGGATCGGATATTTGGTCTTGGCATAGTCAGACCGGCTCTTTTCGATGACTTGTGTTGCACTCGCTGCAGCCTGAGTCTGTGCAGAAAAACTGAATCCCAGAGTGGTCGCTAAAGCCACAGTCAGTAACTGGGCTGTCTTGCTGAAAGTATACATAGCTGTCCCTTTTTAAATTTTATCGTTATTCAAGCAATCATTGCTTTTTGTATAGTGTCGCAAGCCACAAATCAGACTATGAAAATACAGTTTAGGCCTTCAGTGGCTGAGCAATTTTTCTTTTGAAGAAGCGGTATTTTTTCATTTCAGAGGTCTAAAACCATGTCATTTGGGGACATGCAGGACAGGAGGAATTTACATTGTAAGTATGCGTTTTATTTGCAGATGTATTTAAATAAAAAGTCTTTGAAATCATTATAATTTTTCTAAGTTATTTTGTGTAAATACGAAATATTTGGAAACAACTATAAAAGATCATTTTGAGAAAATATAAAGTTATCAAAAGGGCATTTATAAAAAAGCCATCAACAGGTGATGGCTTTTAGGCTTAGTCAGCAAAGGGTAGTTTGGCTCCCTGATCATGAACCTGTTCAAATGTTTCAACCCGCAGCTGTTCTTGCGGTGTATTAAAATGTTTGCTGCGAAGCTGGGCAATGGCTTGCTGTTTGGCAGTATGGGACATGCCGGACTGGGTAATCTGATCCCGTTCATCTAAATAGCCAGTCACCCGGTTTTTCCAGTCGCTGCGTTGTACATCCAGTTGTTCCAGACGTTGTGTCGCTTCAGCACCGACCAGATTCATCCGCATCTGCCGGATTTCATCACGGGAACCGCCACGAGCTTTAATATCTGCGGTAAGTTTGCGCAAATCTTCCAGTTTATTCAGTTGTTCCAGATTTTCCTGCCAGTCCTGCGGGAGCTGCTGAAACAGTGCTTTGAGCTTTTGCGCTTTTTCAGTCTCCGTTAAGCTTTTGTCTGCCAGTACGCTCATCCGGTCCAGGGTATATTCATGATAGGCATCTTCTGTGCCGAACAAGCCCTCAATTTCATACTTGGAAAAGTATTGTTGGCGCAAATTCTGGGTACTGTTATAGATACTGCGATAATAGGCAGGATCTTCCTGATTTAGCCCGGCCGGTGCAGTGAGCTGGCCCAAGCCGTGACGGTACTGGAGATAACGATCCCATAAATCCAGAATTTGCGAGAGTGCAGGCTCTTTATGATTCTGGCGAATATAGGCTTTAAAATCCTGTTGGATCTGCTGCAGATTTTTTTCACCGAACTGGGTAATAAAATATTCAAAACAGTTGCGGGTCTGTTCATTCACAATCAGACGGTTGCTGGCGTCTAGCTGCATCTGACAATTAATTTCGGTATCTTGCTGGCTGGCACTGGGGAAAGCTGCATTGGCAGGGCCATTGACCAAGAGTGCGGTTTGTTCTGCCTGAGTTTCAGTTAAAGGCATTTTTGTCCCGGTATCCGCCTGGGTATTTTCTTTTGGAGACAGCCATAAGATCAATGTGAGAATACACAGCACCAGCAACGCCAGAATGATCCATATTTTATATTTCTGCATATCCTATGCACCTATTTTCTCGTTATTTCATTATTTTTAGATATTCAAGCTTTTAGATATTAAAGCTTTTAGATGTTCAAGCCGGCTCAATATGCCATAAAAATCATTAGAGACTATAGAAAAGTTGTAAATCATCTCGCAGGGTTTTACCATGGCGCCAATTTATAAAATGTCTGATTTTTTGCCATGAAAGCATCATCTCCTAAAATTCAGCGCCGTCATCTCAGTGGTGTCTTCCTGCTCAACAAGCCTTTGGGTATCAGCTCTAATGCCGCATTACAAAGAGTCCGCTGGTTGTACCGTGCACACAAAGCCGGCCATACTGGTGCGCTGGATCCGCTGGCATCTGGTTTATTGCCTGTATGTTTGGGAGAGGCGACCAAGTTTTCGCATTATTTATTAGATTCGGTCAAGCGTTATCAGACGACCGTATTTTTGGGACATAGTACCACCACGGGAGATGTGGAAGGCGAGGTGCTTCTGGAAAAAGCAGTTCCTGAACTCTCGGAAACCTTGATTCAGAACAAATTGGCACAGTTTATCGGGGATATCCAGCAAGTGCCGCCAATGTATTCTGCCTTGAAAAAAGAAGGCCGTCCTTTATACGAACTGGCGCGCAAAGGTATCGAGATTGAACGTGAAGCACGTCCGATTACCATTTTAGCGATTGAGCTTTTATCCTTTACGGAGAACAGTATCACGCTGGATATTACCTGTTCTAAAGGGACTTATATCCGGGTATTGGGTGAAGATATTGCCAAAGCACTGGGAACTTATGGCCATCTGACTTATCTGCACCGCATCAAAACCGGTCATTTTGATTTGATCCCGAGTTATACCATTGAATATCTGGAAAGCCTGAGCGAAGCAGAGCGTGATGCACTGTTGTTGCCGGCCTATGCACCGGTTGATCATTTTCCAAAAGTGCAGGTACCCGAAGGTCGCGCAGAATATTTTAGCCGCGGCATGGAAAGCAATATCGAACATGAAGCAGCTGAACAGGTGCTGGTTTTTGATGGCGAGAAATGTCTGGGGCTGGCAGAAATTACCGACAAAAAACGTCTGGTACCCAAACGCGTCCTGAACCTCTAATCGAGTCAAGATATGGAAATAGAGATCATCATCAGTCTGGTTGTCTTTGCATTTTTTGCAGGGGCGATTGATGCTGCCGTAGGCGGTGGTGGTCTGATCCAGATCCCGGCAATTATGGGGAGTTTACCGCATTTACAGCCTGCTACGGTCTTTGGCACCAATAAACTCGCGTCCATTTGTGGCACCGCTTCTGCGGCATTTTCCTATCTGCGTCAGGTAAAACTGCCGTGGCTGCTCTTGGGCGTGATTGCACTGTGTAGTTTTGTCAGTTCTTTTATGGGTGCAGCCAGCGTTACGCTAATTCCAGTCGAGATCCTTAAGCCTTTTGTGCTGGTCATGTTGATCGTGATCGCAATCTATACCTTAATGAAAAAACAGTTTGGCCAGGTGCATACCGAACAAAAACTGAATCGGAAAATGCTGATTCTGGCCGCTTTGGGCAGTCTGGCGATAGGCTTTTATGATGGTATCTTTGGTCCGGGCACCGGCAGTTTCTTTATTTTCTTTTTTATTCGCTATTTAAGCGTCGACTTCCTGCATGCATCGGCTTTATCGAAAATTGCCAATTTCACCACCAACCTGGCCGCCTTAAGCTTTTTTATTCCCAGTGGCAATGTGCTGTTTATGGTCGGGGCGATGATGGCGGTGGCCAATATTTGTGGTTCCTTGGTCGGGGTGCGTTTGGCATTTAAATATGGCAGTGGCTTTATCCGGATTTTATTCCTGATTCTGGTCAGTCTGCTGATTTGCCGGATGGCATACCAGATGTTTTTTTAGATATAAACCCGATGTAAATCATTCTCGATATTAAAATTTCTTAACAAATCACTGTATAAACTGCGTCTGAACCTGTTCTGAAAATTTTCTAGAATCAATGATATGGAAAATAAAACAATCGGAGAAATATCGGAATGACGACTATTTTTGAAGCATTAAGAGAGAGTCATGAGATTCAGCGTGATCTTGCAGAAAAACTATTACAGACTTCCGGGGATACACCAGAACGCCGCGAGCTGTTCAAGCAACTCAAAAATGAATTATTTGCGCATGAAGCTGCGGAAGACCGTTATTTTTATATTCCCTTGATGATGACCGATTCGGGCCTGAATATTACCCGCCATGCCTTGGCTGAACATCATGAAATGGACGAATTGATCGAGGAACTGACCGCAACTGAATTGAGTAATCCGGGCTGGATTGCGATGGCAAAAAAACTTTCCGAAAAGGTGCAGCATCACTTAAAAGAAGAGGAACATGGTTTCTTCCAGCAGGCCGGTAAAATTCTGGATGAAAAGCAGAAAACCGCTTTGGCCGTGCAGTACCAAAATGAATACCAGCGTTATAAAGACATGAAAAAAGATATGCTGGTACAAAGCTAAACATCGAAAAGATGACATTTGATTAGCTACTTTCCCATAATTTATAATTCAAATTAGATGTTTGAGTTAATCATTATGCATGTCTAGCTTCAGAAGCTTGTACAGCCTCATTTTCTTAAAAAATTAAATGCTTTTGTGTAGGCAATCTCCCTACTTTGGAAAGACCCAAAGTAGGCAAAAGTCTTTTGTTATTCATATACGACGTCCTGTCGTACTGGGTAATATGTGGCATCCTTGCCACACTCGCGTATCAAAAATCTCTTCATTGCAACTATGGCATCTGATCATCTTTTTATGTGGTGATACGGGATTTTTATCCATTCATCTCTTTTTTTGTATTTGTCTCAAAGGAAGAAAGTGAAGAGATTAATGATGAAGTCTTTTTAGTTGTTCAAATTTCAATAAGACTTTTAAGCATTCCGCTCTGCCGAGCCTTGACGTGCGGCACGTACAGTCACGCCGACTGATGCCAGCATGATACAGATCAGTGCCACGGTCTGAAGAAGTGTAATTTTCTCCCCCAATAGCATAAAACCGGTCAGTGCAGCCAAGGCGGGAGACAGGCTGGACAATGTCCCATAGCTGGTCTTGTTTAAATGCTGCAAAGCTTTTAAGTCCAGCGCATAGGGAATCGCTGTGGCCAGCACTGCAATGATAATCGCCTTGCCCCAATGTTGGGTGTCTATCAAGGCAGCAGCATTGTTGTAGAGCCCAATTGGAAGCAAACACAGAGCTGAAATACTGATCGCAATAGTCAGTGCATGCATGCCAATATTCTGCTGCACCACACGTTGACCAAAGAAAATATACAGTGCCCAACATAAACCCGCACCTAAAGCACAGGTGGCACCTAACAGGTCGAAATTACTGCTATTGGCCTGTCCCCATGGCACCATTAAAGCAATGCCTAAAATGGCCATCAATACCCAAATATAGTCACTGCGATGTTTAATCGAAATGAGGGCCAGACCCAAAGGACCAATAAACTCCAAACCAACTGCAATCCCTTGAGGGAGTTTGCCCAGAGACAGATAGAATAAAATATTCATGACCCCTAAAGCAGTGCTATAGCAGAGCAAATCCCGCCATTTCAAAAAAGGCAAACGGGAAATAATTTTCCAGGAACGGAACATTACTCCAACAATAA
Source organism: Acinetobacter sp. CIP 101966 (assembly GCF_000369725.1). NCBI lineage: Bacteria > Pseudomonadati > Pseudomonadota > Gammaproteobacteria > Moraxellales > Moraxellaceae > Acinetobacter > Acinetobacter sp. CIP 101966. The sequence continues at coordinate 1,523,679 of NZ_KB850160.1, read as the reverse complement.
TTGCTGCAAAGCACAGCCTTAAAATGGTCACAGTGACCGGATCCAGCACACTAAACAGCTGTTTGGCAAAAGATGCACTGATCTGGTAGGAGGTCATGGATAAGACCATGAACAATACGGCAAGGAGTTGGGCATTTGGCATGGAAGCAGCTTCTACCCAGAGCGGGTGAAAATGAGAAATAGGGCAAAGTGAAATTATAGCAAACTGGTTAATTTTTAATGAGTAGGGCAAGGAAATATTTTGCCGAGGCGAACTTAAATTTTGATTCAATCAAGTTAAATTTTAGCCGGATCAAATATCTAAACATTTTAAATTCAAAGTTAATCTTCTATGTAATTGTGGTTACAAATTAATCAATTTTTAAATTGATCTTGTTTTTATATTTATTAAAATATCTTAGACCTCGTGATTCGGGTTAGCTTTAAAATAACAATGAAAACATCTTAGATCCCGTGTTTCGGGACAGTATTAAAATAACAATATCAAATAATTAAGGTAGATAATAATGAAATTAAGAATACTCTCTTGCGCCATTTTGAGCTGCATGCTGGCAGCATGTGGTGGTGGCTCCGACAGTTCTGATAATAATGAACCAGTCACTAGTCAACCTGCACCGACCAATCCTGGAACCCCGGGTGATGGAGCATCAGACACCATTTCTGAATTCTATAACTATCAATTCAACTTACCGAATATTGATGGATCAGAGATGGAATCGCAAAAACTTCTATTAGCCAGTCATAAAAATAAAATTACTGACGGCATATTATATGCGGATGATAACAGCGCTGTTGATACTGAATACGATCTTGAAGAAGATATGGTCTTCTCAACTTATGTCACAACAAAAGGGGTATTCCCTGCAGATCGCACCCGTACAGCATTAGGTTATAAGCTAGAAAAAATATTAGAAAATACGACGACTCAATTTAAAAGTCGCCCTGTGACGATACCTGAGAACAATATTAGCAATCATCGACACATAGCGTGGTATGACCTGTCTGGTAAAGCATTAACTGAACGTACCAATATTGCTGTGGTGAAAATGTATGATGATCCTGCAACCAGAGTGTTCTTTAACAGTGATAATACGACAGCTGAGCGTAAATACTATAATGAGTTTGCAACCAGTTTTGTCGATTTGCAGAAGGCGCGCAAATTCCCGAATGGATCTAAATGTTTCCGTCTTCTGGCGGAACATCCTGAAGAAGAATATATTGAATTTAATCCGGGAGAAAAAACTCGGTATACCACACTGGCTGAATGGCAGGCACAAAGCTCTGTCCAGGAAATGGCAGAAGCTATTATAGATGGTACCATGGCTGGCTTAAAATATAAAAAGGCCGAATATAAAGATGCTGCTATGCAATATTACAAATATTTCGGTGCGATCGAATATCAAGGCGGAATTTATTCAGTTGATTTTTCGGAACATGGGGAACATATTGATCACGACGACTATATTGCTCAATCAAGACAGGCTGCCTTGGATGACTTGAATAAACAAGAAGGTGTAACTTCTTTAATGATCAAATGGACGGAATATATGTATGATCAGCTTGCCTCTGGATGTGATGGCTATAATGCGACAGCAGCGACTGCATTAAATACGGCAATTAAAGACGCAACACCACGTTAAAATTTGTGAAAATAACTGATCTTAAATAAAGGCGCTCTAGCGCCTTTATTTTTATTCAAGATTTCTGTCTTTGGGTCGTCACCGTACAGCCTACCGAGGCACTGATAATCGTGGCCAATGCCAGCCACTGTGTCCACAATAAAGTCTCGCCTAGAAAGACCAGCCCCGAGAGTGCGGCAATGGCGGGTTCCAGACTCATCAAGGTGCCGAAACTAAGTGCGCTTAAATTTCTTAGTGCAATCATTTCTAGGCTAAAAGGCAGGGCACTAGCCAGTACTGCCAAAGCCACAAAATACAACAAACTCATCGGTTCAAAAGTATGTGCCGGCATGCCTGCCAAGAGCGCAATCGGCATCAGCACCAGCATGCCGACAAACATGCCCAAGCATACAGTATGATTGCCAGAAACGCCCGAAGGTCTTTGGCCGGCAACGATATATAAGGCCCAGCAGGCACCGGCACCCAAGGCGAATGCAATCCCGATCGGGTCAAGCGGCTGGGCAGCCTGATCAAAAGGGAATAGCAGAATCAGGCCCAGAATCGCCAGTCCGACCCAGACAAAGTCGAATTTTTGCCGCGCATAAAACAGTGCAACACTTAAGGGGCCAATAAATTCAAAAGAGACGGCAATCCCCAGCGGCAGGCAATCAATCGACAGGTAAAACAGTAGATTCATGCCAGCCAGGGCAAGGCCATAACTGATAATGGCCGGCCACTTGATCTGTCTGAAATGGATTTTCCAAATTTTAAAAATCAGTGCCAAAATCATAGCGCCTAACAGCAGACGCATTGCGGAAACAGTCAGAATGGGAAATTGACCGAACAGATATTTGGCAAAGGAGCCACTGCTTTGCATACTGATCATGGCGATCAACAGAATCAGCGGCGCTTGCACCATTGGTGCAATTTTAAAATTCAGCATGACTAAATAGGTTTCGATTGCTCGAATAGCGGAAGAGCAGCATAAGCTAAAAAAGTTTTAAAATAAAAACCTTAAAAAACAAAAAACCACAGCCCGAAAGCTGTGGTTTTTTTGCAATATTGAATTAGAACAATACGCGTGCGCGGATTGTACCTTCAACATTAGAGAGCATATCGAGTGCTTCATGAGATGCAGCAGCATCGACATCCATCACTAGGTAACCGACATCACCTTTAGTCATCAGTGATTGACCAGAGATGTTGATGCCTTGTTCAGCAAACAGGTTGTTGATCTTAGAAAGAACACCCGGCATGTTTTTATGAATGTGCAGTAAACGGTGTTTGCCTTCAGTCAATGGCAATGCGATTTCTGGGAAGTTCACCGCAGATAAAGTCATACCTTTGTCAGAATAAGCTACAAATTTCTCAGCTACTTCCAGACCGATGTTGGCTTGCGCTTCCATCGTAGAACCACCCACGTGCGGAGTCAGGATCACGTTTGGCAGGTTACGCAGTGGAGAAACAAATTCTTCACCGTTCGCTTTAGGTTCTTTCGGGAATACGTCAACCGCAGCACCAGCAATATGACCAGATTTGATCGCATCTGCCAGGTCTTCGATCACGACACAGGTACCACGTGCCGCATTCAGGAAGATTGAACCTTCTTTCATTTGCGCAAACTGTTCTTTGCCAAAGAAATTACGAGTAGATGGCAGATCCGGAACGTGTAGAGTAACCACATCTGCATTGGCAAGTAATTCGCCCATAGAGCCGACTTGACGTGCATTACCTAAAGGTAGTTTTGTGACTGCATCATAGTAGGTTACTTTCATGCCCAGGCTTTCAGCCAGTACAGAAAGTTGTGAACCGATTGAACCGTAACCTACGATACCTAAAGTTTTACCACGTGTTTCGAATGAACCGACAGCCGATTTGTTCCAGCCACCTGCATGTGTATCTGTTGATTTTTCAGGTACACGGCGCAGAAGAAGAATAGTTTCTGCCAATACCAGTTCAGCCACTGAACGCGTATTTGAGTAAGGTGCGTTAAAGACTGGAATACCGCGACGCATTGCAGCGTCCAGGTTCACCTGGTTGGTACCGATACAGAAACAACCGACAGCAATCAGTTTGTTCGCAGCTTCAAAGACTTCTTCAGTCAATTGAGTACGGGAACGAATACCGACGAAGTGCGCATCTTTAATCGCTTCTTTCAACGCTTCACCCTCAAGCGCAGTTTTACGATAGTCGATGTTGGTATATCCAGCAGCATTTAAAGTGTCGATTGCATTCTGGTGAACGCCTTCTAACAACAAGAAACGGATTTTATCTTTAGGTAGAGATAGATGTTGGCTCATTACGGCTCCGCTACAAAGGCCAAATTTAGTCGCGGTATAATAGCACAGGAAAAGCGCACTTATACATTTCCTTGATGACCCTCACATCAGCTATTCTGGCAAGATATATTGATAATAATGATCATGATGGTTGATTTAAATCTGCATTTTCAAAGGTATATTATCAAAATTGTCATTTTTCGCAGGAAACACCAAAAAATAGCTTATAATATTGCGCCATGCTTTTAAAGCAGCGTGATCCGGTGCTTTAATAATCATGTTTCGCCTGATTTGTATCCATGTTTTTATGCATAAAAAATGTGCAAATGAACCAGCGAAGTCTCTCTTGTTTAAATCATGCTAGGTCTGCAAACGATGAATGCTCCAGTCGCTTTAACCCCTGAGTTATTGAACCAATTGACTGCAATTGTGGGTGAAAACCGTATTAAAACCGATACGGACAGCCTCCAGAATTGGGGTCGCGATCATACGAAGCACTTTGATCCAAACCCGTCAGTCGTCGTTTTTCCGTCGTCAACTGAGCAAGTTCAAGACATCGTAAAACTGGCGAACCAATTTAATGTTGCAGTGACTCCATCGGGTGGTCGTACCGGTCTTTCTGCAGGTGCAGTCGCAGCCAATGGCGAGATCGTGGTCAGCATGGACAAGATGAACCAGATTCTGGAGTTTTTCCCGGCAGATCGTATGGTGCGCGTACAGGCAGGTGTGGTGACTGAACAGTTACAGAACTATGCTGAAGAGCAGGGCATGTATTACCCAGTTGACTTTGCTTCGGCAGGTTCATCGCAAATTGGCGGTAACATCGGCACCAATGCTGGCGGCATCAAAGTGATTAAATACGGCATGACCCGTAACTGGGTACTTGGCCTGACCGTTGTGACGGGTAAGGGCGATGTATTGCGTCTGAACAAAGGTATGATCAAGAATGCAACCGGTTATGCGCTACAACATTTATTTATTGGTGGTGAAGGCACGCTGGGTCTGGTGACGGAAGCGGAAATCAAGCTTGAACGTCAACCGCAAGACCTGCAAGTGATGGTACTGGGTGTACCTGACTTTGATGCGATCATGCCGTTATTGCATGCCTTCCAGGCGAAAATTGACCTGACTGCATTTGAGTTCTTTGGTGAACTGGCGATGCAGAAAGTCTTGGCCCATGGTCACGTGCAACGTCCATTTGAAACTGAATGCCCATTCTATGTATTGCTTGAGTTTGAAGCGCCGTTTGAGCCGATTATGGACAAGGCGATGGAAATCTTCGAGCATTGCATGGAACAAGGTTGGGTACTGGACGGCGTAATGAGCCAAAGCCTGGATCAGGTAGAAAGTTTATGGCGTTTACGTGAAGATATTTCTGAATCTATCGCGCCATTTATTCCATACAAAAATGACATTTCCGTTCTGATCACGCACGTTCCTGCATTCATTAAAGAAATTGATGCGATTGTATCGACGAATTACCCAGACTTTGAAATCTGCTGGTTCGGTCATATCGGTGACGGTAACTTGCACTTAAATATCTTAAAACCTGCTGATTTGTCTAAAGATGAATTCTTTGCCAAATGTCAGGTGGTGAACAAGTATGTCTTTGATACCGTGAAAAAATATGACGGTTCAATTTCTGCGGAACATGGTGTGGGCATGACCAAGAAGCCATATCTTGAATATTCGCGTTCGGCGGAAGAAATTGAATATATGAAAGCTCTGAAAAAAGTGTTTGATCCAAATGGCATCATGAATCCGGGTAAACTTTTCGATCTTTAATCGGTCGGAATTGAAAAAAGCGCATCGAAAGGTGCGCTTTTTTATTGCTGTGTAAAGACAGTTACAGAGTCTAAATGGTTTTGTACTAAGAAGCTCGGCATGATAGGTTGGAATAAGAATGACGATAAAGGGTTAAATAATATGTTCCGGATATTGGCAGTCGCAACTCTCGCTTTTGGTATATTGGGTTCAGGCTGTGCAACTGCTCAACAGGTCATTGCAAAGGTACAGTCATCTTCGGATACGCCTTTGGAACAGGTTTCACAATTAAGACCGGACTTGCGTAAGGAACTGGCAACAGTTGAGTTGCGCCAGTTCTTTGACAAGGTAGAGTCGCCCACGATTGGACAGGTCAAAGTCACTGAAACCGGTTTAATGGATGATTCGGTACATTCGGTACAGACCATTTATTATTTTAAACGGGAAGATAACAGCTGGAGGCTGCAAAATACCGAGAAGTTGTATCGTTGTGCACGAGGTTCAAATACCAAGACTTTCCAGAAAGCGGTCTGTCCATAATAGTGTTTGATCTTTAGGCAGATTTTGGTTAAAAGCGTATCTAGAGGATGCGCTTTTTTGTTTGGAAGATTATCTCTACGATCTATTATATTTATTCAGAGCGTTTGAATATCTCATCTGTTAAAATTTCTTCTTTCTCTTTTAGATAAAGTTTAGTTTGCTTTCACTGGGCAGACTGACAATAAAAACTCCCATGCAAAATATCCAGACCCAAAAACTGACCCGTGCCACACTCATGTTCCCGCTGGCACTGGTCCTGTTTGAATTCTCAGTCTATATCTGTAATGACCTGATTCAGCCGGCCATGCTGACGATTACCCGTGACTTTGGCGTGAGCAGCTCATGGGCACCATCCTCCATGTCCTTTTTCCTGTTGGGCGGGGCATTTGTTGCAGCGATTTTGGGACCTTTGTCCGATCGTCTCGGACGTAAAACGGTACTGCTCGGCGGTGTGGCATTTTTTACCCTCAGTTGTCTGGCCATTTTATTGACACCCAATATCGAAAGTTTCTTATTCCTGCGCTTTTTACAGGGCTTTGGCCTGTCCTTTATTACTGCTGTAGGTTATGCCGCCATTCAGGAAAGCTTTGAAGAACGTGATGCCATCAAAGTCATGGCACTGATGGCCAATGTGTCTTTGCTGGCACCCTTGCTAGGACCAGTGCTGGGTGCCTTTATGATTGATCATATCTCCTGGCATTGGGGTTTTATCGGCATTGCATTTCTGTCATTTCTGAGCTGGTTCGGCCTAAAAGCCAAAATGCCAAACCTGAAAGTCAGTATTCCCAGACAGCCGGTCAGCTATATTCTGGATGACTTTAAACAGGTTGTAAAAAATAAGCGCTTTGTGATTATGACTGTAGCCTTGCCTTTGGTGAGTCTGCCTTTGATGTTATGGATTGCCTTGTCACCCGTGATTCTGGTCGAGCAATTTGGATTCAGTAGTGTGCAATATGGTCTGGCGCAGTTTCCGGTCTTGGGCGGTCTGATTGCAGGTAATCTGATTCTGCTGAAAATTATCGATAAAATACCGCTGGGCAAAACCATATTATTGGGTCTGCCATTGATGCTGTTAGGTGCAGGTTTATTGATGTTGGGCTTATTGATTCCAGAGTATTTTGTCCATTGCCTGATTATCGGTACCACCTGTATCAGTCTCGGTGAGGGTGTAAGTTTTTCGGTACTGTACCGTTTTGCACTGATGTCTTCTGAAGTGTCCAAAGGCACGGTGGCCGCGACGGTTTCTATTATCCTGATGCTCAGCTTTTTTGTAGTGATTGAAGCAGTACGAATGGCATATGAAGCCTATGATATTTGGGCCTATTGTGTTGCCTCTTTGATTCTGATTGCACTGTGGTTTACTTTGCCACGCATGCAACTCAAACAGTTAATGCTGGAAAGACAGGAGCGTGGGGAGTTTTGATTCCTTATTAAGGAAAATTATAAATTATTGAAATCATATGTTCAGTATTGAATTTCCCTCTCCTTTTAGGCATAGGTATCTACACAATTCCTGAACTTTGCGTTAAATTGAAGAGCATGCTCTTCAATTTAACATCTCTGGCCTGGATCAGCGTCTTGTCAAGCGCTATAACAGCCTTGTAAAGCTCAATATGAACCCTCTTGCTTCACTTGCTCCGGCAATCAAAGACCTGGCTTCTGCCCAAAAGTCGAGTTTCGCAACCACACAAGCGGTCTGGCGATTCCTGAATAATGACAAAATCTCTTTTAGTCAGTTAAACCAGCCAATTGAACATCTTGCATGTGAACAGATCAAGGCATCACCGCATCAATATGCATTGATTGTTCATGACTGGTCTCAGCTACAGTATGTGAAACACCATCATAAAATTCAGCGCCTGCAAAGAACCCATCAATATGATTCAGGCTATGAATTGCAAAGCAGTCTGCTGGTTGATGCAGCCTCGGGACTACCTATTGCGCCACTGGCGCAGACACTATCAGATGCCTCAGGCTGCTATTCCACATTCAGTCAACACTCTGCTGGGCGCAAATCTCATCTAGATTCACTTACCGAACAAATCAAAGTGATTGAACAATATCCCATTGAGAAAACATGTGTTCATATCATTGATCGTGAAGGTGACTCCATTGCCCACCTAAGGGAAATGAGCAGCCAGGGTTTTAAATGGCTGATTCGGGCGAAAGAAGGCCATCGAATTGAGCATCAGGGCAAAACATGCAAAGTTGCAGAAGCCGCAGAACGAGTAGAAACGCAGCAGGTCCAGCCGATTGCCTATAAAGGAAACCGGCATATGTTGCATGTGGGAGAAACTGCTATCCGGATAACACGTGCAGCAAAACCGAAGAGAAATGACGATTCAGGCCAACGGGTTGCTCCCCAGCCAGGGAGTGCGATTGAAGCCAGATTAATTGTTGCCGTAGTGAAAGATGATCAGGATAAGACCGTCGCAAGATGGTCACTAATCAGCAATGTTCCATCAGAGATTACTACGGTAGAGATGACGACCTGGTATTACTGGCGCTGGACAATTGAATGCTATTTCAAGCTGCTCAAGCAGGCAGGTCATGATATTGAAGCATGGCTTCAGACCAGACCTGAAGCCATTTTAAGGCGGTTACTGATTAGCTGTATGGCTTGTGTTTTAACTTGGCGAATCCAGCGTTCTGAAGATGAACACCATCAGAAAATTCGTGTATTTCTCACCCGTCTTTCAGGTCGGCAGCAGAAAAGAGGTAGGTTGGAAAGTGCACCTGCCTTATTGGCAGGGCTTTCGATTTTACTGAACACTCTTCAACTGCTCTCGGAATATTCAATAGATGAACTCAATGAGATAGCCACAATGGCATTAGGTATCTCATAGATGTGTAGATACCTATGCCTTTTAGGAGAGGGCTAGGGTGAGGTTAAGTATTTAATAAGTTCCCTCTCTCTAACTCTCTCCCAAAGGGAGAGAGAATTTTCTTTTGACTGATCTAATTATATTAGGATTCTACAATTAAGCTTCAGCGGGCTGTTCCAGCTTCTTCAGTTTCATATCAAACAGGAATGGACCGAAAGGTAGAATCGAAGCGATTAAACCCATCACAAACATACTGAGAGACCATTTCTGTTTTTCACATACCGCAAATAACACCACCAGAAATAGCACAAACAGTACGCCATGACCCATGCCGACATATTTCACCAGAATAGGATTATCCATCATATATTTCACTGGCATCGCGATAAATAACAGCAGCAGGAATGAAATCCCTTCAAGCAAACCGACCAGACGCAAAGTTTTGATGTTCATAATACATATTGATTTAACCGAATTAGTTCTGAGTGTACCGAATATCACCTGAATATTGAATCTTAATAATAAAGATATATTCAATATTTTTAATAAGTTATAACCAAGTAAGGTAGTTGGTTATTTAATCTCGGCACCTAATAATTCATGACGTAATTTTAGTAATTCCGGTAAGGTTTCCAACAATAAACTGATCTGTTTCAACACCAAAAGCAGATGTGCTGACTGGTTTTCCTGGGTACTTAAGCGTTGAATTTCTGCCAGTTTATGATCGATGTCGTAGGTATCTAAAGGCTGTTGTTGCAGCAATACCCCAGTTAAGGTTTGCTGGCACCAGTGCATTAAATCCAGAATTTGTGTATCAGTAACCTGCTCACGGTGACTCCCCAATGCTGCAATATAACTGAGTTGGCTATGACTATAGACCAGATAGCGAAAGGCACTTTTGACCAGTTGCGGATCTGGATTCGGTTCGGTACTCAGGCTTGAAATCATGCTGGATAAATCAATCTGTGCATTGTGGGCCAGACGCCGTGCAGTCCGGTAAGCAATACTGTTATCTTTACCGTTTCGATATTGTTCGACCACTGCAGCAAAATAGTCCAGCGTAGCAAGCGATGATTTTTTAATATTGCTGGAAATATTACGAAAATTCCAGTCAGGCCAGATCCAGCTTACTGCCATCCATGCAATCAGACAGCCTATAAGGGTATCAATAATACGCGGTAAAATAATGGCATAACCGGCACCTTTCAGGTTAAAAATCAGGAGTACCATCAAGGTCGCCATGAGAGTGGCCATGGCATATTTTTTGGAACGTAGATAGAAAAAACCGACACCAAAAATTACTGTTAGCAATAACTGACCTTCGACACTTGGCACAAAATACAGAATGGGAACGCCCAGCATGACCCCTAATAATGTTCCTAGGGTCCGCAATTTGAGCCGGCTTTTGGTGGCAAAATAACTGATCTGACAGACAAACAGGCTGGTCAGTAAAATCCAGTAGCCATTTTTCGCAAAGGGCAATAATGAAATGGCATAGCCGACTAGAAACACAATGGCAATCCGCACCGCATGCCGAAAGAGTGCCGATTGCGGACTCAAGTGCGGTTTGAGTTTCAGCCAGAGATCTGTGCTATCGCGAATATCATCATCAAACAGGCTCAGGTCATCAAAATGCTGCTGATAGCGTGGCTTATACAGTGCCTGTTGATCATGCAGGTGTTGTAACTGCTCATGTACACTCAGCAGATTGGCCAGAATAAGCTGTAAATTTTTAACTTCAATATTCTGTGGGTGCTGGGCAATCCAGTCCTGCATCGATTCCTGTAAATGTTTCAATGCCAGTTCATCATCTGCAGACAGATAAAATTTTTCATTGCGCAGCACACATTCTGCCAGATGCTGACAGGCAAGGGCTTGCAGACGGATATTTTTCTGAATCCGGAAAATCAGGTCAGTGCGACTAAAATGCTGTTCGATCTGTTCATAATGCAGATAATTGGCTGTGGCCTGTTCATGAATATCCTGTATCAGAAAATACAGATTCAGCCAGTAAATGGTATTGCGATTGGCACGCGAAGCTTTGAGTCGAGTCAATAGTGAATCTTTGCTGCGGTTAAAACTCTGAATGACTAAAGTATTTTTAAGTGACAACTCATAGAGTAGGTTTTCAACATTCGGGTGCTGGTCCGGATCAAACAGTTTGGCTTTACTCAGCAGTAAATCCGACATGTGCTGCAAGCTTTGTGCGAGATTTTCCTGAACCTGCAAAGTAGGACGCAGCAGAAAAAATAGAATAGACGTCAGGCCGTACCATAGAGCCCCAATGACAAAATAAAGTGGCTGTTCATACCAGTGCTGATATTCGCCCAGGCCGAACATGGTATAGATTGACAGTAAAATGGTGCCAAATGAAATCGTGGCATAACGCTGGCCTAAGGCACCCATTAGAATAAACAGCGCACTTGACAGTGACAGCCACAATGCAAACCAGAATTTATGCGGAGCAAGAAATTCCAGAATGCTGCTGATACTAAAAAACAGAATGATGACCAGTAACAGGTTGCGCAAACGTAGGCTTAGCCGGTCATCAAAATCAGTCAGTGCCGTGGCAATTGCCCCTAACGTTACTGGAACGATCAAGAACTCATAACCCAGAAATTTCAGACCGAAAGTAGTACCCAAAAACACCAGCAGGATCTGCAGGCAATAGGTCATCAGCGCACTGGACTGAAAGGGCAGCAGGACAGGTTTTATAATTTTAATAAAAGTAGCAATCGCAGGTTGGGCAGCATTCACAAAGATAGGATCCGGAAAGTAAAAACGCAAAGTTCTGAATGCAATTTAGACGCCAAAATAAAAGAAAAATCCATGAAAAAAACGAGCATGCTGCCCGTTTTTTTCTATTTAGTCATTGGTATGAAGGTGTTTAGATCACACCACAGGCAATACGTTCACCGCCGCCACCCAATGGTAATGGGTTATCGGAATAATTGTCGCCACCGGCATGGACCATAATTGCACGACCCTGAACATCAGCCAGTTTCAGACGTGGTGCAAGCAGGGTGACACGTGCAGTTCCATCTGTATTGACTTTCAATGCTGGTAAATCACCTAAGTGACCGGTCACTGGTGTACCGTGATGTGGAGCCTGATTTGGATTGTAATGGCTACCTGCAGCCAGTGCTGCGCCCATCTTGCCGTCTTTCATGGCAGGTGCGCATGAACCATTTTCATGAATATGGAAACCACGTTCACCCGCAGGAAGTTGTTTCAGGTTGGTACGAATAACCAGACCGGCTGGGCTGTCACTGAGTAATACGGTACCAATCTCTTGGCCCACACCTTGAGCAGTTACAGCATTCACAGTTACTGCTCTGACCACTTCATTTGATGGAGAGGTTGATGCACAACCGGTAAAAAGTGCGGCGCTTAACGCGCAAAGTGTCGTAATTTTAAACAATGAAGACATGATTTTGGCATCCTGATCTTTATTCTGTTTTGTGAGTTCATTTAAACAGAGCAAGATCAGAAGCTCTATATAGAATCAGTACTTAAATGTTTTGTTTTGTTTAAGTCAATTCTCTCTATGCTTTAAGGCGCTTTGGGCGGTGTGTTCTTGGTTTCTGGATCAATCTCATGTGCCATGGTGGCTTTAGGCATCATCAAAGGTTCATTCAGATTACTTTCATGTAACCATTCACGCCAGATTGCAAGCAGCACAGCCAGAATCACCGGGCCAATAAACACTCCGACCAGACCAAAACTGGCAATACCACCCAAGACTCCAAACATGATCAGCAGGAATGGAATCTGGGTTGCACCAGAAATTACCAGTGGACGAATCACGTTATCGGCAGTACTGACAATACAGACACCCCACACCATGACCCCGATAGCCTCAATGGTTTGTCCTTGTGAAAACAGCCATAACGCCACCGCACTATAGGCGAGGGGTGGGCCAAAGGGAATCAGGGCAAAAATAAAGGTCACAATGGTTAAAACCATCGGATTCGGCACACCTGCAACAAAATAGCTCAGACCTGCCAATAAGGACTGTGCAATCGCAGTCAAACCAACCCCATAGACTACGGCACGTGTAGTCGCAGAGATGGTGGAAAAATAATGATGTACACGTGGACCGACCACCATTTCAAAGGCTTTACGCACCTGATTTAAAATGGTCTGACCATCACGGTAGAAGAAAAACAGCGAAAGTACCGCAAAACATAATTTAAAGATGTTTTTGCTGACTTCATTCAACACCACTTTGCCGTAATTCAGATGACCTTGAATCCAGGTCGATACCGACAGTGCAATACTCTGTGGATCAGTGTTGATTTCATTTAAGGTTCGGGTAATTTCCTTGCCCACAATCGGAAGCCCGCGAATAAAATCAGGGACATTCAGGTGACCGGAAAAGACCTGTCGCTGCAATTCAAAATACAGGTTACGACCTTCGTGCTGCAGCATGAAAATGGCGAAAATAAACGGCAGACCAAAGACCAGAATCACGGCCAAGATCATTACGGTTGCACTCAATGTCGGTCGATTGCCGCACAAGCGTAACACCGACTGATACAGCGGCCAAGTCATATAGGCAATAATTGCTGCCCAAACTACAGGAATGATGAAATACTTGAGTATATGAAAACTCAAAAAAATCAGGATAAAGAACAATCCAAATAATAAGACTTTTTGTAATGTAGGCGCGTACTGTTGCACTGAATTTAATGACTCATTTTTTAGGTCGTGTTCAGGCATATTAACTGAAAAAAAAGCGATCGAAAATGATAGCTAGCCAAGTAGCGAGATTATTTTCCCAAAGCTATACCACGATTCAGATGATTGACTCAAAACCACTGACTCGGATCATCAATAATGGCATTCAGTACCGGTTGCCATTGAGCCTGCAGTTCCCGGTAGATTTTCTGAGGTTTATCAAAGACGGACAGGCCTTCCATAGCCAGTCGGCTATAAGGGGCACGTTCCGAAATCCAGGCCACTGGCTGCTGGTCGATCTTGTCAAAAAACTGCTGTATGTCCTGATTGCTGGCTGCATTTGCTTTGGTGCGATTGGCCAAAAGTAAAATTTCAACCTTGCCCTTACGGATGCGTTTAATATCCTGCAAATGCTTGAGAAAACGGCGGGTCGAATCGATATCAAAAAAAGAAGGCTGGATCGGGATGATAATCGCATGTGCTTCACTGATCAGCTGTTCGGCATGATCATCGGTCAAAGCACCTGGTGCATCAATAATCAGGTATTCGATCTGTTTCGGCGCATCACCAATGGACTTGCTATTGCGCCAGTCCAGACTCTGGATCTGCGCTGCCTGTGCCGGACGATGCTTGAGCCATTGCAATGTTGATTTCTGGTTGTCGGCATCGGCCAATGCCACCTTATAACCCTTTTGTGCGAGTGCTGACGCCAAACTAATGGCTGTCATGGTTTTGCCACAACCGCCTTTCTGATTCGCAACTAAAATTGTTTTCATGACTCAAGGTGATTTTATTCTGTTCCGGCCTAGCATATCATTCTTTTCAAGTATGCAAATGGCCGAAGTCCTCAACTTCAGTCGAATGCGATGCTATAAAAATCAGGCAAATTAGGAAGATTGAATGTCCATATGGATGGCCATGTTGATTGGCGCATGTATCGGGGTGGTATTGACCACTATTATTTTAAGTCAGACGCGCAATGGACGGATCAAGGCCGAATATGAGCAGTATATTGCCGAGCTGGAACTAGAGCATCAGCAGTCCCTCATTGCCGCGCAAAAACGCAGCGTGAATACCAGCCGTGCAGTTCTCAAAGGAAAAATGGCGGAACAGCTCGCGCCGATCATGCCGGAATTTCAATATCTGCCGAGTGATGCCAAGTTTCTGGGTGATCCGGTGGATTATGTGGTCTTTGATGGTTATACCGATTTTCGTGATGGCGAAGGCGACGCTGAAGATATTGAAGTGGTTTTGATTGACATTAAAAGTGGCGGAGCACGTCTGACCAAAGGCCAGCAAGCCATTGCCCGTGCGGTTCAGGAAGGGCGGGTACGTTTTGAAACCATTCGGATTGATTTTCAGGATTGACCAAAATCCAGTGAAGAATAAAAAATTATGCAAAAATTACTGATCACTGCGCTGCTGTTTATGCTAGGACTCTGGGTGTGGAATGAATTTTTTCGTGCCATTCCGCATCTGCAAGAAAAGGGCGTACTTAAAAACTTTAAAGTAGAACCCGTTAAGCGCATTTCCGCGACTTATATTGTGCATGATCACCGTTTCGTAAAACCTGATCGTCGGGTGCTGCATCAGGCCAGCCCTGTGGTGGGGCATTTTAATGATCTGGCCTATCTGAGTAATATTGATGTGCTGTTGCTGACTCAACCGCTGCCCGCTATACAGGCAAAACTGGAGTTTGATGAAGCAAAACGCTGCTATCAGCTCGAAGGACAAACCAATAAAGCGGAGCGTGACTTCGTCAATACGCATGTACAGTATTTTAGTCTGATTGCTGCCACTGAAAAAATTGCCGATCAGATTCGCCGGCTAAAATCGGGGCAGAAAATCACGCTCACTGGTGATCTGGTGACAGTTCATTCAGGCACGACTGGACAAGAATTCCGGGTCGGGACGGGCTCTGAATATCGTGCTCATTGTCAGTTGCTGCAAGTAACCCACCTTCAGCCACACTAAATATAAGATGGTCGTAAATTAGCTTCCTAGTTTACGAACACGTGCTAACAACATACGTTGGCCAATCTTGGGTATACCTTCCGCATCTACATAATTTAAAGTTTCTATTTCAAAACCGGTTTCCAGCAAGGCGGTCTCAATATCCCGATTCAGATGACAGCCATCTGCGACTTTCTTTTGAATGGGAGTGAGTAAATGTTGTAGACGCTGAATATTTAAATTTTGTCGATTCAGAACATGTTCGACCACATGTAAAGTCCCACCCGGTTGTAGCACACGATAAATTTCCTGCAGGCTCTGTTCCAGCTCTGCAATACTACAAAGCGTCCAGGTAGATACAATATTTTCCAGACTATTTTCGGCAAAAGGTAAAGCTTCTGCACTGGCCTGAATATGTTCGACCTGAAAAGCGGCCTGTTGAATTCGTGATTCTGCCAGTTTGAAGATCGTCGGGTTTGGTTCTAGTGCATAGACCTTATCAACCGATTGATAAAAAGGCAGATTCAGGCCGGTACCAAAACCAATTTCCAGTACTTCACCGGAAATATCCAAAAGTAGTTCACGACGCAAGTCCATCAAGGATGGCGTTTGCATCACTTGATTCAGCAGATGCGGAAAGATATGTTGTTGATAAAGTTTATACAGCATTTGAGTTATTTTAATTTGATGGAAATACGTTCTAGCTTAACTGAAAAATAAAATGACAGGCATATCTCGAGCTGACTAAATACGTGCAGTTTGTTACCAAGTTCAACTGTTTATTCATTAAAAAATCCGTAAGATCAAGGAAGATATCCTTAAAACGTTTGATCAACTTGATTAGGATTAGATTAAAAATTATGCTCAAATACTTTAAACATTATGCTTTGCTGGCCAGCCTGTTGCTGCCTATTTCGGGCTATAGCTCGGTCGACCACAATATTGCCAAAGGTTTGCCTCCTGTCGTTAAAGGCCAGTCAATTTCGGTCTTGCAGCCCTTTAAAGGTGATTTCCGTATTCTGGGTTCCAAGGTTTATAGTTCTGACCCGCAAGCCAAATTCTCTCCGATTGATTATGCCGTCAGTTGGGGGCTGTTTGCTGAACCTGAAATTGCCCGACATATCACAGTGAATCAATATGACCGTTATTTAAACTGGAAAATGGATCGGGTGCCAGTGCCGGTAGAACAAGCCAAGCAGATGGTGTCCAATATGCATATCATTCCTGCCAATCCTGAAATTGCCAAGGCAATTAAAAAAGTAAAGCGTGGCGATCTGGTGCGTATGCAAGGGGAACTGGTTGAAGTGCGTGACAAAGATCTGGTCTGGAAATCGTCTTTAACGCCGACCGATACGGGTGATGGTGCCTGTGAAGTTTTCCGCGTCAGTTCCATTAAGTGGATTGAAAAAGTCGGTAAGAGCTAAAACAGACATCCTATACACTTCTGAGTTGTATAAAAAACCGCTCCTTTGAGCGGTTTTTTTTATCTGCTTAGTACTTACTTCGCAGTTAAAGCCTGACCTTCAAAGGCAATTCCATCCCAGCCATTGAGCATAAACTGGCGGATATTCTGATGATCAGTCGCCTCTGGCGTCGCCAGTACAGAAGCATAATGCTCAGCAAACAGGCTTAAGGTCTGTGCCTGATCCAGACCATTTAATTGTGCAAAAGAAAAGACTTTGGCGCTGCCCTGGTTTTCTGTGGCCGCATTATTCTGCTGGCCATTTTTAAATGCAGTCGGTGTATGCGTATAACGCGATTCGATATAAGTAATCACATCTGCAAATTTTGCTTCGCCTGCTGCCAACTGGGCCAATAAATCCTGTGCCATGCTGTTTTTCCTGTGCCATTCATGAAAATTGGATGCAATAAATATAGCAATTTTCTTGCGAAGTTCCATGGTATTTCATTGATTTTCGGTTCAAGATAACAGTGAAATTTATCCATGCTGAATATGAAACTTTGGATAAAATAAACTTGATCAATAAATAGAACAGGAAAAAATATGGGCTGGCTTTGGGTGGCAATGGGTGGGGCAATCGGTGCCAGTCTGCGTTATGCAGCAGGACTTTGGCTGTTCAAACCACAAATGCAATTTCCTTGGCCCACCTGGTGGATCAATATTTTAGGCTGTTTATGTGCCGGGATTTTTTTTGCCTGTAGCCAAAAATATCCAGTACTCCAACAAGAAGCTCGTCTGTTTTTAATGGTGGGAATTCTCGGTGGTTTTACCACATTTTCCAGTTTCGGTCTGGAAAGCTTTTTGTTATTCAAGCAAGGTGCTATGGGCCTAGCGCTGTTATATGCATTATCCAGCTTAATTGTCGGCATTATTGTTCTGGCGCTGGGCTTTTATTTAACTTCAATCGTATTGGCACAGAGTTAAAATAAGCGCATAAAAAAGTCAGGAAATTGGAGGTCATTTCCTGACATAAACCACGATTTAAATCTTAAGATAATCGAGGGTTTTCGGTTTTAACCACGTTTAAAGCGGCCAAAACGTTTGTTAAAGCTCGCCACACGTCCTTCATTGCTGGTCTGACGTTGCTCACCCGTATAGAAAGGATGTGATGCACTCGAAATATCTAGTGTTACATAAGGATATGTTTTACCTTGATATTCTTTAGTTTGGCTCGAGTTCATCGTGCTGCCAATTACGAAATAGGCATCGGCATTGGTATCATGGAATAATACTTCACGATACTCAGGATGGATATCTGAACGCATATCTAATTTCCTCATGACTCTTGATTAAATGTTATAATGTAACATTTGATATTTCAAGTAATCTAGGGTTACAGCGTGTAAGCCTATCGTCTCAACTTAGCTTCGACTCGGCACCAGTTCTTCAAATACATCACTTAAATCATCGTGTACTTTGAGATGAATCAGGTTCCAGTATTGTCCTGAAATTGTCCGGTTCACCATCAAGGTATCAGGAGAAGGCTTAAATACATCCCAATATTTCAACGAAGGTTTCAGTAACTCCATCCCATCATGATGCGCTGAGTTTTCGGCAAAATCATAGTGAGTGACCAGAGGACGCATGAGCACTTCCAGCCATTGTTCATACAATTCTTTCGGGAATTTTCCAGTTTCAGTCAAGGAATGCAGCGCATCCAGCTGTTGCTCGATCACGGGAATATTCTTCTCGCGTGCCGCATGGATTAGTTCCCTAAAATGTCCAATCACTTCAGTCGATAAGGTTTTAACGCCACCATAATCATAAACAATCACAGAGCCATCTTCACGAAATGCAAAGTTACCCGGATGTGGGTCACAGTGAAAGCGTTTCAGATAAAAAATTTCCTGACCAATGGCGCGGAAGAGGCGGCGGCCTAAAGCATTTCGGGTTTCGAGTGGCCAAGTGCTGGCAGTTTCAATACTTTCACCAAGCTCCTGGCTCAAAGTCAGAATATGACGTGAAGAGTACTCATGAAACACTTTCGGAATTATAATTTTACTATCCAGAGATTCATGGAAGGCACGGGCGATTTCCAGATTCTGGGCTTCAATTTCATAGTTCAACTCATTGTCCAGACTGTGCTGAATTTCTTTAAATAATTGATCTTGAAGTTTACGATCAATCTTTAATACGCCCATCATGCGCAGTGCCAGACGAACTTGCTTCAGGTCGCTTTCGCAGGCTTCATCCACACCAGGATATTGCACCTTGACTACAACTTGCTGGCCATTCGGTAGAGTGGCTTTATGCACCTGACCAATCGAGGCCGCGGCAAATGGCTGTTCATCAAACTGCTGGAACAGCTGCTGTAAAGGTTTACCCAATTCTTTTTCTACTTGTGCCTGAATTTCTTTAAACGGCATGGGTGGCGCCTGACGCTGTAATTTAGCAATGGCTTTAGCGACTTCGGGCGGGAAAACGTCTTTATATTGAGAGGCGATCTGGCCAACTTTCATGACTGCGCCTTTCATTTCCCCCAAGGTATCCGCAATCTGCACACCAATATCCTGAAATAATTTACTGCGCGCAGTGTTTTTCTGCTCGTCATCGGCAGTTAAATTTTTAATGGAATTGGAGAGGGTTTTACCTGCAATACTTGCGGTCATTCCGGCAAGTTTCATAAAGCGACGACCGGGTGTGCTAGCCGTTTTTGCCATGCGAGATTCCTTGAAACCAACTATGAATGGATGTATTTGATCATAGGTGACAAAGGTTCAATTGCCTAGATTTAATTGTAGAGGTTGTGTTGTGATTTCCTTCAGCTTCTCCATGTTTAATGCATCATCTTTGATTTGTTAAAAGATTTATCTTTATTGCTTGCGTTTAAACTATAAGAATATGCCGGAATCCATCATCGTTTTAGATAAGACCGAGTACTAATTCTGAATGTTGTTTTATAGCTAAAAGCTTAAAATAAACAGATTGCTGTAATGAAGAAAATTCAATGAAAGTCTATCGATATTTTACTGGGAAGGATGATGTGCATTTTTGTGCGCGGGTGACCCGTGCCTTAAATGAGGGTTATGAGCTATATGGTTCACCCACCATGGCTTTTAATGGTACGGATGTAATTGTGGGGCAGGTGGTGACCAAAGATGTGGCGGATGAATCGGAGATTCCACAAGGATTGAAGGAGGCTTTGGGAGCTAATTCTTAACTTCTACATCGAAATTAGAATGCTCAAGGCTATGCTCTCATCTTTTATTTTTATGCTGTCGCATCGGCAATTTTTACTTTTGTCATGGCAAAAGTAACAGAACAGTTTCGTTGATCTGATGCTACTTCCCTGTATCACAGCTCAACGGTGACATCCATGTCACCTACCCAATATTTAAGATTGCTTGAAAGTCGCTAAGTTTTTACACCTTTAAGCTTAAACGTCTGTTATTGCTATAGAGTCGTGCCAGCAATAAAACACAGGCAACACTTAAACCCACGATCAGGCCAACCCAAACACCGGCAGCGCCCATCTCGGTAAAGCGGGATAAATATACTCCAACCGGGAAGGCGATGATCCAGTAAGCCAGCATGGTAATCCACATCGGCCCCTTGGTATCCTGCATGCCGCGCAGACAACCTGCCGCACTGATCTGCCAGGCATCCATCAGCTGATAGGCAATGGCAAACAGAATCAGATACACCGCAATTTGGGTCACGATCATATCTGAGGTGTAGAGCGCCACGATTTCATTGCGGAAAACCCAAAGCAGAATCATGGTCAGGATCGCCAGAATAGTGGCAGTAATCAGGCCGAGATATTGCACTTTACGCATGGCTTGCCAGTTCTGTTCACCATAGTAAGTGCCGACCCGAATGGTCAGGGCAATTGCCAGTGACATGGGAATCATGAACAGTTGTGAAGTGACAGAAATAGCAATCTGATGGGCAGCGACAATGGTCTCTCCCAAGGGACTCAGCACAATTGCTGCTGTACTGAAAATACTGACCTCAAAGAAGATCGCCAATCCAATCGGAAAACCCAGTTGCAGAATACGCTTCACCCATTCCGGGTTGATTTTTTCCCAATGAGTAAAAGGCTGGGTACGTTGATAGGCCTTATTCTTAAAGATATACAATGCCAGAGTCATGAGCATTAACCACTGCAAAATCGCTGTGGCAAACCCACAGCCTGCACTGCCCAGGGCCGGAACAGGGCCAATACCATACATAAAGATATAGTTCAGCGGAACCAGCAAAACCAGCGCCAATAAACTAATCACGGTGACCGGGCGAGGATTTCCAATCGCTTCTGAGTAGCCGCGTAAGGCTGCATACATGGTTACCGCAGGCATACCAAAACCAATGGCATGCAGGAATAAACTGGCTTTAGGCTGTAAGCTTTCCGGTACACCCAAGAGTGGCAAAGTGGCGGGCAGGAGTTGCAAAATCAAGCCGGCAATTACCCCAAGAATCAGGGCGACCCAAAGTGATTGACGTGCAATGGTGGCAATTTTTTCAGGTGTGCGTGCGCCGTTAGCTTCGGCAACCAAAGGCGTCGTGGCAATCATAATGCCACTAAACAGCAGCATCACCGGAATCCAGAGTCCTACTCCGACGGCAATCGCGGCAAGATCGGTAGCAGACAGATGACCGGCCATAATGGTATCAATCAGGCCCAGACCAGCCTGAGAAAATTGGGTTACCAGAATAGGCAGCATCAGATGAAACAGTTTTTTTAATTCAAAACCAAAGGTTGTGACTGGTGAAACATTCGACACAAAAATTACTCATCGTGATCATGTGCTTAAATAGAAGGTTTAGCGTTGTAAAGTGAGAAGCACACCAATAAAAATTACCACGCCGCCTAAAAGACGTTGCCAATTAATCGGCATTTTTTCATTACCCAATAATCCCAGATGATCGACCAGCATCGACATCACCATCTGACCAAAAATAATGAGACCGCTAAGAACCAGAAAGCCAAGTTTGGGCGCTGCATAAATGCTCATGCTAATCGCGTATACACCCACGATGCCCCCGAGCCATAAATACCAGGGAACACTCATCAGTTCCTGTAAACCGGGTTTGGGATTGGACTGAAAAAGTACGATTACGGCGAGCACTATTGTACCAATCAAAAAGGAAAAAAATGCAGCTTGAATAGGAGAATATAAATATTCTTTTAGTTGTGTATTAATTGCGGTCTGGAGTGTCAATAAAACACCGATTGCAAAAACCAAAGGAAGTAAAATAATAAATTGAGAAGATATTTTCATAATTTTAACTGACTAATTCTATTTAAATTTTTAGGCATATCACACGATCAAATTTAATTTTAGCAGTGTTGCCGCCGAGTCATGTTAAAATTCCGCTATATCTTGTAATCGTTTTTGAGTAGTTCTTTGGCTGAATTGAATCCTGCTGCTGTCCCTTTGTCCTTATATATTCATATGCCTTGGTGTGTGCGCAAATGTCCTTATTGTGACTTCAATTCGCATGCGGTTCCGGATGGTCAATTATCACTGGAATTGGAACAGGAATATTTACGAGCACTGGTGGAAGACTTTAAAACTCAGGTCGATTTTGCCCAAGGCCGGCAGATTCACAGTGTCTTTATTGGTGGGGGGACGCCGTCACTGATTTCTGCCCTAGGCTATCAATGGTTATTTGATCAGCTCAAAGCCGTTATTCCCTTTGCCGAAGGCTGTGAGATTACGCTGGAAGCCAATCCCGGCACAGTCGAACATGATCCGTTTGCCGGTTATTTGCAGGCCGGAATTAACCGTCTGTCGATTGGGGTACAGAGTTTTAATACCGAGCATCTCAAGCGTTTGGGACGGATTCACAGCAATGAAGATGCGATTTCTGCCATTGGGCTGGCACGTGAAGCTGGGTTTCAGCGGATTAATGTCGACTTGATGCATGGTTTGCCTGAACAGACCTTGGATCAGGCTTTGCATGATTTAAAATTGGCCGTGGAACAGGGTGCTACGCATATTTCTTGGTATCAACTGACGATTGAACCCAATACGGTATTTTTCCGGACTCAACCGATTTTGCCTGTCGATGAAGTATTGGAAGATATTCAAGAGCAGGGTGAGCTCTACTTAAAAGCGCAGGGTTTTATCAACTATGAAGTTTCGGCTTGGTGTAAAGAACTGCCTTCAGCACATAATCTGAATTACTGGCAGTTTGGTGATTATCTGGCGATTGGTGCCGGAGCACATGGCAAAGTCACTCAGCCGGATGGCGTGTATCGGTTCCAGAAAACCCGTTTACCTAAAGACTACTTAGCCAAAGTACCTGCTGAACATCTGCAGTTTAAGCGGATTGAAGATGCCGACATGCCATTTGAATTTATGATGAATGCGTTACGTTTAAATCACGGCGTGGAAGCCAAGCTCTATGCAGAACGTACTGGCCTGAGTCTGGATCGCTTGAATGAGTTGCTGAGTTCTTTGCGTGACAGAAAGTTAATGGTCGATGATCAAGATCGTCTTTCATGTACCGAGCAGGGGCATATCTTTTTAAATTCGGTACTGGAAGAATTTCTTTAATTATTTAATTTCCCCATTGTTCTAAAAGAAACCCTAATAGGATTCTATTGGGTTTTTTTATTGTCTTAAATAAAATGCCTAAATTCTGATTGACGCTTTCTTAGAGAGAAGTTTTCTGAGAATATTCAAAGATTAAATTAAATGAATATTATAATTTCTAGAGGGTGGGCAGGTGGATATATTATGGGATTTTCAACAGCTGGATTTAACTAATACCCGATTCTTTATTTTTGATAGTAAAAGTGATCATCTGGTTTATGAAGATCGGGACTTTAAAGAATATCATTGGGATCAGTCTAAATATAATCGAGTCAGGGAAGGGGATTTCTTTTTATATCGACGACCGCAAAAAGCCTCTGAAATTAAAAATCAATTCTATCTTTATGGTGCAGGCCGTATAGCCAAGATTATTGCACCTACTGCCATTCCTCAAAATCATCAAAAACGCCGAACCAAACCGGTCTTTGCGAAAGTGATCGATGGTATACGTTTTATAGATCCTATTCTGCAGTCCGATTTGGAAGATTTTCAATGGACTTTTAAACCACGCGGAAATACTTGGGAATATTTTTTTCAACAATATGGCATGAATGAGATCACGGCAGATGATTTTTGGCGATTACTTAAATTAGCAGGAATAGGCGAAAAACAGGATGCTTTGTTAGATACGCATTTACGTCAAGAAATCCTCGATTATAGTGTTGAAGATCAATATGCCAATGTAAAAGTTCGCGGTTCGCCACACCAGGAATTTGCTTTACAAGTTAAACTTAATTATCAATATCAATGTGCGATCTCTGGTATTAAGACCAAAGCCTTTTTAGTGGCTTCTCATATCGTACCTTGGTCTGAAAATCAGGTACATAGAAGAAATCCGCGTAATGGAATTTGTTTATCTTCTTTATTGGATCAAGCTTTCGATCAGGGATTTATCACGCTAGATAAAGGGCTTAAAGTGTGTCTTGCGAATCAAGCCAAGCAAGATGCGAGTTTATACGCCTATTTAAAACTTTGGTGGTGTTTCAAAAAGTATGCTGAAAAAAACAATATGGCTTTTGATAAAATAGAGGTATGAAAATAACGCTACAAATCAAATGTCCTACCTGTCTAAGTAACAATATAAAGAGAAATGGCATCAAAGTAGATGGGAAACAAAACCATCAATGCAAAGATTGCAAACGTCAGTTTATTGGTGATCATGCATTAAGCTATCAAGGATGTAACTCAGGTATTACCGGCAAGATATTACATTTAATGGTCAGAGGAAGCGGTGTAAGAGATATTGCTGAAGTCGAGCGTATCAGCATTGGCAAGGTATTACGAACCTTAAGTGAATCGATCTATCAGATTCAGCCTAAACAAAGCCACTACGAATGTCTTGAAGTCGATGAACTTTGGACTTTTGTAGGGAATAAGAAAAATAAACAATGGCTTATTTATGCCTACCATCGAGAATCTGGAGAAGTTGTTGCTTATGTTTGGGGTAAGCGGGATTTAGCAACGGTTCAACGTCTTAAAGCTAGACTTAAAAAGCTTGGGGTTCAATATGCTGGAATTGCGAGTGATCACTGGGATAGTTTTATCACAGCATTTCAATGTTGCAAGCAAGTGATCGGTAAGTTTTTTACCGTCGGTATTGAAGGTAACAACTGTAGAATTCGTCATCGAATCAGGCGTGGATTTAGGAGAAGTTGCAACTTTTCTAAAAAGCTCGAAAATCATTTTAAAGCCTTTGATTTGACTTTCTTTTACCTTAATAACGGATTTGTTTAACGCCAGCATACTTTTTGAAACACCACCAAAACTTTATCACGGTAAACGAATCGACGTACCAAAACGTTTTGCCCCTGATCCGGTATTTTTAGCCTGGCATAGAGCACACCGGTTTTTAGAACAACCCAATGATCTTTAAAAGCGAGCGGCATGAGAGAAATGATAGGCACAAAAAAAGCACTCTAAGAGTGCTTTTTTCAATATCTTGCTTCTAAATTATAGAGCAACGATATTTA
This sequence comes from Acinetobacter sp. CIP 101966, assembly GCF_000369725.1. Classification (NCBI taxonomy): domain Bacteria; kingdom Pseudomonadati; phylum Pseudomonadota; class Gammaproteobacteria; order Moraxellales; family Moraxellaceae; genus Acinetobacter; species Acinetobacter sp. CIP 101966. Next base: position 1,498,048 of record NZ_KB850160.1, on the reverse strand, counting down.
CAGCTGTCGGGCCTTTTTGACCTTGAGCTACGCTGAAAGAAACCTTTTGGCCTTCAACTAAAGTTTTGAAACCTGAACCAGTGATTTCGCTGAAATGAGCGAAAACATCTGGACCTGATTCTTGTTGAATGAAACCAAAACCTTTAGTTTCGTTGAACCATTTTACTGTACCGTTAACTGTATTAGACATAATATAACCTATTGAATCGTATGAATTTATAGCCAAAATTTCAGATGACTAACTGTAACTTTGAAAAATAAAAAGGATGGAGCTTTTTGATCTGTAATACGAAGGTTTATGACTAAAACTGCGATACTTAAAAGAAGACTAACCAAAACAAGAATTTTTCTAGTTGGGATTATCATACCGCTTATTTTGAGATATACAAGCGTTTTATTTGGCTAATTTATTAGGATGTTGAAAAATATAAAATTAAATTTGTATATTTTCTATCCAGAAAGGTTTTTTAAGTTAAACAAGGGTATCTACATCAATAAAAAGAGCGCCGAAGCGCCCTTTTTAACTCAATTTACAGCTTAGTAGTCAAAGCTAAAGTGTTCTGGTGCCAGTGCCGTCATGGTTTTAGAGGGATTCACCATCGCTTCTGCGTGACCTTGAGTACGTGGCAGAATACGTTCAAAGTAGAAATCAGCAGTTTTGATTTTCGCTTTATAGAATTCTGGAACTTCCGTACCGTCATTAGAAGCTAGTTTGGCTGAAGCGACTGCTGCTTGCTGTGCCCAGAAGTAGGCCATCATCACATAACCGGAGAACATCAGGAAATCGACTGATGCAGAAGAAACGATGTCGCGGTCCTTACGTGCAGCCAGCATGATACGCACAGTTAGTGCATTCCACTGTGCACAGAGCTTGGTTAAATCCCAGGCAAAGCGGCGCATATATTTATTACGTGCATGCTGACCGCAGAATTTCAGGATTTCAGCAGTGTAATCACGAATAACTTTACCTTTTGATGTCAACAGCACTTTACGGCCAATCAGATCCAGTGCCTGAACACCTGTTGTGCCTTCATACAGGGTAGAGATACGTGAGTCACGTACGATCTGTTCCATGCCCCATTCTTTGATATAGCCATGTCCACCGAAGACTTGCATACCGTGATTTGATGCCTCATAACCCATTTCGGTCAGGAAGCCTTTCAGGATTGGAGTATAGAACCCAAGATGGTCATCATGCTGTTCAAATGCTGCAGTATCGCCACGCAGCAAAGCATCATTCATGTTGTCGGCAATTTTTGCTGCATGATAAATCATGGCACGGCCACCTTCAGCAATGGCTTTTTGCGTCAATAGCATACGGCGGACATCAGCATGGTGAATGATCGCATCCGCTACTTTTTCCGGATCTTTTTTGCCAGACAGGGCGCGCATTGACATACGCTCTTTGGCATACGGTAAAGCACCCTGGAATGACAATTCAGCATGACAAATACCCTGAATCGCAGTACCAATACGCGCCGTGTTCATAAAGGTGAACATAGCGTGCAAGCCTTTATTCGGTTCGCCAATCAGGTAGCCAGTCGCATTGTCAAAATTCAGTACAGCCGTTGCTGAAGCGCGAATCCCCATTTTGTGTTCAATCGAACCGCAGTTCACTGGATTACGCTCGCCGATCCCGCCATCTGCAGCAGCAATAAATTTCGGTACGATAAACAGAGAAATCCCTTTGGTACCTTGCGGCGCATCTGGAAGGCGTGCCAGTACGATATGTACGATATTTTCAGTCAGGTCGTGCTCACCTGCGGAAATAAAGATTTTGGTGCCTGAAATGGCATAGCTGCCATCTTCTTTCGGCTCTGCTTTGGTCTTAACTTGACCCAAGTCAGTACCACATTGCGGCTCAGTCAGACACATGGTGCCCGCCCAAGTTCCTGCAACTAAGTGAGGCAGATACGTGTTTTTCTGCTCATCGGTACCATATTGCATGATAGTGTTGATACAACCCACACTTAAACCCGGATACATCTGGAATGACCAGTTTGCAGTCCCCATCATTTCCGATTTGATCAGGTTTAAAGACATTGGCAGGTTTTGGCCACCAAATTCTTCAGGATAAGACAGACCTTGCCAGCCACCTTGTACGAACTGGTCGTAAGCTTCTTTAAAGCCTTTCGGTGTTTTTACTTCGCCATTTTCAAAATGACAGCCTTCTTCATCACCGCTTTGATTCAACGGCGACAGTACATTTTCACAGAAATCTGCAGCGCCTTCTAAGATCATATCTACCGTGTCGGCATCGGCATATTCACCATTCGACAAATTCTGGTAGTGCGCAGGGTAGTCAAGCACTTCATTCATAAGGAAGCGAATGTCGTGTAAAGGGGCTTTATATGCTGGCATGCGTTTAATCCTGATTGAAATTAGTTTTGGATTATCTGTATCGATTCTTTGATTATTCACATTCGGGATAAAAAAACATTGATGAATTCAGTGAATAAAAATGTCAGAAAAGCTAATCGATTTTTAAGGCTAATGAATGAAATCATCGAATTTCATCATTAGGTGTTTACATTACAGGAAGATTAAAAACTTGTTATATCAATGGAATTTAATGAGTTAAAAGGTGATTTGTCCAATATATTTTTGTATGAATTGTGCTTGGATTCAGGTGGCAAAATAACTCATTTTAAAATGTCATTAAAACCAATCCATGGTTTTTCAGCTTATAAAAAGTAGTAGGAGGGAAGTAAAGGGTTGCAGTTGCAACCCGAACTGAACTCATTAGAGAGATAGGGGTTTTAAAGAAACTCTTTTAAATCCGGTTTGATACCATTCCAGATGTAAAAAGATTCAATTGCTTGACCGACCAGCATGCCAAAACCTTCAGATGTCGGTACACCGCGTGCCTTGGCTTGATCCAGAAAGGAAGAAGGTTTGCCATAGGCCATTTCATAGGCCCGTTTAAACTGTAGCGTTTCCGGTAAAACCAGGGCATCACCGCTGAGACTGGCAGAAGTGGCATTAATCATCAAATCAAATTCACCGGCTAAAGTATCTAGTGAAATCGCCTGTAATTCGACTTGCGGTACGGCATTCTGAAGATCAGCGACCAGTTGTTCCGCCCGTGCCAAGGTACGATTGGCGATCACGATTTTTTTCGCACCTGCCTGGGCTAGGGGATAGATTACACCACGCGTGGCACCGCCTGCACCAATAATTAAAATATCTGTATTTTCCAGTGGCCAATCTAGTGCTCGAATTGCTTCAACCAGTCCCTGACCATCGGTATTGTCGCCATGCAGCACACCATTTTCCATCCATAGCGTATTCACGGCTTTGGCAATTTTGGCCCGTTCACTCAGCACCTGACAGTGGGCAAAAGCCTGTTCTTTAAAGGGTACGGTGACATTCATGCCACTACCGCCATTGCTAAAGAATTCCTGAATGTTGGCTACGAAGCCATCCAGTGGCGCCAGACGCTTGGTGTAACTCAGGTCGACACCAGTTTTAGCAGCAAAGGCGTGATGCAATTCTGGAGAACGTGATTGTTCAATCGGGTTACCAATCACGGAAAATTGTTTGCTCATTTCACAATGTCCATGTGCGGAAATGGCCATCAATATACGTGAAAAAGCGCAGAGACTAAAGCCTGCGCGATTTTAAATTGCTGTTAAGTGATCCGGGTTTTAGGAACTGCAAATATCCATAATATGTTCCGCAAACATCAGCGCCATACTGAGAACAACCCCAAACCCAGTCAGGATACTCACCAGAATAGCGGCGCCATCCAGAATCAGGTTGTGACTCAAAATTGCGGTACTCATCGCGCTGATGGCGAGAGCCAGAAAAAGCCAAAAGGCCAACACAGGTAGATTTAATTGAAGATTATGCATTGTTATTCTCACTAGACATCAAATGGAATATGATCGATGTAGCGATAGGGTGCCGCGATCAAATCAGGTATTTCTATGCAGCAGTATAGAGGATATATCTATTAAAACAGCCCTCTATTTGAGGGCCGTTTGTATCATTTCATTGCGTTGGATTTTAATTCTGTTAACCAGTTATGTGGTTTCAGGTAGTAATCTGTTAAACGTTTTTCCGGTGAGCCCTCATCCCATTCAGGGCGATATGACCATCCGGTAAGCGGGGGCAGGCTGACCAGAATCGATTCAATCCGGCCACCAGTCTGCAAGCCAAACAGGGTGCCGCGGTCATAAACCAGATTGTATTCCACATAACGGCCGCGACGGTATAACTGAAACTCGCGTTGTGCTTCGGTATAAGGCTTATCCTGATTGCGCTGGAAAATCGGCAGAATGGCTTCTAGATATCCATTGCCTACAGCCTGCATATACTGGAAACAGGTTTCAAAATCCCATTGATTCAGGTCGTCAAAAAACAAGCCGCCAACGCCACGCTGTTCATCACGATGTTTCAGATAAAAATAATCATCACACCATTGTTTATGTTCAGGATAAACCTCTTCGCCGAATGGCGCACATAGATCATGCGCCGTTTGATGCCAAGACAGTACATCTTCATCATTCGGATAAAACGGGGTCAGGTCAAAACCGCCACCAAACCACCAAATCGGATCTTGGCCTTCTTTTTCAGCCACAAATAAACGCACGTTGGCATGCGAAGTCGGTATATTCGGGTTTTTTGGATGGATGACCAGTGATACCCCCATCGCTTGCGCTTTGGCACCGGCAATATTGGGATGGCGTTCGGTCGCAGAAGCAGGTAGCTTGGAAATGTTGATGTGGGAGAACATTACCCCACCTTTTTCAATCACCGTACCATTTTGCAAAACACGTGAACGGCCACCACCACCTTCTGGACGCTCCCAGTCATCGATGATAAATTCGGCCGTACCGCCGCCAGCACGTTCCTGCTGTTCTAATGCTGCACAAATCCGTGCCTGCAAGTCGAGGAGAAATTCACGAACGTGTTGAATATCCGTAGATGTAGGATGCTGCATCAGAGCCCTCGTAGGGAAATAAAAAACTAACGACATCAAAGCATAAAATCAGTCAAAGATTAAGGTCTAATTTGGTGATGCAATTCATCAGCCCAGACATTACATTCCACTATTCATAAGCAGAATGCATCATTAAATCCGACTAAATGGCTAGGTTGAATTCTTTTTTCAAGCTCAGCACAATAACTCACAAGCGCTCATTGGCTTGAGCATTTCTCGACGGTAATAGGTGGGTCTCATGTCGGTACAGGTCAATTCCCTGATTCAAAAATACAATGTTCCCGGGCCACGCTATACCAGTTATCCCACTGTTCCGTATTGGGAAGAGCAGAATTTTTCGCTTGAACAATGGAAGCAAACGCTAAAAAAGTCTTTTGATGAATCCAATCAAAGCGAAGGCATTAGCTTGTATATCCACCTGCCATTTTGCGAAAGCCTGTGTACCTTCTGCGGGTGTCATAAGCGCGTGACCAAACGCCATGAAGTCGAACAACCTTATATTCAGGCACTGCTGAAAGAATGGGGTCTATATTGCGAGTTATTACAGGAAAAGCCCATCATTAAAGAGATTCATTTTGGTGGAGGAACGCCGACCTTTTTTTCAATGGCACATCTGGCTCAACTAATTCAAGGCATTCTGGCCAAAGCAGACGTAGCGCCTGAGTATGAATTCAGTTTCGAAGGTCATCCCAATAATACTACGCGTGAACATTTGCAGGGATTGTATGACCTGGGTTTTCGTCGGGTCAGTTATGGTGTGCAGGATTATAACGAAACCGTGCAAAAGGCGATTCACCGGATTCAGCCTTATGAAAATGTTAAACAGGTGACCGAATGGGCGCGAGAAATTGGCTATGAATCGATTTCCCATGATCTGGTCTTTGGTCTGCCATTTCAGAGTCTGGATGATGTTTTAAATACTATTGAACAAACCAATTCGCTCTTGCCGGACCGTCTGGCTTTATATAGCTATGCACATGTGCCCTGGATTAAAGGTAATGGTCAGCGCGGTTTTAAAGATGCCGATGTGCCCAAAGATGCGATCAAACGGGAATGCTATGAAGCGGGTAAAAAGAAACTTCTGGCACATGGCTATCATGAAATCGGTATGGATCATTTTGCCTTAGAGAAAGATGCGATGTACCAGTCCTTTCAAGCGGGAACATTGCACCGCAACTTTATGGGATACACAGCCTCTAAAACCCAGGTGATGATTGGGCTAGGCATTTCTTCAATCAGTGATAGCTGGTACAGCTTTGCGCAGAATGTGAAAACCATTGAAGAATATTATGAATGCCTGGCGCGCAATGAAATTCCGGTATTTAAAGGACATGTCTTAAATCAGGAAGATTTGATCATCCGGCAACATATTCTAAATTTGATGTGCAGCTTTAGCACCTCATGGGAAAATTCCGAGATGCTTTTCCCTGAAATTGATGAGGTTTTGGAACAGCTTGAGGAAATGGCACAGGATGGTTTGATTCAATTTTCAGACTCGTCAGTCACGATTCTGGAGAAAGGGAAACCATTTGTACGCAATATTTGTATGGCTTTTGATTTACGTTTAAAGCGACGCATACCGGAGAACCGGATTTTCTCGATGACGATTTAATCTTCCCCTAACCCCATTTTTAAGAAAGATAGGGAAAACCTCCCCGAGCAAGACTTAAGCATTGCTTTAAGTCGAAGCGCAAGAAAGGGAGGTTTGGAGTGGTTAAGTTAAAATAAGGTAGGACAGGGTTTTAAAAATATTAAAAATCATCTTTTTTATAAAGATGTGCCATGCGTTCGTGCTTGGTCTTGAGATATTGTTCATTAAAAGGGTTTAAACCCACAGTCAAAGGCACACGATCGATCACGTTAATTCCCTGGGCTTTTAAAGCCTCAATTTTAGAAGGGTTATTGGTCACCAGGCGTACTGCTTTCACCTGTAAATGATCCAGCATGATGCTACACATATCATACTGGCGTGCATCTGCGGGCAGGTTCAGCATTAAATTGGCATCTACGGTGTCATGTCCCTGATCTTGCAGAGCATAAGCGCGAATTTTATTGGTCAGGCCAATGCCACGACCTTCCTGACGCAAATACAGAATGACTCCGCGGCCCAATTCATTGATCAGTTTTAAAGTCGCTTGCAATTGCGGGCCACAGTCGCATTTGAGCGAAGCAAAGGCATCACCGGTTAAACATTCAGAATGCACACGCACCACTACAGGCTCATCTGATATTTCTTCAAGTCCTTTGGAAAGTGCGACATGTTCTTCGCCAGTCTCAGGGTCTTGAAATACAGTAATTTTAAATTCACCGTGAGCGGTAGGTAATCTTGACGTTGCGACAAATTCGATTGGCACAGCTGAACCCGTTAAATCCTGAAATTGGCTAAAGTATAGCGTAATGATTGAACATTGGTAGAATTGCAAAGTCGAAATTCTGCAATAGATTTTCTTTTTTGTAGAAAGCGAACGATAATAGTTGATAAATAGTAAGATTATTCAGGATAATCGTAGGCTGCAATTTTTTCACCCCGACGAGATCATTGTTTAATATTGCATCGCTAGAAGCGTAGCTGAATTGAAGCTGCTACAATTCAGCTATATGATCGGGTACTCCCCATTGACCTAGCTTTAGATTTGCCAGGCTTTAGAAGGCTTTGCCATAATATGCTGTATACAGAAATCCCAACTCAACGCCCTGTAACACCGTTGCTTGATGCGATCAATCATCCTGAGCAACTGCGTGCACTCGAGCAAAGCCAGCTAGAACAAGTGGCGGATGAGTTACGTCAATTCATTTTGTATGCTGCCGGGCAAAGTGGCGGACATTTTGGTGCCAATCTCGGTGTGATTGAACTCACCGTGGCTTTACATTATTGCTTTAATACACCGCATGACCGCCTGATCTGGGATGTAGGTCATCAGGCCTATCCGCATAAAGTGTTGACTGGTCGTCGTGAACAGCTCACCACGATTCGTGCCAAAGATGGTCTGGCTGCGTTTCCGGCTCGTGAAGAATCTGAATTTGATACCTTTGGGGTAGGGCATTCTTCGACGGCGATTTCTGCTGGCCTAGGTATGGCGCTGGCACGTCGTTATCAGAACAAGCCGTGTGAAGTGGTATCGATTATTGGCGATGGCGCCATGACGGCAGGTATGGCTTTTGAAGCTTTGAATGATGCCGTGGCACACAGTGCTGATCTGATGGTGGTGCTGAACGACAATGATATGTCGATTTCTTGCAGTACCGGTGGTTTTGCCAAACATCTGGCTGCCATTTGGGAGCGCGGTGAGTTCGTTAATGTTACCGAGCAGGGTGAGGCATATGTACAGCCACATCCAGAATGGTTGTATAACTCGCGTTTGCACAGTGCAGCAACCGATGCTGCAGATAACTTATTCCAAGCCATCGGCTTTGACTATTTTGGCCCGTACGATGGTCATGATGTCAAACAGCTGGTGCATGTCTTTAATGCGCTGAAAAAGCGTAAAGGCCCACGCCTGATTCATGTCTATACTAAAAAAGGCAAAGGCTTTGCTCCGGCAGAATCCGATCAAATCAAATATCACGCGATTAGCAAAATCAACGCCGTTGCCGCCAGCAATACTGCACCGAAATATTCGGATGTATTTGGGCAATGGCTTTGCGATGAAGCGGCACAAGACACACGTTTGCTCGCGATTACTCCCGCCATGTGCGAAGGCTCAGGCATGGTGAAGTTTGCCAAAGAATATCCAGAACGTTTCTTTGATGTCGCGATTGCCGAACAGCATGCGGTTACCTTGGCTGCCGGTATGGCTTGTGAAGGCTTGAAGCCGGTGGTTGCAATTTACTCGACTTTCCTGCAACGCGGTTATGATCAACTGGTACATGACGTGGCTTTGCAGAATCTGGATGTTACTTTCGGTATTGATCGTGCCGGTCTGGTTGGTGAAGATGGCCCGACCCATGCCGGTGCTTATGACTATGCCTATATGCGTACTATCCCGAATATCGTGATCATGGCGCCGAAAGACGAAAATGAATGCCGTCAAATGCTGCATACAGCGTATTTGTATCCAGGGCCGGCAGCGGTACGTTATCCGCGTGGCAATGGACTGGGCGTCGATATCCAGCAAAAGATGATCGAGATTCCGATCGGTCAGGCGGAAATTGTGGCCAGCTTTAATGGGCAGTATGATGAATATATTTCTGTACTGGCATTTGGTAGCCGGGTACAGGCTGCAGTCGACGCTGCTGAAGCATTTGCCGTGAAACATGAGATTGGCGTGCGTGTGGTTAACATGCGTTTTGTCAAACCACTGGATACTCAAATGCTCGATGATCTCGCTTTAAGCACCAGTCTGTTTGTCACGGTGGAAGAACATGCAGTGATGGGCGGTGCGGGTAGTGCCGTGAATGAATATCTGGCAGAAGCGCAGATTGTCAAACCGATACTGAATTTGGGTCTGGATGATACATTTATGGCACAAGCGACTCATGCACAGATGTTACAGCAGGCGGGGCTGGATGCGCAAGGTATTGAAAAATCAATCAATCAGGCTTGGTCCAACCTAGGGCAAAGCGTCTTGTCATAATATCTTAAAAATTTTAGACACATTTTTCCCAAAAAAGCCCTGATATTTGCTAATATATCGGGGCTTTTATGCATTATTCTTTATCAGTGTCTTCAAATTTGTAGTGGGTGTTCAATGGAACCTATGGTGGTGATGGCTGCGCGTGCGGCTCAGTTAGTTGGTCAAGAGCTTTTAAAAGCGCATCAGAATCGTCATAAACTCGATCTACAAGTCGAAGAAAAAGGAATTGATGGTCCGGTAACGCGTGTAGATCGTTATTTGGAACAGTTGACCATCGATACCCTACGTAAAAGCTATAAAAATCACAGTTTCCTTGGTGAAGAGTTTGGCTATCAGGAAGGTAAAGGTCATGACGCCGATTGGTGTTGGGTGATCGATCCGCTAGATGGTACTTTAAACTTCATTAACGGTTTCCCGCATTTCTGTATCTCTATCGCAGTTCAGCACAAAGGCATTACTCAACACGGGGTGATTTATGACCCGGTGAAAGATGAGCTATTCTCTGCCAGTCGTGGTCGTGGTGCCATGATGAACCAGCGCCGTATTCGTGTGAATGTTAAAGACAGCCTGGAAAATACCTTTATGGCTGTTGGTCACGCTTATCGTGCCAAGCGTAATGGCGAAGTTGTGTCTTATGCCAAGAACCATTTTCAAACCCTGTTAAACGTAACTGAAGCTGGCGCGCAATATCGTCGTTCAGGTTCTGCAGCATTGGATTTAGCCTATGTTGCTGCAGGTCGTTTCGATGGTTATTTCGAACTTGGTTTAAAGCCTTGGGATATCGCAGCTGGCGAATTGATCGTGAAAGAAGCAGGCGGTACTGTAGTTGATGCACGTGGTGGTAGCGACTCTATGGAAAATGGTCAAGTTTTGGCTTGTTCAATGAAAATGCTTAAGCCTTTAATGCAAGCAGTTGTTCCTGCTTGGGGCGAAGCAGCAAAATAATCGGGTTTAGATGAATCAGATCTAATATTGAGAAAAGGCGTCCTTCGGGATGCCTTTTTTATGCATGGAAATTTAAGTCGCGAGAGACTGATGCAAGATTGTTTGTCTATGCTTGAATACTGGAAATATCAGGTGAATTGGCGAAAAGTGACTTTTTATACCGCCTGTTACATTTTTTATTATATTTTAAGTATCAGAAATATATAGATAAATTATGAATAAGGAAAATTAGTTTTAAAACTTAATGACATTGTGGAATATTCTGCTATAATTCTGCCACGCACTTAATTTCTGTTCTTTACCTGAACACTATCTTCTAATCATTGTATGCGCGTGCTGTCCATAGAGAGGACATATCCTTCGCGCCCCAATCGCTTAAGCGATTCCTTCAGGTTTGCGGCCGTAATCATGCGTGCGTTATATCCACATCGTCGTTACTCGGATCGCTGCTGAATCCTAATATTTTCAGCATTATTTGCTGTGCCGCTTTTTGCCGATGTCCATAATTGTTATTTATTAAATGGAGCACCCACTTCAGGGTGAATACTCTCTATGAGCAAAACTTTTGCTGATTTTTCCCTCGACGAATCTCTAACCCAGGCTCTCGACGCTTTAGGCTTTACTACTCCTACTCCTGTACAAGAACAAGCGATTCCAGCTGCGCTTGAAGGCAAAGACCTTCTTGTGTCAAGCCAAACAGGTTCTGGTAAAACTGCTGCATTCTTACTTCCTACGTTAAATGCGTTGGCAAACCAAGATACATTAGTACCGTTTAAAGACCGCATGAAAGCGGTTACTCAACCGAATATTTTGGTGATTTCACCGACTCGTGAATTGGCACAACAGGTATGTCAAGACGCGATTGCATTTGTACGTCACATGAAAGGCGTGCGTATTGCCGCAATCATGGGCGGTATGCCTTTTGGTAAGCAAATTCAACAGTTAAAAGGCGCGCAAGTTGTTGTTGCAACTCCAGGTCGTTTACTTGACTTGGTGAATCGTCGTCAAATCAAATTGGATAAAGTTGACGCATTAATCGTCGATGAAGCTGACCGTATGCTTGACCTGGGTTTCTCTGAAGACTTAGAAGCAATTGGTGAGTTGGCTGCAAACCGCAAACAAACTCTTATGTTCTCTGCGACTTTTGCACCACGTATCATTACACTTGCAGAACGCATGATGAATGACCCAATGCGTATTTCGATCGAAACTGGTCACTCTACAAATACTGATATTACTCAGACTTTGCATTGGACTGACGGTTTCGAGCACAAGAAAAAACTTCTTACTCACTGGTTAAACGAAGAAGACGTTGATCAAGCAGTAGTATTTGCGTCAACTCAAGAAGACACAGATATGTTGGCTGAAGAACTTGCTGAAGCAGGTCTATCAGTTGTAGCACTTCACGGTGCTATGCCACAAACTGTTCGTAACCGTCGTTTACGCAGCATCCGTGAAGGTCGTGCGAAGATCTTGGTTGCAACTGACGTTGCAGCGCGTGGTCTTGACGTACCAACTATTTCACACGTAATTAACTTCGGTCTTCCAATGAAGAATGAAGACTATGTACACCGTATCGGTCGTACAGGTCGTGCGGGTCGTACTGGTAAAGCCATTACTTTGGCGACTTACCGTGAACGCGGTAAAATCCGTGCTTTAGAAGACTTCCTTGATGCGCGTCTAAACGTATCTGAAATTGAAGGTCTTGAGCCATCTCCACCTCCTGCACGTGGTAGCCGTGATGGCGCTGGTCGCGGTCGTGGCCGTGATGGCGGTCGTCGTGATGGCGGTCGTGGTGGTTTCGGTGGTGGTCGTCGTTTTGAAGGCGAAAGCAACTTCAAACGTCGTGAAGGCGGTGATGATCGTCCACGTCGTAGCTTCGATGACAAACCTCGTGGCGAACGTCCAGCATTTGGCGAAGATCGTCCACGTCGTGACTTCGGTGATCGTCCAGCTCCACGTCGTGAAAGCGGTTTCGGTGATCGTCCACAACGTTCGTTTGATGACCGTCCAAAGCGTGACTTCGGTGATCGTCCAGCTCCACGTCGTGAAGGTGGTTTTGGTGACCGTCCTCGCTCTAATGATGGCAACCGTGTAGACTACAAACCAGCTCGTGAAGGTGGTTATGGTGATCGTCCAAAACGTGATTTTGGTGATCGTCCAGCTCCACGTCGTGAAGGCGGTTTTGGTGATCGTCCACAACGTTCGTTTGATGATCGTCCAAAGCGTGACTTCGGTGATCGTCCAGTACGTCGCAACTTTGATGACAAGCCACGTGGTGAACGTTCGTTCGGTGGTGAAGATCGTCCACGTCGTAAATTTAACGACTAATTCAGTCGCTAGATGAAGATAAAAAACCGGTAGAAATACCGGTTTTTTTATGCATTGAGTTTTTTGCTTTTTAACGTAAAATGTCTACTAAATCATATTTTGTCCGGGTTATGATAATTATTAATATGAAAAGCTTAGCTGTTCGATCTCAATTGATAGAGGTGTATATGCCATATATCGCATTGACTTTGATTTTATGTAATATTATCTATTATTTATACAGTCTTTTTAATTAATCAATGTACCTGCTTCAAGCTTAAGTACATATTTTTATTATAAAAAATACGAAATAATCCATTGTTGTCATTTTTTATGATATTAAACCACCTTTTTCAACTGCTAACATTTTGAACTTCGTTCCTTTATAGTATGCATGCTGAAAAAATGCAGGAATAAACTCAGCTATGAAAAATCAAACAGCGCGAGATACTCAATCTCTGATTGAAGTCAAGAATCTGAGCTTCAAGCGGGGTGAGCGCGTGATTTATGACGACGTGAGTTTAAATATTCGTCGTGGGCAGATTACCGCCATTATGGGACCATCTGGTACTGGTAAAACCACCTTATTAAGACTGATTGGTGGGCAGCTGGTTCCTGAGCACGGTCAGGTTTTATTGGACGGCAAGGATATTGCCACGATGTCACGTTCCGAACTTTTTTCAGCACGTGCACGGATGGGTATGTTGTTTCAGAGCGGTGCTTTGTTTACTGATATGAGCGTGTATGAAAATGTCGCATTTCCGATTCGGGCACATACCAAATTGCCGGAACATCTGATTAAGGAAATCGTGGCACTGAAACTGGAATCAGTCGGTTTACGTGGTGCAGAACAGATGATGCCGTCCGAACTGTCTGGCGGTATGAACCGACGCGTGGCTTTGGCCCGTGCGATTGCGTTGGATCCTGAGCTGATCATGTACGATGAACCGTTTGCCGGACAGGATCCGATTGTGATGGGCGTTTTGACTCGTCTGATCCGTTCATTACGTGAAGCACTGGACTTAACCACAATTATTGTCTCGCATGATGTTGCAGAAACTTTATCAATTGCAGACTACATCTATGTGGTGGCAGAAGGCAAAATTCAGGGCGAGGGCACACCGGCAGAGCTGAAAGCGCATCCGTCTGCTTTTGTACAGCAATTTCTGACCGGTTCGGTAGAAGGTCCAGTGGATTATCAGTTTAGTCATCAAGCTTATTTAAGTGATGAGGTTCGTTCATGAATGCAATTGCCGCATTAGGTAGACGCGTTATTGAACGTGTACAGGGGATTGGGGTCGCGACCCTGATGCTGTTGCAGATTTTATTTTCCATGCCGACCTGGCTTGGCGTAAAGCTGTTTATTTATCAGATGTATCGGGTTGGGGTATTGTCCCTGCTGATTATTGTGGTTTCTGGCCTGTTTATTGGTGCCGTGCTTGGTTTGCAGATGTTCAGCATCTTATCGACCTTTGGTAGTGAGTCGATGCTAGGAACAGCGGTCGCGTTGACCTTGCTGCGTGAACTGGCACCTGTGGTCGCTGCTTTGCTATTTGCAGGACGTGCCGGTTCAGCCTTGACTGCGGAAATTGGCCTGATGAAAGCTACTGAACAATTGTCCAGTATGGAAATGATCGGTGTCGATCCATTGAAGCGGGTGATTTCGCCGCGTCTTTGGGCGGGGATTTTCAGCTTGCCCATGCTCTCGGTCATCTTCGCCGCAGTCGGTATTATGGGCGGTAAAATGGTCGGTGTCGATTTTCTGGGTGCCGATGAGGGTGCGTATTGGAGCGGCATGGAAAGCAGTGTGCAATTTTATAAAGATGTCTTGAATGGCACTATTATTAAAAGTTTTGTATTCGCATTAATTTGTACCTGGATTGCGGTATATCAAGGCTATGCCTGTGTACCAACATCGGAAGGTATTGCAACTTCTACAACCCGTACAGTCGTATATTCTTCACTGTGCGTTTTAGGCTTTGATTTTGTGTTGACTGCGGTCATGTTCGGAGGTGTTTAATGAAATCACGTACTAGTGAGCTGGCCGTTGGTGTTTTTGTTATTTTGTTCGGGATTGCCCTGTTCTTTTTGGCGATGCGTGTCAGTGGACTGGTGGGAAGCAATATTTCCGACAGCTATAAAATGACGGCAACGTTTGAAAATGTAAATGGCATCAAGCCACGTGCCAAAGTCGCTTTAAGTGGCGTGAAAGTAGGACAGGTCGATGACATTACCTTAGATCCTGTAACGCGTCTGGCAACCGTGCATATGACCCTGGATGGCTCATTGACCTCTTTTAATACTGAACAGTTAAAGCAGGTTCAGCAGGAAGCGCTGGAAGAGTTACGTTATAGTTCTGACTATACTGCGGCTGCACCTGCGCAACAAAAAGACATGGAAAAACAACTGTTAGCTAACATGAAATCCATCACCAATATTGATGAGGATGCTTATATTATGGTAGCGACCAATGGGTTATTGGGTGAAAAATACCTGAAAATTATTCCAGGTGGTGGTCTGAACTATTTGAAACGTGGTGATCAGATTGCCAATACCCAAGGCACCATGGAAATTGAAGATTTAGTGACGAAGTTCATTACTGGCGGTGCCGGTAAATCGTCGGATAGTCAAGAAACTACCCCAGAACAGGCGACAGTTTCAGAATCGACTGATGCAGAACCTGCATTTGTTGAATAATAGATTGAGGAGATTTCAGTGAAAACTTTAGTAAAACAAACGCTTGCAGCAAGCATTCTTTCCACAATGGTTGCTGGTACAGTGTTTGCTGCACCGTCTGAAGCACCACCTGCTTTTATTAAAAAAGTGGCAGATGGTTTGATTGAGCGCCTCAAAGCTGATAATGCAAAATTGCAGAACAATCCGGCGCTGGTAAAAGCGATTGTCCGCCAGAATCTGGATCCATACATTGATTCACAGTCTTTCACGCGTATTGTGATGGGGACTTATGCGACGAACCAGTATAGTACTGCTGCACAGCGCGCGCAGTTTGAAAAGAATTTCCGTGAAACGCTCATTGAAAATTATGGTTCTGCATTTTCCAAGTTTAGTAATCAGACCTATAGCGTGCGTCCATACAAGGCCAGCAACAGCAAAAACCCTGTTGTAACCATCGACTTTAATAATAAAGGCGAGAAAATTCCGGTAGCGTTTCAGCTGGTGGACAAAGGCTCACAATGGAAAATCCGCAACATCAACGTATCGGGTATCGATCTAGGTTTGCAATTCCGTAACCAGTTTGCTGCGACAGTAAAACGTAATGGCGGTAATATAGATAAAGCTATTGCTAACTTCAAACCGGATGCAGAAGCTGCAATCGACAAGAACAAGAAATAATCAGATAGGTGAGCCGTGATTGTATTCAAGGATCAGGAATTGCAGGTTTCAGGCAAGATTGACTATGCCAATGCGCAGGACTATTACCTAAATGGTCTGCGTGTGGTTCAGTCACAGAGCAAGTTTCCGCTTGTGGTTAATCTAGCTGGGCTTGAAAGTGGTAGTACTTTGGCTTTGGCAGTATTGGTGCGCTGGTTGCGCCAGACGCCTCAAGCGCAAGGACTACAGTTTAAAGCTGTCCCTGCTAAAATGATGAATATCATTCAGGCCTGTCATTTACAGGATGATTTACAGATCATTCAGTAAATAAAAAAAATAAAAAAGCACCGAAAGGTGCTTTTTTTTATTGTTGATACATTTTAAAAGTAAATTCCTTCCTTTATCAAAAGGACGTTAGGAAGGATTAAAATATGACCTCACCCTAACCCTCTCCTAAAAGGAGAGGGAACTTCCTCTCTAAATTTATGGATAGAAATGATATTTTTAAAAACTACTATCTCAATAAATATTGGAAGTCCTCTCTCCCTATGGGAGAGAGTTAGAGAGAGGGTGAAGAAATTAAATCCACTTCTTCCATCTAAAGTAAATCAATGGCCCGATCAAAAAGCCGATCAAAATAATACTGACCATAATGAAGCTCATGGAGCCTTGTGCAAAAGGCAGAACTTCGGTATTCATGCCATAAATACTGGCAATGAGCATCGGCGGTGCAAGCATACTTGGCAGGATCGAGAATCGACGAATCGTATCGTTCTGTTCCGTGTTAATGAATCCGGACGTGGTATCGAGCAGGAAGCGCACTTTCTGGAACAGGAAGGCATCATGCTCCACCAGCGAGCGCACATCTTCACTGAGTTCTCGGATATCCGCATCATAAATATGACTGCCCAAGGCGCGTGGACGAGACAGGAAAGTCAGAACACGACGTAAATCGATCAGACAGAGCTGCGCTTTACCAAGCATATCTTCCAGTTGAGCTAGCCGGGTAATCATGTCATCCAGATCGAGAATCTGCTCGCGATGGCGGTTATTCAACACTTCAGTTGAATATTTCTCTAAATCTTTATGTACATCTTCCAGAATGTCGGCCAGCTCATCCAGTTTGGCTTCGAGCAGGCCCAATAAAATCCAGGTCGGATCTTTATAATCGATTTCATAATCATTGCGGCGCGCACGGGCACGGAAGGCACGAAAGGCCACCAGCTTTTCGCCACGCAAGGTAAAAAGACGGTCCTTATGCAGAATGAATGCTACGGTTTGTACCGTCGCCAGCATGCTGGATTCATCTTCGTTTTCATTCTCGACCTGATAGTTTTTATTTTTGGTTAAAAAATAGGTGCTGATATGCAAAATACCGTCATCATCACGGTAAAATCGGGCACTAGAGGAGATATCTTCCAGCGATTTTAAGGTCGGTAAGTTTTGCGCATAGGCATCTAGAATCCATTGCTGCTCTTCTTGTGAAGGTGCAATCAGATCAAGCCATACTAAATCTGGATGCAGGTCGAAATCACCATTAATCGTGATATCTTCTAAGCTACCGCGCTCTGTGGCGTAAAAGGCTTCAAGCATGCTGTCTTTTCTCCCTGGCGCAGTATGTGAATTGGAATGGGTGTATTTTAGACAAGGAATTGAATAAAAACACTGATATTAAGCAGTTATTTTTGGAAAAAGCGCGCTTGCAGCGATTTCGTACAATATAGCGTCAATTGGAGAGTGAAATGATGAATTCTATTGCAATTTTTTGTGGTTCAGCACTGGGCTCGGATCCTCTCTATGCCCAGATTGCCGAAAAGGTTGGCCAAACCTTGGCAGCAAGGCATCAGACGCTGGTCTATGGCGGTGGTCGTTCTGGCTTGATGGGAATTATCGCTGATAGTGCTTTGGCTGCTGGTGGCAAGGTGATTGGCGTAATTCCAAGACAGCTGGTCAATCGTGAGCTGGCGCATCCGCATATTACCGAGCTATTTGTGGTCGATAATATGCATGAACGTAAAACCCGCATGTCGGAACTGGCACAGGGATTTATTGCCATTCCGGGTGGTGCTGGAACCCTGGAAGAAATTTTTGAACAATGGACCTGGGCACAGTTGGGAATTCATAAAAAGCCTTGTGCTTTTTTAAATGTAGATGGTTTTTACGATGATTTACTCAAATTTATCCATATGACGACTGAGAAAGGTTTTACCAAAGCGCGCTTTAGCGATGCTTTAATTGTGAGTGATAATCTGGATGATATTTTGCGCCAGTTTGAAAGTTATCAGCCGCCTGAAGCGAAATGGGGTATGGTCGATCAGACCGATCTTGTAAAATAAGCTGTCCACAGCATGATTTGTAGAAAATAAATGAAAGTGATTACGGTGGCTGCAGCCATTATTTTAAATGAAGCGCAGCAACTGCTGGTGGTTCGTAAAAAAGGGACGTCCTGCTTTATGCAGGTTGGTGGCAAGCTGGAGCCAAATGAAGCACCAGAAGCAACGATGTTGCGTGAAATTCAGGAAGAAATTGGCACACAGGCACAGATTCAGCAATTCATTGGGCGTTTTGAAACCCAGACGGCGAATGAACCAGATCATCAACTGGTGAGTTATGTCTATTGGGTAAGTCTGGATCAAGCACCAAAAATTGAAGCGGAAATTGCCGAAATGAAATGGGTCGATCTGGATGAAAAAGAGCTACGACTCGCACCCTTGACCACTGCAATTGTGATTCCTTGGGTGAAGTCGCAGTTACTCGCCCAAGCTTAAATTTTCAGATTTGAGCACCTGCCAGACAGGCTGCATAAACTTTTTGACAGCCCAGTTGTTCAAGTGTTTGGCTCAGTGCTCGAATCGAGCTGCCGGTCGTCACCACATCATCAATAATCAGCACCCGACGGTAACGCAGCTTGGAAATGGTACTGATCTGGAATTGTGATTGGATGTCTTCAATCCGCTCCAGCCGGCTTAGGCCCTTTTGCGAGTGTTGTTTCATTCGTCGAACAGGTTGCCAGATGGGTACATTCAACTGTTTTGCCACATGTTTGGCCAGCACTAGAGATTGATTATAACCGCGCTCAGCCAGACGCTCATTCGAGATCGGCATCGGTATTATCGCACTGACTTTAGGTAGGTCTAAACTTAACAGCACACCTGCCAGTAAATTTTGCAAATGCAGCTTCTGTTCATATTTAAACAGTTGAATCAGCCGGTCCATCGGGTAAGCATAGTCGCAGGCAATCTGGAACTGCATTTCCTGCCGTTGAATGGTTTGATGTGCCCAGGGTAATTGTCGCCAGCAATCTTCACAGACTGAATGAATGGACTGATGATCGGTCAGACAGAGCTGGCAGGGCTGTAAGCGGGTCAGCCAGGATTTTCCATGTTGCAGTAATTTAAACATAGGCATAGCGCGGTGCTTCCGGTAGCCAGCGTTGCAATAATGCTTCGGCCTGATCGGGATAATCCTTGAGCATCTGCTGAGCCACATAATGTGCCTGATTGAGCAGGTGATCATCACGTTCAAGTTTGGCCACACGGAAATTCATGTCCCCGGTCTGTTTGGTCCCGAGCAGCTCACCCGGGCCACGTAACTCCAGATCTTTCTCGGCAATCATAAAACCATCATTGGTTTCGCGCATGATTCTTAAACGTTCCTGACCATTTTGCGAAAGTGGATGCTTATACAGCAGGGCACAGAAGCTGGCTTTGGCGCCACGACCGACCCGGCCACGTAGCTGATGCAATTGAGATAGACCCAGACGCTCGGCATTTTCAATCACCATAATGGAGGCATTGGGTACATCGACGCCGACTTCGATCACGGTGGTGGCAATCAGGAGCTGTAATTCATTATTTTTAAATTGCTGCATTACCGCCTGTTTTTCATCGGCTTTCATCTTGCCATGTACCAGTCCGATATTCAGCGCAGGAAAGCGCTCGCGAATTTCAGCAAAGGTAGCTTCTGCAGCTTGGGCATCTAAAGTTTCGGACTGTTCGACCAGGGTGCAGACCCAGTATGCCTGCTTGCCTTCGGCACAGTTGCTGGCAATCCGTTGCAAGACTTCTTCGCGCCGGTCTAATGGAATGGTCACGGTCTGAATCGGGGTACGGCCCGGCGGCAGCTCGTCAATCACTGAGGTATCCAGATCACCATAGGCAGACATGGCCAAGGTGCGCGGAATCGGAGTCGCGGTCATCACCAGTTGATGCGGTGACATACCATCCAGACCTTTATTTCTGAGAGCAAGGCGCTGATCCACACCAAAGCGATGCTGTTCATCAATAATCACCAGACCCAGTTTGGCAAACTCGACATTTTCCTGAAACAGGGCATGGGTACCGATCACCAGATGGGCGCTCCCGTCCCGAATCACCTGTTCTGCGGCGGCGCGGGCTTTGCCTTTCTGCTTGCCGGAAAGCCAGGCCACATTTAAGCCCAAAGGCTCAAACCAGCGTTTAAAGTTTAGATAATGCTGCTCGGCCAGAATCTCGGTCGGTGCCATCAAGGCCACTTGCCAGCCTTCCTCTAAGGCATGGCAGGCTGCGACACCGGCCACTAGGGTTTTACCTGCACCAACATCGCCTTGCACCAGACGCAACATTGGTTTATTGCTTTTTAAATCCTGCACGATTTCTCTGGATACACGTTTTTGCGCACCGGTCATTTCAAAAGTCAGACTGGCTAGTAACTGTTTGGCATAGGTCTGACTGGGCGCAAATGAAGGCGCTTCGACCTGCTGAATAAAAGCCCGACGTGTCAATAAACTGATCTGATGCGCTACCAGCTCTTCAAAGATCAGACGCTGCTGTGCAGGATGTGAGCCTTGTGCCAGCTGCAGCATATTGGCGTTGACAGGCGGGTGATGGATATATTCCAGCGCCTGTTTCAGCGCATAACCGTTACTAAATTTTGCTGGTAGCAATTCAGGCAGATGATCGCTGTATTGAGCCAAGGCCTGCTGAATATAGGCCCGTATTTTTGGCTGGGTCAGGCCTTCAGTCGCAGGGTAAATCGCGGTGAGCTGGGTTTGAGGTAAAGGTGTGTCCTCAGTAATGACTTGCAGTTCGGGATGATACATTTCCAGACCGCGCGCACCGACCCGCACTTCACCAAAAATTCTTAAACGGTTACCTAGTTTGCAGCGGTCGGTAATGCCTTTATAAATATGATAAAAACGTAAAGTGACTTTGCCAAAATCATCATCCAGCAGCACAGCCATAGATTTGCGTTTACCGGGTGGAAAATCTACACCTTTAACGATCCCTTCCAGCAGATAACTGCGTCCCACGCTCAATTGATTCATAGGAATGATCGTGCTACGGTCTTCATAGTCACGTGGTAGATGAAAAAGCAAATCATCAGTATTGAAGATATTTAGTTTTTCGAGTAATGCAGCGGCGGCATTGCCAACGCCTTGTAACTGATGGACTGCAGCCATGTCCCCTCAACCAGATTTGTGATTCGGTGCTCAATGCATATTTTATTTATCGGTTATGGTAAAACATCTCGACGTGTGTCTAAACAACTATTTGAGCAAGGTCATCAAATTAGCACAATTAGCCAGAGTCCCAAAACAGATTCATTCGCAACTCATCTGATTCAGGATGTGCATCAACTGGATTTAACTGCAGTTGCACCGATTGACTGGGTCTATGTATTACTTAGTCCAAAACAAAGTACGGTTGAAGGCTATCAGCAGACTTATCTGGATTCGGTTCAACCTATTGTGGCTGCCTTGAAACAGCATCCGGTGAAGCGGATTGTGGTGGTGTCATCGACACGAGTGTATGGGCAAAATTCCGGTGAAATCGTAGACGACGAAACTGAAATTCACCCAATTGATGCTCAGGGCAAAATCTTGCAGCAGATGGAGCAGGCTTATTTCGCTGCTTATCCTGAGCAATGTACCATCATTCGTCCGAGCGGCATTTACGGTACTTCAGTTGCACGTCTGCAAAAAATGGCCGCCTCGATGTTGAGATATCCGAATCTGCATTGGTCCAACCGTATTCATATTGAAGATTTATCACGTTTCTTGTCACAGATGATTCACGTGGAACATCCTGAAAAGTCTTATATTGCGACCAACAACCAGCCAAAATTATTGCATGAAATATTGCAATGGTTCCAACAGCAGCTAGGGATTCCTTTGCTTAAGGTGGAAAGTGGGCAGGTGACAGGTAAGAAACTTTATGCGACTCGAATGCAAAAAATGGGATTTGAGTTAGAGCATCCAGACTGTTATCAGGATTATTTGGAGTTAATGAAAAAATAAATCCAGTAGATTGAAGTTCTTCCTCCCTCTGGGAGGAGGTTAGGAGGAGGGCTTTTTGAAATTACCTCTCCCTAACCCTCTCCTGAAAGGAGAGGGAATAAAAAGCCTTACTTCTTTTTCCGCTTCGCACGTTTCTTGGCTTGTTCAGCCGCAACTGCATCCAAAGCTTCTTTCAGTTCTTCATCCGTAAAGTCGGTGATGTGATGCAACATCTGCAACTTCACTTCATCCAATACCAAATCTGCATATTGCGCCACATTCGTCAGCTGTTCATCAAAGACAATCGCATTGTCTTCATTGGTACACAGATAACCTTTTTGGGTTAAGACTTTAATAAAGCTCTGGAACAGGGCTTTGTCGAAGAACTCAGGTGAGTTGAACTCATATAGCACAGACAGGCGTTGACCAACCAGGTAACTGAGCTCTTCGACCTGACGGGTCGAGATATTGCCAGAACCACGTTGGGTAATCAGTGCCAAAGTCATGTAATAACGTTCCAGACTTTGAGTTACGGGCGCAGCCAGAATTTCAAGCTGATGATGCGCTTCCGTATTCGGTGCCGGTGCAATCAGGTTTTCACCATCTTGTGTAATCAGTTTTGAGGCAATTAAGCTGTCAATATGCGCATTCACCTGACCCTGAATCTCATCTTCATGCCATTTTAAAAACAGTTCAGCTTTGAGGAATGGGTACAGGGTACTGCTGATATTCACGACATCATGACGGCGAATGGTACCGTTATGTTCAACTAGGGCTGCAATCAAAGATGGCAGCACAAAAGTGTGCACAATATTATTACGGAAATACGTCAGCAGAACTGCCTGATTATCTTCAATGGCAATGATATCGCCCAGTACATGCTTGACCCGCTTGATCAGTTTCAGCTTCATCGCATAGGCAATAATTTCCTTGCCAGAAAGTGGCGTCACCTGCATGCGCTCATCATAAGGCAAGGCAGCTAGCAAGGTGCGATAGGTATCTAGCTGCTTGATACAGATCTCTTCATCCAGCGTATGTTTCGGCGTAGCCAGCAAGATTAAAGACAATAACGATACTGGATTGATCACGACCGCACTGTTGATATTTTCCAGAATGGCCTGTGCCGAGCTATTCACTGCATCAGAAACGGCTTGTGGAATCGGATCATCATTCTTTTCGATCTTGATGTGTTCTGCACCATGCTGTTTCAGAATATCATCCAGAAACACCGGGTTACCAAAGTTCAAGTGCACCTTGCCAAAAATACGTTCAATCTTGCGCAGGGTTTTCAAAATTCCAAAAATAGATTCGGCTTCTTTTGGCTTGCCACTCATTTCACCGACATAAGTGCCACCTTCCATCAGGCGTTCATAGCCGATATAAGTCGGCAAAAATACGATCGGCTTAGATTTGCCACGTAAATGACCATGTACGGTCATCGCCAGCATCCCAGTTTTTGGCGGAAGCAAACGACCGGTACGTGAACGGCCCCCTTCAATAAAGTATTCTAACGGTGTATTACGTGACAGGACGCTATACAGATATTCTTTAAACACCGTGGTATACAGAGCATTGCCGCGGAAAGTACGGCGAATAAAGAAGGCGCCACCACCACGTAAAATCTGACCGACAAAAGGCATATTCAGGTTATCGCCCGCAGCGATATACGGCACCATCAAGCCACGACGATAGATCACATAAGACAATAACAAATAGTCGATGTGACTACGGTGACATGGGGTATAGACAATTTCATAATCCTTGGCCAGTTCACGCACGGTACTGAAATTATGCACTTCCACGCCGTCATAAAGCTGGGTCCATAAGCGGGTCAGGGCCTTGTCGGCAAAACGTACGGTAGAATGAGAATAATCGGAAACGATTTCGTTCAGATAACCAATCGCACGACGTTCAGATTCCAGCATCGAGATTTTGCTGCGAATGCTGTCATTGCGAATCGCCGCCTGTACATCGGGTGACTTGATCAGGCCATGCATGACATTACGGCGGTCGGACAGATCTGGCCCGAGAATGACTTCACGCTGACCATCCAGGTAATCATTTAAAGTGCTGACAATATAGGTGGCCGGCGCTGAATTTGGATGCGTCTCTTTGGCAAAGTTAATCAAGGTGCGTAAAGACTGTGGTTCATGGAACTCTAAATAAGACTGGCGACCATGCAGGCCGATATTGACCAGTTGCTTGACCCGGCTTGGCGTAGACCAGGTATCGGTAAATAATAGCTTAAACCAGGAATCTTCTTTCTCAGGTTCACGTCCCCAAAGTACCGTTACCGGTACTAGTTCGACATCCAGTTCAGGATGCTGCTCCAGAATTTCAATCAGGCGTAACAAGCGCGGCGGGAAAGCATGCGGTGGTGAGCTGAGCAGATTATTTTCATCATGATGCTGTAAAAACAGCAACGATGCTTTTTCCTTGTGGTTACCTAGATGCATTGGATCAAGTGCAGCTGGTAATTTTAAACGGCGCGTTTCTGCATCGACAACCAGTGCATTACTACGTGAATGGTTCTGTAAAACGTAGCAGACCAGTTTCTGCGATTCTGCTGCAGTCTGATCAGATTCAGGCGCTGTCACTTCACTTGGTACTTCCCCAAGAACATGAGGGGTAACCATAAGATCAAGTAACTTACTTGAAAGCTTGCGATACATTTGACCAAAGCCATTCTTGGACATAGCTGCTCCTAATTTTACTGACCAAAACCACAGGACTTCTGAGGGGATTTATTTTGCGGGTTTTTAAGATGAAACAATATATCTTTTTTTAACAACTTCAACAGAAGTGCTTCAATTTTAGCGTGAAAGCAGGTGCTTTTCCTAGTCACTTATGACATCAGTATGACAGAACAGTCATGCAAACTTTAGAGTTTCGGTCTGATTTTGTGGCAGAATATTCCAGATCAATTATTTAGATCCGTTTTTCCATTTTGGGATATCTCCAATATTAGATAGGTTGCTTATGAATGCCTTAACACAGGAACTGGTCGAGCTGCTCAGCTTAGAAAAGTTAGAAGAAAACATTTTCCGGGGAATCAGCCGGAATCTGGTGGGCAAGCGCGTGTTCGGTGGGCAGGTTTTAGGGCAGGCACTACGCGCCGCGTCTTATACCACAGACCGTCCAGCACATTCATTACATGCCTATTTTCTGTTTGGCGGGGATGTCAATGCACCGATTATTTATGAAGTGGATCGTATCCGTGACGGCAAGAGCTTTGTCAGCCGTCAGGTGCGCGCTATTCAGCATGGCCGTACCATTTTCATGTGTATGGTGTCTTTCGCGCATCAGGAAGAAGGGCTAAATTACCAGATTTCAGAGCCTGAATATCCACCGGCAGAAAGCCTGAAAAATGAAGCGGAACTGATCAAACAGATTATTGAGTTTATTCCGGAAAATGTCCGTGCATCTTTCACTCGTGATCGTCATGTGGAAATTCGTCCGGTCAATCCGCAAAATCCATTCCAGCCTCAACCTGAAGCACCGTCTTATGCGCACTATATCCGTACGCATGACCGTATTGCTGCAGAAGTCGATCAGATCTCCTTGCATCAGGCTATTGCTGCTTTCTATTCTGATTTTACCTTGATGACCACAGCGCTTCGTCCACATGGTCTGAGCTATATCTCGCCAAGTTTGCAATGTGCCAGTATTGACCATGCCATGTACTTCCATAAACCGTTCCGTGCGGATGAGTGGATGCTTTACGATATGGATGCCACCCAAAGCGCCAGTTCGCGTGGCCTGAATTTTGGCCGGATGTGGCAGAACGGTGAGCTGGTCTGCAGTACCTCTCAGGAAGGCTTGATCCGTTTACGTGAAATCGAAACACAGTAATTTTTCTTCCTGCTCAAAAAGTCGAATCCCTGATTCGGCTTTTTGTTTTTAAGCCGGATGAAAAAGGCCATTTGATGCCATGCTTCAACCATGCGTTTATAAAATATTACTCGATTCTATAGACACTGCATGGCATAGTGCGGCTTAAGATCAATATTAAAAATGCATGAAAAGATGAGCTTAAATACGCAAATTTTAATTGCCGCCGTATTGGGGGTGCTGTTTGGATTTCTATTGACGATATTTCCGCAGACCTCATTTTTTGATATCAGCTTATATGGCATCGGCATCGTCAGCAGTATTTTTATTGGCTTGTTAAAAATGCTGTTAGTGCCGCTGATTTTTAGCTCAATCGTGGTCGGCGTATCCAATCTGCAGGCGGGTGGGCAACTGAGCCGAACCTGGAAAATCACCCTGATGTGTTGTGTGACCACCACCACCTTGGCGCTCATTTTAGGTCTGGCATGTGCACATCTGTTTGATGTCGGTAAGGGTGTTAATGTGCTGATGTTCCAGGATGCTATGGCGCAACATCAAACGCCGGATACGCTCACGCCATCTTCTTTCTTTACCAATTTTATTCAAAATACCCTGATCAATCCATTTAAAGCCTTTGCCGATGGGAATGTCTTGGCGGTGGTAGTCTTTGCCTTATTTGTGGGTGTAGCACTAGTCGGAGGTGGAGATAAATTCCGTACCGTGCGCAAGCTGAGTCACCAGTTTTTTGAAATCATGATGTTGATGATTGGCTGGGTGATGAAACTGGCACCGCTCGGTATTTTTGCCTTATTGGCCAAATTAATTGCCACTGAAGATGTTTCAGTTCTCAGTCGTCTGGCTGAATTCGCTGCGGTAGTCACCGGTACGACGATTTTTCATGGCATCGTGGTTTTGCCTTTATTGCTGTGGATTTTCGGCAAGATGGATCCGGTCACGTTCTTTAAAGGCACACGTGCTGCCTTGATTACTGCCTTTGCCACCAGTTCCAGTTCGGCCACCATGCCCTTGTCGATGAAATGCGCGCAGGAAAATTTAGGGGTACGTCCACATACTGCAGGCTTTGTGATTCCACTTGGTACACAGTTGAATATGGATGGTACGGCGCTGTATGAAGCAGCTGCAGCTCTGTTTATTGCCAATTTAATGGGGCTGGATCTGAGTCTGGGGCAGCAACTGGTGGTCTGTGCAACTGCGATGATTGCATCCTTAGGTGCACCGGGGATTCCGAGTGCCGGTATGGTGACTATGATTATGGTCTTGCAATCGGTAGGTTTGCCTGCCGAGGCAATTGCCATTCTGTTGCCGATCGACCGTTTACTGGATACCGTACGTACAGTGGTGAATGTTCAGGGAGATATGATGATCAGCGTGGTGGTGGACCGGCATACGCGTGAACCCGATCTTCAAGCTACAGATAGCTAAAACATTTAAAAAAATAAAAAAAAGCAGGTATTTGACCTGCTTTTTTATTTGTACGTTGAGTTTTAATAAATCAAGAATGATCACAGATCATTTAGGTGATATGGTCTTAATCCGCTGAACGCTTATTCTGATTTAGCTCATCTGCCGCTTTAAGCTCGGATTGATCCTGCTCAAGCAATTCCAGCGGTTCTTCAGCTTCATTTAAATCATGAGTCGATACTTCAGCATGCTCAGAATCAGCTTCACTAAGCTCGAGCTCTTCAAGCGGTTCATCAGATTCATTCAAATCATGCGCTGATGCTTCCGGAATGCTGTCCAGATCATATTCAGATGCTTGATCTAAGGTAAAGTTCAAACGGCCACCCATGACGCTGGCCAGTTCTTCTAAACCTTGTTTGTTCATGGAGGAAAACAGTTGAATCGAGAAATCCAGCTTCATCTTTTTCAATGCCGCTTTGACTTCCTGCAAGGCTTTGGATGCAGGACCACGGTTTAGTTTGTCAGATTTGGTCAATAACACATGCACGAACAACTGGCGGGAATAAGCCCATTCCAGCATCATTACATCAAAGTGTTGCAGGGGATGACGGATATCCATCAACAATACCAGGCCTTGCAAGCTTTGACGGTGAATCAGGTAATTTTCCAGTTCTTTTTGCCAGACCAGTTTCATTTTTTCAGGCACAGCCGCATAACCATAACCGGGTAAGTCGACCAGACGCTGATCCGGATTACCCAGGCTGAAAAAGTTGATCATCTGGGTACGGCCAGGTTTTTTCGATGCACGTGCCAACTGTTTCTGGTTGGTCAGG
The DNA here is from genome assembly GCF_000369725.1 of Acinetobacter sp. CIP 101966. Lineage (NCBI taxonomy): Bacteria > Pseudomonadati > Pseudomonadota > Gammaproteobacteria > Moraxellales > Moraxellaceae > Acinetobacter > Acinetobacter sp. CIP 101966. The sequence continues at coordinate 1,469,599 of NZ_KB850160.1, read as the reverse complement.
GCATTAATCGCACTAGACTTACCCGCATTCGAGCGGCCGGCAAAAGCAATTTCATAGCCTGTATCTTCTACACAAAGACTGAGTTTGGGTGCACTCATTAAAAATTCGGCTTTGCGTAGCCAGTTGAGTGCGCGCACAGAATATTCAGTAATGGCAGAATCAACTTTTTTCTCGTAGCTGATCTTTTGCTTAGGCGCATGGGCTGTCTTACTGTTTTTGGATTTTCCTCTGCTGTGGTGCATAACTCAACTTCAATAAATGATCTACAATGAAACATTATAAAGGAAGTCGCACAGGCAAGCGAACTTTGCCGCAAGAATAAGTCACAAGACCTGACCCGGAAGACTTTAAAGATTAATCAGGCCGATCGGAGAATTTGTACTGAAACGCGCATTTCGTGGCCTAATCACATCTTTAAGCACATATTGGTCCAGACTGCTATAAAACTGTTCCACCGCATCATCTAAAATACCTTTTAAACCACAGGTCGGACGTAATACGCAGGGTGGGCTATTGCATTCCACTACATTGCTGTCGCGTTGCAGGATCCGCACAATCTGTCCCAGCTGGAGGTTCAGGCTGGCCGGATTTAAACGTATGCCGCCACCTTTACCACGTGTGGTAATCAGCCACTCCTGTTTCGCCATAAAATGCACGATTTTCATGGCATGATTTTGTGAAACCTGTAATCGCTCGGCAAGTTCTGCAATGGTATAGGGGAGATCACGTGGCTGTGCGACATACATCAGAATCCGAAGCGCATAGTCAGTGAATTTATTGAGTTGCATAACGTCAACAGCTAGAAAATGAAAGAATTGAATGTTAAAAGCTCCACGAATGGAGCTTTTAATCAGAATCTGATGCTAGTCTAAACCGTTTTTGCAATTAAAGCTTGAGCGGGGCAGACACTTCAACTACATCACCAACTTTGTAGTGGTCGATCAGTGTCTGTGCAACCGAGAATGCGGTTGGATTTTCTTCCGCTTTCACAGTAATTTGATATTGCTCGTTTTGCGCCTGATCAAAGCTAAACTGTTGTGGTTGACGAATGTGCTGTTCAGGCACCTGTATACGTACTGAAATATGTTCACCGGCTTCAGCACTTGCAATCGCTGCACCATCTTTAGCTTTAAGTGTAAAGATTTTACCTGCGTCGGTATCATTGACTGCTGCTACTTCAAATTCGCGCCAGCCCGCCCAGCCACCATTTTCAGAAGCTAGGGTGGCATATTTAGATTTTTCCACACCAATCAAAATATCTGCCAGTTGCATATACGCTTCTTTCCAGGCTGCAATCAGGTCTGAGTCCATGGGTACATCTAAAACTTCGCTGATCGAGTGCAACAGATTCTCACCGACAATCGCATATTGATCCGGTTGAATATCCAGGCTGACATGTTTAGTGGTAATGCGTTCGATGGCTTTGGCCAAAACGCCCGGATTGGTAATGTTTTCGGCATAGGCAAGTACTGCGGCAGCCAAGGCACGTGGTTGACGGCCAGTACTTTGATGATCCATGTTGAAGGTGTTTTTCAACTCTGGATGGTTTTTCAGCATGCGGTTATAGAAATACGTGGTAAGTGCTACGCCGTTTTCACGTAAAACAGGAACAGTCGCTTGTACAAGTTCAATATGTTGTGGAGTCATGAGAGCCGTCTACAGGTGTTTTTTAAAAGATGTATTTAAATTACATCTTTTAAAATGGCTTTACAATAGCGCATAGTCATAAAACCATAAAAAAATTATGGGATATAAGAATATCCCATAAAAAGTATGATGATGATCGGAAAAGGAGAGGAATTATTTGCGGCCAAACAGCGAACCCAGTAAGCTGCGCACAATTTTCTGCCCAGTACTCCCGCCCAGGCTGCGGGCAGCACTTTTGGCAAAGGTGCCGACAATATCCTGAGTCAGTTTTTCTCGTTGCTTGGCTGCGCGTTCAGCTTCTTTTTGCTGTTCTCGTGCCAGACGTTCCTGTTCTTTAATTTGCTGCTTGGCAAGAGCTGCTTGTTCCTTGCTTTGTTGTTTGGCAAATTCGGCGGCCTGAGCCTGTTGCTGGCGTTCTGCGACCTTGTTTTGCAGCATTTCGTGGGCGCTGTCCCGATCGACTGGCTGCTCATAAATACCGGCGACAATACTTTGCTGCATGAGAGCCTTGCGTTCTTCAAGCGAGATCGGTGTAAAGGATGAATGCGGCGGCATGACCCAGCCACGCTCTACAATTTGTGGAATGCCCTTTTCATCCAGGCAGCTAATTAGAGCCTCACCTACTGCTAACTCGGTAATCACCTGATCGACTTTAAATTCAGGATTGGCTCGGAAAGTCTCTGCTGCGGTTTTCACTGCTTTTTGATCTTTGGGAGTGAAAGCCCGCAAAGCATGTTGAACCCGATTGCCGAGCTGGCCTAAGACACTTTCAGGCAAGTCCAAAGGATTTTGCGTGACAAAATAAATCCCTACACCTTTCGAGCGAATTAGACGCACCACCTGCTCAATTTTTTCTTTCAGGGCAGGGCTGGCATTATCAAACAAGAGATGGGCTTCATCAAAGAAAAACACCAGTTTAGGTTTGTCCAGATCGCCGACTTCGGGAAGCTGTTCAAACAGCTCAGAGAGCATCCAGAGTAAGAACGTGGCATATAGCTTAGGCGTATTCATCAGCTTGTCAGCCGCCAACAAATTGATATTGCCACGTCCTTGACTATCCGTCTGCAAAAAGTCCATCAGATCCAGCGCCGGCTCGCCAAAAAACTGGTCACCGCCTTGGTCAGCCAGTGCTAACAAATTACGTTGAATCGCACCGAGACTGGCGGGTGAAAGATTGCCATATTCAGCTTTAAAGTCAGCCGCATGCTCAGAGACATAACTCAGCATCGCTTTCAGATCTTTAAAGTCGATCAGCAATAAACCCTGATCATCGGCAATCCGAAACACGGCAGATAAAACGCCTTCCTGGGTGTCATTCAGATTCAGTATTTGCGCCAGCAGCAGCGGGCCAATTTCAGAAATGGTAGTGCGAATCGGATGACCCTGTTCGCCAAATAAATCCCAAAACACCACTGGTGAGGCTGCAAAAGGAATGGACTCGATATTGAGACTTTTAATCCGTTCATCAAACTTGGGGCTGCTTTCACCTGCTTTGGCCAGGCTGGACACATCGCCTTTGGCATCGGCGAGGAATACAGGTACACCAATTCGAGAAAAGCTCTCCGCCAATACTTTTAAAGTCACAGTCTTTCCGGTACCAGTGGCACCTGCAATCAAGCCATGTCGATTGGCAAGTTGGGAATGCAGCACAATATCCTGTGTGGTATCCGCAGTTTTTTTAGCAATAACAATTGGTCTACCCATAGCTTTTCCTGTTATTTATTATTCGTTTTTAAGTTTTTTCATTTGTTCTAGTGCATGCTGAATATCTTGAATCAAATCTTCCGGATATTCCAGTCCAATACAGAAACGAACCAGCAAGCCGTCTTTTAAGTGTGAATGTTCCAGCACACGCATGTCTTTTAAGTTATATAGCATGACCAGACTGACAGGGCCACCCCAACTAAAGCCAAGCTTAAACAGTTTTAAGCTATCACAGAAATTCCGGATATCCTGCATTACGTATGTGCTGTCAAAGATCACGCTGACCAGGCCGGCACTATCACCTTGCTTGCAAATTTCTTTCCAGTACTGATGGCCTGCACTGTCCGGATCTGAAGGATGAAGTACTTGCACAAACTCGGTTTGCTGTTTAAGCCATGTCATTAATGTAAGCGCACTGTTGGATTGATGTTGATATCGCAGTTGCATCGAAGCCAGACTACGTTGTATCTGTGCCACATCATCACCAGAAACACTAATGCCCTGAATGGCATGCGCACGGAACAGTTTGTGATGCAGGGTCTTATCTCGCGTAACCACTGAGCCCATCAGGATATCACCACCGCCGCTTGGATATTTGGTCAGTGCATGTACCGTCATATCTACACTTAAATGCTCTTCACTAAAATCAAAGGCATCAAAAGCCAGACCTGCGCCCCAGGTATTATCCAGCGCAGTAAGAATATTGTGTGCCTGAGCTTTTTTCACTAAACCAGCCAGATCCGGAAATTCCAAGGTGACTGAGCCAGCAGCCTCGAGCCAGATCAGTTTGGCTTTATCTGTAGGCTGAAATGTATCAAGCTCTATGGGATTGTAGACCTTAACCGTAATTCCATAACGCTTTTCCAGATTGCGTAAATGTTCCATGTTTGGACCATAGATATTGTCAGCCACCCAAACCTCATCTCCTTGGCTTAAAAAGCAAGAATTCACGAGATTAATCGCGGATAAACCACTCGGTGCGAGCAGGTGATATAAACCACCTTCGAGCTGTGCGATGTTATCGCCCAGCGTAAAGGTCGTAGGCGTGCCATGCGTGCCATAACTATAGTCATAGTCATCGGTCCAATGGCGATTAAACAGGGCATCGGTATTGTTAAAGATAACCGTCGATGCACGATAGAGGGGAGGCTGAATGGTGGAAATCGCTTGAGGAGCCTTTCGTGGTGCATGAATCAGGCGAGTTTGAGGGTCTTGTTTCACGTGAATGCGCTCAAATGTAATCAAATATTACTCTAGCTTAAGAGAATCTGTGACTCACTGCCAGTTACGTTGTGAATTGTTTAAAAACAACAAGTCTTATAAAAAGTTGGCTTCATTTTTGCAAAACCTAAATCTATATAGCTAAAAAAATAGGTTGAGGAGCATGAAGCCGCATTTAAAAGTGCATTATTTTCAGCATATTGCTGGTGAAGGTTTTGGTAGTTGTTATGAATTTTTAAAGCAGCATCAGGCGCACATTACAGCGACTGAATTTTTTGCTTTACCCGTCGATCGACCTTTGGAGATCGAGGCGCTGCCTGCAGTGGAAGAGGTGGATTTGCTGATCATTATGGGTGGTACCATGAGTGTGAATGATGAAGCGAATTTCCCTTGGTTAAAAATAGAAAAACGCTGGTTGCGTCGCTATCTTTCGCATGGTAAACCGGCAATTGGTCTGTGTCTGGGTGGGCAGTTGATTGCAAATGCTTTGGGTGCAGGTGTTAGTCGCAATCCAGAACAAGAATTGGGGTGGACCACGGTGCACAGAGTGGCGAATCTACCAGAGACGTGTTTTAGCTTGCCGGAGCAGTTTAATATTCTGCAATGGCACAATGAAACATTTGAATTGCCCAAAGGTGCAGTCCATCTGGCAGAAAGTGAAGCCTGTCGTAATCAGATGTACCAGTTGGGCAGAAATGTATTGGGCTTCCAGTTTCATCCTGAAATCACGCCGGAAACCCTGGCATTGTTTTTGGAAAATGAAGAAGAGCTTGCGCAATTTTCAGGAAAATATGTGCAAAATTTATTTGAATTAAAAAAAACCACGAAGCAAAAATTTATTGAAGGAAATCAGATGTTAAATCGTGCTATAGAATATGTTTTGGCAAAAACTGCCTAATATTTAAACAATAAACTATTGTTTTAAGTCATAAATTGAAAACTTGGATAAAACCATAAAAGAGATTTGCTTATGCATTAAACAATGGCTATAATAAGCGACCCTTCAATAGGAAGGGGGTTAACTGCGAATAAAGTAGTTAACTATCGTTACAGTCGTGGCATCGATCATGACCTTAGTGATATTTCACTGCTCTTGACACTTGCCCATATAAAGTGGGGTGAGATGCGTCAAGAGTGATTCTTTATATATTTGGCTTGGAGTTTACTGGTATGTCTAACCAGAGAATTCGTATCCGTCTTAAGTCTTTTGATCATCGCCTGATTGATCAATCAGCTCAAGAAATCGTAGAAACCGCAAAACGTACTGGCGCACAAGTGTGTGGTCCAATTCCAATGCCAACACGCATTGAACGTTTTAACGTTTTAACATCACCACACGTAAACAAAGACGCGCGTGACCAGTACGAAATCCGTACTTACAAGCGTTTGATCGACATCGTTCAACCTACAGACAAAACTGTAGATGCATTGATGAAGTTAGATCTTGCAGCTGGTGTTGATGTTCAGATCGCATTGGGTTAAGGCTTTCGGGTTAATTAACACTCTAAGTTAATTAGGCCGCTTTTTTAGAGGTTTATGCACATGGCTATTGGTTTAGTCGGTCGCAAGTGCGGTATGACACGTATCTTTACAGATGCTGGTGTTTCTGTGCCTGTTACAGTGATTGAGGTTGATCCTAACCGCATCACTCAAATCAAAACGCTTGAAACTGATGGTTATCAAGCGATTCAAATCACTACTGGTGAACGTCGCGAATCTCGCGTAACTAACGCTCAGAAAGGCCACTTCGCGAAAGCGGGTGTTGCAGCTGGTCGTCTAGTTCAAGAATTCCGTGCTACAGAAGCTGATCTTGAAGGTCGTGAAGTTGGTGGTACGCTTACCGTTGAATTGTTCCAGGTTGGTCAAGTTGTTGACGTAACTGGTCAATCTAAAGGTAAAGGTTTCCAAGGTGGTGTTAAGCGTTGGAACTTCCGTACGCAAGATGCAACTCACGGTAACTCAGTTTCTCACCGTGTTTTAGGTTCTACTGGTCAAAACCAGACTCCTGGTCGCGTATTCAAAGGCAAAAAAATGGCTGGCCATTTAGGTGCTGAACGCGTAACTACACAGGGTCTTGAGATCGTTGCTATCGACACAGAACGTTCAGTTCTAGTTGTTAAAGGCGCGGTTCCTGGTGCTACTGGTGGCGACGTAATCGTTCGTCCTACGATCAAGGCCTGAGGGGAAATAACGTGAATTTAAATACTGTTTCCGGCTCTGCTGTTGAATTATCAGAAGTTGCGTTCGGTCGTGAATTTAATGAAGCTCTTGTTCACCAAGTGGTTACAGCTTATTTAGCTGGTGGCCGTCAAGGTTCAAAAGCTCAGAAATCACGTGCAGACGTTTCTGGTGGTGGTCGCAAGCCATTCCGTCAAAAAGGTACTGGCCGCGCTCGTGCTGGTTCTATTCGTAGCCCAATCTGGGTTGGCGGTGGTAAAACTTTTGCTGCTCGTCCACAAGACTGGTCTCAAAAAGTAAACCGTAAAATGTACCGCGGTGCTATGCAATGCATCCTAGCTGAACTTGTTCGTCAAGATCGCCTAGTTTTAGTTGAAGAGTTTGCTGTTGCAGCTCCAAAAACTAAAGAATTGCTTGCAAAACTTAACGACTTGAATGCGACTCGCGCATTGATCGTTACTGATGCTGTTGATGAGAACCTGTATCTTGCTGCGCGCAACATTCCACACGTTGATGTGGTTGATGCTGCTGCAATCGATCCGGTTAGCTTGATTGCGTTCGACAAAGTTGTTATGTCTGTAGCTGCTGCTAAGAAAATTGAGGTAGAACTCGGATGAACAACGAACGTATCTATCAAGTCCTGCAAGGACCTGTATTCTCAGAAAAAGCACAAGTTTTAGGTGAAACTGCTGGTGTTCAAGTGTTTAAAGTTGCATTAAATGCAAACAAGCTTGAAATCAAAAAAGCAGTGGAACAACTCTTTGGTGTGGAAGTTGTTAAAGTTAACACGACTATCACTAAAGGTAAGTCTAAACGCTTTGGTAAAACATTAGGACGTCGTTCTGATGTTAAAAAAGCATACGTCACCCTGAAAGCTGGCCAAGATGTTGAAATGGCTGACTTGGGCGATACCGCTGAAAGCACAGCGGAATAAGGACGAGAATTATGCCTATTCAAAAATGTAAGCCAACGTCTCCAGGACGTCGCTTTGTAGAGAAAGTGGTTCACGATCACCTTCACAAAGGCGCACCATACTCTCCGTTGGTTGAAGCTAAAAAACGTACTGGCGGCCGTAATAACAACGGTCACATCACGACTCGTCACGTTGGTGGCGGTCACAAGCAGCACTACCGTCTAGTTGACTTTAAACGTAACAAAGATGGTATTCCTGCAACTGTAGAGCGTATCGAATACGATCCTAACCGTACTGCACACATTGCACTTGTATTGTATGCTGACGGTGAGCGTCGTTATATCATCGCTCCTAAAGGCCTTCGCGCTGGCGATAAAGTACAGTCTGGTAACGATGCTCCAATTCGTCCAGGTAACTGCTTGCCGCTTCGCAACATGCCTATCGGTTCTACTCTTCACAACATCGAACTTAAAATCGGTAAAGGCGCGCAGTTAGCTCGTTCAGCTGGTACTTCAGTTCAGCTGTTGGGTCGTGACGGTTCTTACGCTATCGTTCGTCTGCGTTCAGGCGAGATGCGTAAAATTCACGTTGAATGCCGTGCTGTGTTAGGTGAAGTATCTAACTCAGAAAGCAACCTTCGTTCACTAGGTAAAGCTGGTGCATCACGCTGGCGTGGTGTTCGTCCTACCGTTCGTGGTATGGCGATGAACCCAGTTGACCATCCACATGGTGGTGGTGAAGGGCGTAACAAAGGTATTCAACCTGTAAGCCCATGGGGTCAAAAAGCTAAAGGGTACAAGACACGTACCAATAAGCGTACGACTAAGATGATTATTCGCGACCGTCGCGTTAAGTAACAAGTAAAGGAATCTGACAATGCCTCGTTCTCTGAAAAAAGGCCCATTCGTCGATGCGCACTTGTTCGCTAAGGTTGAAGCGGCTATCGCGGCTAATAACCGTAAGCCGATCAAAACTTGGTCGCGTCGTTCGATGATCCTCCCGGATTTTGTTGGTTTAACAATTTCTGTACACAATGGCCGTAACCACGTTCCTGTGATCGTTTCTGAGCACATGGTTGGTCACAAGCTTGGTGAATTTGCACCAACTCGTACCTATCGCGGTCACGGTGTTGACAAGAAATCTAAACGTTAATGGGTGCTATGATGGAAGTAACTGCTAAATTACGCGGTGCCGCTATCTCGGCACAAAAAGCTCGTTTGGTTGCAGATCTTATCCGCGGCAAATCTGTTGCGCACGCTCTTAACATCCTTAACTTCAGCAACAAAAAAGCTGCAGTTCTAGTTAAGAAAGCGTTGGAATCTGCGATTGCAAACGCTGAACACAATAACAGTTTAGATGTAGACGACCTTAAAGTTTCTACGATCTACGTTGATGAAGGCATGAGCCTGAAACGTATTATGCCACGTGCTAAAGGCCGTGCAGATCGTATTACTAAGCGTACTTGTCACATCACCGTTAAGGTAGGGGTTTGATATGGGTCAGAAGGTTCATCCAATCGGTATCCGCCTAGGTGTTGTGAAACGTCATAACGCTAACTGGTATGCGAATCCGAAACAATACGCTGAATACTTGCTTAAAGATCTTCAAGTTCGTGAGTTTTTGATCAAAAAACTTAAAAACGCGATGATCAGCAACATTCTTATCGAACGCCCTACAGGCGCTGCTAAAGTAACTATTAGCACTGCTCGTCCAGGTATCGTAATCGGTAAAAAAGGCGAAGATATTGAGAAACTACAACGCGAATTGACATCTATCATGGGTGTTCCTGCGCAAGTAAGTATCAATGAAATTGATCGTCCAGACTTAGACGCGCGTCTAGTTGCTGAAGCTATCGCTTCTCAATTAGAAAAACGTGTAATGTTCCGTCGTGCTATGAAGCGTGCGGTACAAAACACAATGCGTGCTGGTGCTAAAGGTATCAAAGTAGAAGTTTCAGGCCGTTTAGGTGGTGCTGAGATTGCTCGTACTGAGTGGTATCGTGAAGGTCGTGTACCTCTACATACGCTTCGTGCAGATATCGACTATGCGACTATGCGTGCTGAGACTACTTACGGTACGATCGGTGTTAAAGTTTGGATCTTCCGTGGTGAGATCTTGGGCGGCATGAAACAAGTCATGAACCCAGCTCCAGCAGAAGAGCGTCCAGCTAAACGCGGTCGTGGTCGTGGTGAAGGTCAAGAGCGTCGTGGTCGTCGCAATGATCGTTCTGCTGAAAAAGGAGAATAATCCATGTTGCAACCTAAGCGTACTAAATTCCGTAAAGTGCAGAAAGGCCGTAACACTGGTCTAGCACACCGCGGTAGCACAGTATCTTTCGGTACTATTGCACTTAAATCAGTTGAACGTGGTCAAATGACTGCGCGTCAAATTGAAGCAGCGCGTCGTACAATTAGCCGTCGTATTAAGCGTGGTGGTAAGATCTTTATCCGTGTATTCCCGGACAAGCCGATTACTTCTAAGCCTCTTGAAGTGCGTATGGGTAAAGGTAAAGGTTCTGTGGAATATTGGGTTTGCCAAATCAAACCAGGTAAAGTCTTGTACGAAATTGATGGTGTTAACGAAGAATTGGCTCGCGAAGCGTTTACGCTTGCAGCAGCTAAGCTTCCGTTTAAAACCGCTATCGTGACTCGGACGGTAATGTAATGAAAACTAAAGATCTACGTGAAAAGTCGGTAGAAGAGTTGACAGCTTTGCTTGATGAGCAACAGCTTAACCAATTCCGTCTTCGTATGGCGAAAGCAACTGGTCAATTGGGTAAATCGCATGAAGTTGCACTTACTCGTCAGACTATTGCTCGTATTAAGACCCTCCTTACCGAAAAACAGGGGAACGGACAATGAGTGATAAAACAGTCCGCACGTTAACTGGCAAAGTTGTAAGCGACAAGATGGATAAATCTATCGTTGTTCTTATTGAACGCCAAGTTCAACACCCGTTGTATGGCAAATTAATCCGCCGTTCAACAAAATTACATGCTCATGATGAGAACAACACAGCGAAAGCTGGTGATGTTGTAACCATTAAAGAAAGCCGCCCAATTTCTAAAACTAAGTCTTGGACTCTAGTTGAAGTTGTTGAAGCAGCTGCTGAGTAATTAACGTTCTTGTTGCATCATCGGTCAATTTCGAGTACTCTTTGAGCCTTTCGAAATTTCGACCGGTGTTGCTCGGTTTTGGAGTAGGGCAATGATTCAGACCGAAACTATGCTCGACGTAGCAGACAACAGTGGTGCACGCCGCGTACAATGTATTAAAGTACTTGGTGGCTCGCATCGTCGTTATGCTTCTGTTGGCGACATTATTAAAGTTACTGTAAAAGAAGCAATTCCACGCGCACGTGTTAAAAAAGGTGACGTGATGAATGCGGTTGTGGTTCGTACAAAATTCGGTATCCGTCGTGCAGACGGTTCAGTGATTCGTTTCGACGATAACGCTGCTGTTATTTTGAACAACAACAAAGCGCCGATTGCAACTCGTATTTTCGGACCAGTGACTCGTGAACTTCGTACTGAACAGTTCATGAAAATTATTTCATTGGCTCCTGAAGTTCTATAAGAGGCGATCATGGCTAAGATTAAAAAAGGCGATCAAGTAATTGTGATCGCAGGTAAAGAAAAAGGCAAACAGGGTACTGTTCTGTCTGTTTCTAATGACCGTGTTAAGGTTGAAGGCCTTAACTTGGTGAAGAAGCATCAGAAGCCGAACCGTGCTACAGGCGCTGAAGGTAGCGTTGTAACTCAGGAAGCTTCGCTTCATATTTCAAACGTGGCAGTTTTTAATGCTACAACCCAAAAGGCTGACCGTGTTGGTTACCAAGTGATTGATGGCGTGAAAACTCGCGTATTCAAATCAAATGGTGAATCAGTGGCGGTAGCGAAGTAATAGGTTGATATAGGCCATGGCCAGACTTAAAACACGTTACAACGACGAACTTAAAGCTCAATTACAAGAAGTATTGGGCGTTAAGAATGTGATGGAGATTCCTCGCATCACTAAAATCACGATCAACATGGGTGTTGGCGCAGCTGCTGCCGACAAAAAACTCCTTGATGGTGCTCTTTCAGATATGCAAGCTATCGCTGGTCAAAAACCAGTACTTACGTTAGCTCGTAAATCAATCGCTGGTTTTAAAATCCGTGATGGTTGGCCGATCGGTTGTAAAGTTACTTTACGCGGCGAACGTATGTACGAATTCTTAGACCGTTTGATTTCGATTGCGATCCCTCGTATCCGTGACTTCCGTGGTTTCTCTGCGAAATCATTCGACGGTCGTGGTAACTACTCAATGGGTCTTAAGGAACAAATCATGTTCCCTGAAATCGATTTTGACAAGATTGATCGTATTCGTGGTATGGATATTACCATTACTACGACTGCTCGCACCGATGACGAAGGCCGTGCGCTTATGCGTGCATTCGGCTTCCCGTTCAAATAAGAGGTCGATATGGCTAAGAAAGGTATGATTAATCGCGAATTGAAACGCGAAGCTACTGTTGCTAAATACGCTGCAAAACGTGCTGAATTAAAAGCTGTTATTGCAAACGTAAATGCATCAGACGAAGAACGTTTCGAAGCGATGATGAAATTACAAGCATTACCACGTAATGCATCTCCAGTACGTCTACGTAACCGTTGTGGTTTAACTGGTCGTCCTCATGGTTACTTCCGTAAGTTCGGTTTAAGCCGTAACAAATTACGTGAAACAGTAATGCAAGGTGATGTACCTGGCGTTGTTAAGGCAAGCTGGTAAGGAGCACTATAGATGAGTATGCAAGATACCGTTGCCGACATGCTAACACGTGTTCGTAACGCACAAATGGCAAAGAAACAAACTGTTTCTATGCCTAATTCTAAGTTGAAAGTAGCAATTGCTAACTTACTTCAACAAGAAGGTTATATTTCAAACGTAGAAGTTGCGGATGCTGAAGGCAAACCAACTCTTACTTTGACTTTAAAGTATTTCGAAGGCAAACCAGTTATCGAAACTGTGAAGCGCGTAAGCCGTCCAGGTCTACGTCAGTATCGCGGTAAAGATGCACTTCCTAGCGTTAAGCAAGGTTTAGGTATTGCAATTGTTTCTACAAGCAAAGGCATCATGACTGATCGCGCTGCACGTGCTGCAGGCGTTGGTGGTGAAGTTATTGCTTTTGTTTCTTAATAGGTGATTCCTCATGTCTCGTGTGGCTAAAGCCCCAGTAACTGTACCTAACGGTGTAACAGTTACTCAGAACGGCCGGCAGGTCGAAGTGAAAGGCACTAAAGGTACATTGTCTTTCAACCTGCATGCGCTGGTCGAGCTTAAACAGGAAGGCGGTATTCTAGCTATTGCTCCAGTACAAGAGTCGAAAGACGCTTGGATGCAAGCTGGTACTGCTCGCGCTGTGCTTAACAACCTTGTAAAAGGTGTTAGCGAAGGTTTCGAACGTAAGTTACAGCTTATCGGTGTTGGTTATAAAGCTGCGGTTAAAGGTGACGTTGTTCATCTTAACCTTGGTTTCTCTCATCCGATCGATTATGCACTTCCTGCAGGTGTAACTGCTGAAACTCCAACTGCAACTGAAATCATTCTTAAATCTGCTGATAAAGCAGCTTTAGGACAGGTTGCTGCAGATATCCGTGGTTACCGTCCACCAGAGCCATATAAAGGCAAAGGTGTTCGTTATTCTGACGAAGTTGTACTTCGTAAAGAAGCTAAGAAGAAATAAGGCGCGAGGTTCTTATGAACGAAAAGAAACAATCCCGTTTGCGTCGTGCGAAAAGCACACGCTTGCACATCCGTGCATTGGGTGCGACTCGTTTGTGTGTAAACCGCACTCCGCGTCACATCTATGCTCAAGTTATCTCTGCAGATGGTGGCAAAGTATTAGCGCAAGCTTCTACTTTAGACGCTACTCTACGTGCGGGTACAACTGGTAACGTTGAAGCAGCTCAAAAAGTAGGTGCTTTAATCGCAGAACGCGCTAAAGCAGCTGGTGTTACTAAAGTTGCGTTTGACCGTTCTGGTTTTAAATATCATGGTCGTATCAAAGCCTTGGCTGATGCTGCTCGTGAAAACGGCTTGGAGTTCTAATCATGGCTAAAGTTGAACAAAACGAAGGTCTTGTTGAAAAGCTGGTTGCCGTTGATCGTGTAGCCAAAGTTGTTAAGGGTGGTCGTATCTTCTCTTTTACAGCATTAACTGTTGTGGGTGATGGTAATGGTCGCGTAGGTTTTGGTCGTGGTAAAGCACGTGAAGTTCCAGCTGCTATCTCTAAAGCACTTGAAGCTGCTCGTCGCAATATGATTACTGTTGACCTTGTTGATGGTACGTTACAGCACCCAATTCATGCACGTCACGGCGCTAGCCGCGTATTCATGCAGCCTGCCTCTGAAGGTACAGGTGTAATTGCTGGTGGCGCTATGCGTGCAGTTCTAGAAGCTGTAGGCGTACGTAACGTGTTGACTAAATGCCGTGGTTCTACTAACGCTGCTAACGTAGTAAACGCAACTTTCAATGGTTTGCGTGATATGACTACTCCTGAAAAGGTTGCTGCGAAACGTGGTCTTTCAGTAGAACAAATTCAAGGGTAATCAATCATGAAAACGATTAAAGTTACCCAGACTAAATCTGCATCGCACCGCTTGAAAAATCACAAGCTTAGCCTGCAAGGTTTAGGTCTGCGTCGTATTGGTCATACTGTAGAAGTGTTAGACACACCTTCTAACCGTGGTATGATCAACCAAGTCTACTATATGGTTAGTGTAGAGGAATAAGCCATGACTCTGCGTTTAAATACAATTGCACCTGCAGAAGGTGCTAAACGTGACAACCTTCGTTTAGGCCGTGGTATCGGTTCTGGCGTTGGTAAGACCGGTGGCCGTGGTGTCAAAGGTCAAAACTCACGTAAGAGCGGTGGTACTCGTCCAGGTTTCGAAGGCGGTCAAACAGCACTTTATCGTCGTTTGCCTAAATTCGGCTTCACTAGCCAATTGGCTTTGAAAACTGCTGAAGTACGTTTATCTGAGCTTGCTAAAGTTGAAGGCGACATCGTGTCTCTTGAAACTTTAAAAGCTGCGAACGTTGTACGTAAAGACATGATCCGTGCTCGTATCGTACTTTCTGGTGAAATTACTCGTGCATTCACTGTTAAAGGTGTTGCATTGACTAAAGGCGCTAAAGCTGCTGTTGAAGCTGCTGGCGGCAAAGTCGAGGAGTAATCCCCAGTGTCTATGACTCCTAGTTCTTCAGGTCATGTCAACATGATGAAAGGCCAACCATTTCATGTGAAATACCGTGAAATTATTCGTCGAATGATGTTTCTCATTGGTGCGTTGTTGGTGTTTCGACTAGGAGCGCATATTCCAGTACCAGGCATCAATAATGCTGCGTTAGAAAACTTGTTTAATGCAAACCAAGGTACCATCCTTGGTTTGTTTAACATGTTCTCTGGTGGGGCATTAGAACGAATGTCTATTCTTGCCCTCGGGATCATGCCATATATCTCTGCATCGATTATCGTGCAGTTGATGTCAACTGTGGTTCCTTCGCTGGAAGCTTTAAAGAAAGAAGGCGAGCAAGGCAAACGTAAAATTAATCAATACACACGACAAGGTACATTATTCTTGGCGCTGGTACAGGCGGTAGGTATGTGTGCAGGCCTGATCAGTCAGGGGATTACCCTGAATACTGGTTTGGCTTTTTATGTTCCTGCAGTAACCTCACTGGTTGCGGGGACCATGTTCTTGATGTGGTTGGGTGAACAGATTACCGAGCGTGGGGTGGGGAATGGTATTTCCATGATCATCTTCGCGGGTATTGTTGCCGGATTGCCTAATCTGATTATGCAATCTTTCTCATCTGTAGATAATGGCCAGACCAGCCTGATTGGCTTGGTAATTTTTGGTTTGTTGTCTCTGGGTGTTTTGGCAGCGATCGTATTTATCGAGAAAGCGCAGCGTCGTATTCCGGTAAACTATGCTCAAAAACAACAAGGTCGTCGTGTATTTACTGCACAGCAGACACATTTGCCATTAAAAATTAATATGGCGGGTGTGATTCCGGCAATTTTTGCCAGCTCATTGCTTTTGTTCCCTGCGAGCTTAGGTCAGTGGGTGGGTAGTGCAGATCCAAATGCTGGATTTATTAAGCGTAGCCTGCAAGATGTAGCATTGGTATTGTCGCCTGGTCAGCCGTTGTATTTGGTGCTCTTTGGTGCGTTAATTATCTTTTTCTGTTACTTCTATACAGCACTGGTATTTAGTCCTAAAGAAGTGTCAGAGAACTTGAAACGCAGCGGAGCTTACGTGCCTGGTATACGTCCAGGTGAGCAAACTGCTCGTTACTTAGATCATATTCTCAATCGTTTGACGTTTATTGGCGCGATTTACATCACCGTCATTTGTTTGATGCCGATGGTATTGCAAAGTTCATTTGGTATTCCATTCTATTTGGGTGGTACCTCTTTGCTGATTGTTGTGGTAGTGGTGATGGACTTTATGGCTCAGCTGCAATCACACCTTACTTCGCACCAATACGATAATCAAACGTTAATGAGAAAAACGACTGCTCATCCTAAGGGATAAGCGCACTTGAGGTTTCATCATGAAAGTACAAGCTTCTGTTAAGAAAATTTGTGGTAGCTGTAAAGTTATCCGTCGTAATGGGGTTATCCGCGTAATTTGTAGCGCAGAACCTCGTCATAAGCAGCGTCAAGGTTAATCTGATTAAGACCTGTTGATTTCTGTAGGCGAATTAGGTTATTATCCGCCCCTCAAGATTTTTGTGGGGCGGTTGATTATCTACTGCCTTTTTGGAGAAAATTGAATGGCTCGTATTGCCGGTGTAAACATTCCGGATAACAAGCACGCTGTTATCTCTCTAACGTATATCTTTGGTATTGGTCGCCATACTTCAAAAGCTATCTTAGCTGCTGCTGGTATTGCTCCAACTACTAAGATCCGTGAATTAGATGACGCTCAGCTTGATGCGATTCGTGCAGAAGTTGCTAAGGTTCCGACCGAAGGTGATTTACGTCGCGAAATTTCCATGAACATTAAACGTTTAATGGATTTAGGCTGCTACCGCGGTCTTCGTCATCGTCGCAGCTTGCCTGTCCGTGGTCAACGCACCAAAACTAACGCTCGTACCCGTAAAGGTCCGCGCAAACCTATTAAGAAATAAGATTTCTGGAAGCTAAAAGATGGCTAAAGATACTCGCGCACGCAAGAAGGTCACTCGTACCGTCTCTGAAGGTGTCGCACACATTCACGCTTCTTTTAATAACACCATTGTGACTATTACCGATCGTCAAGGTAATGCACTGGCTTGGGCCACTTCAGGTGGACAAGGCTTCCGTGGATCACGTAAATCAACTCCGTTCGCTGCTCAGGTAGCTGCTGAAGTTGCTGGTAAAGCTGCTTTAGACTACGGTTTGAAAAACTTGGATGTCCTTGTAAAAGGTCCTGGTCCTGGTCGTGAATCTGCGGTTCGTGCTTTAGGTGCAGTGGGTTATAAAATTAACAGCATTACCGATGTGACGCCAATCCCGCACAACGGTTGCCGTCCACCTAAAAAACGTCGCGTGTAAGGAGAAACATTCATGGCTCGTTATATTGGTCCAAAATGCAAACTCTCTCGTCGCGAAGGGACAGACCTGCAACTTAAATCAGGCGTTAAACCGTTTGATGTTAAGACAAAAAAACATGCGAAAGTTCCTGGCCAACACGGCGGGGCTCGTGGTGGTAAACAATCTGAGTACTCACTACAATTACGTGAAAAACAAAAAGTACGTCGCATGTACGGTGTTTTAGAGCGTCAATTTAGTAACTACTATAAAGAAGCTGCTCGTGTTAAAGGCGCAACTGGTGAAAACCTGTTGAAGCTACTTGAAAGCCGTCTTGATAACGTTGTTTATCGTATGGGTTTCGGTTCTACTCGCGCAGAAGCTCGTCAGTTAGTATCTCACCGTAGCATCACTTTGAATGGCCGTCGTGTTAACATTGCGTCTATCCAAGTTAAAGCGGGTGATGTGATCGCAGTTCACGAAGGCGCTAAGCAACAATTACGTATCAAAAACGCAATTGAATTAGCTACTCAACGTGGCATGCCTTCTTGGATGGAAATCGACCATTCTAAATTAGAAGGTACGTTCAAAGCTGCACCGGATCGTTCTGATTTACCTGCTGAAATCAACGAAAGCTTGATTGTAGAATTGTATTCTAAATAATCCTTGAGGAAGCAATATGACGCGTACTGCAAATGAGTTTCTAACTCCGCAAGCGATCAAGGTCGAAGCGGCAAGCGGGACCTCGGCAAAAGTTATTCTAGAACCATTAGAGCGTGGCTTTGGTCATACTCTTGGTAATGCTTTACGTCGCATCCTTCTTTCTTCTCTACCTGGCGCAGCTGTGGTAGAAGTTGAGATTGAAGGGGTCGAGCACGAGTACAGTACTTTGGAAGGCTTGCAGCAGGACATCGTCGAGCTCTTGCTGAACCTAAAAGGATTGTCGATTAAGCTGTTCGATCAAAATGAAGCTTATTTAACATTAGAGAAACAAGGTGCAGGCGACGTAACTGCGGCTGACCTTCGTTTACCTCATAATGTTGAAGTGGTTAACCCTGAACATTTGATCGGTACTTTAAGTGCCTCAGGCTCATTGAAAATGCGTCTGAAAGTGGCTCAAGGTCGTGGCTACGAGACTTCTGATTCACGCTTCCCTGAAGGCGAAACTCGCCCAGTGGGTCGCTTGCAGTTAGATGCGTCTTACAGCCCAATCAAACGTGTTTCATACACCGTGGAAAACGCGCGTGTAGAACAACGTACTGACCTTGATAAACTGATCATTGATCTTGAAACTAACGGTACTGTAGATCCTGAAGAAGCGATCCGCAAAGCTGCAACTATTTTGCAGCAACAAATTGCGATCTTCGTTGACCTTCAGAAAGATCAAGCACCTGTTGCTCAAGAGCCTCGTGAAGAAGTTGACCCAATCTTGCTTCGCCCAGTAGATGATCTAGAGCTAACTGTTCGTTCTGCTAACTGTTTGAAAGCAGAAAACATTTACTACATTGGTGATCTTGTACAGCGTACCGAAGTTGAGTTGCTTAAAACTCCTAACTTGGGTAAAAAATCGCTTACTGAGATCAAAGATGTTCTGGCTTCTAAAGGCTTACAACTCGGCATGCGTTTAGAGAACTGGCCACCGGCTAGTCTCCGTATGGACGATCGTTTCGCCTATCGTAGCCGTTAATTAAGTAGGACTATCACCATGCGTCATCGTAATAGTGGTGTGAAATTAGGCCGTACAAGCAGTCATCGTAAAGCGATGTTCCAAAACATGGCTAACTCTTTGTTCGAGCACGAGTTGATCAAAACAACTGTGCCTAAAGCTAAAGAGTTACGTCGTGTAGCTGAGCCTTTAATCACTTTAGCTAAAAACGATACAGTAGCAAACCGTCGTTTGGCGTTTGCTCGTACTCGTTCAGCAGCAACTGTTGGTAAATTATTTACCGTTCTTGGCCCTCGTTACAAAGAGCGTAACGGCGGTTATCTACGTGTTCTTAAAGCGGGCTTTCGTGCAGGTGATGCTGCACCGATGGCTTACGTTGAGCTAGTAGATCGCGAAGTTAACTAATTTTGTGAAGAATAACGCAAGTTGTTCGAAAAGGTCGGTTGAATAAACCGGCCTTTTTTATTGTCTGTATATTTTAATTTAGTCTGACTTTTAATCTCGTATAACTGGATCTGGCCTCAAAAGATAAAAAAATAACGTCTTTTTAATAAACTTGACATTGTGTATTGTCAGTTTTGTGATTTAATAAAAACAGATAGCATCGCTTAGGTAAAAAAACAACATGGAAAAGCAGGTAGATATTTTAATTGTGGGTGCGGGGATCTCGGGGATTGGTCTGGCAGCGCATCTTTCTAAACATTGTCCACAACGCTCTTTTGACATCATCGAACGTCGTGAAAGTATTGGCGGAACTTGGGATCTGTTTAAATATCCGGGAATTCGTTCCGATTCGGATATGTCGACTTTTGGCTTTAATTTTAAGCCTTGGAAAAAAGAAAGCGTGCTTGCCGATGGCGCATCCATCAAAAATTATCTGACTGAAGTGGTAGAGGAATTCAGGCTTCAGCCGAAAATCCATTTTCAGCATCGGGTCTTAAGTGCCAATTATGATTCTGCCACCTGCAAATGGTCGGTAGAGATTGAGGACGCACAGGGTAAGACGCAGATCTGGATCGCCAACTTCGTACTGGGCTGTACTGGTTATTACAACTATGACCAAGGTTTCCAGCCAGAGTTTCCCAATCAGGAGGCATTCAAAGGTGAATTTATTCATCCGCAACATTGGCCGGAAAATTTAAACTATAAAGGCAAAAAAGTGGTGATTATTGGCAGTGGTGCGACCGCGATTACCTTGGTGCCTGCCATGGCTAAAGGTGGAGCAGGTCATGTGACCATGTTGCAGCGTTCACCGACCTATATTACCTCTGTGCCTTCTGTCGATTTTATATATTCAAAAATGCGTAAATATCTGCCTGAGGAGGTCGCTTATAAGCTGACGCGTGCGCGTAATATCGGCATGCAGCGCGGGATTTATGCTTTGGCACAGAAACAGCCCAAATTATTAAAATCGTTTCTGCTTAAATCGGTGCAACTTCAGTTGAAAGGTAAAGTGGACATGAAGCACTTTACTCCGAATTATGAACCTTGGGATCAACGTCTCTGTGTGGTACCGGATGGAGATCTGTTTAAAATTTTACGTGAAGGCCAGGCATCGGTTGCAACGGATCAGATAGAAACCTTTACCGAAACGGGAATTCAGCTGAAATCAGGTCAACATCTGGATGCTGATATTATTGTCTCTGCCACCGGTCTGAATATCCAGATTCTCGGTGGGATTCAGGCGACGATGGATGGTCAGCCTGTCGATACCTCACAGCATATGCTGTATAGAGGCATCATGGTCAGTGATATACCGAATATGGCGCTGATTATTGGCTATATTAATGCCTCCTGGACGCTTAAAGTCGACATTGCAGCAGAATATATTTGCCGTCTGTTGAACTATATGGATCAGCAAGGTTATGCGCAGGTGATTCCTCAGGGAGATCAGAGTGAATTACTTCAGGATACCGTCATGGGAAGTCTCAGTTCCGGTTATATCGCCCGTGCTGCGGACGTAATGCCAAAGCAGGGTAAACATGCACCTTGGAAAGTTAGCAATAATTATCTGGCAGATCGCAAGGAACTCAAGCAGGCTTCGTTTGAAGATACCGTGCTAAAATTTAAAAAAAACAGCAATGCTCTAAAGTATAAACCGCGTCTGGTTTCTTAAGCTTAGATTTTTGAATAAAGAAAAAAAGAGTCCCTAGCGACTCTTTTTTTTCTTTATTCAGTTTAAAGCGAACGAGCGATGAGTTCTTTCATGATTTCATTGGTACCCGCATAAATCCGATTGGCACGGTTGTCGATATAGGCACGGGCAATCGGATATTCCAGCATATAACCATAGCCGCCATGCAATTGCAGACATTCATCAACGACTTTGCTGTACATTTCTGAAATCTTGTATTTGGCCGCAGCAGCGGCATCTACGCCTAGTTCGTGATTGAGTTGCAGCTGCATACAGCGATCCAGATAAGTGCGGCACACATCGATCTCGGTACGTAGTTCTGCCAGTTTAAAACGGGTATTTTGAAAATGGCTGATGCTCTTGCCAAATGCCTGACGTTCCTTGGTATATTTCACTGTATGGGCAAAAGCGGCTTCAGCGCCTGCCTGACAGATAATCGCCACAATCAGGCGTTCCCAAGCCAGTTCTTTCATCAGCATCATAAAGCCCATGCCTTCCAGACCGAGCAGGTTTTCTGTGGGTACCCGAACATTGTCAAAGAACAGTTCGCAGGTATCCTGACCTTTCATGCCAATTTTATTCAGCGGCTTGCCTTTACTAAATCCGGCACGCTCTGCTTCAACCATAATCAATGAAAGATTGGCTGAACCTTTGTCATTATTGCCGGTTTTACAGACCACAATCGCCATGTCACAGAGATAGCCATTGGTAATAAAGATTTTGGAACCATTAATCACATAGTCATCGCCATCGAGTACTGCCGAGGTACGCACTGCTTGCAGGTCAGAGCCAGTTCCCGGTTCGGTCATGGCAATCGCGGTGACGACCTCTCCAGACGCCATTTTCGGTAACCATTGTTGTTTTTGAGCTTTATTACCAAAATTCAGCAGATAATTGGCAACAATATCTGAATGCAATGAAAATCCAGTCGCTGAATCTCCGGCATAGGCCTGTTCCTCAATCAAAATCATGCTATACAGCCGGTCTACGCCAGAGCCGCCATATTCTTCGGGCATGGTAGCGCAGAGCAATCCAAGCTCACCGGCTTTATTCCACAGCTCTCGATCTACATGCTGTTGACTTTCATAACGCTCGGTATGTGGAATGACTTCTTTCTCATAAAATTTACGTACCGTCTCGCGAAAAGCATCATGTTCGGTACTAAAGAGTTGGCACGGCAGCATCGGGGCAAGTGGGCGAATGGCTGCAGATTGCATCTTGTTATTCCTTATTTTGATTTGTTTGGTTTAACTTAGGTCATGCCAAGATCAGCAGCAATGAGCGGAATGTTCAAATGACTTAAATCTGCTGATGCTTTTGGTCATTTCTATGAAATCCCTCGAAATTCAGCCAGCGCTTCAGGTAAACTATTCGGGTTTATAACGAGTTGGGGAAATTCGATGACTGATGACATCAGCTTAGAAGAGCGCAAAGTGATTTATCGTGCGCGTCGTGGTTTAAAAGAACTGGATGTATATTTTGATCCCTACGTAAAAAACCATTACCTGAGTGCTGAGCCTTTCGAAAAACAGATGTTTGCAGAGCTGGTTGAGCAGGAAGACCCGGATTTACTGGACTGGTTTATGGAAGTGTCTGAGCCACCGCGTCCTGAACTGAAAGATTTTATCAAGAAGCTTAAATTTTACGTTCATGGATAATCGTTGCTTCAAGCTGAAACGCAGTCTGTGTGCATTGGCGTTTCAGCTTTTTATTTTTGCACTGCTGATGTATCTGTTGTATCAGTTATTACCGATTGCACTTTGGGCAATGTGCGCTGTCATAGGCTTGGTGATTTATCAGCTGTTTTACCGCAAGACACCACAGATTGAGCAGTTTGAATATCTGGATGGACGTGAATGGTCATTGACTACTAAAGCACGACCGACCCGTCGGGTATGTATTAGTCACGTGATTGATCATCAGGCGTATATTGTGGTGTATTTCCAGCATGCCAAGGCGCGACCTCTGCTGATCTGGTGTGATCAATTGCCCTTCAAACAATGGAAGTCCTTAAAATTATTGACTAAATTAATTTAGTTGTAAGACAAATACATTTTAATGATTTGATTAAAATGCACATAAAACAAATATTTAGATCAACTTCCTATTTTTATTGTCAGACAGAAATCAAGGTTAATCCATGACTTAGAGGAATTGTCTGACAATTTATTCCCTATGTTTTACTTTTAGCCTGTACATTTAACTCACCAACAGCAACTACGGGAGACCTTAATGGAATTTCCAGTATGGATGTTTCTGATCGTAGCGATTGTTTTAACGCTGGTGATCGGACGACTCGGGACAGTGTTGAAGGATAAATTTTCATCTTAATCAAGCAGGGTTTATTATTTTTCTGCTTGTACAGTTAATAAGTAGCATGTGCTGAACCGTCGCAATGCTACTTTTTTTTGCCCAAAATTTGGTATTCTTCTAAATACAGTCAATTGCAGCGCGGCTATTTAATGGCAAAGTGTCTCGTCTAAATTAGAGTAAATACTCTTTTATTCACAAAATGCTTCTGATATCTTTAGCAGAAAGATGGACATAATCACAATTATAGAGGACAGGAAAATGTCAGGCGTCCGTAAAATATGCCAAGGTATGGCGACCATTGCAATAACAACAACAGTTTTGACGGGGTGTTCTCAGGTCATTAAAACCGGTGCCAATGTTGCACTGGGTTTCACCGAAAACCATATTGTACCGCCGATTTTAGCGATGGATGATGCTGAAATGGTGTGTAATTCAGGGAATTCTTTAACGCCGGCCATTATGGCGACCAAAGAAATGGGTGCAGATCCAACGCGGGTGGCCGTGCTGATGTATTCGGCTGCCGGTATTTGTGCCGAGCAAAAAGCGCTGGAAGCCGAGTTACGCTATTTACGTGCTTCAAAAACCAATCAGGTGGCAGAAGCCCAAGATGCCCGAATCGAGCAGAAGCGCTGGGCGGCACTGGCAGCACAGCGTCAATATACCGGTTATCAACTGTTTCAGAGCCGTTATGAAAAGAAATACCAAAAAGCCTTGGGTGAAGAATGCCCGCGCATGAACAGTGATATCGAGCAAACGGTTTATCTGTTGGGCATGCTCAGTGGCTTGCAGGCCATGACCAATGATATTAACTCGGGTGGTGCAGTGCATGTACCGAAAGATATTGCTGCCGTGGTCGAGCGTGGCATGGTGTGTCTGGATAACGCGAAATTCTGGGGTGCGCCGAATGCCACCCGTGCGGTGATCTGGACTTTGTTGCCAGGCGCAGGGGAAGGCAAGCCTGACCCTTACCAAACATTAAAACAATCTACACAAATTGGTGAGCAAAAAGGTGTACGTTTATCTCATGCCTTGTATGCCGTAGCGGCTCAGGCCAGTGGCGATGATGCCAAAGTTCGGGATGCCTTGAAAACCTTTGCTCAGGCCCGTACGGAGGAAAAACCGGTAAATCCGCAATTCAAGCTGATTGACAGCATGGCCGCGATTATGGTCAGTGGCATATCAGATCGTTACTGGACAGAAAATACTGGTATACGTAGTGGCGATGATGGCATGCAACGTTTCTGGGATGAATCCGACAGTTCTTCCGAGCTCGATGATCTGTTCAGTGCGGATCTGTAATGCAGATACTATGCATGAAGCTTCAGGGATGAAGTCAAATTAGATGGTCAGGGAGGACAACAGGCCGATGCTAGATCAACATTTTCGACGAAAAATTATTTTCCTAGCGGCTTTTGTCTCTCTCTCTGCATGTCTGCAAATTTTTCAGGATCATTTTATCTACTGGCAAGAGAGTCTGCTGGGTGAATTCTGGCGACTCTGGACAGCGCACTGGGTACATGTGAGCTGGATTCATTACTTTCTAAACATTCTCGCCTTTATCTGTTTACCTTTCATTTTTCCACGCGCTACCGTCTGGCATTTCTGTGCCATTTTGCTGATCTTGCCACCGTTGATCAGTTTAAGCTTTTATTTTTTCTTACCCAATATTGAAGCCTATGCTGGCCTGTCGGGCGTGCTGCATGGTGCCTATGTCGCCGTAGCCTGTGTACATTTGCTGTATAAGCGGGAACGCGGCTTTGCGGCGCTGGTATTATTTTTGATTTTTGCCAAACTGGTCTGGGAAAACACCATTGGCAATGTCGGAATGGCGCAGCTGATCGGTAGTCCGGTTTTGGTTGAGGCACATTTACTTGGGGTGATTTGGGGCGTGATTCTGGCGCTGATCTATATTGTGAGCAATTATTTTCGGGATAATTAAAGTGCAGAGATAAATAATTTACTTGGCAGAAAATACAAAAAGAAAATATAAATTGTCATTTTTATTGTGCCAATTTTCATGCAAAGTCAAAACATAGAATAAAGATCCTGACCTTTGAAAAGGAATTTTCTAGGCAGAAGGGAAGATCAGCGTCCTAGACCAAGCATCAGGCCGCTAAAATAAAAATAGGAATACACATGCAAAATAATGATCAAAACAGATCAGGATTAGGTCTGTTGCGTTATATATGGACAGAGTGGATCTCGACCTTCGTCGTGCTGGTTTTACTTTTGCTCACTTTGATTATTGGCACCGGGGAAATGATTCACGGCCAGTTGCTGCGTATGGGGGAGCGTATTTACGGCGATCCGGCAACAGGAATGCAATATTCATTTTTAAGGGCTGAGCCGACGCGTCCACAATGTGAACGCAATATTAATGTCGATCAACGCGTTCAGCAGCAGATAAAAGCCGATGCAGCCGATGAATATGCCGACTTCTTCGGGGTGCGTTCGGAAGCGGATGTCCGTGCTGCGGTGTTACAGGCACAGCAGGTCTGTGAAGAATCCTACCTGTTTTATGATAAAGCCATTCAACATGTGCAAGCACATCCAAGTATTCGGGCTTATCGGACCTTTGAAACTTCTTTCTTTGGCATCTTCAAGTTTGGTACGGAAAACCGGGCTTTGCTTCTGGTCATCATGGTGGTCTTTGCTGCGATCAGTGCCACTCTAAAAACCCATCATATTGGCTTGCGTAGCCCGAGCACGCGTATCGACTTTAAAGTTTATTCGGTCGCCATGCTGGTCGCTAATGCTTTCCTGGCATTTTCATCCTATAGCCAATATCAGTCCGTATTGAACTCGGGCGTGCCGATGGGGGAGATGAAATACATCTACTGGTTGTGGATGATTCTGTTCAGCGCACTCACCCTGATCAGCTTGTATCAGGTGATCAAACAACCAAAACCAACACGTGAGGGTGGCAGTTTTGGTCTGGCCTTTCTGAGTGTACCGCTATATGCCTATATGGCCATTACTACCGGGATAAACTTCACTTTCTTTATGGACTATCCAATGGGACAGGGGATTTACCTCGGTCAATTGGTGGAGTTTTCTAGTATCTTTCTGAACTTGGCCTTGTTTATCTGGGCCGGTATGTTGCTGAAACAGACCCGTGTCGTGGACATGTTTCTGAATATTCTGCGTCCATGGAATCTGGCCCCTGAAACCCTGACCTGGTTAATCTTGCTGGCAGCTGCATTACCGACCGCCTATACTGGGGCTTCAGGGATTTTCGTAATTGCCGCAGGTGCGATTATTTACAAGGAAGTCTGGAATGCGGGTGGACGCCGTCAGTTTGCACTGGCCGCCACTGCAATGTCCGGTTCACTGGGTGTGGTTTTACGTCCTTGCTTGCTGATTGTCGTCGTCGCATCACTAAATAAAGAAGTGACCACCGACTTACTGTATCACTACGGGATTTATGTCTTCCTACTCAGCTCGACTTTATTCCTGGTAATTTCCCTGTTCTTTGCAGAAAACAAATTCCGCATTGCCGCGCCAACTGTAGCAGCTCCTCAATCTGGTCGTGCTTTCATTGCGATTATTCCATATATCGTGATTTTTATTCTGATCTGGTTATTCTATAAATATGCTTTGTCGACTGACCTGAATGAATTTACCGCACCAGTGATGATGCCAGTCATTCTGCTGATGATTGTCTTGTTCGACAAGTTACGCCATGAACCTGCGCCGTTGCCGGCAGTGGGGCATTGGGATGAAACCTTGACCGCAACTCTAAACTCAAAATCGACACCTGAACTGGCGACAGCCGGTGCCGCAGCCAATGCAGAATATCGTGAGGCTGAACATAGCGAACAATCAGGCAAAGAACTGGTGGTTGATCATGCTGTGCAGCGTTCAAAAGCGACTGAAATTTTGCGTAATGTCGGTTTCTGGAAGTCCATGCATATTTCGACCAGTGAGACCGTGGGGCATATTGGTGCCTTGGTCATTCTGATGGCACTCTCGGTGAGTGTGGGTGGCTTGCTGGAACGTATTGAAATTATGGAAGCCTTCCCGACCGATATTAGTAGTACCATTCTGGTGATTTCACTGATTGTCGGCTTGATGATTTTTGTCGGGATGATTATGGATCCATTTGGTGCGGTGATTCTGATCTCGGCGACCGTGGCTCCAGTGGCCTATCAATACGGCATTCATCCAGTACATTTCTGGATGATTACCCTGATTGGTTTTGAGCTGGGTTATGTGACGCCACCGGTTGCGCTAAATCATCTGCTGGCCAGACAGTCGATTGGCGATGCCGAAGTGGCCGAGGCGGATGCAGAAGTACGACACTTGTCTTTCTACTACCGTTATGAACGCTGGATTTTGCCGATGATAGTATTGCTGCCTGCGATGCTGATCATTGCCTATGTGCCTTATATGTTTAAGCTGTTCGGCTGGTATCAATAAAAGAAAAGCAATAAAAAAGCACTTTCGGGTGCTTTTTTATTTATTTGATTTAAATTCGTTAATCAAATTTTGGATGAATTCAGGCGCTTTTGTAGGATCGGGCTACACAATAGAATCGCACAGAAAATCAGCCCCAGCCCAATCACGCTATAGAGGTCCGGAACTTCCTGCCAGAACAGAAAGCCCCACATGCCGGCAAAGAAAATCGCCACATAGTTGACCGGTCCAATCTGTCCTGCCGGAGCCAGCTTGTAGGCATTTGACATAAACAGTTGGCTGAAATTGGCCAGGATGCCGGCAGTAATCAGATAGCTGAGTTCTGTCAGGGTATAAGGTCGCCATAGCCAGAACATCGGAATCACTGAAATCAGGGTGCCAATAAAGCAGAAATAAAACACGATTTTTTCCGGAGAATCGGTTTTGGTCAGCGCCCGAACCGTGACAAAGGCCATCGCCGCCAGAAAGCTCGCACTCAAACCAATGACCGACATCAGGTTAATTAACCTGAGTTCGATGAAATATTTTAGCTTTTTAGCAAGTTTTGGAAAGTTGGCTTATTTGGATTTAAGCAATAAGCCACTATAGCAGCCATAATATTCACCATAAAGTTATTCACCGAACGATGACGTGAATGGTCAATTTGATGTAAGTTTTTTAACTGATCATTCACTGTTTCGATCAATCCTCTTCTGCAAAGCAATTGTTTTTCTTCTTCAGTTTGGATGGGTTTATTTTTCATATTCTTGCGTGACGGGGTTAATAGTCTGAGCCCCCTTGCTGCTAAAGCTTCAGTTTTTGCTTTACTCAGATAGCCTTTATCGCCCAGTAAAATACCTTTTAACTCTTGGGTTAAAGATTCAAGTACAGCAACATCATGAACACTTCCCGATGTAATCTTGAGATTAATAATTTCACCCAAGTTGTTGATAACAATATGGACTTTAAATCCATAAAACCAACCTGTGCTACTTTTACCACGACCAGCTAAGCCTTTAAATACACGATGTCTTTTAATTCTAAGATTATGGCAAACGACCAATTTAGTCGAATCAATAATACAAATTCCGGTATCTTCTCCTTTAACTTGATGGAAGAAACTACTCAAAGCTTGCAAACAACGCGGCATAATTTCAATAAAACGATTGTAACTAAGAAGCTTGGGAAAAGCTGATTTCCAAAATGGGATGATCATATGACAATAAAAATATTTGAAAAATCTAAACCCGGATTTATGAAATAAAATGACAATGGTCATGACTTCAGACAAGCTTAAAGCTGACTTTTTCATTGTTGTTTTTTGATCAGAAATTAGAGCTTTCTCTAAAGATTCATTAAACTTTTTGCAGAAATCATCCAAGATACAAAATAATTCGGTAATATAGTCCATGAAAAAGCCTTGCTCTGAAATGTTTTGTCTTCGTAACCAAGATATTACAGATGCTAAGGCTTTTTTTTATTTATTTTTTATGTCGAACTCAGGTTAATTAGACCCGAATCTGGTTTGGCGACACAGAGTACGCCGATGAAACCAATCAGAGCTGCGGCTAACATGCTTGTGGTGATTTTTTCCTTGAGAAATAGCCAGGCAATCAAAGGAATAAAAATCGGGGAAGAGTAGGTGAATACCATGGCATTGGAGAGTTTTAAATGCGCGATGGCATAGAAAAAGCCGTACATGGCAGTCAGGCCGACCACTGCGCGCCAGGTGTGCATCCACAGTTTTTCAGTTTTGAAAAAACCAATGCCTTTATTGAAAATGAAGGGCAGGAAGATAAACAGCCCGACAAAATTGCGAAAGAAGACCACGGTGGCGTTATCAACCGTTGCTGAGGCATAACGGATACACAGGCCCATGACTGAAAAGAGAAAAGCAGAGCAGGTCAGTAACAGAATGGCTTTAAGCAGATGCGGAGCGGCTGGGGCAGACATGGAAACAACTGAGCTAGAAGATCTGACGATATTCTAGCTGAAATGCTGTCGAGATTTACTGGCTTTGAGCAAGTTGTGCTTCAAGTAACTTGATCTGTTCCTCTTTCAGTTGGATCAACTGGTCGGCATCGCTATGCTGCGCATCCAGTGTGGCTTTTTGTTCATTGAGCTGAACTTGGATGTCATCTAATTTAGCCACTTCTTCTTTGGCCAAACTGGCATTCTCCGGCACTGGTGCATCTAACAGCTGATTTGATACCAGTGCTTTAGCTTCGATCGTCTCAGGTGCTTTCGCTGCCGCCGTATCTTCTTCAGTTTTCGCCGCAGGTTTTGCTGCCGGAACAGCCGCGATATCTTCCTGATGTATGCGTTCCGCTTCACCGGAAGAGGCATTCAACCACTGATATAGCAATACCAATGCAACGACAGTAACTAAAGCCCCCATAATCCCCATTAAAAGTTTGGGGTTATTTCTTTGTTCTACTGACATAGCTTGAACCTTGATTTTTATTTTACTGAACGAGGTTTAAACTGAATCACGCCAACTTCATCTGGAACAGCTGGTGTTTCTGGTTGATCAACATGTGTGGGACGATTTTCTTCATAACCACATTCAATACATTCGATCCATTCATCTTCACCAGAGGTCAGCATGACGACGCGATCTAACGCCTGACATTTTGGACATTTTGCGCCTGCAATGAAACGACGTTTAATGGTCATCATACTCACCTTGTGATCAACTTAAAAAGCTAGTTTAAGCGTTTTTAGAGGGGTTCGTCCAACCTTGATGACGCAGCAACGCATCTATTTTTGGCTCGCGTCCGCGGAAATTGATAAATGCGTCAAGTGCTGTGTCTTTTCCGCCAACTGCGAGGATATTTTCCCGAAACTGCTTTCCGGTAGTGGTATTAAAAATACCTTCATCTTCAAAGCGGTCGAAGGCATCACTGGCCAAAACTTCGGCCCATTTATAGGAATAATATCCTGCTGCATAACCACCGGCAAAAATGTGACTGAAGCTGTGCTGGAAACGGTTATAGTCGGTGGTCGGTAGGACCGCATACTTTTCACGGATCTCATTCAGAGTAGCCTGAACCTGTGTTGCATTTAAAGCCGGATTGGCTCGGTGAATACTCAGGTCAAACAGGGCAAATTCAAGCTGACGCAGGGTTTGCATGCCAGACTGGAAGAAACGTGCATCGAGCAGGGCTTTCAGCAACTCTGCCGGCAAGGATTCTTGAGTTTCAATGTGCTCGCTGAGCAGATCCAGACTTTCCTGATCCCAGGCCCAGAATTCCATAAACTGGCTTGGCAGTTCGACCGCATCCCAAGCCACGCCATGGGTACCTGCTACCGCAATATTGTCCACTTCTGTCAGCATATGATGCAGGCCATGACCAAATTCATGGAACAAGGTGATGACTTCATCATGGGTCAGGAGTGCAGGGCGATTGCCGACGGGTGGGGTAAAGTTACCGACCATATAGCAAATCGGTTTTTGCAGGCCATCACTGGTCTGCATACGGGAACGGAAACCGCTCATCCATGCACCGCCACGCTTGCCTTGGCGTGCATACAGGTCAAAATAGAAACCGCCAATGACCTGACCTTGATCTTCCAGTTCAAAATAACGTGCATCCGGATGCCATACAGGGGCTTCACGTTCAATGACTTGAATGCCATACAGACGATTGACAATATTGAACAGGCCTTGCAGGATTTTCGGTGCTGGGAAGTAAGGTTTAAGCGCTTCCTGTGACAGGTTAAATTGCTGCATTTTCAGCTTTTCAGAATAATAGCCGCTGTCCCACGGTTGGAGATCACTAATGCCATCTTCAGCAGCAATCGCTTTCAGTTCAGCGATTTCTTTCTCTGCTGGCGCGCGGGCATGCTCTGCCAGATCACGCAAGAATTCGTCAACTGCCTCTACACTTGGTGCCATTTTGCTGGCTAAGGACAATTCTGCATAATTATTAAAGCCGAGCAGTTTTGCCATTTCCAGACGCAGACTGAGAATTTCTTCGATCAATGCAGTATTGTCAAACTCGCTCTGTTCAGCCTGATCTGACGCGCGGGTGGTATAAGCTTTATAGAGTTCTTCACGCAGAGGACGATTTTCTGAATGGGTCATGATCGCCAGATAAGAGGGGAAATCCAGCGTAGCCACTGGTTGATCCAGCTCGCGTTGCTGACCATATTGTTTTAACAGCTCAATATTACTTGAAGATAGACCCGCTAACTCATCTTCATTTAGCGGTCTGAAATAGGCTTGAGTCGCATCCAGCACATGGTTGGAGAAGTCGGAAGATAATTGGGACAGACGCGCAGAAATTTCCGCATAACGTTTTTTCGCTTCACCCTCTAATGCCACCCCAGACAGTTTGAAATCACGTAAGGCCAGTTTAATGGCGCTTCGCTGCGCTGCCGGCAGTTCATTATAAATCGACGCATCATAAATATGCTGATAGGTCTGATAGAGCGCCGTATGTTGACCCAGTTGCGTATAATATTCGCTAAGACCCGGTAAAAGTGCTTGGTAGACATCACGGGTTTCGGCATTGTTCATCACAGCATTTAAATGTGACAAGATGCCCCAAGACTCACTCATATTGTTTTCAAGCGTGTCGACATGTTCCAGAGTAGTCAGCTGCTCCTGTACTGTAGTAGGCGTTTCGGTGAGGTCATTCAGGAACTTTTGCCCTTCAGCGATACAGCTTTCAATTTTTTGTTTTAGCTCAGCCAGCGTAATCTGATCAAATTGTGGAACAGGCAAAGTTGCCTTTTCTAAAGTCATGTCGGTCTGCCAAATTAATTTTCAGTGTTAGTTCTAGAAGTAAGGCTTCTTGATCGAGAAATCAAGCTTGACCGGTGATTTATTCTGAAGCAGGAGGTATCGAGATTTATTCAATCTCGTTCACAATGATGTCCAAGCTACTTTTACTAATGTTGAGTTATAGTTCAACTGATTGGTGTTGCTCGCTGAAACTCCGAAACAGATAGTTTAAGAATAGGCAGAATTCCATAGTCTGTTTCAAAGAAATAAGAAATATGTCTTTGCAGATTTTTGAATTTCACTGCTTGAGTGTAGATCAAAATAGGAGGCAGTTTTCCTGTCAGTTTTGTTTAGAAATAGGGAAGGTACCTGATCAGACTGATCTAAGTTGATGATTCGATGCGGTAAGTATTTTTACTCTAATCGTATTTATTCTGGATAAGGTTTAAAAGAAAAAAGAGCGCCGTAGCGCTCTTTTTAAACCATCAAAAATTATTCAGTCTTGGCTTTTGCATTCGACTTTTTCTTTTTGACCTTGGCCTTTTTCTTTACTTTATCTTTAACCTTTGCTTCAGACTTTCCTGCAGATGGTTTAGCAGACTTTTTACTGTAAGAGCTGGGTTTTCCTTTTCCTTTTTTGCGTCGTATGGGTTGTTCTCCATCGGCGCTCAAGTTGGATTTAGATTCACGTTCATTATTGCCAAACACTTCTTCTGTCGCTGCTGGACGTGATACTGGTTTTTTCTCACTCACGCGCGGTGCACGGGCACGAACTGCACGGCCGGCATGACTGAGTTGTTGCACCAGTTCAAAATCGATCTTACGTTCTTCCAGATTGACACCGGCAACCTTGATTTTGACTTCATCACCCAGACCAAAGACCTGACCACGGTTCTGGCCGATCAGATTCTGGCTGCTTTGATCAAAGACAAAGAAGTCATCACCTAGCTGGCTGACATGCACCATACCATCGACATACAGATCTTTTAACGTGACAAACAGGCCAAATTCTGCCGTTGCACTAATAATGCCGACAAATTCTTCGCCCAGATGCTGCTGCATATAATGACATTTCAACCAGGTCGTCACCGAGCGCGACGCTTCATCTGCACGACGTTCTGTGGCAGAGAAATGGTCACCAGCTTCATCTAAAGCACCGCCTGAAAGCGGAGATGGCTTGTTATTTAAATGTGCTTTGATTGCACGATGCAATAACAAATCCGGATAACGGCGAATTGGTGAAGTGAAATGTGTATAGGCTTCATAAGCCAGACCATAATGGCCTGCATTACTCGCACCATAGTAAGCCTGCATCATGGAGCGTAATAACACGGCATGAATACTTGGTGCATCAATCCGTTCTTTGGTCGCTTCAATCACCGCCTGATAATCTTTCTGAGTCGGCTGTTCCGGGAAATTCAAACCCAGCAGCTTGACGAAGTCACGGACTTTCTGGATACGTGAGAACTCAGGTGGCTCATGCACGCGGTACAACATTGGCATTTCATTTTTCAATGCATATTCTGCGGCTGCCACGTTGGCCAGCAACATACATTCTTCAATCAGCTTATGCGCATCATTACGGCTGCGTGGAAGAATTTCTTTAATTCCGCCCAGTTCGTCGAAGGTCATGTAAGTTTCAACAGTTTCAAATTCCATGGCATGGCGTTCAGCACGTAAACTTTTAAGAACTTGATAAAGCTGGAACAGGGTGTTGATCGACTTGCGGACTTCGCGATCTTCAGTAATGGCTTGACTATCGCCTTCCAGATACTGTGCGACCTGATCATAGGTCAAACGTGCTTTGGAATGCATGACAGATGGATAGAACTCAAAACCGGTGACTCGGCCAGCACGTGACAATTTTAAATCACAGACCATACATAGGCGGTCAACATTCGGATTTAAAGAACACAGGCCATTCGACAATGCTTCAGGCAGCATCGGTAAAACAAAGTGCGGGAAGTACACCGAAGTACCACGTTCCTGCGCTTCGTCATCCAGTGGTTTGCCTGGACGCACATAATGGCTGACATCGGCAATGGCCACGACCACACGATAGCCACCACCCGGACGTTTTTCGGCATAAACCGCATCATCGAAGTCACGTGCATCTTCACCATCAATGGTGACCAAGGCTAAATCACGTAGATCCACACGACCTTCACGGTCTTTGGCCGTTGGCTCTTTAAAGCTCTCGGCTTCTTTAACCACTTCTTCCGGGAATTCATAAGGCAAACCATATTCTAAAATGGTTTGTGGAATAATGATTTCAGTATCGGCCTTGTCTGCCATGGACTGCACAATATGTCCAGTCGCGAATTCTTCACGGGTCGGATAGGTATCAATCGCCACACGAATAGAGTCACCCAGATTAGCCTGGGCATGTTCGATCAGTTCTTTTTCAAGGGTGATTGGCTGATGCGCATTTGGGTTGGCTGGCTGGATAAAGTATTCACCATCATATTCTGACACTTTACCAATGATCTGTTTGACACGATGCTGCACAACTTCAGTAATATAGCCCCAGGCTTTACCTTTACGGTCTACCGAAGTCTGACGCACTTTAACGCGGTCACCATTAAAGACCAGGCGCAGTTCACGCTCAGCCAATAATAAGTCGTCCTGGCCGGAAATGTTGGCAGTTCCCATCCCCCGGGAATTGATATAAACCGTCGCTTCGGATTCAGGTTGCTCGACGGCAATCTGAAACTTGTAGCCGTCTTTCATCAGTTGCCCGTCACGCACCATCGCAATTAAACGATGGCTTAGGGCATCAATACTTTTTTGATCTGCAATTTCAAAATGTTCGACCAGGTCTGCATGGGACTGGGCATTGTTCTTTTCGATGGTTTCTAAAATGAGCGTGCGGCTAGGGATAGGGTTGTCATAACGTTCGGCTTCAGCTTTTGCTTCAGGATCGACCCAGTTTTTCATCATGTCTTTAAATTTATCTTAGGAGATAGGTTTAGCATAAAACATGTGTGCGCAGACTGCACGTAAATGATTGCAATAATCCATTTAAGTTTTCAATTTTCTGTTAATTTTCGATAACTGGAAATTTATGCAGTTTTTTTGCCATCAAAATGCACGAAAAATCGAGGAATTGCTTAAAAAGTATTTAAACGAGCAAAAATATGCACTTTTTTTTGATGCTGCGCTTGCAGTGCCATGCCGAAATTTGTATTATGGCCGCACGTTACGGTGAGATGGGTGAGTGGCTGAAACCACGTCCCTGCTAAGGACGCATACGGGTAACTGTATCGAGGGTTCGAATCCCTCTCTCACCGCCACGCTTACTTATGTCGCGCGCTCATAGCTCAGCTGGATAGAGCACTTGGCTACGAACTAAGGGGTCGGGAGTTCGAATCTCTCTGAGCGCACCAAGTAAGTTAAGCAAAAAAACGTATTGCCAACCTAGGCACACAAGTTACGCGCTCATAGCTCAGCTGGATAGAGCACTTGGCTACGAACTAAGGGGTCGGGAGTTCGAATCTCTCTGAGCGCACCAACTTGAACAATTAACCGCACATGTTGCGGTTTTTTTGTGTCTAAAATTTACAGAAACACCAGACATTACATGCTAAAAATAAGTCTCAGGCGAGTGAATAAAAATAAAGGCAGTCGTGATGAGAAAAATCATTGTCCAGGAGTTTTTGACCCTCGATGGCGTGATGCAGGGGCCCGGCGGCCCAGAAGAAGATATATCTGGTGGCTTTCAATATGGTGGCTGGGTGGCGCCGTATTTTAATGCGGAACCTGATCCGGCATTTGATGTCATTATGCAAAAATGGATGCAGCCCTCCGATATTCTTTTAGGGAAACATACTTTTCAGATTTTTGAATCTTACTGGCCCACACATACTGAAGACTGGCCGGGAATCAATGACGTCAATAAATATGTCCTTTCTACCAGTCTGGAGCATTCCGACTGGCAAAATACCCTTTTTCTGAAAAGCATTGATGAGATCATCAAGCTTAAAGCATCAGGAGAGGGGGATATTCGAGTTTATGGCAGTGCTGCAGTGGTACAGGCGCTTTTCAAATATGAGCTTGTGGATGAACTTTGTCTGCTGACTTTTCCAATTATACTGGGTGTTGGCAAACGCCTGTTTAGTCATGAATCAATACCCGCCGCTTTTCAATTGATAGATCATCTGGTCAGCTCAAATGGTATTGTGTTTACGCATTATCAAAGGGCAGGAGAAGTAAAGACGGGAACAATACGCGAGTGATAAAGCGCACAAGAGTGATGGTCGGTTTATATTTGAATTCTATTCTGGCTGGATACCTGGTTGAGAATACTTAAGGTTGACCCATTATTTGGTGCTGAAATTTTTTGGAAAATGAAGCTTCTTGGTTGAATTAATTAAGTGCTTTTAGCTCTAAATTTGCAGAAGTTTTCAGCAGAAAGTTGTGAATATTGCTGCATCGTTTAATTACTGTACGTTCGGTTGAGATTTTATTAAAAAACACTTAACAACACTGAAAAAACTCGTATAATGCACCCCATCAAGACGTCGCGCTCATAGCTCAGCTGGATAGAGCACTTGGCTACGAACTAAGGGGTCGGGAGTTCGAATCTCTCTGAGCGCACCAATCTTGATAAAAAATCTGAAAAAACCGCACATTGATGCGGTTTTTTTGTGTCTGGAATGTGTGTGAATTTTTCATATAAAAAACCAATAACTCTCTGCATCCTTCTTATCTTAATTTTTGCTGAACTTTCAGTGCATAAACGGTATTGCCACCTACCGCAGGTAAAACATCGTGATAGGGCATGCTGCGCATAGCTCTTAATAAGAATGGCGCCTGATCGTGAATCTTCATGCTGCTGGTAATTTGAAATAAGGTACCTTGTGACTGCGGTAATAAGCGCATGCCACCTTTCACAAACTTCAAGTCGCCGCCATTGGCATTGAACTGGTTTTGCAGGGAATCAAGCTGGTAAAAACGCATCTTGAAGTTAAATGGAATCTGAATCACCCCTAAACCCACCGAAACCTTATAGTTGGCATCCACACTTTGGGTATTGACTGGATTAAGTTCGACCTTCTTGATCTGCCGGGGGAAAAGTTGCTGGGTTGCTTCAGCAGCCAAACACGGCAGCAATTTTTCGACTGGATGCGCAAAATATTGATAGGTGCTGCTAAATCTTAAATTTTCTGAGGCTTTTCCTTCTTTAATCTGATAGTTCGGAAAAATGAAACTGACCGGTTGACCAGACTTTTGGCTGATCTGGGCAATTTTTTGTAGCTGTTGAGGGTTGAATCTAAGTTGCGGAATCGGAGTTGCTAGTGCTGCTGTATGCTCGATTTTAAAGCGTTGTTGTAGTGCTTCCAGCAGAAATGCATTGGTACTCGGCGGAATGCCGAGTTTGGCTTCAGGTAGCGCATTCAGGATTTTACTGAATAAAAAGCCTTTGGGCTGGTTCAGGTCGCCCCATTGGGTGACAGTCACCAGCGTTCTATGCGGACCCAGTGCAAACCACTCCAGTTTTCCTGCACCATAGAGAATTGGCGCATCAATAATTAAGGTGCTGATGCTGTTTTCACCCAGATGATGCTGCATCACTACGGTTTCTTTAAAGTTCAAGACTGGAATCGGGGTCGGGATATGAACCTGATATTTAACCTGCTGAATCTAACCCTGCTGCTCCAGCACCTTGGCCGACTTTAAGGTCGGAAACAGACCGACATAATTCGGATAATGTTGCAGCAATTTTTCAACCTGAGCTTCAGCCACAGGCAATACTACAGCCGCACTATAAAACTGTGTCTTGCTGGCTGCATTACTGTTTAAGGTGGGAAGCTGAGTTTTACTGGTTGGATGCGCATAAATCAGAATCCGCTCGCCGGTTAATTCTGCCAGTTGCTGGGCATTGCCCTGATAAGCACTCAGACTGCTTGGTATTTCGGCATTCCAGGGAATAATCTTGGCCAGTGCTGGGACAGAAACTGCCAAATAAACACCGATGAGCATGCATTGCTTTAATTCTTTCATTCAACATCCTGTTGCGTATTTTTTGTTTTAATTGCTGTTTATTTAAAACCAAATGCACGTATTTCCAAAGCAAAGTTATGTAATTGATGCGACAGGCCATAAGCGCTATGGATATTTTGGTATAGTATTGGGCAAGATTTTATTTTTGATGTGATGCTATGACTGAGTCAGCACCGACTTTATCGACCCGTTATTTTCTGACTTTAGAAGAATCTCAGGATGGTTTTGCCCTGGCGACGTTTGGTAAAAAGCAGATTTCACGTTTTCTGACGCCTCTGGTCAGTATCGGGATCATCATCTGGGGTTTCTCGATGGGTTTTGATGGCATCGGACGTTATTACGTGGCTTTGGGCGCATTCTTTCTGCTCCTGCAAGGTATTATGCGTTACTGGTTCCTGCCGATGATGTTTAAACGTCAGTTTGTTAAATATCAGTTTGGTAAAAGCGAACAGGGTATTGATTTGTATCAGGACTATGCGGAAATTTTTAATAATGATCGTAGTAAGTTGGTGCCATATAGCGAAGTGCAGAATTTTGCTGTCGGTAAACTCACTTATATGCTGGAATTAAAAAACCGTACCGTGGTTATTGTGCCGAAGCGTGCATTTAAGGACGGCACTGAACAGAGTATGTTCGAGCATACATTTAAAAAATAATTCAGATATCTATAAAAGGAAAAGGGAAGTTTTGATCATGAGCACACGTCCATCCAAAATCGTTTGCGTGGGTCGCAGTTATGCCGATCATGCCAAAGAACTCGGCAATGCGATCCCTGATCGTCCGGTATTGTTTATCAAGCCACCGAGTGCCTTAAGTTCGCTCGAAGCAGGCATTGAATGGAATCCGGAATGGGGCAATTGTCATTATGAATGTGAACTCAGCTTGCGCATTGACCGGACTTTAAGCAAAGAAAGCGATCCTGTGAAATCACTTGAAGCTGTGGGTGCGGTGACTTTAGGTCTGGACTTAACTTTGCGTGATTTACAGGATGATCTCAAGAAAAAAGGCCAGTCTTGGGAACGTGCCAAAGCCTTTGATGGTTCTTGTTTGTTGTCGGACTGGGTGCCTGTCGCCGATGTAGTCACGGACTGGAAAGATGTACATTACACACTCGAAGTCAATGATGAGCTGCGTCAAAAAGGCGATACTGCATTATTGATATTTGATATTGCGACGTTGCTGGCTGACATCAGTCAGGTCTTTACTTTGGAAGAAGGCGATGTGGTGATGACCGGTACCCCGGCAGGCGTTGCGGCATTGCATTCAGGCGATCAACTGAAAATGACGCTGAAGGGGCAGGTTCAGGATTATGTCTGGATGACTTTTGTGAAATAACCAAGATTTTAAATTAAAGGAGCCAATGGGCCACTGCTGTCCCACAATTTTTACAAGAGGAAGCTCATTTAAGCTTCCTCTTGTTTGATGGGGACTTTATCGGGTGAAAATAACGCTTTTAAGGTTTTTATTTCAAATAAATTCACTTGAATTATTCTGAGTAAGCGCTGAACTGTCCAGCCTTTTTTCCCTAAATGTTGAGCGAAACTTACCAGTAAATAGGCGATCATCGCAATCCAGATTTGCGTCTGAATGGCGTTCTTGCTTCGGCCTAAAAAGGCTTTTAATTTCAGGTTCTGTTTAATCGCTTTAAAGAACAATTCAACTTTCCAGCGGTCTTTGTAAATCGCTGCAATGGTAGAGGCAGCTAGATGAAAGTTATTGCTGAGAAAGCTAAAGTGCTTGCCACTTTGCTGATCTCTATATTCAATTCTTCTTAACACTGGGGCTTTTCTTTTTAGGGCATGTGCGCTATTCAGCTGAATGGTTTCATCTTTTAGAATACCTTTGGATTCAAGCACTGGATGTTGCTGGATCACCTGATACACAGATTTAGGCCTAAAACGTGTGACAAATCCAATGTTTTGAGCAGTCAGATTTGCATACCATTGGTAATCGACATAGCCTTTATCAAAAACTACAATGCTGCCAGCAGGAAACTGGAATTTGCGGCCTTGTACCATGTCATTTTCTTTGCCATTTTCAACTGCAACAAACTCAGGAATATCATTGCTGTGATTCAATCCTATGCTGAGTTTCATGCTGGCTTTTGAGTCGTGAACTTTGGCCCATTCACATAAGGAAAGCGACAGGTCAATATGACTGGCATCCAAGGAATACAAGGGATTCTTAAAGCGAAATTTATGAGCTACTTTTGAGTGTTCATAGTATTTAAGCAACTTGTAAAATAGCTGTTGATACAAGGCAGCAGGCTGCTGCTCATTGATTCGTGCCAGCGTGCTTCGGGGAATAGACTTTGCTCCGAGATGACTTAGCTTTTCCTGTTGGCACTCCAAATTGGATTGAATATCTCTCAGACTTTGCCTACAAGAGAATTGAGACATCAATATGGCAATAAACTGATCCCACCGGGAAGCCGCTCTAAATTTCTGTCCAACATGGTGTACTTTAGCAAGTTGTTCAAAATCCTGTCGCACAACAGGTTTAATTAGCTGATGAAATACGGTATTCTGATGTGACAAAACCTGAATCCTGGTCGTTAAAGTGTTTGTTTGCACTCATATTTTAACTGTTAGGACTCAGGTTTTTTTATTTAAAGCAAACTATGGGACAGCAGTGGCCAATGGGCTCCTTTTTCATATGCATCATTTTATTCATTAACAGTATAACGCTTGCGAAACTGATCTGGGGTGCTTCCCATCCAGCGTTTAAACATGCTGATAAATGCCGAGGCATTGGCATAGCCCAGATCAAAGGCAATGCTCTCGACACTATGCGCTGCATTTAATAAAGACATGGCCTGCATCACTTTCAGGCGTTGCCGCCATTCATGTAGTGACATTCCCAATTCTTTCTGGCTGTATCGGGCTAGCGTCCGCTCGGTTAAATTGACGCGTTCGGCCAGTTGCTGCAGCGAGCTTTGATCTGCCGGATGCTGATGTAAATAATCTAAAATCTGTTTCAGCAATGCATGTTCTGAATGCGGTAGATAACTGCTGACCAGTTGGGCTTGCTGGAGCTGATCAAGCAGCACCTGTAGCAGACGCTGATATTCAGCTGAATTCTCGAATCCCGGATGATCTTGCTGATGTAGTTGTTTCAGGTGGGTAAATAAAGCAGTGACCAAGGGGGCGCTGAGCAGGATGCCCGGTTGAGTGGGCAGTTGGCTACACAGTGATTCATGCACATACAGAGTGCCATGAGAAACTGCGGTACGGTTCAGACCACGATGCTCTAAATTCGGTGGGAGCCAGATGCCGTGAGGTGAAGGCGTCACATAATTTATATGATTAATATTCACTTCCATCACGCCATGAAAAGCATAGACAAATTCTCCCCAGGCATGACCATGCAGCGGATAAACAGATTGCGCAGGATCTTCCCTGAAACTGATCCACAGAGGTGCTTTAATCAGATCATGGGTCGGAAGTTGCTTGA
Organism: Acinetobacter sp. CIP 101966; assembly: GCF_000369725.1. Taxonomy (NCBI): domain Bacteria; kingdom Pseudomonadati; phylum Pseudomonadota; class Gammaproteobacteria; order Moraxellales; family Moraxellaceae; genus Acinetobacter; species Acinetobacter sp. CIP 101966. The sequence continues at coordinate 1,427,681 of NZ_KB850160.1, read as the reverse complement.
GCGAAGCTGAATCTGCTTGGATTTTTTTATGCATCACCGAAATTGCCTGAATAACACCATCATTTGTCTGTTTTGAAGTATATCTTTTATTTCTGACACTTTTATAGTGTACCTTCCAAATGAGCAACAGGACCGTATGTGAGCCAGCGTCAGGCATTAGATGCCAAAGCATCTGCCATCATGTTTGTATTGTGTATGTTGTGGGGTTTACAACAGGTGGTACTGAAGTGGGCCGCGAATGATATTTCAGCCCTGATGCAAATTGCCTTGCGTTCAGCCTTGTCTGCGCTGATGGTTTATCCCCTGATTCAGCAGAGCGTGCGCCGTCAACTCTGGAATGCACGCTATTTACCTGCAGGATTGCTGGTCGGTGTGTTGTTTGCAACCGAATTCTATCTGATTGGTGAGGCACTGCGTTATACCTCAGCCTCGCATACGATTGTTTTACTTTATACCGCGCCGATTTTTGTGGCTTTGGGTTTACACTGGAAATTGCCGGCAGAGCGTTTGTCTTCTGTGCAATGGGGCGGAATATTTCTTGCCTTTAGCGGAATTGTAGTCAGCTTTCTGTTACGTCCACAGACAGAATCAACTTTACAAACTGATGCCTTGTGGGGAGATTTTCTGGCTTTGCTTGGCGGCGTATTCTGGGCAGCCACCACATTCAGTGTACGTCTGAGCCGGCTGGCTGAAGCACCTGCAACCCAGACTTTGTTCTATCAATTATTGATAGGTGGAATGCTGTTATTGCCTCTGGCTGTTCTGACTGGACAAGCAGCCATTCAATGGACGGTGTTGTCTATTTCCAGTCTGGTTTTTCATACCGTACTGATTTCCTTTGCCAGTTATCTGATCTGGTTCTGGATGCTGAAACATTATCTGGCATCACGGTTGGGGGTATTTTCCTTTTTGACCCCTGTATTCGGCATGCTGTTCGGGGTGCTGATTCTGGATGAACATATCGAAATCAATTTTATTATCGGCACCTGTATGGTGATGTTGGGCGTGATTCTGGTGAGTTTGCAGGGATGGCTGAAAAAACCGAATATCAATAAAACTATTCAAGAGCAAGTATGAAAAACTGGTCTGTAAATTTAGCGACCTGGATTGGCCTGTCTTCCATTCTGATCTGGGCCAGTCTAGTCGCTATAGTGAAACTGATTACTGAATCCACCAGTGCAGTGCAGGGGATTGCTTTAATTTATAGTTTTAGCAGTCTGGCGATTTTGGCATTCACGGGTTTCCCAAAAATCAAGCAAATGTCCAAGCGCTATCTGTTCGGTTGTGGCGCTTTATTTGTGGCTTATGAGATTCTATTTCTGGTTGCCGTGGCATGGTCGGATAATCGTGAACAAGTGATGCTGATTGCCATGATCAATTATCTGTGGCCACCCTTGATGATTGTTTTTTCGATTTTTGCCCGGCAGTTGCAGGCCCGCCTCTGGGTGATTCCCGGCTTTCTGCTCGCCGTAATGGGACTGATGCTGGTGGTCAATCCAGAAATCACTAATCTGCCGAAGTTTATGCAGGCTTTAGCTGAAAATCCTTGGGCCTATGGCTTTGCCTTTCTCGGCGCTTTGTTATGGCCTTGCTACTGCGTTCTAACTAGGACCTATGGCCGCGGACAAAATGGTGTACCGATTTTCTTTTTGGTCGCTGTAATTAGCTTATGGTTCTTACATTTAGGATTAAACGAACCTTTTATCATGCCCACATTCAAGCTATGGTTAGGAATTGCAGTGGTGGGTAGTCTGATTGGCATCGCCTATAGTAACTGGAATCAGAGTATGCAGTTCGGCAATATCAAGGTGCTGATTTTAGCCACCTATTTTATGCCGATTCTTTCTTCGGTCATGTCAATGCTGATTCTGGATGTCAGACCCGAACTCAGTTTTTGGATCGGGACGGGTTTGGTGACTGCAGGCGCTATAGTCTGCTGGAAATCTACCGCTATCAGTTAAAAAAAATCCTCTCAAGCGAGAGGATTTTTTTATTTATGTCGGAACAGTTCGGACAATGGAAAATTGAGTTTTTCTTCCAGATATTGATCGGTTTCCTGTAATCTAGGTGAGAAATTTTGCATCCAGATGTCATCAGTCTGGGCATTGGTGAGATGGTTTTTGCGTGGCAGTGGATAGGGTAATTGCAGATAAAAATTCCAGAAGCTGACCTGATCCAGATCACGAACCAGCACATATTCATTTTCATCGGTACGTTTGATCAAATTCTGCTTTTCAAACATGGCGACATAGCTCGGCCAGCGTCCAATTTCATCCCGGCCTAAGACCTCAAGTGCTTGGGCTTCACTGATGCTTTCACCAGTTTTCTGCTTTTTATAAAATAATTCTAACAGATCCAGCAGCATGACGATGGGATGGCGTTTATTGTCCTGCCCAGATTCAAACGCCGTCAGGGCATAGCTGATTTCAACCCCCAATAACACAATAATCCACGACAGATAAATCCAGAGCAGGAAAATCGGCACGGCGGCGAAGGCACCATAGACGATCTCATAGCTGGTAAAGTTTGACATGATATAGCCAAACAGATTTTTCAGCAGCTCAAACACCACGGCACTAAACAGACCGGCAATAAAGGCAGATTTAAGCGGTACACTACGATTCGGGATGGTCCAGTTCAAAATGAAAAATCCGAGTACAGTCAAAGAAAATGAAATCGCCCAGAGGACAAAGGCACCATCCAGCTCATAACCGGCAAAGTTATTGCTGAGAATGCTCATGGATGCCACGGTCGAGGAAATCACAAACGCACTGCCGAGTAAAATCGGCCCCAGCGAAATAATGGTCCAGTAACGCATAAAGCCCATAATTCCGCCCCGTGTTTCAGTCACGCGCCAAATGCGGTTAAACACCGTTTCGATACTGCTGAGCATCAATACTGTGGTCACAAATAAGAACAGAATACCAATGATGGTGAGATTGCTGGATTTATCGGTAAAGGCATTCAGGGCTTTATCAAAGGCAATGGTGGTTTTGGGTAAAAAATTACTATAAATCAGCTGCTGTAATTGCTGCCGCGCAGGTTCTAGGGCTTTAATGGAAGAAATAATCACCAGAAAAACCGTCAGCATCGGCACTACGGCGAACAGGGTGGTATAGGTCAGGGAACCTGCCTGTTCGCGACAGCGGTCTGTTTCAAAGCGTCGAAGTACAAATAAAACAAATTGAAACCAGTGTTTTTCATAGAAAGGTAATTTCTTTAAATACTTAACAATCATCTGCATCCAATCTCAATTTTTTTAATCATCATGAATTTTCATCATCAGCTTAACCAAAAAACTTGCAAAGTATCGTATAGTTTTATTTTTTTAAGTAATGAATAAGAACCATGATGCAACCTTATGTCCTTGTTTTATATTACAGCAAATATGGCTCAACCAAAGAAATGGCGCATCTGATTGCCAATGGAATTGAAGCGGCAGGCGTGGCAGTAAAAATCAGGACAGTTCCAAATATATCCAGCATGGTAAAAGTCGCTGAACCGAGTATTCCGGCAGAAGGGGATATTTACTGTACTCTGGACGATCTGGCGCAATGTGCCGGCCTGGCGCTTGGTTCACCGACCCGTTTTGGCAATATGGCCTCTGAAATGAAATATTTTTGGGATCAGACCACGAGTCTGTGGCTGAATGGAGCGCTACACGGTAAACCGGCTTGCGTGTTTACGGCATCAGGTTCCATGCATGGCGGACAGGAAAGTACTTTGCTGACCATGCTGCCGCCGTTGTTCCATCATGGCATGATGATCATGGGGCTTAGTAACTCAACACCGGCACTCTCGAATACCAAAACTGGTGGTACGCCTTATGGCGCTAGTCATGTCAGCGGCCCACGGCATGATCAGGGCCTGAGTCAGGATGAAAAAATTCTGTGTGAAGTACAAGGCAAGCGTTTAGGTGAAGTGGTACTGAAACTCAATCGAGTCTGACAAGCACTCACAGGAAATGAAGAATGAACTTCATTTCCTGAATTTTATTAGGCTTCTTTTTGATCTTTTTGATCTTTTTGATCTTTTTGATCTTTTTGACTAAATCTGTATTTGCATTTCAGACATTGATAATCCTGAAACAGATTACGGTCGACAGAAACCCCGGCTTTTTTCCCCAGAAAATTACCGACCACACCGCCGGTAATCCCGACACTGATTGCACCGACAAAAGTGCCTACGGTTCCGCCGACAATCACACCTAAAGGTCCGGCTACTGTACCAATTGCAGCGCCAATCGATGCACCTGAAGCAGCGCCACCTACAGTCCCTGCAGTTGCACCCGCTGAACTCATGAGAATGCCGCCAATTTTCTTTAAATTCTGTTCATGATCGCGCTGTTCGATATCAGCTGAGCCACATTTAGGACATTGCATAGATTGTTCCATCAAGGATTGAGATGTGCTTGTTTTAGGTTTGTCGGGAATAGGATGTGTGCCCTGATCAGCACTTATTCATAACATACAACAACACACTAGATAAGTTTTGAATTCGCAAATCAGAAACATTGCATACTCACTTGATTCTAGTTGAGTTCACGCTAAAACATTGTATTTCAGCTGTAAATATATGCCTTCTTGGTTGATTAACGCAATTCTTAACCTGTCATTGAGGAAATGGCAAATCTCAAGATCATCAGAAATGTTCTTCTCTCATCAGTCTAAATATTGCGATCTTAGGTAGGCCATTTCTGGATTCGAAATGAAAAAGGAAGGGAAGTCGAAAAATATGTAAACGAGTTCTTATCAGGTCTATTCAAGTTTTCAGCCAAAATACACCTGAATATTGGCGTTTCTTTATAAGTCACCTTCATTGTAATTGATTAATTATATTTTAAATAAATCGTGACATTTATCCTTATTAAATAGAAGTTCTAATAAAATAAAAATTTACGACTTTTAAAATATAAAAAGTATAATAATTCTAATCTTTATTAGATAAATTTTTGATTATTGATAATATAAAAAATATATTATTTTAGTCAAGTTTTTTGGATGAATTTTATATTCAAAAAAAATTTATATAATGATTTCTTACAAATCACAAATAATAAACAAATATATATTAATTTAATAAAAACAATAATTTATATTTTTAAATAAAACAAAAAAATAAGTGAATAGGGATAGGTTTTACATTTTATAATTTTATGTGATTTAATATTTTTCAGATAAATTTAATCTTACTTAAATGAAAAATTAAATAAATATCTTAATTCAGAGGATATTAAGATTATGAGAATATTAGTTATCAATCTGGGTTTATTAGGTTTATGTTTTCTGAGTAACGCTTATGCCACCTCTGATGAGTGGACTCAGCGTTGGAAATCATCCAGTGCCCGTTCCAATGAGAATCTAGTTCAAGCCAATCTGATCGAACTTAAGGAGTCAGACTATTATTCCGGATTAGGTAAAACCACTGTTCATAGCACCTCGACCACTTCCATCGGCACGGTAAATACCCCGACCAACAATATCAATGTAGAGGGTACAGACAACAATATTGATATTACGAGTGAATTGCTGAATGAAGCACCAGTCAATTCAAACACCAACCAAAATCCTCAGCGCTGTCTTAATTTAAGTAACAGACCAGGAGAATCACAATGCTGAATTTCTCCTCGACCAGAAGACATATATCTTTCATGAGCGCCACTGTCCTTTTCAGCTCTTTTTTAACGGGCTGTACAGGCTTGGCACCTTCAAACAAGAAGCCAGTTAGCCTGGTACAAGGCCCCCCAATTACCGATATTTTTACCCCTTTTGATATGGCTTTATCCTGCCTAAAAGGACAATTACGTAGTGATGTGAGTTTCTCCGTAGGGGCAATTTTGGATCAAACCGGTAAGGATGTAGTTACCAATGGTGGCAGCGGAAAAATGGTGACCCAAGGTGCGGGAGATATGGTGCAATCTGCCTTGTTTCAGGCAGGGGTAAGCTTAATGAACCGGCGTGATCCCCGGATTATCGAAAGCGAAGCCAAGTGGGGCATTCGTGATCCCAGACAAATCCAGGCCTCTGATTATTATGTGACAGGCAGTATTAACAGTCTGGATTTTATTCCGGGTGGTGGTTTTGACATGCAGATCGCTGGTGTCGGTCCGAATTATAGTCAAACCCGGATTATGGTCGGTCTGGATTTATCTTTGACCGATACCCGTAGCAGTAAAGTCGTCGGCAATGTTTCATTGCAGAAGCAAATTGCTGCACAGGATTATGGCTTGAGTGCAGGTAGATTCGCTGGACGTACACTCTTGAACATTCAGATTGGAAAAGGAGAACGGGAGGCAACTAACTTTGCCTTGCGCCAAATGTTGAATCTGGCCACTTTTGAATTGCTGAGTCAGGTCGTCCCGCCCGCCGTATTTGAAAGCTGTCGTGCGCAGATACCGCCAGAGTTCGGTCAATTGAACTTAACCCGAAGTTCTGTGGCACTGCATAAGTACAAGAAAAACCAGCAACAAAATAATACAGCTTCAAGTAGCGCTGTTCAGGAATCAGCATCACGCCAGGCAGACTCATCCAATGAAAAAAATAAGTCAACCAACTCCCCAAGCAAAGATACGAAACCACCTAAACAGAAAGAGTCCGAGGTGATTCAAAACCCTGAAGCAGAGCCTGAAATGAGTAAACAGGACTTGATTAAATATATCAGCAAGAAGCAGCGTCAACCTTCTTCAAATGAAAAGAATGAAGAAAAAGATACTCAAGAAAAGGCTGATAAAGAACAAGAAGATGAAAAAACCACAACGCTATGGGAGGCCAATCCTGAGGTGGTCGAAAATTACTGGTCTAGCACCCAGCGTGATTAAAAATATTTAAAAATGGGCTCGCTCCCATTATAAGAAGGAGTACTTAGCGAGAGGTACTTCAAAACAAAAGTAGGAAGAACAACGATGAAAAACACGATCAAAACAATCGCTTTATCCGTCGCCTTTCTGTCTAGCGCAGGTATGGCATACGCCCAAGATGGTGAAACACCTACTGATGTCACCGTAGATACAGGCTTACAAGCTACCCTGGATTCTATTTCTCAGCAGGTTGAAAATGGTTCTGCTTTGAATCTTGCAGTGAATACAGGTGATGTTGATGCAAGTGTCGATTTAGAAGCAATTGCAGAAGCTACAAGAGAAGCACCAGACGCCATTAGTTCAATTGAAGGTACAATTGAAACTACTGCGATTGGTGCCGCGAATACAGGTAGTATCAGTATTGAGCAGGGTAGCTACAATAAGGTGGTATCAGACATATCAGATGCAACGGATAACTACGACTACAGTGAAGTAACGAGTGCAACTAATAATTCTGAAACTCTAGAGGAGCTATCAGAGGTTGCGGATAGTTCAGATATCTCGGAAGTTGTGAGTTCGACACTAAGTACTTGTCAACGGCATTTTAAAATTGACCCCTTTTACCTTAAAAATGGCGAAGTAAAATTGACCCCTTTGATCTCGTATTAAGTTTCAACCTGCGGCTGAATCCCAATTCTTTTTTTATCCTTCAAACGATAACTCTCACCCGATATCTGTACCACATGACAGTGATGTAATAGCCGATCTAACATCGCAGCGGTCAACGTAACATCATCCGCAAATGACTTAGACCATTGGCTAAAGGGTAAGTTACTCGTCAATATCGTACTGCCTTTTTCATAACGCTTGGCAATCACGTTAAAGAACAGATTCGCTTCTTCACGTCCAAACGGTAAATAACCAATTTCATCGATAATCAGTAACTTTGGTCCCAGTACCGCACGTTGCATATAGGTTTTCAGTTTACCTTGCTGGTAGGCTGTACTTAGTTGCAGCATGAGATCGGCGGCGGTAATGAACTTGATCTTAATGTTGTTCATGATGGCCTTATAGCCTAATGCCATAGATAAGTGCGTTTTTCCTACTCCGCTAGCCCCGAGAAACACCACATTTTCTGCTCTAGCAATAAAGCTCAGATTGAACAGTTCAATCACCTGTGATTTAGGGGCCCCTAGGGCATAATTAAAATCATAGTCTTCCAGGGTTTTGACTTGAGGCAGGCCTGAGAGTTTCATCAGTACCTGCTGGCTGCGCTGTTGCCTGGCAGCATATTCATGCGTCAAGATCGCTTCAACAAAGTCGGCATAACTTCCATCCTGACCTAATGTTTGTTGTGCATGATGTGACCATTGTGATGCGATGGCAGGCAGATTGAGCTTTTGGCAAAGCTGCTCTATACGGTCGTATTGCAGATTCATCAGGAAACTCCCAGCAACTGGTCATATACCGATAAGGGATGCTGCAAACTCTCGTAGGGCATGACATGCTCTGCTGCTGCAACAGGTACAGTGCTGGAACCTGTATCTGATTGCGGTAATGGCGTAAATTTTTGCTGCTCCTGTTGCAGTCGAACAGCCGGTTTTTCTTGCGTGGTGGCATGAATCCGCTGATTGGCGGTTTCATGCAGCCACCGGCCAATATGGGCATTGGCGACATCAACATCTAACAGTAAACCCGAAGTCTTCAGGCTTGCTTTTAATGGCACAATAAAGCTTGATTTGAGGTATCCATTAAAGCGTTCAACTTTGCCTTTGGTCTGTGCACGGTAGGGCTTACATACGCGAGGACGAAAGCTGTATTTCTTGGCGCAGTCGAGCAGTTTGGGGTTCCATTTATGCTGCCCCTCCTGATAGGCATCCCGTTCAATCATGATCGTTTTAGCGTTATCAAACAGGATTTCTTGAGGTACTCCTGCAAAGAACTGAAATGCATTTTCCAGACCATCGATCCATGCATCCGTACGTTCATGATCATAAAATTTCACGAAAGTCGCTCTGGAATACCCTAATGTTGCGACAAAGGCTTTTAAAGTCGTGTTGTTGCGTCGAATTGTGGTGAAATCCACCTGCATTTGTTGGCCAGGTTGGGTTTCAAAACGAATGATCGGTTCCGGTTGAGCAACTGGTTTTAATGTTGCAAGATATTCCCTCAAGATCCTGATCTTTCCTGGATATCCCAACCTTAAAATTTCCTGGTAGAGCACAACAGCAGGAATCCATTCAGGATGAGCTGCGTTTACACGTTGGAGTAAATAGGGTTTATATGGGTCAAGGATACTTATTCTAGGCTGTATACGCTGATACTGAGGTGTGGTGTTTTGCCGTAAATATTTACGCACAGTATTTCTGGACACCCCCAGTTCACGAGTAATGGCTTTAATAGATTTACCTTGTTGATGAAGTATTTGGATTGTCACTGCTTGCTCCAAAGTTAACATATTGAGCAGTCCAAAATGACCGCTATATTAACCAAGGGGGTCAGTTTTTAAATGCCATTAGGGGGTCATTTTTACACTGCCGCTAACATACTGACTATAGTGAGGAAATCAATGAAACTTTAAGCAATTATAGTGTAGCGAATATTGCCTATAATGCGGGTGCTATTGATGCATCTGTCAGTGCTATTTCAGAAGGAACTCAAACTGCTATTAACAACAGCATCACAACTACCGCTATCGGTGCTGTGAATAGCGGTAGTATCACTGTGACTGTTAAATAAACTCTTTTTTCGAGGTGAACACAGGTCTAACTATTGGCAGATAGTTAGACCTCTTTATTTTATAATAACATCCACATAAATTGTTGTTTATTCATCGGATAAAAAAGTACTTATTTGTTTGACACTCTCTATTTCAGAAATTAAATAGCCTGGCGCTTAAGATTAAGCCATTTATCTAGGATCAAATCTGGAAGAATCAATAAGAACTTAGGCTGAGCTCTGGATATTTTAAATTTATATCATCAGAAAAACACAATAACAAAAGAGCGCATCAGCGCTCTTTTAAAATTCATTGGCGAGCTTAGTCGCGAACAAATTCAACTGTGCCATTTGTCAAAGACTTTACGCGTGCCAGTGATTCCACACGGTAGCCTTTTTCAAGCAGCAGGTCACGACCTGGCTGGAATGATTTTTCAATCACAATGCCAATACCAACTACTTCTGCATTTGCCTGGTGAATCAGGTCTGCAAGACCTAAAGCGGCTTGACCATTGGCCAGGAAGTCATCGATCACTAAAACTTTATCGGTTGAGCTGATGTGTTTATTTGAAATCGCGATTGTGCTTTCAGTCTGTTTGGTAAATGAAAAGACTTTAGAACGATATAAATCATCTTTCAGGGTAAGAGACTGGTATTTACGTGCAAAGATTACAGGTACGCCAAGCTCTAGTCCGGCCATTACGGCAGGTGCAATACCTGATGCTTCAATCGTAATAATTTTGGTAATACCAGCATCCTTAAACAGACGCGCAAATTCTTGACCAATCAGTTGCATCATGACTGGATCAATCTGATGGTTTAAGAAAGAGTCTACTTTCAAAACTTCTTCAGAGAGGACGATGCCTTCAGCCAAGATTTTCTGTTCTAGTGCATGCACGGGAGAATCCTCAAGAGCAGGTGCTTTTTCAAGCAAAAGCGTATTGTAAAAAGCACCCGGAAAAAATCAAGTGAAATTCGCCAAAAACTTAGTTGCTTGCACCTTTATAGTCAGTTAATAGCAAACCATAGGAGGTTTTCTTGTCGACATGCGAAACTTTGACTGGAAGATAGTCAAGTTTTGGCGCCAACCAGAAGATGGTCTCACGGCCTGGCTTGTTATGCTTCATCACCACTTTAATGGTATTAAAAGATCCGTATTTGGTACTTATAGTCTCTGAACCCTGTTTGACAAACTTACGGCCTTCAATTTCTTTGGCATCAGCGATATAGTAATTTGTTTTCAGGCCTGAATTTTTTAAGTCTTCACGAATTTGCAATTCTGCATTCAACTCATCCAGAACATCTGCTCTCCAGGCAAAAGAACGTTTTTCATCGTCTTTCTTGGTACTGATAGTTTTGCTGGAAGGATTAAAATTAATACTCATGGTGTTGTTATGCACCAGTACTTTACTGCTGCGACTGAAACTGCTTGATCCGATCTTGCCATTATTAAAAGTAAAGCGGCTGGTTTCGGTTGCAGAGGCAATCCCCCCGGCTTTTGCAGCAAAGACATAAGTCCAGTTATTGCCGGATTTACTTAGAGTCCGTGTTGCAGAACCCATATTCTTGCCATTATAGCTAAATTGATAACTGGCCTGGAAAGGAGTCATGGCAAAAGCCTGGCTAGAAATACCAGTGAACAGTATTGCGCTGCTCAGACCCGTGGTCATCACTAAAATTTTGAATACAGTCTTCGCCATCAGTTATTTTCCTATATTGATTCAATTGGCAAAACATATCACTTATTGCACCCTTTATTATTTGGGCAAAATATGGAAGTTGAAGGGATATTTCTGCCAAAAATGTATATTTCATGTAGTTTTATGGAACTTTTGTTCAAAGACTATGTTCGGCATAATTTAAGAAGGATCTTTCTGTTTAATGGGGGTGACCCGGTTGTCATCCATCTCGTCTTCATCCCAGTTCTCTTCCTGATCTTGGGAGAGTTTTCTAAACAGGGCGGCTAGATTGACGTTGCCAATCACCACCAGTTCGGCTTCACGAAGTACTGCGTGATTCACATGAACTTTGCCCAAGGTATCAATGACAGATCGGCTTTTACCTAACCAGCGATTTAAATCCAGATAGAGCAAGTCATCGATGACTTTAATCACGCCCAGTTTTTCCAGAATCATTCCCAAAGGATCTTTGTTCAAGATACGTTGATAGAAGAACAAGCCGAAACGCACGCCCAGTTTATACAGCATATTTGGATATTTGGCTTCAATCAGCTGAGTATCACTAATTTGCTCGAACACGATCAACTGGGTGGTTTTATTCAGTTCCATCTGTACCAGTTTCAAATCAACCGATAAAGTGACAATCAGGCCTTTATAATCCAGTGTTGCGTAGAGACGCAGCCAGTCTTCATGTAAATCTGCATGTAAGTCTTTTAGTGCATCGACATTGTCTGTGACAAAGCGCTGAAAGGTTGCATTCAGGAAAACTTGCGATAGGGGAAATTCACGCTCATCTTCAATAAATCCTTCCGCCCTCTGATACACTTGGCGGATTCGGTTGGAGATATTGGAAATTAGCGTTTGCATACTGAAGCGTCCTGGCAACTTTATTTTTGACTCGGGATGTATCTTGTCGAATTGTATGAAAAATACAAGCGTTCATGCTTGAAGTTTAGCAAAATAAATAGCACCATTTTTATAGTTTTAGTTATGTAACGTTGAAGATTTGATGGATTTGGCATTTTAAAAAGATAAATGACGAATCCGTTTATTTTTAATCTTTCAAATACTTTTTTGGGGAGCTGAACTCATTATTGAGTTTAGGCGAATGTGAAAAAACGATGATACTCATGCCTCTGGTCAGAACTTGGTGGAAAGATCCAGTGTTTAGCAGTGCGTTGCTTGCCGCAGGCATTCTGCATTTGATCGTGCTGACACTGGAATTTGGTATGCCGCAAGATCGGGATACCAGTACCAAAGAAATCGCGGTCAGCTTGCGCCAGACTGATGAAAAAATTGAGCATGCTGATTTTCTGGCCCAAACGGACCAGCAGGGTTCCGGCCAGTTTAGAGAAGCTCATCGCATGTCGAGTGATATGCCATCGCCGTTAATGGAGCAACATGCAGGTGAAGAACTGCAAGAAAGTCTAGATATGCTGCAACAGCAACAGGAACTCAGTTTTGAAGAAAAAGTCCTGATGACCACCTTGAGTTGGCAAAAGCAGGCGGAAGAAAATCAGCGTAAAAAAATGCAGGAGCAATTACAGAGCCAGTTTCAGGCCAAAGCGGCCATGGTCGCCAGTCTGGAAGCGCAATATTTACAGCGTCAGCAAAATTTCAGTCGTCAGCAAAAAATTAAGACTGTGGATGGTATTCAGTCCAAGCAGGATGTTTCGGCCGCATATCTGGAAAAGTTCCGTGAAAAAGTAGAATTTTATGGTAACCGCTACTATCCGGAAGCAGCCAAGCAGCAGAATCTGGCAGGGGAAGTGCGGCTGATGGTGATCCTGAATCAGAATGGCGGGATTCGTGCCATTCGGCTGATTGACAGTTCAGGACATGCCATGCTGGATGAAGCAGCTAAATCTTCCGTGCGCAAGGCAGCACCATTTGGTGCTTTCGACAGTAAAATGAAAGAAATTTCCGAACTGCGGGTGATTCGTACTTGGCGATTTGATCCGGCAGAAGCAGAATTTGAGGTGCGTTAGACCATTTTATTCATTTGTAAACCCTCCCTTTAACTCCCTCCCAACGGGAGAGAGAACTATCATTGAGCTATAGGTATTAAAACTCCCTCTCCTTATGGGCATAGGTATCTACACATCTATGAGATACCTAATGCCATTGTGGCTATCTCATTGAGTTCATCTATTGAATATTCCGAGAGCAGTTGAAGAGTGTTCAGTAAAATCGAAAGCCCTGCCAATAAGGCAGGTGCACTTTCCAACCTACCTCTTTTCTGCTGCCGACCTGAAAGACGGGTGAGAAATACACGAATTTTCTGATGGTGTTCATCTTCAGAACGCTGGATTCGCCAAGTTAAAACACAAGCCATACAGCTAATCAGTAACCGCCTTAAAATGGCTTCAGGTCTGGTCTGAAGCCATGCTTCAATATCATGACCTGCCTGCTTGAGCAGCTTGAAATAGCATTCAATTGTCCAGCGCCAGTAATACCAGGTCGTCATCTCTACCGTAGTAATCTCTGATGGAACATTGCTGATTAGTGACCATCTTGCGACGGTCTTATCCTGATCATCTTTCACTACGGCAACAATTAATCTGGCTTCAATCGCACTCCCTGGCTGGGGAGCAACCCGTTGGCCTGAATCGTCATTTCTCTTCGGTTTTGCTGCACGTGTTATCCGGATAGCAGTTTCTCCCACATGCAACATATGCCGGTTTCCTTTATAGGCAATCGGCTGGACCTGCTGCGTTTCTACTCGTTCTGCGGCTTCTGCAACTTTGCATGTTTTGCCCTGATGCTCAATTCGATGGCCTTCTTTCGCCCGAATCAGCCATTTAAAACCCTGGCTGCTCATTTCCCTTAGGTGGGCAATGGAGTCACCTTCACGATCAATGATATGAACACATGTTTTCTCAATGGGATATTGTTCAATCACTTTGATTTGTTCGGTAAGTGAATCTAGATGAGATTTGCGCCCAGCAGAGTGTTGACTGAATGTGGAATAGCAGCCTGAGGCATCTGATAGTGTCTGCGCCAGTGGCGCAATAGGTAGTCCCGAGGCTGCATCAACCAGCAGACTGCTTTGCAATTCATAGCCTGAATCATATTGATGGGTTCTTTGCAGGCGCTGAATTTTATGATGGTGTTTCACATACTGTAGCTGAGACCAGTCATGAACAATCAATGCATATTGATGCGGTGATGCCTTGATCTGTTCACATGCAAGATGTTCAATTGGCTGGTTTAACTGACTAAAAGAGATTTTGTCATTATTCAGGAATCGCCAGACCGCTTGTGTGGTTGCGAAACTCGACTTTTGGGCAGAAGCCAGGTCTTTGATTGCCGGAGCAAGTGAAGCAAGAGGGTTCATATTGAGCTTTACAAGGCTGTTATAGCGCTTGACAAGACGCTGATCCAGGCCAGAGATGTTAAATTGAAGAGCATGCTCTTCAATTTAACGCAAAGTTCAGGAATTGTGTAGATACCTATGCCTTATGGGAGAGGGTTGGGGTGAGGGTAAACAATAAAAAAGCAGGCCTTAGCCCGCTTTTTTATGAAGAAATTTTAGTTCTGTTCCAGATAAGGATTTTCAAAACCCAGCTTGGCCAGAATCTCGATCTCAATGCCTTCCATTTCTTCTGCATCTTCATCTGAATTTTCATGATCATAGCCCATTAAGTGCAAGGTGCCATGAACCAGCATATGGGTAAAGTGAGTCAAAGGCGCTTTGCCCTGTTCACTCGCTTCACGTAATACCACCGGAATACAGATCACCAGATCACCAATGGGAAATGCATCCAGAAACTGTGCCATTTCATCTGGAAGTTCACTCGGAAAAGACAGGACATTGGTCGGTTTGTCTTTGCCACGGTATTCCAGATTCAGTTTATGACTTTCGTCATTGTCGACACAGGCAATTCCGATTTCGCAATCACTTTGAGTGCCGATATGACGTAAAGTGGTTTCTACAACTTTTTTAATATAGGCACGTTTCAGTACCAGTTCAGGCGACTGAAAGTCCTGTTGTAAAGAAAGACTAAGTTTCAACACAAATCCTTAAGTTTAAAGCTTAATGCTGTGCGTCTGCCGCAGCATCATTTTCAGCGATCAAGGCTTCCTGACGTGCTTTTCGTTCGGCACGTGCTTCAGCACTTAAACGCTGCTGTTCACTGTCCCAGCCTTCGTAGGCTTCAACAATTTTCTGTACCAGCTGATGACGTACCACATCACGCGAATGGAAACGGGTGATATGAATTTCAGGAATTTTGTCAATCACACGTAAGGCATGTGACAGACCGGATTGCTGACCACGTGGTAAATCTACCTGAGTCACGTCACCGGTAATCACCGCTCGTGAGCCAAAACCTAAACGGGTCAGGAACATCTTCATCTGTTCTGGGGTGGTGTTCTGCGCTTCATCTAGAATCACGAAAGAATGATTCAAGGTACGGCCACGCATATAAGCAAGCGGAGCCACTTCAATCACCTGACGTTCGATCAGCTTGGCCACTTTTTCAAAGCCAAGCATTTCATACAGCGCGTCATACAAGGGACGTAAATAAGGATCGATTTTCTGGGTTAAATCTCCCGGCAGGAAACCGAGTTTTTCGCCGGCTTCAACCGCAGGACGAACCAGCAAGATACGCTGGATTTCATTGCGCTCCAGCATATCCACTGCAGCTGCAACGGCAAGATAGGTTTTACCTGTACCGGCAGGGCCAATACCAAAAGAAATATCACTTTGCAGAATGCGCTGTACATAGCGTTTCTGGTTGGCACCACGCGGGTTGATCCGGCCTTTACGGGTTTGCAGCCAGACATTGTCCAGCCCCGTATGTTCCTGATCATCCAGATCTTGCTGAAGTTCACGGTCAGTCTGGCTGCCCTGAATCATCAGATGTAAAGTATCTGCACTAATCTGCTGACTATGTTCAGATTCTTCATGAAGACGTTGCAAGAGCATTTCGGCTCTCTCAACGGCATCGATTCCACCATCAATAATAAAACTTTCTCCACGATGGGAGATTTTGACGTCTAAACGTTGTTCAATTTGCTTCAAATGGCCGTTATAGGCACCTAACATGGCTTGTATACGGTCCATCGAAATTCCAGGAAAAGCTACTGTACGTCGAATCGCTGCAGTCAAGAGTGTTCCTTATGAAGTGTGCGTTATATGCTCTACATTACGCCACGTCAGGCTCAAGATTCAAGAGCTCACCGTAAACTAAATTCAAAGTTTTAATTTCGGTAATTTCAATCTCGGCAAAGCGGCCTACCCAAGCAGGGTCACCAATAAAGTTAACATAACGGGTATTGTCCGCCGTACCGACCAGAATATTCGGATCTTTATCAGAAACTTTTTCGATCAGTACACGCTGGATGGTCCCGAGCATGGCATCCGTCTTGTCAATGCTTGAACGCTTAATCCATTGCTGAACTTTGGCCAGACGTTCTTTTTTGATATCTTCAGAGATCGTATCTTCCAGTTCTGCCGCAGGCGTACCCGGACGTTTTGAATAGATGAAACTATAAGAATGGTCGAAATCCAGATCCTGAATAAACTGATAAGTCTCTTCAAAGTTTTCATCTGTTTCACCCGGGAAGCCAATGATAAAATCTGAAGATAGGTGCATGTCAGGGCGAACTGCACGTAACTTTTTAATCTTTTCGATATAGACATCAATGGTGTGGTTACGCTTCATCGCTTGTAACACATCATTGGAACCGCTTTGTACCGGCAGATGCAGATGTGAAACCATTTGTGGCAGGTCACGATAGCACTGGATCAGGTCATCATTAAATTCCAGGGGATGCGAGGTGGTATAGCGAATACGGCCAATACCCGGAATGTCTGCAACCAAACGCAGCAAATCGGCAAAAGTACAGATATTGCCTTCGAAGGTTTCACCCCGGTAGCCATTTACGTTCTGACCCAACAGCGAAATTTCACGCACGCCTTTTTCTGCCAGACCTGCAATTTCAGCCAGGACATCATCTAGTGGACGAGAAACTTCTTCACCACGCGTATACGGCACCACGCAGAAAGAACAGTATTTGGAACAGCCTTCCATGATCGAGACAAAAGCTTTATAGCCTTCAACACGCGGTTCTGGAAGAAAGTCGAATTTCTCGATATCGGGGAAGGAAATATCCACCAGTTTGATTTTTTCTTTTTTCGGCTTTTCGATCTGCTCAAAATGCTGATCCAGCATTTGCGGCAAACGGTGCAGGGTTTGTGGACCAAAAATCATATCGACATAATTGGCACGTTTCTGGATGTTGTCGCCTTCCTGAGACGCCACACAACCACCAACACCAATAATCAGATCAGGATTTTTATCTTTAAGCTTACGCCAGCGGCCTAGCTCGGAGAATACTTTCTCTTGGGCTTTTTCACGGATCGAGCAGGTATTCATCAGTAGAATATCGGCATCTTTAGGATCGGTGGTCAGCACATAGCCATGAGAATCGCCTAACAGGTCTGCCATACGGTGACTGTCGTACTCATTCATCTGACACCCTTGTGTTTCGATGTACAGTTTCTTGACTGAAGCATCGCTAACAGGGGTGTGCGCTGGCTGGGTAACAGTGTTTTCTGAGGCAGCTGGGGCACCATTCGGAATGAAGGTTTGAACCGTCATGTAGGCTCCTACAAGGTAATACGTTGAAAGAGTGAACGAACAGCCTGATTGATGCATCAAACAGGTGAATAAAAATTCAATTCACGGACTGAAATCTTGGAAAGGCGCATATTTTAGCAGGAAAGTCGCTTAAACTTATAGCCCAAATTAACTGTGGAAAAATATTGATTTATGGGCAAAAATTGTCTGTAGATTAATATTGCTTAATCATAAGGTTACATAACTGAACAATAGAGTTGGTTATAATCTTCAAACTAGCTCTTATGATATGCAACACGGGCAAAGCACAAAACCGATGATAGAAGGCAAAGGGATGTTGAAACACACTAAAACTATGTATAAATACTATAAATTAATTACTTTAAGTGTGGCATGTATCTGTTCAGCGAGTACACAGGCAGCAGAAGAACAATTTAATGATGCCTTGCGTGCAGCCAATGCAGGTAATACTGAACTGTTACAGCAATATCGTCTGTCTATGCAGAATGATGCCTTGGGCTATTATCCGGAATACTGGATTTTAAACCAGAATCTTGCCATGCAGCCTGTCAGCCAGATTATCAGCTTTGCCCAGCGTTACCCTCAATCCGCCATGGCTGAAAAGCTGGCAGCGGACTATGTTGAAGAAAAAGTAAAAATGGCAGACTTTAGCACTGCTCAACCGGTATTGCCTTATGTAACCAATGCTGATCCTGCCGAAGCCTGTGCAGTGGCACAAGTGCGCGCCAAAGCTGGCGATGAACTGGTCTATGCCGAGTTTAAAGAAGTCTGGTTAACTACCAATAGCCAGCCTGATTCTTGTACTGGTCTAGGCCGGATGATGCTATCCAGTCCACTCATGACCTCAGAAGACCGTCAGCAGCGACTCTGGGGGCAACTTCGTGCCGGACAGTCAGGTCAGGCCATTGCGACAGCGCAAGGCATTGGTCTAAATCTGTCTCTGGCACAACTGAATTCGATTCAAGCCAATCCCACCAATTATTTGTGGTCTGCGCCTAAAAGTACTGCGGTAGAGCATGCCTATCTGATTTATGCACTCGGACGTCTGGCCGATAGCGATTTGGACTCAGCTTTGTCTATTGTCAAACGGACTGCCGAGGGTACACCAGTACAGGTACAACGCGCCTTATATCGTGCTGTCGGTTATATCGGTGGCACCACAGTCATGAAAAACAACTTCAACCGTGAAGTGTTAAATGCGCTAGATGCCAGCTATGGCCTGCCATTTAGCCCGGAAGAAGCCGAAATTTATGCACGTCAGGCCATCCGTTTTAGTGCTTGGGAAAGCCTGATTCGTGCCATTGATAGCATGAGTGTTAACCAAAAGCAGGAAGACCGTTGGCAATATTGGCTGGCGCGTGCCAGCGAACAACGTACTGATCGTGCTTCCAAACAGGCAGCAGAAAGTATTTATCGTAAGCTGGCGACCGGAGATGACTATCACAATCTTCTGGCACGCGACAAGCTGGGGCAGGTGACTGCGAGTACACCAAATCCAGCGCAGCCATCCAATCAGGCTATGCAGCGCTTGAATCAGGATATTCATTTCCGCCGTGCTTTCACCTTACGTAATATCAGCGCCCCGGAGAACTATATTAACCGGGAATGGAACTGGGCAGTGCGTCAGGCTTATCTAAAGAAGGATGATGACCTGTTGCTGGCCGCGGCAAAACGTGCCATGGATATGGGCTGGTATGATCGTGCCATTTATGCCGCTGACCGTACCGCGAACAAACATAATTATAACTATCGTTATCCAATGCCACATCAGAATTACGTGGTCAGCCATAGTCGAAATGCCGGTATAGATCCGGCCTGGGCCTATGGTTTGATGCGTCAAGAAAGTCGTTTCAATACCGTCGCACGTTCACATGTCGGGGCGGGTGGTCTAATGCAGATTATGCCGGATACGGCCAAGTTGGTGGCGCGTCAAATGGGTGAGGCTTATAATCCGGCAGCACTCACCGATATGAATACCAATATTCGCTACGGAACATTCTATTTATCTACCATTCAGCGTCAGCTCAGCAATAGTCCAGTTCTGGCAACAGCAGGCTATAATGCCGGACCAAACCGTGCCCGCCGCTGGCAGCCAGAATTTCAGGGAATGGCCGCAGATCAATATACTGAAAGTATTCCTTTACTTGAAACCCGAGATTATGTGAAACATGTCATGACCAATGCCACGCATTACGGTATTTTATTAGGACAGGGGGCACAGTCAGTGGGTAAACGCATGCAACTGATACCATTACGAAATACACAATAAAATTAAAATTATTGGGGAATGGTGACTTATTCATGAAAATAATGAAGGATCGTCGAGTCTGGGCTGGATCGGTTGCGCTTGTAGTATTGACCAGCAGTCAGGCAGCATTTGCTGCACCAACAGACTATGTCATGGATGTACAAATGGTCCCGGCCTTATGTAGCTTGTACCCGGAATATACCAAGAAGCGAAAATGTCTGGAAGGTTATTCGCTGAATATCTCCGGCTTATATCCTCAGACTACATCACAAAATTGTACGACCAATAGCTCCGCGAAACTGTCACCACTGCAGTCCAAGGTAGTGGCCAGGATCATGCCGGATGACAATACCCGGACAATTTTATGGCGCAATATCGGTGGCTGCGTGCCGATGAATGCCAGTCAATATTTCCGGACGATTATCAATTATGCAGATCGTCTCAAAGTGCCTGCAGAACTGACGGAACAGGAAAATATTACGATTTCTGTCGATACATTGCGGGCAAAATTCCTGAAAATTAATCCGCAATTACCGGGCAATGCCTTGCGATTCAACTGCCAGCAGACCCAGTCGGCCAGCGTGCTTACCTCAATCAAGGTCTGTTATCGCCCGAATGGCAATTACAAATCCTGTCCTGCCAACATTATTAATACATGTCCAAAAACTGTCACAATAAAAGGAACATACTGAGCTTTTTTGCCGATTTAATTTATATTTCCTATCAGACTTTAGGTGAAATCCGTCCTCTTTTATATGCATCTGGCAAAGGATTGGAGTACAATCTTTCGCGTTTACGATTATTAGATTAAATACTAACTATTTAATCGCATTGAATATCCTCAATTGGAGATAATTAGATGAAGCAAGCAGTTCGTGTTGCCGTTACTGGCGCTGCAGGTCAAATTGGTTACAGCCTATTATTCCGTATCGCAAGCGGCGAAATGCTAGGTAAAGATCAACCAGTGATTTTGCAATTGCTCGAAGTTCCTTTTGAGAAAGCTCAACAAGCGCTTAAAGGCGTAATGATGGAGCTTCAAGATTGTGCATTCCCATTACTAGAAGACATGATCGGTACTGATGATCCTAAAGTTGCATTCAAAGATGCTGACTACGCGCTTCTAGTTGGTTCACGTCCACGTGGTCCAGGTATGGAACGTGCTGACCTGCTTAAAGTGAACGGTGAAATCTTCATCGGTCAAGGTCAAGCATTGAACGAAGTGGCGAGCCGTGACGTTAAAGTTCTAGTTGTTGGTAACCCTGCAAACACGAATGCTTACATCGCAATGAAATCTGCTCCAGATCTTCCAGCGAAAAACTTCACTGCAATGTTACGTCTTGACCACAACCGTGCTGCATCTCAAATTGCTGCTAAAACTGGTAAAGCGGTTAAAGACATCAAAAATCTTACAGTTTGGGGTAACCACTCTCCAACCATGTATGCTGACTACCGTTTTGCAACAATTAACGGCGAAAGCGTTAAAGACATGATCAACGACCAAGAATGGAATGCAAATACATTCCTTCCGACTGTTGGTAAACGTGGTGCTGCGATCATCGAAGCACGTGGTTTGTCTTCTGCTGCTTCTGCTGCTAACGCTGCAATCGACCATATGCGCGATTGGGCTCTTGGCACGAACGGCGAATGGGTAACGATGGGTATTCCTTCTGACGGGTCTTATGGTATTCCTGAAGGCGTAATGTTCGGTTTCCCTGTAACGACTGAAAACGGTGAATACAAAATCGTTCAAGGTCTGGAAATCGACGAATTCAGCCGTGAACGTATCAACGTTACGTTGAACGAACTTGAAGAAGAGCGCGCAGCAATTGCTGACATGCTTAAATAATTTGATCTTTTCAGATTAAGTTGAAAAAGCACTCCATTTGGGGTGCTTTTTTTATATCACTCACTTTAATCAACAAAAAATAACAAGCTGTGAAGGAGAGACAACTGAGTTTTCGCTATGAGCCATCTAAGGTAGAAACAAGATTATAGATAAAAAGATGGAGGTTCAGATGTTAGAGCAACGCGCCACCTTCGAACTTTTCTTTGAACAATTGGGTCTGGATTCGAGTCCGGAAGCGATTGACGAGTTTATTAGTACGCATCAAATTGGTATGGATGTGCCACTGCATAAAGCTCCTTTTTGGAGTAAATCACAGCATGACTTTCTAATCAGTCACTGGAAGAAAGATGATGACTGGGCCATTTTTGTCGATGTGTTAAATGAACAATTACATATTGAGGCAGAGGGTTCAGGCTCCTGTGACATACCCAGCCATAAATCAACCTAAGAATTCGAATCTCAACACGCTCATAATTTAACGCTACGATGGAGTCTATTTATGCTTACGGAACAACAGTTAACTTTAGAATTATTATTTGAACAATTGGGTTTGCCTTCTGATGAAGCCTCAATTACTCAGTTTACCGATACCCATCAATTACCATCTGAAGTCGCATTGCCAGATGCCGAATTCTGGAGTGAGGGGCAAAGTGCCTTCTTGCGTGAACACTGGCACCAAGATGATGAATGGATTGTCATTATTGACAAGTTAAATCAGCTTTTACATGTGGAAAGCGACAAGCAAAGCTCTTAAATGCATTCATACAAAAAGAAACAACAAACCTAGTCAAATGACTAGGTTTTTTTTGCCTTATCTTATAAGTTAGATCTATAAATAATTACAATTTATCTGATATAAGGAGGGCGCGATGCTCGCAAAGAACCAACCATCCTTAGAGCTCTTGTTTTCTCAGCTCGGTCTCGCCAATAGTCCTGCGGCTATTGAATTGTATGTACGCACTCATCAACTGCCAGCAGGGCTGTCCTTGCACGATGCGCCGTTCTGGAATAAAGCTCAGCGCTCTTTATTGATCAGCCATCTGGTACAAGATGATGACTGGGCAATTTGGGTTGATGAACTGAATCAGCAACTGCACATGGACGCTTATAGACGTCAGCCTGCCTGATCATTTTTCCTGAGCCTTTCTAATATTTAGAATAAGACGATATAACTTGCATTAAAAAACGCCTCATCTGAGGCGTTTTTGTTCTTTGGCTTAATGCATTTTGCTTTTTAATATTTTGTTAAACCATTCGTGCTGACGATAATCATTAAATGCATGATGCTGCTGTAATAATTCCAGCTCAAATTCGGCAGTGGTGGTGTACTTACCTAACCAGTGGCGGGTCAGGGCCGGCTCATTTTTACTGGCACTGGCATAGGCCAGAAAGAAATAAATGTCCCCATGTTCATAACTGGCCATTGGCTTTAAAATTTGCTGAGTAATCAGGGCGAAATGGTGCTCTTTGGTCAATTCAAAAAACATCATATAAGCCTTGGCCAGATGCAAAGATAGGTTGATATACATGCGCAGCGGCATTTCTTCAAATTCTACCCGGCCTTGTTCCAGCAACACTACGGCTTCTTGCAGGAAATGTCGCTGTTCCTGACGCAGTTCACTTAAAGTCACCAGCTGTAAACGAAGATCAGCACGTTCAAGCGTTAATTCCGGCGTATTGCCTTTTAAATACAATTGGTCAGTTTCACCCAGACGTTGAATAATCTGTTTGGTCGTTAATCGCATCAACGCAATCCTCATTTCTCAATAATGGCTATATGAGGTTAAAAATTAAAATTTAAAGCGGCAGCGTGTCTTAGAGTAGTGAGGTATCACTTCTTAGCCAGGCGGTAATGGATAGGCGTTGCTGTTTAGAGATTAAAACTTCATGTAATAAATCGCTCTGGAACAGCGCCATTCGGTTCGGTTTTGGCTGGATAATATGCCACTGGCCATGTTTGTCCTGCAGGCGTAGTTCACCGCCCCAGTCCGTCTGCCATTGTCCATGTAAATAATACACACTGGAAATCATCCGGCCATTTTTATCTTGAGGATTGTCGCGGTGCAGGGTATAGAACTCACCCGCGTGATAGCAAGCGAAATGTGCTTCGACATCTTTGATGCCTAAATAAAACGCGCGGTTTAAAATTTGGGAAAATTGTTGAAGTGTTTGGATGTGTCGGTGGGAAATTTGAAATTCAGGTTGTAACCAAAGAATATGATCACTACGGATGTTGTTAACGACACCATTTTGAATAGCTGCATTACGAAATTCGTTTAAGTGGCTTAAGCATTCTTGACTCACTGCATGTTGATATTCGCTAGAGTAAGCATCGTCAACAATACTAAAGCCATGTTGATCTAAATCATCTAAGATTTGATCAACATTCCAATCCCCTGGGATGATAACTGCTTCCATTTTTTCAATTCTCGATAGTGTGGTAAAAAAAGGTCCGCTATTTTAGTGCAATAATCGTTTCTGAACGAAATAGTTTTTCATGTTAAAATAGCAATTGATCTTAGGAATAATTGAAACATGAATTACCGTCACTCTTACCACGCAGGCAACTTTGCCGATGTCATGAAGCACGTTTTATTGCTTCAGTTGTTGACTCGACTGAATGCAAAAGACAAACCTTATCGCTATGTAGATACACATGGTGGTGCAGGTAAATATGATTTGTCGACTGCCGAAGCGCAAAAATCAGGTGAGTTTTTAAACGGTATTCATCGTCTTATTAAGCTGGATGATTCGATCAAGCGTAATGCACCTGAAGGCGTACAACAATACTTGAAAATTGTTGAAAACATGCGTGAAAACTTTGGTAAGGGTGCTTATCCGGGTTCGCCGTGGTTTGCGCTAGAAGGCATGCGTGAAATTGATAAAGCGACCATTTTTGAAATGCAGCGTGATGTATTCCAGCAACTTCGTCATAATATTTTTGACAAGCGTGCCGGTTTGCATGAGCGTGATGCATACGAAGGTCTGTTGGCAGTCATTCCGCCAAAAGAAAAACGTGGTCTGGTGATGATCGATCCGCCATATGAACTGGAACGTAAAGATTTCCCGCAGTTGGTCGAACTGCTGGTTGCTGCGTATAAGAAATGGCCGACAGGTGTATTTGCCGTTTGGTATCCAATTAAAGACCGTGCCATGATTGAACGTTTTGAGAAGAAAATGTTTAAGACCGGTATCCGCCGTCAACTGGTGTGTGAAGTCTGTGTATGGCCGGATGATACCCCAGTAGGCCTGAACGGTTGTGGTTTGCTGGTGATTAACCCACCTTGGAAATTCTCTGAAGATGCTGATGAAGCACTACAGTGGTTATTCCCGCATCTTCGCATGAGTGAAAACGGTGGTCACGCTGCAGTTCGTTGGTTAGTGGGCGAATAATTTTTTCAAAGATCAGGTCATAGCTAGGATCGACAAGAATGACAAATATAAGCAAACCGGAACGTGACTCTTCAACTGAAGTGCCTTTCGATGGCATCACCTTTGAGGTAGAAGAAGAGGAGCATACCCAGGAAGGGCAAAAAGTTAAGCGTCGAGGCATCTATCTATGGCCGAACCTGATTACAACGGCAGCGTTGTTGTCAGGTTTCTACTCGATTATTGCCAGTATGAATGGTGATTTTCAGCAAGCTATTTATGCGATTTTTATTGCGGCATTACTGGATGGACTGGATGGACGTGTGGCACGTGCTATTGGTGCACAAAGTCCGTTCGGTGAACAATTTGACTCGCTTTCTGACATGCTGGCTTTTGGCGTAGCTCCCGCTATTTTGATGTATAGCTGGGGCTTGAGTGATTTGGGCCGTATTGGTCTGGCAGCTTGTTTTGTTTATACCGCATGTGCTGCGTTCCGTCTGGCACGCTTCAATGTACAGATTGGTGTGGTCGACAAACGTTATTTTATTGGTGTCGCAAGTCCTCTGGCTGCCATCATGATTGTGTCACTGGTCTGGGTCGGTCTGGATTTTCCAGAAATCTTTGATATTCGTGAACCTTCTCTTCAGGTCATTAATGCAGTGGTCATCATTGCGGTAGGCTTGTTGATGATTTCCAATATCAAATACTATTCATTTAAAACTGTAGAACGTAAACGGGTTCCATTTTTTGTCCTACCAATTGCCGTATTCGTCTTTGCAGCGATGACTTATAATATTCCTGTCGGCATTCTGGTCATTTCTATTCTCTATGCCTTGTCTGGTTTTGTAACCACCTTTATGGCAAAAAGATCGAGTACATTATAAAAAGATAAGGAGTCTGAGATGCGGTTTCTTCAAGATTTTTTAGATCGTTCGAAACAGCTGAATCAGACTCCTACTGTTTCGCGCCATCCCGCCTATCATGGCCCCACCTCAAAATATAAAATTATTCATCAGGGTTTGATGATCCCCGGGCTTCCGGCACCCCTCTATTATTTAAACTTTCTGAGTATTATCGGGCAACCCAATGCACCCATGCTGGCAAACCCGAGTGCAATCGAAACCACAGCCTTAGACACCGCTACCGTGATTTGCAGTTCGAGCCCACATATGGTGGGACAATTGCATCACTATTCGGTCAAGCAGGACTGTCATTTTAGATCAGGTCTGTTTCAGTTTCTGGATCGTGAGCAATTGAGCGGAAGTTTTCCAAATTTTCGTTTGCAGCGTTCTGACTCGGAACTCAGTTTTGATTTAAATATTCAAACCACTCAACTGATTTCTCATTTTACCCAAATGCGGTTTTCCTTGGCAGATCACTGGTCTTTGCTATGTCATTGTCAGGGAACGGTGAACTATAAAGCGCAGCAATATACGATCGATGGTCTTGGAAGCTTTGAATACGCGCGGAGTTTTAACTTTCCTTATCTACCTTTGGCCTTCCTGACTTATCAAATTATTAATCTCAGTGAAAACAGGCAACTGTTGTTGGCGCAGATTCGGGATGGTTTTAATCGTATTGTTCAGTCGCGGATATATCTCCGTGATTTAAAAAACATGCGGACCCAAATGTTCGATCGCAAAGTTTATTTTAAAGTTCATCGTGTTTATCCGCGTGTCACGACACCTAATGGGCAGAGTATGTATTTGCCGCGCGAATTTGAATGGTGTTATGAAAATGCAGACGGTACTTGTATCTGGGTACAAGGTCAAAGTCGTGGAGATTTTAAATTTGGCCTGGCAGCGGGCTATGTAGGAAGTTTTAGTTATCAAGTGAAAATAAATGAAGAAACTGAAAATGGGGAAGGGGGTTATTGTGAATATATAGATTGCCGGCCTTTACGCTTTCAGGAACAGAATAAAACTGAAAAAAGATTAAGTCATTTATCCAATTCAGTCCCTTTAATGCTCAAGAAATGAAGAAAATTGCGATTTTTGTAGAATAAATAAACAATCGTGATGATTTTGCTGAATTATTTAAAAATAGGGGTTGTATTGGGTTGGGAATACTGTAGAATGCACATCCATCGGCGGTGATGAAGATTAATACTTCTGATAAAACAGTGACTTAGTTAAGTTTGATTGAGTTGGGTTTTATTTGACAAGTTTAAAAATAGTTTTCATTACTGGTTGACTTTCTAGAGATAGAGAGTAATATAGCCGACCTAGCTTGCTGGTGACGAATTAGCAAGAAGATCATTAAGAGATTATGAAGAACAACTTGTGTGGATTTTTACTGGTTGATCGATCGAAATTATTTTCATTGATTGATGGTAGAAATTACTCGAAGTTTATTTGAGAAATATTTGTCAGAAAATTGATGAGCCAAGATTGGTGCCCTTTAAGGCACTACATAGTATTAAACTGAAGAGTTTGATCATGGCTCAGATTGAACGCTGGCGGCAGGCTTAACACATGCAAGTCGAGCGGGGAAAGGTAGCTTGCTACTTTACCTAGCGGCGGACGGGTGAGTAATGCTTAGGAATCTGCCTATTAGTGGGGGACAACATCTCGAAAGGGATGCTAATACCGCATACGTCCTACGGGAGAAAGCAGGGGACCTTCGGGCCTTGCGCTAATAGATGAGCCTAAGTCGGATTAGCTAGTTGGTGGGGTAAAGGCCTACCAAGGCGACGATCTGTAGCGGGTCTGAGAGGATGATCCGCCACACTGGGACTGAGACACGGCCCAGACTCCTACGGGAGGCAGCAGTGGGGAATATTGGACAATGGGGGGAACCCTGATCCAGCCATGCCGCGTGTGTGAAGAAGGCCTTTTGGTTGTAAAGCACTTTAAGCGAGGAGGAGGCTACCGAGATTAATACTCTTGGATAGTGGACGTTACTCGCAGAATAAGCACCGGCTAACTCTGTGCCAGCAGCCGCGGTAATACAGAGGGTGCAAGCGTTAATCGGATTTACTGGGCGTAAAGCGCGCGTAGGTGGCCAATTAAGTCAAATGTGAAATCCCCGAGCTTAACTTGGGAATTGCATTCGATACTGGTTGGCTAGAGTATGGGAGAGGATGGTAGAATTCCAGGTGTAGCGGTGAAATGCGTAGAGATCTGGAGGAATACCGATGGCGAAGGCAGCCATCTGGCCTAATACTGACACTGAGGTGCGAAAGCATGGGGAGCAAACAGGATTAGATACCCTGGTAGTCCATGCCGTAAACGATGTCTACTAGCCGTTGGGGCCTTTGAGGCTTTAGTGGCGCAGCTAACGCGATAAGTAGACCGCCTGGGGAGTACGGTCGCAAGACTAAAACTCAAATGAATTGACGGGGGCCCGCACAAGCGGTGGAGCATGTGGTTTAATTCGATGCAACGCGAAGAACCTTACCTGGTCTTGACATAGTAAGAACTTTCCAGAGATGGATTGGTGCCTTCGGGAACTTACATACAGGTGCTGCATGGCTGTCGTCAGCTCGTGTCGTGAGATGTTGGGTTAAGTCCCGCAACGAGCGCAACCCTTTTCCTTATTTGCCAGCGGGTTAAGCCGGGAACTTTAAGGATACTGCCAGTGACAAACTGGAGGAAGGCGGGGACGACGTCAAGTCATCATGGCCCTTACGACCAGGGCTACACACGTGCTACAATGGTCGGTACAAAGGGTTGCTACCTCGCGAGTGGATGCTAATCTCAAAAAGCCGATCGTAGTCCGGATTGGAGTCTGCAACTCGACTCCATGAAGTCGGAATCGCTAGTAATCGCGGATCAGAATGCCGCGGTGAATACGTTCCCGGGCCTTGTACACACCGCCCGTCACACCATGGGAGTTTGTTGCACCAGAAGTAGGTAGTCTAACC
>NZ_KB850160.1:1325415-1397337 GCF_000369725.1 Acinetobacter sp. CIP 101966 | reverse complement strand
GAAAGACGTGATAGCCTGCGAAAAGCTCCGGGGAGGCGGCAAATATCCTGTGATCCGGAGATGTCTGAATGGGGAAACCCACTTACCATAAGGTAGGTATTGCAACATGAATACATAGTGTTGCAAGGCGAACGAGGGGAAGTGAAACATCTCAGTACCCTTAGGAAAAGAAATCAATTGAGATTCCCTCAGTAGCGGCGAGCGAAAGGGGAAGAGCCCATTAAGTCATATAAGTTCTAGTGGAACGCTCTGGGAAGTGCGACCGTAGACGGTGATAGTCCTGTACACGAAAGGGCTTATATGATGATGTCGAGTAGGGCGAGGCACGTGAAACCTTGTCTGAATATGGGGGGACCATCCTCCAAGGCTAAATACTCCTGACTGACCGATAGTGAACCAGTACCGTGAGGGAAAGGCGAAAAGAACCCCTGTGAGGGGAGTGAAATAGATCCTGAAACCGCATGCATACAAGCAGTGGGAGCCGGCATTGTGTCCGGTGACTGCGTACCTTTTGTATAATGGGTCAGCGACTTATATTCAGTAGCGAGGTTAACCGAATAGGGGAGCCGTAGGGAAACCGAGTCTTAATAGGGCGCATTAGTTGCTGGGTATAGACCCGAAACCAGGTGATCTATCCATGAGCAGGTTGAAGGTTGGGTAACACTAACTGGAGGACCGAACCCACTGTCGTTGAAAAGCCAGGGGATGACTTGTGGATAGGGGTGAAAGGCTAATCAAACTTGGTGATAGCTGGTTCTCCCCGAAAGCTATTTAGGTAGCGCCTCGGACGAATACCATTGGGGGTAGAGCACTGTTTCGGCTAGGGGGTCATCCCGACTTACCAAACCGATGCAAACTCCGAATACCAATGAGTACTATCCGGGAGACAGACTGCGGGTGCTAACGTCCGTAGTCAAGAGGAAAACAATCCAGACCGCCAGCTAAGGCCCCAAAATTATAGTTAAGTGGGAAACGATGTGGGAAGGCATAGACAGCTAGGAGGTTGGCTTAGAAGCAGCCACCCTTTAAAGAAAGCGTAATAGCTCACTAGTCGAGTCGGCCTGCGCGGAAGATGTAACGGGGCTAAAACTATATGCCGAAGCTGCGGATGCATAATTTATTATGCGTGGTAGGGGAGCGTTCTGTAAGCCGATGAAGGTGGATTGAGAAGTCTGCTGGAGGTATCAGAAGTGCGAATGCTGACGTGAGTAACGACAATGCGAGTGAAAAACTCGCACGCTGAAAGACCAAGGGTTCCAGTCCAACGTTAATCGGGGCTGGGTGAGTCGACCCCTAAGGCGAGGCCGAGAGGCGTAGTCGATGGGAAATTGGTTAATATTCCAATACTTCTGTGTAATGCGATGAGAGGACGGAGAAGGTTAAGTCAGCCTGGCGTTGGTTGTCCAGGTGGAAGGTTGTAGGCATGTATCTTAGGCAAATCCGGGGTACTCTATGCTGAGAACTGATAGCAAGCTGTACTTGTACAGTGAAGTGGCTGATACCATGCTTCCAGGAAAAGTCTCTAAGCTTCAGTTACACAGGAATCGTACCCGAAACCGACACAGGTGGTCAGGTCGAGTAGACCAAAGCGCTTGAGAGAACTCTGCTGAAGGAACTAGGCAAAATGGTACCGTAACTTCGGGAGAAGGTACGCTGTTGTCTGTGATAGGACTTGCTCCTTGAGCGGCCGACAGCCTCAGAAACCAGGCCCCTGCAACTGTTTATTAAAAACATAGCACTCTGCAAACACGAAAGTGGACGTATAGGGTGTGATGCCTGCCCGGTGCTGGAAGGTTAATTGATGGGGTTAGCGTAAGCGAAGCTCTTGATCGAAGCCCCAGTAAACGGCGGCCGTAACTATAACGGTCCTAAGGTAGCGAAATTCCTTGTCGGGTAAGTTCCGACCTGCACGAATGGCATAATGATGGGGGCGCTGTCTCCAGCAGAGACTCAGTGAAATCGAATTCGCCGTGAAGATGCGGTGTACCCGCGGCTAGACGGAAAGACCCCGTGAACCTTTACTGCAGCTTGACATTGAACTTTGATCTTACTTGTGTAGGATAGGTGGGAGGCTTTGAAGTCGCGACGCTAGTTGCGATGGAGCCGTCCTTGAAATACCACCCTGGTAATATTGAGGTTCTAACTCTGTCCCGTTATCCGGGACGAGGACCATGTCTGGTGGGTAGTTTGACTGGGGCGGTCTCCTCCTAAAGAGTAACGGAGGAGTACGAAGGTGCGCTCAGCGTGGTCGGAAATCACGCGTAGAGTATAAAGGCAAAAGCGCGCTTAACTGCGAGACCCACAAGTCGAGCAGGTACGAAAGTAGGTCTTAGTGATCCGGTGGTTCTGTATGGAAGGGCCATCGCTCAACGGATAAAAGGTACTCTGGGGATAACAGGCTGATACCGCCCAAGAGTTCATATCGACGGCGGTGTTTGGCACCTCGATGTCGGCTCATCTCATCCTGGGGCTGAAGCAGGTCCCAAGGGTATGGCTGTTCGCCATTTAAAGAGGTACGCGAGCTGGGTTTAGAACGTCGTGAGACAGTTCGGTCCCTATCTACCGTGGGCGTTGGAAATTTGAGAGGATCTGCTCCTAGTACGAGAGGACCAGAGTGGACGAACCTCTGGTGTACCGGTTGTCACGCCAGTGGCATCGCCGGGTAGCTATGTTCGGAAGGGATAACCGCTGAAAGCATCTAAGCGGGAAGCCTACCTCAAGATAAGATTTCCCCGAGACTTTATGTCTCCTAAAGAGCCGTTGAAGACTACGACGTTGATAGGTTGGATGTGGAAGCATGGTGACATGTGAAGCTGACCAATACTAATTGCTCGTGAGGCTTGACTATACAACACCCAAACAGTTGTTGTACGAACTTCGAAAGAAGTGAGGATCAATTGATTCGATATTAAACAAAACAGCTTGATTTAGTTACGCTGAACGAACAAAATACACAACTCAGATATATCTGTTAATGAACGATGTTCAAAGCACTGCTTTGAACAGAGTGCAAGATTTGAAGAAAGCTAAGGCAACCATAAGACCTCAGTAAGTAATCATACCAGTTGTGCTGGCGACCATAGCAAGAGTGAACCACCTGATCCCTTCCCGAACTCAGAAGTGAAACCTCTTAGCGCTGATGGTAGTGTGGGGTTACCCATGTGAGAGTAAGTCATCGCCAGCTCATTATTCGAAATCCCCCTCCGCATATGCAGAGGGGGATTTTTTTATGGGCGGAATAATTGTCTTATATATGTCATATATAAATTTAACATCAACATTGCTCAATATTAGACTAGAGCAAGAACCAATTTTAAAGCGTAATAGGTTTATAGTTCCTTTATAGCAATGCATCCAATTGACGTCGAGCATGTTTAAATGCAGTTCTGAGTCCTTCTTCCAAAGTTGGATGATAAAAAGGTTTCTTTAAGATCTGATAAATATCCTGGTCAGCATCAATCATCCAGGCCAGTAAATGGGCCAGATGTTCTGCTTGGGAGCAAAAGAGTTCTGCACCAAGTAATTTACCTGATTTTTTAGCAATATAAACTTCTATTCCACCTGAGTTTTCTGCCAGAACCAGTGCACGTCCTTGATTTTCATAAGAGACGAATCCCCGAATAAATTCGATGTGTTGATCTTCCAGCTGTTTAAAACTTTTTCCGACAATCGCCATTTCAGGATGACAAAATACAATCGCCAATGGGATTAAGGCAGGAATAGGCTTTACATCCGGATAATTTAAACAGTTATAAACTGCCTGTTTACCCGCATGCGCGGCTTCATGTTGAATCGGCGCATCAGGTGCGGCATCACCGACTATAAATATAGGTAGGTTTGCAAGTTGTTTGGTTTCTTTATCGATAGGAAGGTTTTTGATGTCCTTGAATGTTGAATTGAGTTGATCTAGACCTAAACGATCTATATTGCTTTGCCGACCTGTGGCGCCTAAGATATAGTCAACTTCAATACTTTCAGTCTGATCATTTTCTGTAAAATTAATCTTTATTTTATCAGCTTGTATTCCAACTTCATCTGGCAAGTTCTTAAACTTGATATTGAGTTCTTTACTGAGTTGCTCCTGTGCCAGTTTCTGTAAGACTGGACTGGTTAAGGCACCTACTTTTTGACTACGCGCAAACATTGTAGTTTGTACACCCAGTCGTTGCATGGCTTGAGCTAATTCAATTGCAATGATGCCACTCCCGATTACCGCTAAAGACTCAGGTAATTGAGAAAATTCAAATATTTCATTAGAAGTGATGTATTTTTCTTTTAATTGTTGCTTTAAAGCTTTATCAACATTAGGGCGTGAGCCTACAGCAACAATAAAACTTTTGGCCCGATAGGATTGTCCATTGACTTCGATCGTTTGGGGATCAATAAATTTGGCTTTTCCGGAAATTTTATGTGAGCTGTCCCATTGATCGACACCTTTCAAGGTTGCACGAATAAAACGTTCTCTAAGGACATGCACACGTTGCATAACATCTGAAGTATCAATGACAGCGTTATGCTTTAAAGCAAGTTCTTCAGCAGTTTGAATATCATGCATGCGATTTGCAGAGGAGATTAGCAATTTACTTGGCATACAACCTACACGGGCACAGGTTGTATCCCACGAGCCATCATTGATAATTAAAATATTCTGGGTATATTTAATGGCTTCGTTATAAGCACTGATTCCTGCAGTGCCTGCGCCAATAATGATGAGGTCGTACATAGAATGATTACCAAGTCTCAAAACATAATTATTTATATTTATGGTTTACAATGTTTCTGGTGTAAATTATGTAACTAGATTGCTTATTTTTGCTAATTTGAGTAAATTTTGTGTAAAAGCCAGAAGACTAACTTGATGGCAGCTTAACTATTATATGCAGTGGGAAAAATCATGAGTTTGTTTATAAATTTAAAAAAACTTGGGGTCAATACAACAATCTTGGCAACTTCAATTTCTTTGGTTGCTTGTGGAGGGGGCGGTAGTGATGGGTATTATAATAATGGTTCATCTAGCGGTAATACGGAAGGAGGAAATACAAATGATAATAACCAGTCAGAAACAGAAACGTCAAATGTAGCAACGCATTTAACTCGAGCTCTACAGAATGCGAGTGGTCAAGAAATTCAACTTGCACCAGATAATTCAAAAGTTTATTTGGCGGTCAAAGCCTTAAATGCTGACAATGGTGGTATTGCCAACAAAAATATTCGCTTAACAATTGCGACAAATAAGTTTGGCGTAACCAGCACTAACTCTTTGGTTGCAACAGGCACCAATGGTGTAGCTATTTTTGAGATTAATGTACCTGAATTGGCAGAAGCTGAAGGTTCAGTGCAACTAACTGCTACAGTTGACGGCACTTCAGTTAGTATTCCCTACACTTTAAATATTAAGAAAAGTAGTACGATTGTCAGTGACTATAGAATCAATGTGACCCAGGGCACAGTATTAAATTTACCAAATGGCAGTGTTGATGTCACTGCGACTGTAACAGATGCTAAGGGTGGTATTAAAGCGAATCAGTCTGTTACTTTAAATATGCCTGAAGCGATGCGCGGTAAATTTATTATCACTAATGGCGCAGCAACTCAACAAACAAATGCTCAGGGTGAGGTGAAATATACACTTAAAGCGAGTAGTAATTTTACATCAGCTGATCTTGCTACTTTCGCGGGTAAGTCTGAAACATTAAGTTTTTTGCTAGTTGATGAACATAAAGCTGAAAAAACCGCAATAGCAAATTTAACATTTAAAGACACATCTCAGATTGTCTCAACTCTCTCAGTAATTAAGCCAGATCAGGCTGTTGCTGCGAAAAGTACAACACCTGTAAAAATCCAAGTATTAGCAAAGAATGATCAACATGAGCCGTTAAGTGGAAAAGAGATTCGTTTGAGCTTTACAAAGGATGAGCTCGCGTATGGCGTTAAACTCAATAATGCGACTGCTAAAACGAATGCACAAGGTATTGCAGAATTTACGATTAGCACGGCCGATGTTACACATCCACTTGCTTTATCCGACACAGGTATTTCGTTAAGTGCAACCTATACAGATGGTATTAACCTTGAGTCTGGTAGCGTTATTGTTGATGTAGTAACAGAAAATACAAATGCTTCAGATGCCGATGCTATTCAGCGTTTAGAAATTGCATCTTCATATAAAGTGAATGCAAAAAATGACTCAGTTGCTGTAACTGTTAAGGCAATTAATAATAAAGGCTTAGCAGCAACTAAAGGTAAGGTTAAACTTGACTTAAATGCTGAGGCAACATCAAATGGTGTAACATTGGATGGGGCTGCGGAAAAAGACTTGGTGAACGGGTTTGCCACTTTTAATATTAAGACTAATGCCCAAACACCTGCTGCAGTAGAAGCATTGGTAAAAGCAGGAATTAAAGCTAATTTTACGACTGATAATGGTGTAAGCAATTCTATTGCTATTACAGTTGCTAATGAAGAAGTTTCTGAAGAAGCGACGCGCTATTTAGCTATAGATCCAATCACTTCTTCGACAGATCCAAAACTAGCGGTATTTGATTATACAAAAACTCAAACTTTCACAGTTAAAGTGAAGGCAGTCGGTGTAAACGGTAGTGCACTAATTGGCGAAACTGTGTCTTTGAATATTGCAGGGTCTTTAAGTGATGAACAGTTGCAAGATTTAGGCTTGAGTCATACAGGTCAGTCTTCTAAACAGACTGAAGCCGATGGTTATGCCACTTTTACTCTTGCTTACAAGGCGAATTTATCGCCTGAGCAAGCTGCTTTAGCGATTCAAGGTGTACCGTTAGTTGCGACTTCAGCAAATGGTAAGACACAAACATTGCGTTTGAATTTTAAAGCACCGACAGAGCAAGGTGTGATTGATCTAGATCATTTTACTGTTGATATGTTGGGAGACATGACTTTAACAGTTGGTCAAGAGCAAACATTAACTGTTAATGTCACCGCAAAAGGTACAGATGGCGAATTACTTAAAAATCAGCTGATCAGTATTGGTTTAAATGATGCAGCATTAAATAATGGTGTGAGTTACGTTTCTACGCAAGCTATTCGCACAGATGAAAATGGTCATGCAAAATTTACAATTAAAGTAAAAGCGGGCAATGTAACTGAACTCACGAATCTAATTGCGAATGGTTTAACGGTAGTCGTGAAATCAACTCGTACAGATGGTTCCGCATTTACTGTTACAAAGAAAGTTGATGTTGCACAACCACCAGTCGTTTTACCAGAGCTTGCAGGTCTTGATATTGCATATGTAGGTAATATTCAAACTGTGTCAGTGTTGGGTGGTGAAGTTCGTGTTAAAGTTGTTGCGAAAGATAAAGACAATGCCATTATTCCAAATACACCAATTCAAATTGCTTTATCTTCGTTAACTAGCTCACGTGTGTCTTTATCTTCTAACTCGGCTGTAACCAACAGCAATGGTGAAGCAGAATTTACTGTTCGAGTTGCTGAAGGTGCGTACGATGCAAACTTGATTAAAAATGGTATCGTTTTTGCGGTAGTCGGCACAAGTTTAAATAACCCGAATGACCGTTTACAGCAAACCGGTTCAATTCAAGTTGAGATTCCAAAGGATTCTGTAAACTTACGTTTAACAGCAGATCAATCTAATTTGGAATTAGGTAAGAGCTATACAGTGCAAGTAGCCGTTAAGGACGAGCTTGGAGCAAATTCAGCTTATCCTGTGAATTTGGCATTGAATACTGAAGCAATTACAGCTGGTGTGAAACTGAGTGCAGATTTAGTTTCTACGTCAGCTAATGGACAATTACCAGTAACTCTTACATTACCTAAAGATATTTCAGCTGTTGCAAAACAAGCTTTATTAGACAAGGGTATTCAGGTTAAAGGCATTATCACTAACCCTAAAGGTGAAAAGCTTGAAACTACGCTTAGCTTTACGGTAACTGAAGCGATTAACACGAATCACTTAACAATACTGAGTTCTAAAGCGAATTTAAGCACTGCCGGTGACCGTTCAATTATAACTGTTGCATTATTAGATCGAAATAACCAGCCAGTTCGTAATCAGCCAGTAAGGCTGTCTGCAAATAACGCAGCTACATTAATTATTGGTACACCAGGAAGTGGGCATCCAACCAATACCAGCGAACCTCAAACAGTGATTACGGATTCAAACGGTAATGCGTTCTTCTCGGTTGAGATTGATGGAAGTACAGTTGATGCTGATTTATTGATTGCAAGTGGAATCGAGCTAACTGCAAGTCATACTAATGAAGCAGGTACAGTAACTCAAATACACCATTTAACAGCATTTACACCTGCACCTATTGTGACTCCAACACCTCAACCACAGCCTGCACGTTATAGTCTACGTGTTGCAGCTGCTAAACCAATCATGAATGTACGTAATGATATCACGGATGTTACTGTGACTTTGGTTGATACTAATGGTGGTGGCGTAGCTGATAAGTACGTTGAATTGGCTATTGAGAATTTTGCACTTAACGGCGCAATAATTGTAGGAGCATCAGGTTTAACCACAGATGCCAACGGACAAGCCGTATTTAAAGTACAAGTGGATGAGCGTGAACGAGATGGAAATTATGATGCCGCAACATTTGCAAATGAAGATTTACGTTTAACAGCGAAATTTACAGAAAATGGCTTTATTGATGCGACTCAAGTAACCCAAGTGGATATTGTTCAGGCGGCAGTACAAAATCCAAGAGCATCGATTGTAATTGCGGTTAATA
Source organism: Acinetobacter sp. CIP 101966 (assembly GCF_000369725.1). NCBI lineage: Bacteria > Pseudomonadati > Pseudomonadota > Gammaproteobacteria > Moraxellales > Moraxellaceae > Acinetobacter > Acinetobacter sp. CIP 101966. The sequence goes on along the minus strand of NZ_KB850160.1, from coordinate 1,388,602 downwards.
ATATTGAGGTTTCTTCTTTAACTGAAAGTGGTAATGTTTATTACACAAGAAATCTATCTGCAAGCGTAATTGACTTCGATGGTAAACCACTGGCAAATCAAGAAGTAACACTTGATATTACCCCAATTTCTTATATTAAAGGGCGTAATTTATGGGCATTAGCACCTGTACCAACACAAGACCCAGCAATGAAATGGGTCTTTGGTAATCAGCAATATTATCTAAATAATATTGCTATTAATAATAATGGTACACCAAACGATCCTAACGATGACACTTTATTCCCAACGGTTACTAATAATGTCACTTCATGTGCTGCTAGCGCTGATGGAACTGCAGTAAATGGGGTGCCAGTTAAAGTTGTAAGTTTTACTAAGTCGAGTGCTGCATTAGCTAATACTGTAACATATGTTACGGATTCAGAAGGTAAATTTGATTTTAGTATTCGTTATCCAAAAAATTATGCTCAATGGCTAAATGTAAGAGTTGGTGCATCTTCTACGATAGCGAGTTTACCAACACGTACAACTTATGATCTTGGTTTACCATCATTATCAACAGATTACTCTACAGATGGTACAACATCTCCAAACGAGGTCAGTCCATACGGTATCACTACTAACTGTAATTAAGGTAATTAAAAAACAGCGCTTCGGCGCTGTTTTTTATGGGGACTGAAGTTTTAAAAACTTAAATTGATGTTCCCACATTCACACCCACAGTCGGCTTCAAATTCATTGAACTACAACCGACAAAGGTCAAGCTTAGACATAACACGACCAAAATTTTATTCATGAATCAATCCTTGAGATTTAGCCTGATTAAACAAAGCAACCGAACGTGTACCACTTCGGCAAACCATCAAAATCGGTTTAGGCAGCTCATTATAATATCGCGCAAATTCTTCAATATTGGCCTGAGAAAGCTGGCCACTCACCACAGGCTGATAAATCACACTCACTTGAGATTTCTCTGCAATGGAGCGTAATTGACTCACCGTGACACTATTACCAGTTTCCTGATCAGGACGATTTACAATTACAGATTTGAAACCTTGCTGAATCAATTGTTGAAACTTGCTTGTTGTCATTTGCCCCGTGACACTCACCGTAGAGGTCAGCGCACGGCTAAGATCATTTGCAGCAAAAGCAGGTGTAATACAGCTAAAACAGGTTGCTAGTACCACACCTTTCCAAAACGATTTAGTCATCCAGCAGGTCCATCTGTTTTGCCAGCTGATATAAATTATTCGAGCGGTTTCCAGTACGGCAGAACATCAAGATCGGTTTTGGTAACTCATTATAATGATTGGCAAAAGTGCGTACATCAAGCTCAGTAATCTGACCGGCTACTACTGGCTGGAATACATAATCCAGACCGGCATTACGTGCAGCTTCCTCGATTTGTGCACTGGTTGGCTGCTCAGAACCACCTTCCATGTCCGGACGGTTGTTGATAATCGATTTAAAACCTTTCTCAACCACTTGAGTTACGTGTTCCGGACCAATTTGACCAGCAAAACCTACATTTTCGCTCATGACGCCACTCCATCATTTCATTTATATCGATATGCTTTATGATAGCATTAAGCTGAAAACATGCTGAACCTGTTCTGAAATTTTTATAAATGATGATAACCATAAGATAACGCAATGGAGCGCGTATGCAGGCTTATACAGTTGAACCACTGTATGTCAAAAGTGGTCAGGACGTGATTGCTGCGGATTTTTATCGGCCTAAAAATATAGAAAAACCGGCCGTAATCCTGATGGCTCATGGTCTGGCTGCCTTACGTCAATTTAAACTGGTGCAATATGCCCAGCGTTTTGCCAGTGCTGGCTATGCAGTGGTTTTATTTGATTATCGCTATTGGGGCGGCAGCACCGGACGCCCGCGTGAACTGGTGTCGATTAATGCCCAGCTCGATGATTGGCGAACCATGATCAAGCATATTCAGGAACGCAAATCGATTGACAGTAAACGGATTGTGCTCTGGGGGACGGCCTTAAGTGGTGGGCATGTATTGACATTGGCAGCGGAAATGAAAAATATTCAGGCGGCGATGGTACAGGTACCTTTTGTCGATGGTGCCGAAAGTGCTCAACTGTATCCTTTACAACAACTCCCCAAGGCGCTTAAAGTTTCCAGTCAGGATTATATGGGGGCCAAGGTCGGTATGGCACCGAAGACCTTACCTGTGGTTGATCAGCATGAACTCTGTTTTATGCCGACGCAGGACAGTTATGAAGGTTATCTGTCGATTGTCAATCCGGATTATTACTGGAGTGGTCACATTCCTGCACGGGCATTCTTTAAACTGATGCGTTATCGGCCGATTCAGGAAGTAAGAAAGATTAACATTCCAGTCCTGTTTATTGCGGCAAAACAGGATAGTCTGATTCCCATTGAATCCAGTCGGGAAACTGCAACTAATATTGCACCATTTGTACAATATCATGAGTGGAATATGCGACATTTTGATATTTATCATGGCGAATGGTTTGAAAAAGCAGTTTCGACCCAATTAGAATTCTTACATCAACATATTGGAGTGCGCTAGATGATTATTGTATGTCCGGAATGTCTGGCCAAAAACCGTGTCCCTGAAGATAAACTCACTGCCAACCCTGCTTGTGGTCAATGTCATCAAGCCCTGATTCCACTGGTACCAATTGAGCTGAATGAGCAGAATTTCAGCCAGTTTGTCACGCATAGTGACTTGCCAATCCTGATTGATCTCTGGGCAGAATGGTGTGGTCCCTGTAAAATGATGGCACCGCATTTTGCGACTGTCGCCCAGCAATATCCAAATGTGGTTTTTGCAAAAATTGATACAGAAGCGAATCCTCGCTTAAGTTCGGCATTTAATGTTCGCAGTATTCCGACGCTGGTGTTGATGAATAAAAGCAACGAAATTGCTAGAATAAGCGGTGCATTACGGTCAAGCGAGCTGCAAAAATGGCTTGATCAGCAGTTAAATACCCAACCCTAATTCAAATGCCTGGAGTGAAAGTGTCAGATTCTCAAGTAAGACCAGAGGGGATTCTTTCCCTACAGACGATCGCAATGCCTGCAGATACCAACTGGAGTGGTGATGTCTTTGGTGGCTGGATCGTTTCACAAATGGACTTGGCAGGCGCGATTCACGCAGAACGATTTTCAAAGGGACGTTGTGCCACGATTTCCATTAACCAGATGACTTTTCTGGTACCGGTAAAAGTCGGGGACGTAATCAGTTGTTATACCAAAATTTTAAAAGTTGGCAAGACATCTATCCAGATGGAAATTGAAGTTTGGGATAGTCATGATGATTCACGCCCACCGATTCGGGTGACTGAAGGGGTGTTTACCTTCGTTGCGGTGGATGTCAAAGGCAACAAACGTCTGATTCCAGAAGAAGCCAAACAGAAGCTTTTAGAAGCGCAAACAGCATAATGATGACTTAAATAAAAAATCCCAGATTTAATATCTGGGACTTTTTATTTAAAAGAAAAAATTATGATTTCTTGAGCTGGCTCTTGGCCATCCAGGCCCAGAGCATTTCACATTGAATCGGTGCTTCACCCGATTCGTCACGTACCACAACTTGAACTAGAGTTTCACCCTTGTCTGAACTTTGCATAAGCTGTTGCTGTTCAGCAGTCAAGGTAGCAACTGCCGTCAGGGCACCTTTGGTCGGACGTTTAAAGTCTACTTTTAGACTCTTAATCAAAACCACTGCGCTATCCGGTACATTCATTGCGGTTACAAACCCGGTTGCTGTTTCTGCCAGCAGGGCCATTGCACATGCATGGATTTGTCCGATATGGTTCTGCATGGCTTTATGATTGGCCATACTTACTACCACTTTGGACGCACTCATTTCCTCATAACGAATCTTGGCAGAGCCGACCATCGGGACCACCCGGCCAAAAGTTTTACTTAACAAAGCAGTACGAATGCCTTGCGGTAATCGTGCAGTGGCTTTGACTAATCTGGCTAATCGGTTGTTCTTTGCCATAATTCCTTCTACAGACGTTGCTGTCTTAATCTTTAAAGTTATTGAACTGTAAAGGCAAACCAAATTGCTGTTCTTTCAAGAATGCCATTACTTGCTGCAATGTATCGCGTTTTTTATCAGTCACACGAATCTTGTCGCCCTGAATAGAAGATTGCGCCTTAATCCCACTTTCTTTAATGGCTTTATTAATTTTTTTTGCGGTATCTGAGTCAAGACCATCTTTAAGCTTGATGACCTGAATCACATTTTTGCCAGAAGCCGTCATTTTTTGTGGATCAAGCGCCTGAATATCGACTTTGCGTTTAAAGAAATGACTTTCCAGCATGCTATAGACTTGTTCACACTGGAAATCGCTTTCAGTCGAGATTTTGATTTCCTTGTTTTTTTCATTCAGTTCAATAGAAACGTCCTGACCACGGAAATCAAAGCGGGTCGCAATTTCTTTTTGGGTGTTTTGAACTGCATGATTTACTTCAAAAATTTCTAATTCAGAAACAATATCGAAAGAAGGCATAGTTTAGACCTTTACAAAGGGAAAGAATATCTGAGATGCTAGGGATGTTTTCTTCATTTGCCAAGTGTTGTTTTACATCAAAGGAGTGCGCAATGATCCGTAAGCAAGAAATTACAACATTTGAGTTCCCAGAAAATGCAATTATCTGGGATGTACGCGATTCAAGAGCTTTTGCTGAAGCACACGTGAAAGGGGCGGTGAATCAGCCCATTAACGATCTTTCAGCAGAAAGCCTAACTCAGGTGTCAGCGGATCAACCCATTTACATCTTGTGTGGTGGGGGCAGTAAAGCTCCACGTGCTGCGGAAAAACTAGAGGGTTTTGACAGCTCACGTGAATATGTCATTCTGATGGGTGGTACTCGTGCTGCCCGTGATGCAGGCTTACCGCTTGAACAGGGTGTATAAGCATTCTGTCAAAAAAAGCGCCGCAAGGCGCTTTTTTAATGGGTGAGATTTAATGCCTCCCAACCTCCCTTTTCTAAAGGGAGGAGCTACATCTATTCTATTTATTCATAAAAGTAGAGAAAAGTCCCCCCCCTTTTTTAAAGGGGGGGTTAGGGGGATTCATTCAAAATAGTAATTAAATTTGTAGCTTAAAATACGGTTTCTTCATTTTCACTTTCTTTTGAAAACGAGTCACACTGAGTTTTTTTACTAAACTGGATGGCACCGGACAGGCTTCACCGAGAATCTGGGCTGCCAGAATTTCACTGCAGAGCGGCGCAAACAGAAAACCTTTAGAACCGAGACCGGCAAAGCTGTAAATTTCCTCATCCACTTTCATTTTACCCAGTAGGGGAAAATAATCCTGACTTTGCGCGCGTACCGAGGCACGACCTTGCCAAGTCTCGGTAGCTGGTAATGATTGTGCATATTCTGGGAAGACACTGTGGATCAGTTCGTAGTTATGCACATGGTCTTCTGCTAACACCTCGATATCATCCCGACCTGGATAGAAAGAAGCACCCAAGATCAGATGTTCAGCATCCAGTTGCATACAATAACCGCCGTAGCTATAGGCAATATTTTGACTTAAAGGCTGAGTTTTATTGTTTAGCCAACTGACCTGTCCGCGAATCGGTTTCAAAACCGGATAATCTGCAAAGAATTGTGCTGTTTCTCGCGCAGTACAGACAATGACATGATCAAATTCACCTAGATCCTGTTCATCTGAAAATAGCTGAGGTTTTGTAGCCGCTTCAATATGGCTAATTTTGGCCTGTTTATATCGGATATTTACATTCTGTAGAATTTCATCACGCAATTGATGAGGAGAAACCGCGCCAGCTTCTAGTAATTTTAAACTTGGAAATGCAGTTTGAAGCTCTTGCGACTCTGTATCTTGTACAGCAAGAATTTCTTCAGGATATTCATCTGCCAATCCTAAAAGCTGTTCAGGATTTTTTAAGGCAAGCTGATTGACCTGAATCGGGCGGAAAGCTTTAAATTTTTGGTAATGATTTAAGGCATGTTGCCAGGCCAATGTCATTAAATGCTCTGCACTTTGCTCAACCGGACAAAGTTTAGGATTGAGTAAGGCCAGTGGATTGCCAGAACCTCCGGAGAGTGGCGCTGACTGGTCGTAAATCGTAACCTGATGACCACGTTGAGCGAATGCCCAGGCTGTACTTAAACCGGCGATTCCAGCGCCAATCACAGCGATTTGGCTAGGTCTGATATTGGTCTCTGTATCTCGCTCAGTTTTTTTTTGAGTGATTTCTTGTATTAATGAACTTTCAGTCTCTTCAGCCGGATTCCAGATCGCTTTCAGCATTTCACGCTTATGCTTAAAACCACGTGGACGGGAAATTGAAATCCCATGATTTTTTAAGCCACGTTTTAAAACGCCAGCAACACTGAAAGAGGCGAAAGTTGTCCCAATCTCGGATAAACGTACAATATTATTTAAAACATTTTCTTCCCACATGTCCGGATTGCAGGAAGGCGCAAAACCATCCAGAAACCAAGCGTTCACCGGCGCAGTTTTTTCAATCACCGGGAAAACATCATGTGCATCACCCAGCCATAGATCCAGACTGAATCGTTCTTTAGGAAAACTGAGACGATGACAGCCGGCAATTGGCATCGGATATTGAGAGATGAGTTGATCAGCTAAAGGCTTGAGTTCTGGCCAGGCATTTAAGGCCCGAATCAGATCAACTTTGGAAAGAGGAAATTTTTCAACTGAAATCGCATGCAGATGACTGTGATTATCCGGACGCACCTGTTGCCAGAGCTGCCACAGCGCCAGAATATTTAAACCAGTACCAAAACCCGTTTCACCGACACAGAAATATTCAAAAGGTTTTAAATCTGCCAGACGCGTCGTGAGATCATTGCCATTTAAAAAGACATGCCGGGTTTCCAGCAAGCCGTTGTCTTTGGAAAAATACACATCACCAAATTGCTTGGACACAGGCACATCAATGCCATCCACCAATTGCCAATCCAGATCGGCAGTTTGAATTGCGTGCGACAAAACGGGTACAACCTTAAAGATATCGGGAAGGGCTATAGCTTACCATTGACGACGACGTTTGGTATAAACATAGCTCGCAATTAGGAAGCCGAGCAATACACCGACAGCCAATGTTGCTGCACCGTAGAGGAACATCTGCGCACTGCGTTCACTTTGCAGCACCTGTACCTGAACGCCCAGGTTGTCATTCTTGAGCTGCAATTCCTGATTTTGCGATAGTGCTTCCAGATTGGCTTTTTCCAGTTGCTGCAAACGGGTGGCCTGATCTTTGACCAAGGCTTTGACCTTGGCCTCTTGCTGGGCTTTCAGCTTGGCGATTTCTTCTGCAGTTAAAGGTTTATTCTCGGCAGGTGGCACTGGCTGGGCAGAAGTCGCTACGGCAGGAATAATGGCAGGTTTCGGCGTAGACTGGGTTTGGGCAGTCGCCGCTGTCCCTTGAGGTTGTGCTGTCTGATTTTCCTGAGTCACAGGAGCAGGCGCAACTTCGACTGCCCATACTGGAGAAATCATAAAACATAGGCCAATGATACTGGCAGTAACAACACGCATGAACCTTATCCTTGAGGGAATGCTTTATTGAATGGTTTGACATCGATGTGTTCGTACACACCTTCTTTTAAGAAAGGTTCATCCTGTAGCCATGTGTCCAGCGCTTCACGACTGTCAAAATCGACAATAATGGTACTGCCATAAAAACCGGCCTGTGGATTGGCCGGATCTTTAGGCATGGCACCTGCAACAATCAGGCGGCCTTCAGCATTTAACTGTTCCAGACGTGCAAGATGTTGTGGACGAATCGCGAGGCGTTTTTCAACTGTACCTTCCCGATCGGTACAGCTAACGACGAATAATGGCATGATGACTCTCAATCGTTTGTAGTTGGACTTATTCAGCGGTCTTAAAGTATTTGCGCAATACAATAAACTGAATAATGATAAAGGAAAACATCACGATCATGTCACCGAATGCGGTAAATTCGCCCCAATATTTTCCATCCATCCACAAATAGGCGAAAAAGGTATGCAGAAATGACATCAGTACGAACATGGCAACCCAAGCATAGTTCAGCTTGAACCAGCCTTTTTCACTTAGATTGAATACTGGACCAAATAACCGCTGGATCAGAGGCTTTTTATCCTTGCTAAACCAAGGGGACAGGAAGAATACACCTGCAAAGACCAGATTCAATAACACGGCTTTCAGACGAATATAGAAATCATCGCTGAGGATCAGAGTGATGCCACCAAAAATCACCGTCATAAACAAGACAATCCATTGCTGCTTGTCCAGACGGAATTTTTGTATGACAAATAACGCACCATAGACGACCAACATGGAAATAATCAGACCTGTGGTTGCAACAAGAATATTATTATTGTCGACACCCCCCGCAGAACCGATCAATTGCAGCAATTGATGGTCAGTGTCTTTTGGATCTACAGTTTTATATAAATAAAAGAAAATAATGAGTGGCACAAAGTCTAAAAGTGCTTTCATGTTAGAGTATCTAAATCTGATCAAATAAATGTCATAGTATAGAGATGCACGGCGTAGATTTACATACACATAGTAATATTTCTGATGGAACTTTCAGTCCTCAGCAATTGGTCGAAGCGGCTGTGGAAAAACTTGTCCATACTTTGGCCCTGACGGATCATGACACCATGGACGGTTTGGCATTGGCTGAGGAAGCCGCTAAAAATCATGAGATTAAGATCATTTCTGGGGTAGAAATATCCAGCCAGTGGTCACGTCCTGCCACCAAAAAAAACTATGGCGTGCATATCGTCGCGCTAAATATGCAAAATCCTGAGCCTTTACAAAAAGCCCTCAATCAGCAAAAGAAAATCCGGGCTGAACGCTCTAAACAGATTTGTGATCTGCTGGTGCCTTTAATTGGGGAGGATATTTATGCTGATGTACTGACCAAAGTCGACCATATCCCTGATCGGGTGACACGGACACATATTGCCAAAACGCTGGTAGAAAAGGGGATTGTGACCCGTCCGCAACAGGCCTTTGATAAATACATCAAGGAAGGCAAGAAAGCTTATGTCAAATTTGATGGCTTGAGTCTTGAAGACACGATTCAGGTGATTCATGAAAGTGGCGGCTTCGCCGTGCTGGCACATCCGACCAAATATGATTTATCTGCGACCAATATCCGCTACCTGATTGAAATCTTTGCCAAGTTCGGTGGAGATGCGGTGGAACTACCCCCGGCAATTGAGCCAAGTTCCACCCGGCAGATGGTGGATCGAATGATTGCTGAACATGATCTTAAAGTTTCGATTGGCAGTGATTTTCATGGCGATCATATGCCCTGGATTAAACTCGGTAATGTCCCGAGTCTTAAACCGGGGCAGGTCGGAATTTGGGAGAGTTTTGTTTAGTCATTCCTTTACCTCGATCTTTTTCATTTGAGAGAAGATTTTCCCTTCGCTACTAATAGCAAAGGGCGAGGAAAGAATTATAAATTATAGCAAATTATGATCTTTGGCCTGAATCGGTGGTGGCGTTGGTTTACCCAACGTTCCTAATAGTTCAATTTCAATGGTACGCACCATCGAGTCCAGAGGCAAGTCGTTGCTTTGAGTACCAAAAGGCTCTTCAATTTCCGAACTTAAAGCATCCAGTCCCAAAAAGGTATAGGCCAAAATTCCGACCAGCAAAGGCGTAAACAGACCAAGCGTTGAACCCAGACTAAAAGGCAAAATAAAACAGAAAAAATAGACGGTGCGGTTGAGCAAGACCGAATAGGCAAAAGGCAAAGGCGTTGTTGCAATCCGGTCACAACCAGTCTGGACAATACTTAGTTCTGCTACATGATTATTCATCTGCATATAGATGATGTCGGAGATTTCACCTTCTTTGAGCGCCTGCATTAACTCCCATTGAATCAGGCTTAAGGTATATTGCGGCGCATTGGCCTGCTGATAGAGCTGGGTCACAGCCTGCTGGCTCATGCCGCTGGTTTCCACAAGTTCCGTCGGATTGGCTGTCTGATGGCGTAGCCGGTCACGGAGGACATTGGCAAAGACAATCACATGCTGAATTACACGTTCACGGCGACCTTGAGACAGCATCCGGCAATCACGGTCAAAATGACGTGAATTGGCAATCAAAATGCCCCAAAGTTTGCGCGCTTCCCACCAGCGGTCATAACAGGCCGAGTTCTTAAATCCGAGAAAGATCGACAGTACCACTCCAATCAGGGTAAAGCCGACCAGGGGTAATTCTGGAAAATGAAAATAACCAATATGTGATAAGCCACCGATGATGGCTGACATCAGCATCACTACGCCTAAAGGTGGCAAAACTTTAGGTAAAATCGTCCCCCGCCAGGAAAACAGCAGTTTAAAAACAGTCGGCTGGTCACGTACGATCATTTATTGGAATCATCACAATTTTTTTCATGATCTTGTGGAGTTGTGCCTGCTTTGTCAAGTGCTATTCAATACTGCATTTCCGGTTTGATGAGTTGCTGCTCAGCAAAGGAAAAGCTGCCTTCCAAGGCGATGATGCAATGGTCAATCAGATGGATATCCACTAGCTGGCAGGCCTGTTGAATCTGACGGGTTAACACTAGGTCAGCCTTGGAGGGAGAGGGCCGGCCCAGCGGATGATTATGTGCAATGACAATTGAGGTCGCCTGTTGGCTAATCGCATAACGTAGCAATTGATTAATGGAAATATCACATGCATTGATGGAGCCATAAAACAGTTTTTTAAAGGCAATTTTTCTTAAACTGGCATCCAGACACAGCACGGCAAACACTTCTTGAGTTTCACCGAGCAGTTCAAAACGTAAGTAATCTCTCAGCCGCTTGGAATTGGTAAGTTCCAGTGCATCCTGTTTCAGGTGCTCGGCTATGTAACGCCGTCCGAGTTCCTTGACGGCCATCAGTTGAGTATATTTACTGATGCCCATGCCATGAAACTGGCTGACTTCCTGTAAAGGTGCATCGAGCAACGCAGTCAAATGACCAAAATGCTGAATCAGCAAACGCGCCAGATCAACTGCCGAATGTTGCTGGGAACCGGAGCGTAGAAAAATAGCCAGTAGCTCGGCATCGGACAGACTTTCTGCGCCATATTGAATTAAGCGTTCTCGCGGCCGTTCTTGTTCCGGCCAGTTTTTAATAGAAAATTGCATAGTTATTAGACTTATTTATTATGAATTATCAGTTTTCCCGCAAGCTGATCTCTTGGGGATGCGATTATTTAATGCTATTGTGAGCCCCACTGCAACAGCAAGGTAATCTGTTCGTGAGCTTTGATCTAAGTGTAATTCCTCATAAAAATATCATTTTGGCCGTCACTGGCGGTATTGCTGCCTATAAAAGTGCAATTCTGGTCCGCCGTCTAAAAGATGCCGGATTTGATGTGCGGGTCGTCATGACTCACGGTGCACAGGCTTTTATTACACCTTTAACCTTTCAAGCCTTATCGGGCAATCCCGTACATACCGAATTGCTGGATACTGAAGCAGAAGCCGGCATGGGCCATATCGAGCTGGCACGTTGGGCAGATCTGTTGCTGGTAGCGCCGGCCAGCTGTGATACCTTGGCAAAATTTGCCGCAGGTCTGGCTGATGATCTCTTAAGTACTTTATATCTGGCGACGAAAGCACCCGTCTGGGTGGCGCCTGCCATGAACCAGCAAATGTGGGCGGCGAAAGCAACGCAGCGCAATCTTGCGACACTGATCGAAGATGGTGTGCATGTGATCATGCCGGACGCGGGATCACAGGCTTGTGGTGATGTAGGTTTGGGCCGGATGCCTGAGCCGGAAGATTTAGCCCGACAGGTGACTGAATATTTTCACAAAGCTCAACGTGCGATTGCGGAAAAATTTGGCCTGCTTGCGGGTAAACAAGTCACGATTACCGCAGGCCCGACCCGCGAAGCGATTGATCCGGTGCGTTATATTTCCAATCACAGTACCGGGAAAATGGGCTTTGCACTGGCTGCAGCCTGTTATGCAGCCGGAGCCAATGTGACCCTGATTGCAGGGCCGGTCAGTCTGGACACTCCAAATGGCGTGAAACGTAAGAATGTTTCTTCTGCCGTGCAAATGCTGAATGAAAGCATGCAAATGCTGGAAAATGGTTGCGATATCTTTATTGCGACGGCTGCAGTAGCCGATTATCGTGTGGCAGAAGTAGCCGAGCATAAAATCAAGAAAGCCGGTGATGAACTGAATGTCGCCTTGGTGAAAAATCCGGATATTGTCGCCACCATTGCCCAGCAGGAAAAACGTCCATTTATGGTTGGCTTTGCTGCAGAAACCCGCAATATTGAAGAATATGCTGCCGGAAAGCTGGTCGCGAAAAAGCTGGATATGATTGCCTGCAATGATGTATCACGTGCAGATATCGGATTTGCTTCGGATGAAAATGCCATGACAGTATTCTTTGCCGAGCATTATCAGCTAGACAAACGTGATCTGGAAAAAGCCTCCAAGCAGGAGATTGCCCAGCAGTTGATCGAAGCTATTCATGATGCCCTGCATCGTGATCCATCCAGTGATGATGATTTTTAAAACGATCTGTATCGAAAAACCCTGAATTCATCAGGGTTTTTTATGGCTAATTTTTTATCATTAATTCAAAAAAACTATAGAAACCATAAATATTTAATCTTAATCGAAGCGCTGTTTGTTTATTGTTTTTGCAAAAAAGTATAAAATGGATCACAGAATAAGCAAAGATAAAAATACTGCATATATCAGCTATAAGCAGGAAGTGGAAAGAAAAAAGAGGGGGCGCTATGAAAAAAATCATGATGTTATGGATGGTCGCCTGTCTGGCTGGATGCAGTTATTTTGTCTCGATGGATGAACTGGCCAGAAATATTCAAACGCAGATGCAACGTGAATTTAATTCCAATCGAGATTATCAACACTATCGTTTTACCGTGAAAAAGGTCAAAATTGTCCAGCGTCAGGGGAATGAGTTTCAGGCCATTTCTCATCTGAATTATCAGGGTGAAGAATATCCCATTCATGTAAAAGTCTTTAAGGTGGATGGGGGATATAGTTGGTCGATTGAAGATGATGCCTTTGCTTTTATTGATGAAATTGAAATTGAAAAATATCGTCAGCAACTGGATCGAGAATTACAGCAACTGGCCTCAGCCTTGGATGATCTGGAACCTGTAGATGAACCAAACCAGAATGTCTCTGGCTCTCTGATCACACCCGTGGCTGAACCCGCATTACAAGATGTTTCTTATCAGGAAGAGCCGATTCCGGTCGGTAATATCACTGCGTATACGCAATAACTCATGCGCAATCGCTATAAAAAAGCACCGATCATCGGTGCTTTTTTTTTGTTTATGATTCCACTTGTTGATGCTCACGTACATAATCTTCGGTACGCTGCATGGCTTCCTGAATATTAAAGAGTGCAGTTTCTACATCTTTCAAGGTTTTAGCATTACCACCACTTAAAGCCTGACGCCATTTACGTGCACCTGGCAAGTTCTGGAACAGTCCTAAAATATGACGGGTAATAATCGATAATGGCGCACCTTCGGCCATGCGCTGGGCAATATAAGGCAGCATCTGTTGCATAATGTCAAAACGGTCTGGTGCATTCAGATTCCATAACTGGCCCAGTTCAGCCAGTAAGTAAGGATTATGATAGGCTTCGCGGCCAATCATCACCCCATCCACATGTTTGAGATGTTTCAAGGTTTCGGCATAGGTTTTAATCCCGCCGTTGATCTCGATGAGCAGATCAGGACGCTCCTGTTTTAAACGGTAGACATCTTCATAACGTAGGGGTGGCACGTCGCGGTTTTCTTTAGGTGATAGACCTTTTAATAAGGCAATCCGCGCATGCACGATAAAATTATTGCAGCCGGTTTTGGCTACGGTATCGACAAAATGCAGCATCTCTTCATAAGATTGCATATCATCAATTCCGATCCGGTGTTTTACGGTCACTGGAATATCCACCGCATGACGCATTTCAGCAATACATTCTGCGACTAGATCAGGCTCCGCCATCAGACAGGCACCAATTTTATTATTTTGTACCCGGTCACTTGGGCAACCTACATTTAAATTGACTTCGTTATAGCCCCAGTCCTGCGCCATCTTGGTACAGATTGCCAGATCTTTTGGATTCGAGCCGCCGAGTTGCAAAACGATTGGCTGCTCTTCCGCATTAAAGTCCAAATGACGTTTGGCATCACCATAAATGATCGCACCTGTGGTGACCATTTCAGTGTACATAATCACATTCGGGTTAAACAGACGTGCAAAGAAACGATAATCTTTGGTGGTCCAATCCATCATTGGCGCAACACTGATTCGTGGTTGAAGTTTATTTTCAATGGTGGTCAGATCAGTCATTCAAAATCACGCCTTAACGAAATGGAAGAAAGAAGAAGCAATTCATGCGATCACTCAGCTATTGGTTTTTGGCTTAAACTGGATCGGCTGACGTCGCAAAAAGAGGGCGTAATACTAGCATAAAATCAGAAAAACCACCCGGCGAACTTGAGCTAGCCCGGTAAATCCAGGGAATGAAACAAGAAATAAAATTGGAATTCCCAGTCAGGTTGGAATGGTATATTTTGATAGGAGAAAGATGAAGATAAAAACGCTAGAAATAAGGAGAATAATCATGTTGTTATTGGAGGAAATTTATAAAAGCCATAAAGCACAAAATTCGGCACATTTTAATTTAAGAATTCATCGGGGCTTAGGCTGGTTTAAAAAATCGCTAGATCTGGATCAGGATCTGGATTTTAAGTTTATCAGCCTGTGGATCAGCTTTCAGGCGATTTATGCAGATGAGAGTGATCTAGTTCAAGATCAAAGCAAGCTGCAGCAGTTTCTGGAAACACTCTGCCAAAAGGATCTGGATCAGAAAATTAATCATATTCTTTGGGAAAAATACAGCCAGCCGATCTGCTCACTCTTGGCCAATCCCTATGTGGAACAAAGCTTTTGGGATTATCGTCATCAGAAAATTAGCCTGGAAAGCTGTCAGGTTGACTTGGAAACACAGAAACAGAATATAGAGAATGCTTTAAAAGAACGAAATTCTGTTGAAATTTTAGCTGGAATATTTCAGCGTTTATCTACCTTGCACCATCAGATAATGCAGGGTGGCGCCACGTATCACAGCTCGCTGAATTATAAATCATTAGAGGAAAGCTGCCGGATTCTGGCAGCCTTATTGCCGATTTTTATCTGTATTTTATTGGAAAATTCACAAACTCTTGATCTGAATAAGCCTTATTATCCGGCGGCGCAAGTCAGCTAAATATAGTCAAAATACTTATGCAGTTGTCCGGGCCTGATACCATTGATCCAGCAGGGCAAATAAGGTAGCGCACAGAGCTAGCCCGAGTCCTGCCAGACAGGTCATGCTCCAGCCACCGTGATGCCAGGCATAAACCCCTAAGGCTGAACCACATGCACCACCAATAAAATACAAGGTCATATACAGTGAATTGACCCGTGATTTGGCATCCGGGCGCAGGCGGAAAATCACGTTCTGGTTACAGCTGTGCGTAATTGCGAGCCCGAGATTTATCAGTCCATAACCGAGAATATAACTGAGCAAGGATACCGCACCAAAGTATAAAAACAGCCAGCTCCCCATCAGGATAGAACAGCCGATCCAGCTCAGTATTTTGATATGGCCACGATCGGCCCATTTACCAATGAACTGCGTAGAAAGTGCGCCAAATACACCGACCAGCGTGACCAGTCCGACCATGACATCAGAAAGCTGAAAAGGTTCCTGTGTCAACAGCAGAGCGATGGTGGAGAACAACATACTCATGGCAGCAAAAGCACACGCACCTGTAAGTGAACGCAAAACCAGTCGTGGTTCCTGCTTGAGTAATATCCCCATAGATTTAAAAATTGTTGCATAGCTGATTCTCAGACGTGGCAGGCTCGGTAGTTTTCCTCTCAAATAAAAACTTAAGGCCAGCATGCTTATGCCACTGACGATATAAATCATTTTCCAGTGAAACAGGTCGGAAAGTAATCCAGCAATACTGGTCGAGAGCAGAATGCCAACCAGTAATCCGCTCATCAGGAAGCCCACCACTTCTCCGGTTTTTTCCGGTTTGACCGCCATGGTGGCCAAGGGAATCAGAATCTGTGCAGCTACGGAAAACAGTCCGGCAATGATAGTGCCGACCCAGAGCATTGGCAGATTTACCGCACTGGCACAAATAAATAAACCTGCTGCTGCACCCAACATGAGGAAAGGGATCAGTTTGGTTTTATTCAGCATGTCCCCCAAAGGCACAATAAACAGCAGGCCCAAGGCATAAGAGATTTGAGCAAAAGTGACGGTAAGCGCCACTTGTGATTCAGGTACCTGATAATACTGCTGAATCGATGAAATCAATGGTTGGCAATAATAGTTCGCACCAGCACATAAACCGCATGCAATCGCCATCAGCCATAATAAGGGCTTATTTTGACTAATATCGAGAGGCGTGTACATAGGGCTAACCTTGTATTCAGACCAGAAGAACTTAAATGAGGAATGAGAATAATGTTCAAATTGAGGGCACTATAGGCCAGAAGTTCCCGCTTTAAAAGTAGAGAAATATTGCCAGCATTGAAAATTGTCAGAACTCAGGCAGCTTAAAGAAAGAAGTGCAATTTTAAATAGAAAATATGAGTGAATGTTTGCAGAACTTTTCATCTTTTGATGATGGGGTTGCTTCATTAAAGCGCAGCTCGAGGTAGAAACAATAAAAAAGGAGCATTCAGGCTAAAAAAGCGGAATATTTACTCTATTTTGTTGCGCAAATTTGGTGCGAAAATAGGATTCTCCATTTTGAATCAAGTTCAGTACATTAATATAATAAATAGTCCTCCAGCTTTTTTTCTACCCTTTATCTGACTGTTTGAGACCTGAGTCTTATAAAATTTTGGCGATTATTTTTTGTCAGATCTATCAATTTTGTCTGATGAAGATCTGCTCAAAACAAATTCTATCATTTCATAAAATAAGATTTTAACATCTAAAACCAGTGATCTTGCTTGAGTGCCCAATCTGTCAAAAAAGTCAAAGCTAAAAAAACAGCACAGCTAAAGTGCCGCTATCTATAGGGACTAGAGAAATTGAAAATCTACTTCTGAATCAAGAAATACAGCAATCATTGTCAGAATCATCAATGTAACAAAATAAATCAGAAATCTGCGCTTATTTACGCCAGCAAAATCTAGATATTTCGTTCAGCGGAATGAATATCGTTTATGAAAGCATCTAATATGAATAGCCATTGAATTAAATAAATGTGCTATCACAGCATCATTTTTATGAATCATCAGTTCAAAATATAGGTATTTATTAAATAAATAGTAGGTGGTAATTTCAAACAGTTTGATTAGAATCCAAAAATTCAACAAGAACACATCCTGAGGGGAAGCATCGTTTACACGATGTTTACTTAAGAAAAATTAGCTTGAGGAACGCTCATGCAGATCGGAATTCCAGCCGAAACTGTTGTCGGTGAAAATCGCGTCGCTGCGACGCCAGAGACAGTAAAGAAATTGATCAGCGCAGGACATAGCGTGATTATCGAACGTGGTGCAGGGGTTAAAGCTGCCTATATCGATAGTGCCTATGAACAAGTTGGTGCCAAAATTACGGATGATGCCTATACCGGCAGTCAGTTGATTTTAAAAGTTCGTGCACCGAAAGGTGATGAAATTCAAAAACTCAACCCGAACACCACTATCGTGGCAATGTTTGATCCTTACCGTAATACTGAGCTTGACCAATTCGCGGCACAAAACGTGTCTGCATTTGCATTGGAACTTTTGCCACGAACCTTGTCTCGTGCGCAGAACATGGATGTCTTGTCTTCTCAAGCCAACCTTGCAGGTTACAAGTCGGTGCTTTTGGCTGCGGCTGAATACCAGCGCATGTTCCCGATGCTGATGACTGCTGCGGGTACGGTTAAACCGGCTCGTGTGGTGATCATGGGTGTCGGCGTAGCAGGTCTGCAAGCGATTGCAACAGCAAAACGTTTAGGTGCCATCGTTGAAGCCACGGACTTGCGTCCAACTGCCAAAGATCAGGTTGAATCTCTGGGCGGTAAATGGTTAGACGTACCGATGTCTGCTGAAGAGCAGCAAAAAGCTGCAGATGCTGCCAAAAATGGTTATGGCTGGATGCCGGGTGAAGAATACATCCGCGATCAGGCTGCAATTGTTGATAAAGCGGTATCAAATGCTGACATCGTGATTACCACAGCGCTTTTACCGGGCCGTGATGCACCGCGTTTAATCCGTGCTGGAACAGTTGCGAAAATGAAACCAGGTTCAGTGATTCTGGACATGGCAGTAGAGTCTGGCGGCAACGTCGAAGGTTCGAAATGTGGTGAAACAGTCCATACCGACAACGGTGTCAAAATTCTCGGCATTCCAAATATTCCATCGACTGTATCAACTGAAGCCTCTGCTTTATACGCTCGTAACGTATTTAACTTCGTTGAAACACTATTTGATGCAGATAAGAATTTTGTCCTGAATCAAGAAGAAGAAATTCAAAAAGCCCTACTTGTCACTCATGGCGGCCAAGTGCTGCTGAAACGTGGTTAAGGAGAAGACTCATGGTTGAAACAATTACGATTTTTGTCCTTGCCATTTTCGTAGGTTACTACGTGGTGTGGGGTGTAACGCCAGCATTGCATACGCCGTTGATGGCGGTCACCAATGCCTTGTCATCGATTATTATTGTCGGTGCGATGATTCAGACCGTTGGCCTGCCGGTGATCGGCGTTGAAGGTAGCGTAGATTTCCAGACCATTAATGTGGTGAGCGTGCTTGGTGCAATTGCGGTGTTCCTGGCCAGTATCAATATTTTTGGTGGCTTTGCAGTGACTGCACGTATGCTGGAAATGTTTAAACCTAAGCAAAAGAAAAAAGAGGGTTAATCCATGGAAATGATTCGAGAATATGCGGATTGGTTCTACCTGATTGGTGCCGTTCTTTTTATCCTGACGCTACGTGGTTTATCAGGTCCTAAAACTGCGATTGCCGGTAACCGTTACGGGATGATCGCGATGGCCATTGCGGTCGTGACTACTTTCTTTGTGGCTGAGAATCCAGTCGTCTGGATGATCATTGGCGCAATGGTGCTGGGTGCAATCGTGGGTATTGCCCGTGCACGTACAGTTCCAATGACCCAGATGCCAGAAACTGTAGCACTTATGCACTCACTGGTCGGTCTGGCTGCAGTCCTGATTGCAGTAGCGGCGATTATTCATAACAACAAACTGATTGAACTTGGTCCAGACCTATTGGCTGCCAATGGTGTGAATTTCCATGAAATGAGCCGTGTTCATTTATTTGAACTGTTTGTGGGCTGTTTCGTAGGTGCGATTACCTTCACTGCATCAGTCTTTGCTTACGGCAAACTGGCTGCAAAGAAATGGGCAAAAACCATTTCAGGTGCGTGGGTGAAACCGGTTCAGGCGATCATCTTTATTGCAATGTTAGGTTTTGGTGTTCACTTCTTCCTGACTGGCAATATGACCTCGTTCTGGGCAATGACAGGTCTTGCACTGGCATTCGGCTGGGTGTGGATTGCACCAGTCGGTGGTGGTGATATGCCAGTGGTGGTATCTCTACTTAACTCATTCTCGGGTTGGGCAGCAGCTGGTATTGGTTTTACCCTGGAAAACAACATGTTGATCGTTGCAGGCTCACTGGTGGGTTCTTCAGGTGCCATTCTGTCTTACATCATGTGTAAAGCGATGAACCGTTCAATCATCAACGTTTTGTTTGGCGGTGCGATGGGCGGTGCAGCTGCGCCAACAGCAGGGGCTGGTGAACAGGTTCAACGTAATCACCGTTCTGGCTCGGCAGATGACGCAGGCTTCCTGATGTCAAATGCAGACAGCGTGGTGATTGTACCGGGTTATGGTATGGCGCAAGGCCGTGCACAGAATGCGGTAAAAGAATTGGCTAACTTGCTGAAAGAGCAGGGCGTAACGGTTCGTTTCGCGATTCACCCGGTGGCAGGTCGTATGCCGGGTCATATGAACGTATTGCTTGCTGAAGCGGATGTACCGTATGAAGACATCCTGGAAATGGATGAGATCAACTCGGACTTCCCGGCAACAGATGTAGTTTTGGTGATTGGGGCCAACGATGTAGTGAACCCTGCAGCGAAAGATGATCCAACATCGCCAATTTATGGTATGCCAATTCTGGAAGCGCATAAAGCACGTACGATTATGGTGATCAAGCGTTCTATGGCAACCGGTTATGCGGGCCTGGACAATGACTTGTTCTATAATGACAAGACCATGATGATCTTCGGTGATGCCAAGAAAGTGGTGGAAGATATGACCAAAGCCATTAATGGTACAGGTCACTAATCATCTAAATCATTAGAATCCCCCTAAGTCCCCCTTTAATAAAGGGGGATTTTTTATTTTATATCTTGGAAAAAAGATGATTGAGTGGTCATCGAACGTCTATGTTTATGATGAATTGATCCTAAAAAACCAATCAAATCGGTGCATAAGACAAGATGAAAATTAAAAAATAGCGAACAGATTGAGTTGTATTAATGCTTATAAAGTTAGATGAACAGGCAATAAAAAAGCGACCTACACAGGTCGCTTTTTTGAATATTTGGTTTTTACGCTACAGAGTCAGTATCTGTAGGATTGCGCCATAAGCTTTCTAGGTCATAGAATTTACGCGCTGTTGGAAGCATACAATGAACCACAACATAACCAAGGTCGATGAGGATCCATTCAGCATCACGTTCGCCTTCAATACCAAGAGGGCGGAAGCCAGCTTTACGTGCTTCTTCAGCAACGTTATTGGCCAATGATTTGATGTGACGTGTCGATGAACCGCTTGCAATGACCATAGCATCAGCCACATTACTGATACCGCTGACATCAAGCTCAACAATTTCTTTTGCTTTTACATCTTCAAGTGCAGCATGTACGACTTTTAAGCAGTCCTGTACAGCTTGAGAATTTGAATTCATAGTAAGATCGTGAGAATTAGAAGCGCTGGGCGATGGTTCTAAATTCATGGGGAGTGTAATTTCCTAACAATTATGCATGGTCTAATATAGCGGTTTTAGTCCTGAATTTCAAATGAAGCCGCAGTCCACTCAGTCATGCTCCGGAAAGAACTCAGCTTTCCAGTCAAAGGAATCGTTGGAATGTCCGCTGGGTTTATACTCGGCAGCGACATAACCTTGATATTGACTATGTTTTAACCACTGAAATATATCATGATATCGAATTGAGCCCGTATTGGGCTGATGTCGTCCCGGACAATCCGCAAATTGGATATGACCAATCGAGGCAATATTTTCTTGCAAAGTTTCTAAGACATCTTCGCCGATCATTGCCATGTGGTAACAGTCGTACTGCATTTTTAAGGCCGGATGATGTACCGCTTCCAGCATTTCCTGTGCTTGAGCAACATTTTGAATCAAAAAACGTGGCATATCGATGCCATTGATCATTTCAAAGACCGGTTCAATTTGATGCTCAAGCAGCATTGAACAGGCCATTTTCAGGTTACTCGCCAGCGTATTCAGGCAGGGCAACAGATCACAGTCCAAGGGCTGTTTTCCTGCCAGGATATTGACCCGGGGTACATTCAACGTCGTGGCATACTGGATGGCCTGCTCAACCGCATGACGAAACTCGATTTCCTGTCCTGGAATGCCAGCCAGACCATGACCGCCCTGCATTAAATCACCTGCCGGTACATTAATCAGGCACAAGTTTAGCTGATGGGTGCTGAGCTGGTTTTGAATCTGGCCAATCGTAAGTTCATAAGGAAACTGGATTTCCACATGATTAAAGCCCTGTGCACGAGCCAGCGCGAAACGTTCGATCAGCGGCACTTCGGTAAAAATCATCGACAGGTTGACGGCAAGTTTAATCATGTCTTTCTCTTCAATATTCAAGGCCGCATCAATCAAGCGTTATGAATGTTTTAGTTGCTGGATTACAGTAGCCAGATCTGCTTCGGCAAAGCCTTGGGCTTGATGAGCATGTAACTGCGTTAAAGCTTGAGTCGCCACCGGAACATCCAGGTCAAAGCTTTGTGCCAGTTGCACGGCATTATTCAGATCCTTGGATAAGGTCTGTACTTTCCATTGCACCGGTTCAAAAGTTTGCGTGGCCATACGCGGTGCCAGAATCTGAAAAGGTTTGGAGTCGGCAAAACCACCCGCCAGCGCAGGCGCCAGTAAACGGGTATCCACCCCCGCAAGTCCAGCCAAGGCAACCGCTTCTGCAATCAGGGTGCTATTGGCAGCCACAATCAGCTGATTACAGATTTTGGTCGCCTGACCGGTGCCCGTATCACCCATGCGGGTCACGCGCTGTGAAAGTACTGCATAGATCGGATCAAGGTTTTCAATCGTCGCGGCATCACCACCGGCAAAAATCACCAGACTGCCTTGTTCAGCTCCGGCGGTACCGCCTGAAACCGGAGAGTCAATCCAGATTACTTTCTTGGCCTGTGCTTGCGCGGCAAGTGTTTGAGTTTGCTGTACCGAAAGACTGGAAAAATCCACAATCACTTGCTCCGCAACCAAATACGGTTCGATCTGAGCAAAAACAGATTGCACCGCATGATCATCTGCCAGACAAGTCAGAATCACTGGATAATTCGCAATCTGGTCTAAAGACAGTGCAGTTGCTCCTAGATCCAGCAAGGGATCACAGGCCGCTGGCGTACGGTTCCAAACCGCCACCTGAAAACCTGCCTGAAGCAGACGTGTGGCCATACGAGTGCCCATCAGCCCCATACCTAAAAAGGCAATTTTAGTATCGCGATTCAACTGCATACTTTCTCTTATTCCTTGCTTTGACTCAGACTCGACTTATTTATATTGGCGCGGTACAAACTGAACCTCTGGGTTCTTGTCTTTTTTACGGGCCAGCTGGCTATTTTTACCCAGCAGCAATTTCAATTGCCAGATTTTTTCCATACGCAGGGATTTGTTCGGACGATGCTGCATGGCATCCAGTACAAATTTAGAGGCCATCAGCGCATCTGGGGAACGTTGCAGCATTTCTTCAGCCAAGGCTTGTGCTCTTGCCAGTGGCTGTTCATCGACATGGGTGATCAGACCGATTTCTTTGGCATATTCGCCCTCAAAAATCCGGGCAGTCAAAGTCAGCTCTTTTGCCAGATCAATACCAATCAGGCCTTTCAGTGAGCGGCTGAGTCCCATGTCTGGCACCAGTCCCCAACGGGTTTCCATAATTGACATTTTAGTCTCAGGATGGGCAATGCGTATGTCTGCGGCCAGGGCAAGCTGCATCCCGGCACCAAAACAGAAGCCTTCCATCGCGGCAATCACCGGAACGGGCAATTCTTGCCAGACCAGAAATGCTTTTTGAAACAGGCTTTGACCCGGACGAATCAGCTCCCAGGCAGCATAAGCACGATTTTTAGGATTATTTAAATCGGCCAGATCAATACCGGCACTAAAGACTTGAGCTTCACCCGTTAAAATCACACATCGGATGCTTTTATCTTTTTTGATTTTTTGTGCAGTCGCGACCAGTTCGCGCAGCAGGGCAAAGCTCATGGCATTGCGTTTATCCGGACGATTCAGTGTGACAGTGGCAATGCCGTTATTTTTTTCCAAGCGCACGAGTGACATGTCATTCTTCCTTATTTTTCCTGGCTTGAGCATAGCATGCAGCCTTTAGGCTTGCATGACAGCTCAGTCACACTTGAGTAAGTTAAGAACTGAGCAGCTTCAGAGGTTTAATTTAAATGTTGCTTCAAAATTTGCTGGGCAGCCTGTTCAACCTGTTCAACCACGGCTTTGAGTTCATCAAAATATTTCAGTACCTCTTGAACAAAGCTTTCATCGGCCTTACGGCGCTCTTTACGCAAGGTAGAAACGAACTGCTCAAAGCCACCGGTGACTTTCTGCAGAGTCGGTGCACCGACATAGCGGGTCGCGCCATAGAGACGATGCAGTACATGTTCCAGTTGTGGAAAATCTTCCAGTTCAATCAGTTGCTGCATTTCATCGAGTTCATCTGCAAAGCTGTCCACCAGCATGCGTAACAGGTCTACTGCCAGATCTTCCTTATTGGCTGCCAGTTGCAGGCTTTGCTGCCAGTCCAGAATATTTGGATCTAGGGCATCAATCACATTGGCACGTTCCAGTACCGGAATCCGTTTAAAATGCTCGGTGGTCCAGTGCGTCAAAATTTGGATAATCTGCTCGATCTGGATCGGCTTGGTGACATAATCATCCATACCGTTTTGCAGCAGTTTATGCTTTTCATCAGAAAGTGCATGCGCCGTCAGGGCAATAATCGGCAGGCGGCTATGATTTTCAAAGGTCGATTCCAGCGAGCGAATAGCACGGGTGGTATCGATCCCGGACATGACTGGCATCTGGATATCCATAAAGACCAGATCAAACGCCGGCTGTTCCTGTTCATAACGGCGCTGAATAATATCGATCGCTTCCTGTCCGCTGAGGGCTTTGGTCGTGGTGACATTCAGTTCGCCCAGAAGGGCTTCCAGAACAATCAGGTTGGGTAAGTGATCATCCACGGCCAGAATATGCAGGCCTTGACCATTAAATTCTTCATGCTGTTCCTGGTCGAAGACCGGCTGATTGCCGAGTAACTGAATCAGCGCGCTGCGGCTGAGTGGCTGATGCAGGGCACGGGCACGATGGTCATTGAGCATGCTTGGATCCAGTTGCATCTGATAACCATAGACAGCCAGATGACCCTGATAACGTGAACGGATTTCGCGTAACAAGACTTCACTGTCACCACTATGATCGACGATCAGCCAGGTATTTTCGCTATTCTGTAAATGATTCAGACGGCTAAACAGATCCAGAATTGATGCACATTCAATATGTTTAACCTGATAATTTTCCAGATAATGCCGCAGCACATTCGCAGTTGCCGGATGTGCAAGATAAGACACCACGGTCAATTCGCTAAAATCTGGATGCTCAATCACGGTATCTTCATCGACCAGGAACTGGGCAGTAAACCAGAAAGTAGAGCCTTTTTCGGTTGGAGCACGTTCCTGATTGTCTTCAAAACCAATCTGGCCATGCATCAGGCTGACCAGCTGTTTGGAAATTGCCAGACCAAGACCGGTA
Source organism: Acinetobacter sp. CIP 101966 (assembly GCF_000369725.1). NCBI lineage: Bacteria > Pseudomonadati > Pseudomonadota > Gammaproteobacteria > Moraxellales > Moraxellaceae > Acinetobacter > Acinetobacter sp. CIP 101966. The sequence goes on along the minus strand of NZ_KB850160.1, from coordinate 1,363,468 downwards.
CCGCCAAACTGACGGGTCACCGAGGTATCACCCTGCGAGAAGGACTCAAACAGCTTTTTACGGTCGGTACCACTCAGGCCAATGCCGCTATCCTGTACACTAAAATGCAGCACACACTGATCCATTCCATCATGTTCCATGCGTGCCCGGACAATGATTTCTCCATCCGGAGTGAATTTGATCGCATTGGAAATCAGGTTGGTCAGAATCTGTTTAAATCGTAGCGCATCACCAATAATGTGTTTTGGCACACCATCTGCATAATAGAAGGCCATATCAATATGTTTTTGTGCTGCCAATGGCGAGAGCATGTCCATCACATCAAAAATCGCTTCTTCCAGATCGAAAGGTGCAGTTTCTAATTCCAGTTTGCCGGCATCAATCTTGGAAAAATCCAGGACATCATTAATCAGTGCCAGCAAATGCGCCGAAGACTTACGAATGGTCTGCAAATACAGGCTCTGCTCGTTGCTGAGATTGCCCTGACGCAATAACAGATGAATAAAACCATCAATACTGTTCAGCGGGGTACGCAGTTCATGGGAAATATTGGCCAGAAACACCGACTTGGCCTGGTTAGCCGAGATCGCCTGGTCGCGTGCCTGACGATAGGTAATATTCTGGACTTCTAAAGTGTCGAGGGTACGGCGCAAATCATCTTCGGTCTGTTCGGTATGTTCACGTAGTTCCAAAAAGCTGAAATGCAGACGTTTCACCACATTGGCGATATCACGTTGCAATAAGCGTAGCTCTCCGGTGCTATTAATCACCATATGCTGGCCGAGGGTATCGGCATTCAGGCGTTGCAATTGCATGCGAATCTCATACATTGGGGCGATCCAGCGCCGTGAGTAGAAATTCAAGCAAAGTAATAACAATAATAAGGTCAGTAATCCGGTCGCAATCAGTACGATCAGTACCCGGTAACGGGCAATTGCTAGCGGCTGGTTATCCAGTTCGATCGCCAGCCAGCCGGTAGAAAAAGTGTTTTCATTCACTTTAATGGCATAGATATGATTATCTTGATGCAGAATCGGACCAACAAAATTGCCGCTTTTCTCAAATTCTGGCCAAGGCGCCTGTTCCTGAAAACCAATGCCCAAACGGCTCTTGCCATTTTCATCCAGAACTGCTGCCCGAACCAGATGCTTTTCATTCAGCATGTTCTGCATGGCGTTGTGAGCCTGGTCATATTGCCATGGATACAGATTCAAGATATCCAGTGCATATTCTGAGGTGCCTTGAAAACGGGTGAGAATCGCAATGGCCATCTGCTTCTGCTGGGCACGTGCGGCATTCGAGGTCTCAGTCAACACCAGCATGGCACCGACACAGGCCAAAATGGTAATCGGCACAAAAATCAGCGCAATCAGCTGTCCATAGGCATGATTTAAGTGTAGGCGTTTAAACAGCTTTTTGTTGATCGTTGACATGATTTAAGCAGTATTTTCTTTATGCCTGGCATATTAGCATGCTTTAAATCGACAGTTAAAATTTAAGCATAATTTTTATAAAGCTTCGGATTAGCAGTTAAAAATACAAGAGATTTCAGTTAATTTTGCTCAGGTACAGCAAGACTAAGACGCACGAAATTTCAATCTGTAAAAGTGCCAGACTGAAATAGTATTTTCATCTTCATTAGCGAGCTGCTTCACCTGGCTAAATTATCGGGAAATGTAGTTTATGGCTTGATAGTGTGTGAGTTTTAGTGAGTTTTCTGAAAAAGCCTTGCTAAATGGGTGCAGGGAAAAGCATTTTTTCATACAATAGCCGCACCTCGATATAGGTGCAAATAATGAGTAATACCATCCCTGATTTTCAAGCAGATGAATTTTTGTTAGACCATTGTGTAGGCAAAACGCCGCTGGTGCGTTTACAGCGTCTGGCAAGTCACACTCAAGCTACAGTACTCGCGAAACTCGAAGGCAATAACCCAGCAGGTTCGGTCAAAGACCGTCCGGCCTATAATATGATCATGCAGGCCGAGAAGCGTGGGCAGATCAAACCGGGTGACACCCTGATTGAGGCAACGAGCGGAAATACGGGGATTGCATTGGCGATGGTCGCAGCAATGCGTGGCTATAAAATGAAGCTGATCATGCCGAATAATATGAGTCAGGAACGTAAGGACGCGATGCGTGCGTATGGTGCCGAGCTAATTGAAGTAACCAAAGAGCAGGGCATGGAAGGTGCACGTGATCTTGCTGCTCAAATGCAGAATGATGGTGTGGGTCTGGTGCTGAATCAGTTCGGAAATCCGGACAATGTCGAAGCGCATTACCTGACCACGGGTCCAGAAATCTGGCAGCAAACCGGTGGCAAAATTACCCATTTTGTCAGTTCTATGGGTACCACCGGCACCATCATGGGTGTGTCGAAATACCTGAAAGAAATGAATCCTGATATTCAGATCGTCGGTTTACAGCCATCTGATGGTTCAAGCATTGCCGGAATCCGTCGCTGGCCAGAAGAATATCTGCCAACCATTTTCGACCGCAGCCGAGTCGATCGCATTATTGATATTCCACAAATCGAAGCTGAAAAAACCATGCGTAAGCTGGCACAGAAAGAAGGCATTAGTGCCGGAACCTCTTCTGGTGGGGCAGTGTGGGCCTCGATTAAACTGGCGGAAGAACATCCGGATGCAGTGATTGTGTGTATTATCTGTGACCGTGGTGACCGTTACTTGTCTACAGGGTTATTCTCTGTACAAGATCCTGAATAATTATTTGAGCACTGTTTTATGCGCCTGCCTGTTTTAACTTTCGATATTGAAACCCAAACCGATCTCAAATCAGGCGCGCATCTGTTTGGTCTGGACCTGCCCGAAGCAGATCTGGATCAGGCCTTGACCAAATTACGCCGTCAGGATTCAGGCTCGGATTTTCAGCGTTTGCCGCTGCATGAAATCGTCTGTATTTCCGGTTTGTGGATGGATGAGCAGGGCATCAAGCTGTTTTCGTTTAGCCGAGAACAGCATTCTGAAGCAGAAATTTTGAAAAAATTCTTGTCGATTTTTGACAAGCGCCATCCGACTCTAGTGAGTTGGAACGGCTCACAGTTTGATTTACCAGTGATTTTATACCGCGCCATGTATCATGGGCTCTCTGCACCGAGTCTGTTCGATCAGGGCGAAATTGATACGCAAAAGCGTTATAATAACTACCAGAATCGTTACCATCATCGTCATGTTGACCTGATGGATGTGATGGCCATGTTTCATGCCCGTCATTTCCAGAAGCTGGATGATGTTGCACATTTGCTGGGCTATCCAGGCAAGCGCGGTGACGGAGCCTATCGGGTTCCGGAATATGTCCGCAATCAGCAATGGACCGAACTGACGTCTTATTGTGAAGGTGATGTCCTGAATACCTGGCTGGTGTATATCCGCTGGTTGCTGTTAAAAGGCCAGCTGTTACTGCCGGATTATCAGCATCTGCTGCAAAGCACGATTCAATATTTGCATACTCAACCGCAGCATGCGGACTTTTTATCAGTTTGGCGTGAGACTTCGCAACGAACTGAATTTACCCAATTTGATTTTCCCATCTCCACACCCTAGGTTTTCATGAAACATCGAGCACAAGCACGTCCTATCCAGCAACCCGAGTACATTTTTCAGGTTGAGTCACTATCGCATGAGGGACGTGGCATCGCTCATTATGGTTCACATCCGGATCATCCGCAGCATAAACATGGCAAGAAAGTCTTTATCCGTTATGCCTTGCCGGGTGAAACCGTGCGTGCCCGCATTACCCGCGAAGTTAAGAAGCTAGAAGAAGCCGACAGTCTTGAATTGTTGAGCGATGCTTCTGAGATTCGCGTGAAGCCGGTGTGTCCACATTTTGGGATTTGCGGTGGCTGTAATATGCAGCATATCGCTGCGGATGCGCAGATTGAACTGAAACAGAATGTGCTGAAATCGCATCTTCAGCATTTTGCTGGAATCCAGCCCGATCAATGGCTACCGCCTTTACGTTCACAACGTGAAGATTATCGCCGTAAAGCGCGAATCGGGGTGCGTTATCTGCCTTCCAAGGATCAGCTGGTGGTGGGCTTTCGTGAAAATCAGTCCAACAAACTCACGTCGATTGATCGCTGTATGATCTTGGATCGCGAGTTTGGCTCGGTTACAGGTCTTAAACAATTGCTGCAAGGTCTCAATGGTAAGGCTGACATCGGTCATATAGAATTGGCCATGGGGGATCAGGACATTGCGCTGCTAGTGCGTGAAACTGCAAAATTATCTGCCGATGATGTCAACCAATTGCGCGAATTTACGTTACAGAAAGGCTGGCAACTGTATCTGCAGCCTGCCGGCAAAGAAACGCTCTCGCGGATAGATGATCCAGAAGCATCTGCACGCTTACACTATGGTCTTGATGACTTTGATGTGAAATTCGGCTTTAATCCTCTGGACTTTACTCAGGTAAATTCAAGCATCAATCCGCAAATGGTACGATTGGCATGTGATTTGCTTCAGCTACAACAGGGTGAACGGGTTCTGGATCTGTTTTGTGGATTAGGAAACTTTTCTTTGCCGCTGGCGCGCTGTGTTGGTGCGTCGGGTCAGGTGATTGCGGTCGAGGGAAGTGATGAAATGGTTCGACGTGGTGCGGAAAATGCCAAAAACAATGGTATTGCACAAATATCGTTCTATTCACAAGATTTAACCAAAGATTTCTCGCACCACACTTGGGCAAATCAAGGTTTTGATGCATTATTAATCGACCCGCCACGTGCCGGGGCAGAAGAAGTCATGCATTATATCCCTCAGTTTGGAGCTAAAAGAATCGTTTATGTGTCATGTAATCCTGCGACACTCGCCAGAGATGCAGGACTCTTGGTACAACAGGGCTATCGTCTCACCCAAGCGGGCGTGATGGATATGTTTACACATACTGGACATGTTGAATCAATCGCATTGTTCGAAAAAGAAAATCAAATAAACGATTAAAGAAATGATGTTTTTAAAAGTAGGAGACGGGTATGGTCACAGTACGTGAGCAACTCCCTGGGCGACTCAATGAGTTGTCACAGGAGACGACTGTAGAACATGCCGAACAAGCACACCAGGATCTGACTGAATGGTTGGATCGGGTTCGTGGCATATTAGATGGCGCACCTTTAACGCAGCTCGAAGAAGTCGCCCACTTAACATTAGAAAGAGAGCTGCAAAGTACGGTTCAGCACCGCTCCAATACCTTTTATACCGGTATTGAGATGGCGGATATTCTGGCGCATCTGCACGTCGATGAAGATACTTTGTCCGCAGCCATGTTGTATCGTGCTGTTCGTGAAGGCGTCATGCCACTCAGTGAAGTATTGGAACAGTTCGGCGAACAGGTGCATAGCCTGGTCAAAGGTACGCTTGCCATGGGTAAGCTGTCTGAGCTGATCGAAAAAAATAAACGCCTGGAAGATCATTTCAATAATAACCAGCGTGAACATCTGTCTGGCATTTACAAAATGCTGATCTCGGTCACCGAAGATGTACGTGTTGTTCTGGTCAAGCTGGCCGAACGTACCTATGCCTTGCGTGAACTGGCCAATTCCTCACGTGAGCGTCAGGAACGGGTGGCCCGAGAAATTCTGACCATTTACTCGCCACTGGCACACCGTTTAGGTATTGCCCAGTTAAAGTGGGAGCTGGAAGATCTGGCTTTCCGTTATCTTGCGCCGGAACGTTATAAAGAAATTGCGTCCTTACTGAATGAAAAGCGTCTCGAGCGTGAACAGTATATTCAGTTTGTGATTGATAAATTACGCAATGAATTGGCCGAGCATGGCATCGAAGCTGAAATTAATGGCCGGGTGAAACACATTTATTCGATTTATCGAAAAATGAAAAGCAAGAACCTGAGCTTTGACCAGCTCTATGATATTCGTGCTTTACGGGTACTGGTGAAAAGTGTACCGGAGTGTTATCACACTTTAGGTATTGTGCATCAGATCTGGCGCCATATTCCGCATCAGTTTGATGACTATATTACCAATCCGAAAGCCAATGGTTATCGTTCTTTACATACTGCGGTGATTGCCGAGAACAAGTCACTTGAAGTGCAAATTCGTACCCATAGCATGCATGAAGAAGCAGAGCTGGGAGTATGTTCACACTTTAATTATAAAGAAGGCGCAAAAACCACAGATCGCTCCTTTAACCATCGTCTGCATTCCCTACGTGCGGTACTTGAGCATTATCAAGAGCGCAATGAAAGCAGTGCACATAAAGAATCTGAAGATGAAATAGAGAATTTTGAGCATATTCAAGATTTTGAAGGCTTTGAAAAGATCTATGTGTTTAGCCGTGATGGCGATATCAAAGAGCTACCACGTGATTCGACCGTGCTCGACTTTGCTTATCATGTGCATACCGAAGTCGGGAACAAGTGCTATGCCGCACGGGTAAATCAGCGCTATGTGCCGCTGACCTACACCCTGAAAACCGGTGAACAGGTTGAGATTCTGACCAAAAAAGACCGGGAACCTAATCGGGACTGGTTGGTTAATTCGCTAGGTTATATCAAGACTGCCCGTGCGCGGGACAAGCTGCGTCACTGGTTCCGTCAGCAGGATCGTAGCAAGAACCTGGAAGTTGGCCGTGAAGTACTGAACAAAGAATTGTCACGTCTGGCAATTCACCCGAAATCGATTGATCTGAGTGATTATTGCAACCACTTCAATGTCAAAACCGGTGATGACATTCTGGTGAATCTGGTCAATGGTGATATCAGCCTGCATGCCCTGATTAATCAGGTGAACCGTCACATGCATCTGGATCAGGACGAACCTGAACTGGTGCTGAAACCTGCCTTGAATCCGCGTGCCAGTCATACACTGTCAGCGCACGGGATTCTGATCGACGGTCTGGATAACGTGGAACTGCATGTCGCGCAATGTTGCCAACCGGTGCATGGTGAGTCGATCGCTGGCTATATCACTCTGAATCGTGGAGTGAGCATTCATAAGGTCGCTTGTCCGGACTATGTTCGCATGATCACTCAAGAGCCTGAACGTGCTGTAGAAGCTGATTGGGAAATGCAGCCGACTCGCGGTCAGAGCGTACAGATTGTAGTGGAAGCTTATGATCGACGCGGCTTGCTGAAGGATCTGACTCAAGTCATTTTCTCGGATCAGATCAATATCCGTCAGGTGAATACCATTTCGGAAGCGGACGGGATTGCCAATATGAAGCTGCTGATTGAAGTCAAAGGTCTGGCACAACTTTCCAAACTGCTGGCCCGTCTTGAGCAGCAACCGGGAATTATCAGTGCACGCCGTCTGGTACAGGGCACTTAATTCCCGTTATGTAAGTTTAAAAAGCCTGCAATTTAATTGTGGGCTTTTTTATTGTAAGGTATTTGAATCACATGCATAAAAAATAGACCAGAAACCCAAGATGAGTGCGACCGAAATATTTGAACGTAGACGGAATAATCTGGCCAAGGTGATTGATCTGCTGATCGAGACCCAGCAATTTAAAACCGGCAAAGAGATCTGTGAACATTTTGGCTTATCTGCTTCATATATTGCGCAATTGCTGAATAGCAAACGCCAGATCGGGGAGAAGGCAGCAAGGGAACTGGAACAACAACTGGGTCTGGATACTCTTATTTTAGATCAGTCGGCTGAGCCAAAAGTTGAATTAGCTCCAATTCCAGAGCAAGGCGTATTATTTCAGATGCAGGTGGTGCAACAGCAGGCATTTGCACTTATTCCTATAGATTCTGCATTTTCATTCAATCAGGATATTTTTCATCTGCAAGCACAGCATTATGCAATTCAGGTAGCAGGGCCGTATTATTTTCCCAGCTTAAAACCGGGCTGGTGGCTGATCTGTGACAAACAGGCCGAGTTATCCACTGCAGGCATACTCTGTGTGTATCTGGTTAATGGCCTGCAGCTCATTTTGCAGTTGGTGAGCGAAGCTCAAGATCATTATGAATTCCAAAGCCTGGATGAACATCGACAGGTGATTTTCCAAAAAACTGATATTGAGAAAATCCATCCAGTCATTGCGATTATTCCCACTGCCATATATTCAAACGGCAGAAATAATTCAGCCCATCATAAGACGGGCTGAACGATGAACATGAAACAGAACAGATTATGGAATCTGGTTCTCGTCTTCAAATTCTGGCTTCACCTGAACAATAAAGTCCTGACGGTTCAGACCACGCCACAAGGCAAAGGCTGTACCGATATAGATGGACGAATAGGTCCCGACAAAGACACCAACAAACATCGCGATCGAGAACCATTTCAGACCATCGCCGCCCATCAGCATCATGGCAAGCACCACCAGCAATAAGGTCATAGAGGTATGAATGGTACGACGCAGCGTTTCAGTCAGGGCAATGTTAATGATTTCGACCGGTTCTGCACCACGAATCTTACGGAAGTTCTCACGGATACGGTCAGAGACCACGATATTATCGTTCAGTGAGAAACCGATGATTGCAAGGAGTGCTGCAAGTACAGTGAGGTCAAATGGCCACTGCATCATCGCAAAAATCCCGAGGGTGACGATAATGTCATGGAATAGTGACAACACGGCACCCATGGCCAGCTTGAACTCAAAGCGGATAGTGACATAGACCAGCATCAGCAGGAGTGCCAATGCCACAGCACCACCAGAACGGACATAGAGCTCGTTACCGATCTGTCCACCGACGACATCGACCTTGGGTACTTCTGCCGCATTATTTGGCAGTTGAACCGCTGCTGTAACAGCCTTGGTCAAGTCTTCAGCTTCGATATCTTCCTGAACCGGCATACGCACCATCAGATCACGTTCAGAACCTAAAGTCTGAACCACAGCATCATTAAAGCCTGCCTGGTTCAATGCCTTGGAGACATCTTCAGGTTTGACCGGATTGGTATAGTTCAGCTCGGCTGCCACACCACCGGTAAAGTCCAAACCGAGGTTCAGGCCTTTAGTAGCAATAAAGAAGATACTCGCAACGGTTAAGAGAATTGAAAACAATGCCGCAGGCATCGCAATCTTCATAAACGGAATAATGCGTTCGTCTTCCGGGCGACCGTACTGTTTTTGATTCAGTTGAGTATTTTCAGTCATCAGTGATCTCCTTAAATGCTCAACTTTTTCAAGTTACGTTTTTTGCCATAAATGAGCTGTACCACGGCACGCGTTACTGTAATTGCAGTAAACATCGAGCAGACAATACCAATCATCAGGGTTACGGCAAAGCCTTTGATCGGACCTGTACCAATCGCGAACAGAATGAATGCCACCAGGAATGTGGTTAAGTTCGAGTCGAAAATGGTGTTATAGGCACGATCATAACCAGCAACAATCGCCTGTTTTGGCGAAGCCCCCCATTTCATTTCTTCCCGTATTCGTTCACAGATCAGTACGTTGGCATCGACCGCCATACCGATGGTAATCACGATACCGGCAATACCCGGAAGGGTCAGGGAAGCACCAATCCAGGACATGACTGTCAGAATCATCGCCAGGTTAAAGACCAGCGCAAAGTTAGCAATCACACCAAACACACGGAAGAATACCACCATCCAGATGGCAACCAGAAGGAAACCGATCTGAGTTGAAAGTACACCTTTATCGATGTTTTCTTGACCCAGACTTGGACCAATTACACGTTCTTCTACAAAGTACATTGGCGCAGCCAACGCACCTGCACGCAACATCAAGGCAAGTTCAGCAGCTTCTTGCGGCGAGTCCAGGCCAGTAATACGGAACTGAGAACCCAGTACTGCCTGAATGGTTGCAGCGTTAATGACTACAGATTCAGTATACGGGGTACGAACTTCAGTCTGAGTGCCGGTCGCAGGGTCTTCCACATAATTAATGCGCTGCTTGTTCTCGATGAACAAGACGGCCATACGTTTGCCGACCGCATTACGGGTGGCATCCGACATCAGTTTGCCGCCTGCGCTGTCCAAGGTAATGTTAACTTCAGCACCGCCTGTGTCTTGGCTAAAGCCACTTGATGCATTCTGAACACGTTCACCGGTTAAGATACGGTTACGGTTCAAGAGGAGCTGACGACCACTGTCCAGTGACTCATAAGCAAAGACTTCTGTGCCTGGTGGCAATGCACCCGTTGCCTGACCGGTATATGGATCAATATATTGATCATTCAGGTCAGACACCAGACGGAACTCGAGGTTCGCGGTACGACCTAAGACACGTTTCGCTTCAGCGGTATCCTGCACACCAGGAAGCTCAACCACAATACGGTTGCTGCCCTGAGTTTGAACCAGTGCTTCTGCCACACCTAACTCGTTAATACGGTTACGTAAAGTGGTCAAGTTCTGATTGACAGCATAAGATTCAATTTCTTGCTTACGCACATCAGTATAGTTTAGACGTAAGGTCGAACCGGTCTCGGTCGCAACAGCCTGCTGGGTAAACTCATTGCCATTACGGCGCAAGAAGTCCATCGTTGCAGAACGATCATCATTGTTGGCAAACTGCATCACAATGGTGTTGTTGCTTAAATTCAGGCTATTAAATTTCAGGTTGTTATCACGTAACTGACGACGTAGATCCGTCGCAGAGGTTTCCATGCGCTGGGAAATGGCCTTGTCCATATCCACTTCAAGCAAGAAGTGAACACCACCACGTAAATCCAGGCCGAGCTTCATTGGTTTGGCACCAATTTTTTGCAGCCATTCTGGGGTGGTCGGGGCAAGGTTCAATGCAACCACGTAATCATCACCTAAACCACGACGTAAAGCCTCTTTAGCTTTAAGCTGTGATTCACTTGAATCTACACGTAATAAAGCTGCATTGTTGCCAAAGCTATTGTCATGGGTGGCAATATTTTCAGTTTTTAAAATTTGCTCTGCTTTTTGTACGATGCTTGCATCAATTTGAGTACCGGCTTTGGCACCCGAAATCTGTACAGCAGGTTCATCTGGATACAAACTTGGCAGGGCATATAAGGTACTGATCACCAGGACAACCAGGATCAGTACATATTTCCATGCTGGGTAACGCATTCGTTTTCTTCTTAAAATGAAAAAGTCGTGCGAGGGCACGACTATTTTTGATTAAAGGTTATTTAAAGTGCCTTCAGGGAGGACTGAAATCACACTTGCACGTTGAACTTTGACTTCTACACCACGGCTCAATTCAACCACTGCGAAGTCACCTTCAATCTTGGTGATTTTGCCCATTAATCCGCCTGCAAATACCACTTCACTGCCAACGCCAAGGCTGTCGACCAAAGCACGGTGTTCTTTGGCACGTTTAGATTGAGGACGCCAGATCAAGAAATAGAAGATTGCAATAAAAACAGCAATCATCAAAAGGTTCGCCATCATGCTTGGTTGTTGTGCAGCTTCACCTGCAGCGTGAGCAGTCGAAATAAAAAGGCTCATTACATTTTCCTAAAATAAAAAACTGGTGATCAACTCGATAATAAATTGACATATTCTTGCAATTTACATTGTCTTTTTCCTCAGCGCAAATGCTGATGGATTAATCTTGCGGACAAGGTGGCACTTCCAGGCCACGGCGGGCATAAAAGTCATGAACAAATTCGTCAAATGTACCGTTGTCTAATGCATCACGCATTGCTTCAGTCAAACGCAGGTAATAGCGCAGATTATGAATCGTACCGAGCATAGAGCCGAGCATTTCCCCACATTTCTCAAGATGGAATAAATAGGCACGGGTAAAGTTCTGGCAGGTATAGCAGTCGCAATGCGGATCGAGTGGGCTTTGGTCATGACGGTATTTACTGTTACGGATTCGCACCAAGCCGTCTGTCACAAAATAGTGACCGTTACGTGCATTTCGGGTTGGCATTACGCAGTCAAACATATCGACACCACGACGCACCGCTTCCACAATATCTTCAGGCTTGCCGACGCCCATCAAATAACGCGGTTTGTCTGCAGGCATTTTTTCTGGAAGATAATCCAGTACCTTGATCATTTCCTCTTTTGGCTCACCAACGGACAGGCCGCCAATCGCATAACCATCAAAGTCGATTTCTAGCAGGCCTTTTAAAGATTCATCACGTAAATCTTCATACATGCCGCCTTGAATAATACCGAACAGCGCATTACGGTTTTTCAGCACGTCATGATGCTGGGTTTTACAGCGTTTGGCCCAGCGTAAAGAAAGTTGCAACGATTTTTGCGCTTCTTCATGCGTCGCAGGGTACGGGGTACATTCATCAAAAATCATTACAATGTCAGAGTTCAGCGTGTGCTGAATATCCATTGAAATTTCAGGAGATAAAAATACTTTTGAACCATCAATCGGCGAGCGGAAGGTCACACCTTCTTCTTTAATTTTACGCATTGCGCCCAGACTGAAGACCTGGAAGCCGCCTGAATCGGTCAAAATGGGACTATTCCATTTCATAAAGCCGTGCAGGCCGCCATGTTCACGAATTACATCCAGTCCTGGACGTAGATACAAATGGAAAGTATTACCCAGAATGACTTGAGATTTGATCTCTTTAATGTCGCGTGGCAACAGGCCCTTGACCGTACCATAAGTACCCACAGGCATGAACATCGGGGTTTCCACCACACCATGTTCAAGCGTTAAACGACCACGACGGGCACGGCCCGACTGACCTAATTTTTCAAACTTCATAGGAGTTCCACATCAAGGCGAAAAAACAGTTCGCTGATTGTTATAGCTAAAGGGCGCTATTTTCCTTGATTCTTACACTAAACGCCAGCATTGTAGAGCATTCGCTCTGTAATTTTATTTATCGCTGAAGCTAGGGAACATCCGTAGAAATGGGTGGATGTACAGAAAACTGCTGCAAGCGCTGCTGGATATCTTCCCGGCTAAGGGCACAGCTGCCATCCGGTTCCGAGGCCATTGCGGCGATATGCTGGATCAGTTTCTGGATATAAATATTGCTATCGACAAAATAGGATTCCAAGGTCAGCAAATAGGCATCTTGTGCCACTTGCAGATAATCATAAGGTTCCATCACCAGCATCTGCTCCAGATCAATCAGAATATCCTTGTCGTTTTGCGAGAGTTTCAAGCGTTTCTGCATGGCAGGTAAATGAGTAGTTTGTCTGGATGCCAGAAATTTCTGTAAATGAATATGGGCCGGATTAAGTGTCTGCGCGGATTGGCATTCAAATTCGACTTGGGTCGGCAGGCTCATGAAAAACAGGATGCTATTCAGATCCAGACCATAAGCCTCAGAAAGACGATATTTGGCCTGTTTAAAACTATCCAGCAATAAATCCAGATGCGTCGCGTGCAGCTGTTTTTGCTGTGCCAATACCGGATGGCCAAAGCTGTGCTGGGTTTTAAAATAATCGGCCAGCAAGGTTTTAAAGGGAATGAGTCCAGAGTGGGGCAAAGCATGTGCCCGATAACGCCATTTCCGGACATTCCAGCGATCCTGTTCCGCCAGATATTGCTGAAGATATTCCGGATCTTTAAAAATACTGCGTTCAGTCGAAATGGCCAGATCATCCAGCAGTAAAAATTCGTCAAAGACCAGACTACAGGCATAGATTTGATCATCCTGATAATGGTCGTATAACCGATAAAATTCCTCGACCAGCGTCTGTTGCAAGTGCTCTAAATAATCCAGCATAATTTTTATTCTTTATATTATAAGTTTTAGATAGGTACAGCCGCATCCTTGGCTATTTTTATAATAAGTTAATGCGCCAAGGATGCAAAATTTTATCAGATCTTGCTGTTCACTCAGTGAAAGTTCGGACGGTAATCAAAATTCTGTGTCACGCTTTGATCACGGAATGGACGTACCACTTTTTTTCTGAGTAACATATTATTAATGATGTTGTGCGGAAAAATCTGGATCTGGTTGTTAAACAGCTCGACATTGCGATTATAAATGGTAATCGCCGCACCGACATTTTCATTCTGTTCTTCAATTTCAGCCATCATTTTCAGATAGATGTCATTGGCTTTCAGTTCTGGATAATTTTCAATCACGACATTCAGGCTATGCATTAACTGTTTGTTCAGACTTTCAATGCGTTGTAATTGTCCAATATCGGCATCCTTGATATTCAGGTTCATGATGTTCTGACGCAGTTCGGTGACTTTTTCTAGCGTGCCTTTTTCAAAACTCGAGTATTGCTCGACCAGCGGTTGCAGCCCATCCAGAATTTTCAGTTTTTGCCGTTCATAACTGGCGACATCCGACCAGGCGCGAATCGTGGCGTTGTGATGACGGACAATACTGTTGCGGATCATGATAATCGTGACAATCAGCGCCACAATGATCAAACATAAAATCAAAAATCCCATCCGAGATCTCCCCAAGCTATATCTATATTTTAAAAATGATGCGAAAAATTTATTTTAAAAACTGCAGCAGATCATGTTGTAAGTTTTCGAGCTGTTTTAATTTAAACGTTCTCAGGTGGCCGCGCAATGTGGAAATATCGCTAATATTCTGCTGCTTGCTCGATACCTGAAATAAATCATGGGGCCCTAGATAGCACAGCATCTTATTTTCTGGGTGAAACAGTAAATCACCCTGACGCTGTTCAAAAAAGTCGGCCAGTCGCAGCACAAAACCCGGACTGAGTAATTTGGCAGTTTGCAGCGGATCACTGCCATAAAAGCTTAATCTCTGGTTGGTGCGAATATCGCTGCTGTGCCAGGGATGGCTATAAGGATAATAAAATTTCTTTCTGGAAGTCGTAACGGCCAGTCCCTGAATCTGGATATCAAACACAAATACGCCCCACAGGTCTTTATGGACCTGCATCAGTTTGACTGGCTGACCTTCCTTATTTCGGGCCTGTACTTCATCAATATAGTGGTATTGGAACAGTAGCACCTGATGTTGCTGGCCATTTTCATCTTCCCAGACCGTGCTGGCATAACGCTGAATCTCATTACTCAACGAACCTTGATTGAATACTGGAAATAATTGTTTTAAATGCCGGATAAAGTGCAGGGGATTGAGTGGCATGGAAATATGCAGTGGCTGTTTTTGAAAGGCAAGCTGATATTTCTTGGCCAGTGCCTGTTCTTCCAGAAAAGCAATGACTTCCTCTAAGGGCTGCTGCTGTTCATAGCAAATATAGGCCCAGAAGATACAGAGACAGCCGAGAAAAACACTGCCCTGAATCCAGATATTTCCCGGCGCAATAAAAATGCTGCCAATCAGAAAAAGCCCAATTCCGGCAAGCGCAAGCGGCAGGTTATTTTCAAACTTGAGCGTAATCGGGCCATTCCAGGGATGCAGCCCATCCAGCAATTGCTGATGCGTTTTGGCCTGTTGACCCAGATCCCAAAGCCGAGCGATATTTTGAAACACCACTGCATTTTTCTTGCGGCGAATATGAATGGACTGTTGTACAGACTCGATCGGCATGGGCAATGGTTCTCGCTTATTTCGCCTGATCAATCAGCATGGCATCGCCATAACTGAAGAAGCGATACTGGCTGTCTACTGCATGCTTATAAGCATTGAGAATATTGTCACGATTGGACAAGGCAGACACAAGCATTAACAGGGTCGATTCTGGTAAATGGAAGTTAGTGATCAAACGATCGACCACTTTAAACTGATAACCCGGATAGATGAAAATCTGGGTATCACCTGTCCAGGCTGCCAGTTCACCGTTATGTGCTTGTGCTGCACTTTCGACTGCACGGGTGGCAGTCGTGCCTACAGAAATGACTTTATTACCGCGGGCTTTAGTCTGACGAATCATCTCGACCGCAGTTTCAGGGACGTCGCACCATTCGCTGTGCATGATGTGATTTTGAATATCATCGGTACGCACTGGCAGGAAAGTACCTGCACCAACATGTAGGGTCACAAAAGTTTTTTGAATCCCTTTGGCTTCCAGTTTTGCCAACAGATCGGCATCAAAATGCAGGCTGGCAGTAGGTGCTGCAACGCTGGCCAGTTTGGTTGGGTCATTAAACACGGTTTGATAACGTTCAGTATCAATCTCTTCCGCTTCACGGTTGAAATAAGGCGGAATCGGCAAGGCGCCGTATTGATTCAGCACATCGAGAATTGGTTGTGAAAATTCTACAATAAACAGATTTTCATGACGGCCTTGTACGGTCACTTTCACTGCATCCGGGCCAATAAAAAGTTCTGCACCGGCTTTTGGGGTGTTGCTGGCCTTAATATGACAATAGGCAATAAAGCGATCTTGCATACGCTCAACCAGCACTTCTACCGCACCGCCTGAAGCACGTTTACCTTTTAAACGGGCCTTCATGACTTTGGTGTCGTTTAATACCAACAAGTCGCCGTCTTCAAGTAAATCCAGAATATCGGTAAATTGATGGTCATGATATTGACCTTGGGCATCGAGGTGCAACAGGCGAGAGGCACTGCGTGTTTCCAGTGGGTAGCGAGCAATCAGCTCATCGGGGAGATCAAAATTAAAATCAGAAAGTTGCATGATGATTTACGCTAAAAAAACTGCGGCTAGTATAAACTTTTTTCTTTTTTATGGCGGGAATTGCTCGATTTTAAAACGAAAAAATGCCATTTGTTTTAAAAATAAACAAATGAAAATATTCTGCGTTGACAGTGCTGAGAAATCGCGTATTATACCTTTCATCCACTCCCGAGGTGGTGAAATTGGTAGACGCGGCGGACTCAAAATCCGCTGTCAGAGATGACGTGTCGGTTCGAGTCCGACCCTCGGGACCAAAATTCTAAAAAACCCCAAGCACATTCAGTCTTGGGGTTTTTTATTGTCTGAAAAATAATAACCTGTTTCTTTTTATCTGCTCTTCAAAATTATCTTCTTGATTTAAAAGATAGCTTGTGAAAATAACACTGCATAGAACTGCTTAAAAAATGGATTGCTTCAGTGATTGCGCTGCATGAATTGGACATAAAAAAAAACCGGCACGTCAGTGCCGGTTTTTTTAATCAATTTAACCTAAGGTTAAATCGATTTTTTAACTCATTACATAGAAGCAAGAGCAGCATTCAACGTTGCACTTGGACGCATCACTGCATTTACTTTTTCTTGATCAACTGCGTAGTAACCGCCGATGTCTACTGATTTGCCTTGAACTTCTGCAAGCTCAGCAACGATTTTCTCTTCATTTTCAGCTAAAGTTTTTGCAAGTGGTGCAAATTTCGCTTTCAATTCAGCATTTTCGTCTTGAGCAGCAAGTTCTTCAGCCCAGAATTTCGCCAGGTAGAAATGGCTACCACGGTTGTCCAATTCGCCAGTACGACGAGAAGGAGACTTGTCGTTATCTAGCAATTTACCAGTCGCTTGGTCTAAAGTTTTAGCAAGTAACTTGATGTCGTCATTGCCTTCTTTAATACCCATTTCTTCTAAAGATACCGCCAACGCCATGAATTCACCGAGTGAATCCCAACGTAAGTGGTTTTCTTCAACTAACTGCTGTACGTGCTTAGGAGCAGAACCGCCTGCACCTGTTTCGTACATGCCACCACCTGCCATTAATGGCACGATTGACAACATTTTCGCAGATGTACCCAATTCCATGATCGGGAACAAGTCAGTCAGGTAGTCACGCAGGATGTTACCTGTTACAGAAATAGTATCTAGACCGCGAGCAACACGTTCAAGCGTATAACGCATTGCACGTACTTGTGACATGATCTGGATGTCAAGACCAGTGGTGTCATGATCTTTCAGGTATTTTTCAACTTTCTTGATCAGTTCGTTTTCGTGTGGACGGTACGGGTCAAGCCAGAAGATTGCCGGCATGCCAGAGTTGCGTGCACGAGTAACTGCAAGTTTTACCCAGTCGCGGATCGGTGCATCTTTCACCTGACACATACGCCAGATATCGCCTTCTTCCACATTTTGAGACATTAACACTTCACCTGTTTCTAGGTCAGTGATGTTCGCAACACCTGCTTCAGGAATTTCGAAAGTCTTGTCGTGTGAACCGTATTCTTCCGCTTTTTGCGCCATCAAACCAACGTTAGGTACAGTACCCATGGTTTTTGGATCGAAGTTGCCATTCCATTTACAGAAATTGATCATTTCCTGGTAAATACGTGCGAAAGTTGATTCAGGCATGACTGCTTTACAGTCGTAAGGCTTGCCGTCAGCGCCCCACATTTTACCGCCACCACGAATCATTGCAGGCATAGAAGCATCTACAATCACGTCGTTTGGTGAATGGAAGTTAGTGATGCCTTTTGCAGAATCAACCATCGCTAAAGCTGGACGGTGTTCTTGACAAGCATGTAAATCAGCAATGATTTCTTCACGTACAGAGGTTGGTAAAGTTTCAAGCTTTTCGTAAAGACCCGCCATACCGTTATTGACATTAATGCCAAGCTCATCAAAAAGCTTGCCATGTTTTTCGAATGCTTCTTTGTAGTAGATTCTTACACAGTGACCAAATACGATTGGGTGAGACACCTTCATCATGGTTGCTTTAACGTGTAAAGAGAACAGGATGCCTGCTTCACGACAGTCTTCAAGTTCTTTCTCGTAGAAGTCGCAAAGTGCTTTCTTGCTCATAAACATTGAATCGATGATTTCGCCGTCCAGAAGCGCAACTTTTGGCTTAAGAACAATCGCTTCACCAGACTTGGTGATCAATTCCATTTTTACATTCCGTGCGCGGTCTAAAGTCATCGACTTTTCGCCGTGGTAGAAGTCACCTTCGTCCATGTGTGAAACGTGAGTTTGCGACCACTGTTTCCACTCGCTCATAGAGTGCGGGTGTTTTTTCACGTAGTTTTTAACGGCAGCAGGTGCACGACGGTCTGAGTTACCTTCACGTAGAACAGGGTTTACTGCTGAACCAAGACATTTGCTATAACGTGCCTTGATTGCTTTTTCTTCTTCAGTGGTCGGGTTTTCAGGATAGTCAGGGATTGCATAGCCTTTAGACTGAAGTTCCTTGATACACGCTGTTAGCTGGCCAACAGAAGCACTGATATTTGGGAGTTTGATAATGTTCGTGTCTGGATCTTGTGTAAGACGACCTAGCTCAGCTAGAGTGTCAGGCACCTTTTGCTCTTCGCTTAGGTAATCTGTAAATTCGGAGAGCACGCGCACAGCTACAGAGATGTCACTTTTGACGATCTCAACGCCAGCTGGCTTAGTAAAGGTCTCAATGATCGGCAGCAGAGAATAAGTCGCCAGTAATGGCGCCTCGTCGGTCAGTGTGTAAATGATAGTTGACTTTCCACCAGCCATATATAGCCCCTTGCGTTGGATTGAGTTTCTGAGGACCGAACTTTTGGCCCAGCCTCTTTGAACCGATTTGCTTAAATAAAAACATTGAGAGTATCGTCTTTCAGCGCATTTCAGTCAACGAAATATGCCTTTAGATTGAAATTTGGGTGAAAATTTGTACAGATTTGTATGGTTTAGCCGTGTTTATATTTTGTACAAAAAAATAATCATCTTCTGCTGTAAATCCTGATGAAAATGATCGGAAATGATTCGCTAGCCAATTGTATTCACTGAAAATGGTTTTTTGAGTCCGACATAGACTTAAACTGATCCTCGAGATGTATATCGGTACCGAATGACTTCATGCTGTTTTGCGCAAATTCAGTCAGGCTGATGATGCAAATTTGTCCTTGGCAGATGGCTACATCATCATGGAATAGCTTTGCGCTATACTGGCAAGCATTAATGAAATGAATCTTAAAGATTGACACTAACAAGGAAATGTAATGCCCAGCCTGTTTATTGTAATGCTCGGTGGTCGTCATGCCCGTGCCAATACAGAAGTTCATGATGTGGTTTTGGCTGTGGGGGAGAGTCTGGAAGATACCTATCCGCAATTAAAAAATGCCTGGTTTGCGGAACAGAAAGGCTTGCATATTGATGCCTGGGCGCAAATCAACGGGCTAGAGTTCGAGGGCAAGTCCTATGTGCTGCAATTTACTGATGCACAGCCACAGCAATCCGATGAAAAACTTTGGCTGATTAATCTGGGTGGTTATGATCCACGTGAGTTTGGTGAGTTACATCGTTATGTGTTGGTGGTTGCGCAGAATGCTATGGTCGCTAAACAGCGCGGTAAAGCTTACTTCGCCCGGCACTGGCAAAAACAGCATACCGACCGCGTGCTGGATGTAGATGACTGTATTGCCATCGATCAGGTTTATGGCCACTACGTCCAACTGCTAGAGGGTAGTTTTAGCGGCAATCGCTGGGAAAATACCTATCTCACGATTTAAAGCAGTTTGCGATTGAATTAAACTTGCGGCTGGCTTGATGATTCGATAAGCGGTTTAAAAAATCTCTTTATCAAAATTTAATAATTGGCATAATACTGCCAAGGAAAAACAGTTTTGACTGAGATGGAATGTCTTAAATGGATTTAATTCAGGCAAATGGACAACCACGTTATGGACGTTTCAAGGAGCTTCCAAAAAGTATTGACTATCAGGCATATCAATACAAAAATCCTTATGGTCATGTGCTGTCAGGCTGGCGTAAGCATCTAAAATATAAAAAATTCAAATTCTGTAGTATTCAGCACGAGCATTATACGATTGGACTGGCGATTGCCGATATTGCATGGGCAGGGCATGGTTTTGTCTATGTCTATAACCATATGAGCAATGAAGTGCTGGAATGGAATGCGATTAATTTCCTGTCACGCAACACTGTGCTGGATGAACAGCCGCTGTTTAATCATAGTTATTTTCACAAGTCACCTTTTCAGATCGATATCCAGCATGCCAACGGCGTGCGTTATATCAACGTCAGCAAATATGGCGAGATTAAACTCAGTGCCCGGATTTTTTGTGCTGGCACAGACCCGCTGAGTATGTGCAGTCCGACTGGCATCAACGGCTGGACCTATACCCAGAAACTGACCACTTTGGGCTGTGAAGGCTTTTTCATTAACAAGCAGGGGCAAACCATCCAGTTTAATGAACGCAGCTTTGCCTCATTAGATGATACGTGTGGCTTTTTACGCCCGGAAACCGCCTGGTTCTGGCTGTCCTGTAATTTCTGGGATGTGAACCATAACCGGATTGGGCTTAATCTGGCTTCGGGCGTGAATGAAAGTTTTGGCAACGAGAACTGTCTATGGGTCAATGGAAAAATTTATCCACTGGCCGATGTGCTGTTTCAACAGGAATCGGAAAACCAATGGACGATTCAGTCGCTGGATGAAAAACTGAATCTGATAGTGAGTACAGGCTGGCGCCGTTATGAAAATCTGAATTTACGTCTGGTGGGGAGCCAGTTTAGTCAGTGGCAGGCCAAGGTTTCCGGAACAATCCAGCAGGATGATCAGGAAATTATTTTACTGAATGAATATGCCTTGCTTGAGCAGCATTATGCCAAATGGTAAAAGTGCAGGACATAAGACCTAATTTAAAAGCCTTCAATTCTGAAGGCTTTTTGATTTGAGCTTAATCTCTGGCGGCCTGCCAGAAGGCTTCACCGGCCTGAATCGGGTCATTGGTTTCTGCTAAAGTCTTCACCCATACATCGTATTGGGCAATGATCGGATGCTGGCTGGGATGGAAATCTTTTTTAAACCAGTCCCGATATTGTGGACCCATGCGGGTCAATATCCCGTCGCGGCCAAAGAACCAAGAAAGCCCTTTCCAGTTCATCTGTAACCGTTGTAAGGGACTGAAACCATCATGTTTGAGCATCACATTGGCGCGATAAATGGTAAAGCCAATCATCAATGCACTGGTCCATGCCAAGGTAAATTTGCGTAGGTTTTCTGGCACATCGCCTACCTGTTTCATTACATCAAAGGCAACATCACGATGTTCCATTTCTTCAATGGCATGCCAGGCAAACAGAGCACGTACATAAGGATGCGCTTCTCTCAAAGTGTCTTTATAGGCATAGAATGTTTCTGCCATCAGCGCAGTCATATGCTCAGCCGCAGCGGTCATGGCAATGTTGTATTGTGGTGAACGTTTTTCCAGTTCAAATTTAAAAATTTTGTTTAAACGCTGAATAAATTGATCTACTGGCATACCTTGCTGTTTCATGACCTGATTCATCTTTTCATGCGCGATGCCGTGTTGTGCTTCCTGGCGGATAAAGTCTGCTACACGTTTTTGCAGATCAGGATTGGTAATCTTGTCGCGGAACAGGCGCACACTTTGAATAAAATAACGCTCGCCATCTGGAAAGGTCAGGCTCAAGGCATCGAACATGCGGGTCAGAAAGGGATCGCCGCCAAACCAGTAGCGCGGAATTTCATCCAGTTTAAAATCAAGCTGGGTCCGGACCACGGGCTTTATTGAAGATTTTAATACTGCATTCATCTTAGAAGTTCTTTTTTGTGACGATGGTGACAGTATGTCGGGGAATGCCGTAATTGTTTTGACAGTGCTTGCCAATTTTTATACATTTTATGCCAAATGAAAATAAAACTGCTTAGCCTAAAGCAGGCAGCGGGAAGCGCGCATGCAAGAAATTAAAATATCCAATGGTTATATTCAGCTTTGGGCGACTTATCTGCGCAGTCTGCAAATTGAGCCTTTGGAAGCTGACTTTCTGCAAGATGTACATGAAGCGCTTGTCCCCCTGATTGATCAGCCTTTTGCCACGCAAGTGCCGCTGGAATTATTAAATCAGCTTCTGTTAAGAACCCGGCAACATTTAAACTGTCCACAACTAATTTTCGAGATCGTGCAGGTTATTCGTCCAGAACATTTTGGCGTGCTCGGCTATATGGCTTCGCGAAGCAGCAGCGTTGCGGAAATGATCCGCCATATTATGCGTTTTCAACGACTGGTGATTGATGGCAGTGAGTTTGTACCTTTGCAGTTGAAGCAGCGTGAACACAGTATTGAATTATTTTGGGCCTATCTGGACGAAAAATATAATCTGCTCAATGAACTGACCATGGCCGCGATGGTACAGTTGGGACGTGTCATTTTACAGGATCATCAACTGTTAGTCCGTTGTGTACGCTTTGCCCATGCGCCCGATAGGGGACAAATGCATTATCAAAAGTTTTTCGCCAGCGAGGTGATATTTTCCCAAGCCTACTATGGCATAGAACTGGATCTACAAGGACTGGCACATCGGTCTGAGCAGGCAGATCCGATGCTGTTGCAGTTGCTGGTGCATCAGGCAGAACAGGCGATTGCCGCCAAGTCGCCCCTTGAGAATCATTTGGAACAGGCGCAGCAAATGATTGCTGAACAGCTGCGAACCCAGCATCAGGCGATTAAAGTTGAACAACTTGCTCAGCAGTTATTGATGTCGACACGGAGTTTGCAACGCTTATTTAGTACCCATGGCACTTCATGTAAAAAACTGCTGGAACAGCAGCGGATCAAACGTTGCGAGCTGTTGTTGCAGAAGGGATTAGGTCTGACCGAAATCGCCGAGCAGCTGGATTATTCTGACCAGTCGGCATTGGCACGGGCCTACAAGGCAGCCACCGGACAGACATTATTAGAGCGCAGAAAGCAGTTACACAAACAGCGCAGCTAAAAAAAGCGACCCGTATCGGTCGCTTTTTTATTTGAAGAAAATGGTGAGGTTAAGCGTTGGCTTTGATTTGAGGGAATCTAAACGCAATCGCCGCAATCGCAAAAATGGCCAGAATCCAGCAATAGTACACACCACCAATCAGTTCAACCGGTGAGATTTTTGCAATGGAACAGGCCAGTAGTAACTGTGCGCCATAGGGAATCAACCCTTGTACCACACAGGAGAAAATATCCATCAGTGCCGCAGAACGCTTAGGATCTACGCCGTATTCTTTGGCAACTTCACGTGCCATATCACCAGACAGAATAATCGCCACGGTAT
Source organism: Acinetobacter sp. CIP 101966 (assembly GCF_000369725.1). Lineage (NCBI taxonomy): Bacteria > Pseudomonadati > Pseudomonadota > Gammaproteobacteria > Moraxellales > Moraxellaceae > Acinetobacter > Acinetobacter sp. CIP 101966. The sequence goes on along the minus strand of NZ_KB850160.1, from coordinate 1,339,768 downwards.
TATTGGCCACAAAGATATTCGAAAACACCACCAAAAAACTAATCCCGATTTCGCCAGCACGTTGCTTCCCAACTTTAAACAGACGGGTCAGGCTATAAATACGCTCGATCAGCCAGCGTAAACCGCCTTCACGCTGCATGATCGCCGACAGGCCACCCAGAAACATCGACAATAACGCCACTTCAAACATGCCGACAAAGCCATCGTAAATTGAAGTATTCAGTTTGAGCAGATCGAATTCAGCTGTGGCAAATAGGCCAAACAAGCCGGAAAGTAGTACGCCAATGGTCAGTACAGCCAGAACGTGTAAACGGCTAAAGGCCAAAATAAATACGGCGATATAAGGTAAGACCAGAAGCCAGTTAAAATCCTTGTATTCCAATGTGTTGCTACTGCCGATACTTAACACGTAAATTAAAATAGTGACGATTGAGGCTGGAACTGCAATCCAGACATTGACTCTGAACTTGTCACGCAGTTGTACGCGTTGGCTGGTGGTCGCCGCAATGGTGGTGTCTGAAATCATGGACAGGTTATCACCGAACATGGCACCACCGACGACCGCACCAATCGCATAAATCACGTCAATATCGGTCACCTGGGTGAAACCAAAAGCGATCGGCGCACAGGCTGCAATGGTGCCCATGGAGGTACCCATCGCCGTGGCAATAAAGGCCGAGATCACAAATAACATCGGCAGAATAAATGTAGGTGGAATCACTGACAAGCCCATCTGCACGGTGGCGTCGACGCTGCCAATGGCGCTACTGACGCTGGCAAAAGCACCTGCCAGCATAAACACCATAAACATCAGAATTAAATTTGGATGACTGGCACCTCTAAGGAATTCCTCAATGCCCTGGTTGAGTTTGCCGCGATACACTAATGCAGCCAAGATAATCGCAGGCAGGGCAGCGACAGGCGCTTTCACCTGATAGAACGCGAACTCGGTTCCGATCAGGGAATGATAGATCCCGCTACCCAAAAATATGGTTAAAAATACAATAAGCGGCAGCAGTGCAATGGCGCGTGCCTGCACTGTAGCCTCAGAATCAGTCTGCATAGGAGATAAAAAAGTAAGAGAATAGGACTAGTATAAAGCAGGTTTTGCAATTTCAGAAAACTTTAAATGAATGCGCTAACATCTGCATTTTTATTAATTTTTATATGATAAAAATAAGTTTATCTAAATATTCAAGATTTTAGGTAATAGCAAAATTAGGCATCTTTGATCATTGTGAAAAAAATCAAAATAATCGTAAATAGACCCTTCCGAATTGTTTTGAAATCTTCGCACAGGAAATGAAGTACTCGAGGTCGGTATCGCAGACTGTTCATTGGACAAAAAATAGCGTTACAATGCGATGTCTTGTATTTCTACATAGTCAATGCCTCAAGTTTGAAACACGTTAAGGAAAATACCTCTCTATGTCACGTTTAGCCACACGATTTGGACAACTTAAATCTCAACAGCGTAAAGCTTTAGTTTCTTATGTCATGGCGGGTGATCCGCATCCAGAAGTCACAGTGCCTTTGCTGCATGAGATGGTGGAAGCGGGTGTCGACGTGATTGAGCTGGGACTTCCTTTCTCGGACCCGATGGCAGATGGGCCGGTGATTGCACTAGCTGCTGAACGTGCTCTGGCAGGTGGAACCAATACCCTGGATGCCCTGCACATGGTGAAAGAATTTCGCTTGAAAGATCGCGAAACACCAGTGGTACTGATGGGTTATCTGAATCCGGTTGAAGTGATTGGCTATGAAAAGTTTGTGGCTTATGCCTATGAATGTGGAGTAGACGGCGTACTGCTGGTGGACTTGCCACCAGAAGAAGCAAAAAGTCTGGGTGAAGTACTGGCAAAATATGACATGGATCAGATTTTCCTGCTGGCACCAACTTCAACCGATGCACGTATTCAACATGTAGCAAAACAGGCCAGCGGCTTTATTTACTATGTGTCACTGAAAGGCGTGACCGGTGCAGCAACTTTAGATGTCTCTGAAGCCGCTGCACGCATTCAAAAGATTAAAGCTGTGACTGATGTTCCTGTAGGCGTAGGTTTCGGTATCAGTGATGCTGCATCTGCGAAAGCGATGGGTGTTGCTGCCGATGCAGTTATTGTGGGTAGTGCGTTTGTAAAGCAGTTTGCAACGCTCGCACCAGAACAAGCCGTTATTGCGACGGTGAATAAAGTCAAGGAGCTTCGAGCAGCGCTCGATGAGTTAGTATGAGTCAACAAGTGAAATCAGGCAAAATTCTGAGCCCATCGACCCCATGGACGGAGCGTACTGTTCCGGGCATTCAGGTACCCGATGAGCAAACGGTATATAAAGCGACATTTACCGAGCCTACGATTGAGTGCCCTGAATGTCATGCATTGGTGACCCGTACTGCCATGTCATTTAATGCCTATGTCTGTCCGCAATGTGATGAACATTTGCGTATGAAAGCCCGTGAACGTCTGAACTGGTTCTTTGACCAGGTGCAAACAGAATTGGGTCAGGAATTTATAGCCAAAGATCCGCTGAAATTTGTCGATAGCAAAGCCTATCCAGACCGTATGGCGGAAGCACAAAAGAAAACTGGTGAAACCGAAGCATTGGTGGTAATTCAAGGTTTGCTGAAAGGCGTACCGATGATTGCCTGTGCGTTTGAATTCGACTTCATGGGCGGTTCTATGGGTACAGTGGTCGGTGACCGCTTTGTTCAGGCGGCAGAACGTGCGATTGAAACCCGTCAGCCCCTGATCTGTTTTGCTGCTTCGGGTGGTGCACGTATGCAGGAAGGCATGTTGTCCCTGATGCAAATGGCGCGCACTTCGGCTGCGATCCAGCGTTTAAAAGAAGCAGGTCTGCCTTATGTCGTGGTACTGACTCATCCAGTGTACGGCGGTGTGACCGCATCATTGGCAATGCTGGGTGATGTACATATTGCTGAACCGAAAGCGATGATTGGCTTTGCCGGTAAACGTGTGATCGAACAGACTGTACGTGAAAAACTGGAAGAACCGTTCCAGCGCGCGGAATATTTGCTTGATCATGGGGTAATCGATCAGATTGTTCACCGTCATGCATTACGTGATACAGTTTATCGTATCGTTACGAAGTTGATGAATTTGCATTGAACACAGCACCCTTAGCAACAGATTCTTTAAATACATGGCTCGATTATTGGAGCCATGTTCACGTTACGGGTATTGATTTAGGTCTGGAACGGGTTATTCCTGTGGCTGAAAAGCTGGGCGTGACATCTCCAGAGGCCAAAGTGCTGACGGTGGCAGGAACCAATGGTAAGGGTTCGACCACCACCACGCTGGCCGCGATCCTGAATGCGCAAGGCTTCAAGGTCGGGCTATATCAATCCCCCCACGTGTACCGTTTCAATGAGCGTGTTAAATTACGCGGCATTGAAGTGGAAGATCAGTTGCTGATTGATGCTTTTGTTCAGGTCGATCAGGCTCGTCGCGAATGCGGTTTGAGCCTGTCTTTCTTTGAAGCCACGACACTGGCTGCTTTTGTGATTTTTAAAGATCAATGCTGTGATGTCTGGGTGCTGGAAGTTGGCTTAGGCGGCCGTCTGGATGTGGTCAATGTGGTCAATCCGGATGTGGCGGTGATTACCAATATTGGTCTGGATCATACTGACTGGCTTGGTGACACCATCGAGAAAATTGCTTTTGAAAAGGCCGGAATTATTCGCCCGGATATTCCCGTGGTATTTGGTGGACAGCAACAGATCCCGCAAGCCATTCTAAATAAAGCCCAAGAATGTAAAGCATCTTTGTATGCAATCAACCGTGATTATTTCTATAAAGCCTTTGAAGATGGCCAAAGCTGGGCTTTTGCTTCATCGGGTACGACCTTAAAACTCCCAACAGGTTCGCTGGCACTGGATAATATTTCTACCGCCGTGGCCGCCATTCTGCTGAGCGGATTAAACGTCAGCCAGCAGGCAATTGCACAAGGCATTCAAACGGCAAAATTGCCGGGACGGTTTGAAATCCGTCAAATCCAGAATAAAACCGTGATTTTTGATGCAGGACACAACCCGCATGGGGTCGAATTTCTACTGAAACAATTACGAGATTATTTAAATTACAATCAAAAATATAATGAAGTCATTTGTGTATTTTCAATGCTGGCAGATAAAGATATAAATTCTGTCGTCAAGTTATTGAAAGACACGGTGCAATTGTGGAAAATTGCACCATTATCCGTTCCACGTGCGGCAGACGTCACAGTTTTGGCTGATGCTTTAAACGGTGAGGCGGTAGAACAATTTGACAATGTAAAATTAGCTTTTAAATCAGCACTGGATCAAACAGATAATAATCAGCTGATTTTGGTATGTGGATCATTTCATACCTTAGAAGCGGTATGGGAGTATTTGGAAGAATGTCAATGAATAACAAACAGCGCTGGATGGGCGGTGTTGTTTTACTCGGTGGTGGTGTTTTATTGGCAGCATTACTCCTGAAAGGCCAAGATGAAATCAATCAGGACCGTCAGCAAAATCCGGCACAGGCTGCGGAAGTTGAAAATAAAGAGGCAGGCAATCATTCGCTCGGTTCTTTGACGGTCGATGTAGAAACAGAAAAGCGTTTACTTGAACAGCAACGCCGTGATCGCGAAAAAGCGGTTGCAGAACAGGAGGCGCGTGCAGCCGAATTTTTAGCGATGCAACAGCAGGCTGAAGTAGATGCTGCACGTAAAGCGGCTGAAGAATATGCTGCCCTGAATGCACACCGCCTAGGACAGCAAAGTTCCGATAATATTCCACCAGAACTGGTGGAAGATGAACAGGCCAAGCAGAAACGTCTGGCTGAAGAAAAAGCGGTGCAAGAAAAAAAGTTAGCCCAGCAGCAGCTGGTACAACAAAAAGCCAATAGTTCTACTGACGCAGCCAAGAAAGAAGCAGAGCGTAAAGCTGCTGAAAGTAAAGCCGCTGAAGAAAAACGCAAGTTAGAGCAACAGCAAAAAGCCGAAGCAGAACGTAAGGCGGCTGAAGCAAAACGTAAAACCGAGGAAGAGCGTAAAGCGGCTGAAAAGAAAGAAGCTGAACGTAAAGCTGCCGAGGAAAAACGTAAAGCTGACGAAAAACGTAAAGCTGAAGAAGCCAAGAAAAAGGCTACAGCCGAAGAAGCCAAGAAGAAAGCAGAAGCTGAGCAGGCGCGTAAGTTACTGGAAGGTGAAGAGGACAAGCAATGGATGGTACAGGTGGCACTGGCAGCGAATGAAGCCAATGCGGATGCTGTAGCAGCCAAACTGCGTGCCAAAGGTTATAAGGTCACCAAAAGCTCAACTTCTAAAGGTGTACGCATCATGGTGGGGCCGTCCAAAGACCGTGAGACTGCAGATGCACTTCGTAAGAAAATTGCGTCTGATGCCAGCCTGAATATGAAATCAGCTTGGGTGAATGACTGGGTGCCGCTGGATAAGCGTTAATTCTTTGTATTAATCAAAGTTTCTGTAGATGGATTCTTGAGTTGCTCGCGAATCCATTTTACATTTTCAGGCGTGAATAACTTTTCGATATTGCTCCAAATGGCATGAAAGCCATAACCGCCATGTTTCATTTCCTGTAGCGCCTGCTCAATCGGCCAATGTTCAAAAATAATTCGGTACATGGCGACACTTGCACCAGTGCGGTCTGAACCGTGATAACAATGCAGGAGCACCTTTTGGTGATTTTGTTGTGCTTGCTGAATCAGTAGCATAATTTTCAATAAATCTTCCCGATCAATTGCCCAGGTATGTATGGGTACATGATGTAGCTGAAAGTTTTCATTGCTCAAAACAAAGCTGTCTTGATCCCGTGAACGTAAATTAATAACCACATTGATTTGATGCTGCTTTAATAAAGGAATGAGTTCAGTTGAAGGCTGCTCACTACGATAAACAAAATTGCTGATTTGATGAAAATTATGATTCTGATGAATGGGCTGTCCCCAATGCTGAGGACGTTGAGGTTCAGGCAGGGCAGGCGTAGTCATGCAACCTGTGGTTAGGAGGTAGCCACTCATGAGAATTGGAAATATGCAGATTTTCATACAGAGCGTAGATGTTGTTTTTGTTATTTCAAGTTTAAAGTGAATACGAGATTTTGAATATAAAAAAGCCTATCCGAAGACAGGCTGTATCAACAAATCGAATCCGTGGCACGTCAATGTCGTATTCGATAAAGCATAAAATGTGGAAAATAGAGTTTCTCTTATCCTTTACTTCGCTTGTCTTTCGCAAAATTAAAAAGGAGTCCTTTTAATTTTGCTCAGGATGGGGCGTGAGGCGTAAATAAGGTTTAACCGCGGTATAACCTTTTGGAAAACGTTGCTTGATTTCTTCTTCATCTTTCAGTGAAGGGACAATCACCACATCATCACCGTGCTGCCAGTTCGCAGGCGTGGCCACTTTATGTTTATCGGTGAGTTGAAGTGAATCCACCACACGCAAGATTTCATGGAAATTACGACCGGTCGATGCAGGATAAGTAATAATCAAACGGACTTTTTTGTTGGGATCAATGACCACTAAAGAACGAACTGTTAGCGTTTCGCTGGCATTCGGATGAATAAAGTCATACAGCTCAGAAACTTTGCGATCGTGATCGGCAATGATCGGGAAATTCACCGTGGTGTTTTGGGTTTCATTGATATCTTTAATCCAGCCATGATGCGATTCGACATCATCGACCGACAGGGCAATGGCTTTAACACCACGTTTTGTAAACTCATCTTTAAGTTTTGCAGTATAGCCAAGCTCAGTCGTACATACCGGTGTATAGTCGGCAGGGTGTGAAAATAAAATGCCCCAGCTATCACCCAGAAAATCATAAAAATTAATAAGGCCTTCACTGGATTGCTGTTCAAAATTCGGTGCGGTATCGCCTAAACGTAAACTCATCTTTTTAGCCTCAATTTGTCTTTTAATGTCGAGATAGGATTTAATATGAATCAAATTTTTTATGATTAAAAATAGTGTTTTTTGCTTTCTTTATGAGTAAATTGCATAAGTGGGATATCCATCTATCCAGAAGCGCAAAAATCAGTCACTTAATTGACTATGTTGCACAGGGAAAATTTGCTACATTACTTTGCCTTAGATCTTAGGGCTAGAACTAAGGATCAGATTTTTTTAGCGGTTTTACAGCAAAACCCTTGTAGTTCAAATTTCTAGCACCATAATAACGACTAAGAACATATTCATTTGACAAGCAAGATTTAGAGAGTCTATTCATGTTGGCAAGTCTGATCGGAGGAATCTTCGGTACCAAAAATGAGCGCGAACTCAAACGCATGCGTAAAATCGTAGACAAGATTAATGTGCTCGAGCCGACGATATCTACCCTTAGCGATGCAGACTTATCTGCAAAAACTGAAGAATTCAAACAACGATATAATAAGGGTGAAACCCTCGATAAATTACTGCCTGAAGCATTTGCAGTCTGTCGTGAAGCCGCGAAGCGGGTGATGGGCATGCGTCATTATGACGTGCAGCTGATCGGTGGTATTACCTTGCACGAAGGCAAAATCGCAGAAATGCGTACCGGTGAAGGTAAAACCCTGATGGGTACTTTGGCCTGCTATCTGAATGCTTTGAGTGGCCAAGGTGTACATGTCATTACCGTGAACGACTACCTGGCGCAACGTGATGCCGAGTTGAACCGTCCATTATTCGAATTTTTGGGTCTAAGCATCGGCATTATTTATTCCATGCAAAATCCGATGGAAAAAGCGCAAGCTTATCGTGCCGATATTACGTATGGCACCAATAACGAATTTGGCTTTGACTACTTGCGTGACAACATGGTGTTCTCGCTGGCTGAGAAAAAGCAGCGTGGTTTGACCTATGCGATTATCGATGAGGTCGATTCGATCCTGATTGATGAAGCACGTACCCCGTTGATTATTTCTGGTCAAAGTGAAGATTCTTCACAGCTTTATGCAGCCATCAATAATATTCCACCAAAATTACAGGCACAGAAAGAAGAGAAAGTGCCGGATGGCGGTCACTTCTGGATTGATGAAAAACAGCGTTCAGTTGAAATTACTGAAGTGGGTTTTGAAACCATTGAAAGTGAACTGATTGAGATGGGCTTGCTGGCAGAAGGCGAGAGTTTGTATTCAGCGTCGAACCTGAACCTGTTGCATCATGTCACTGCAGCGATCCGTGCCCATTATCTCTATCAACGCAATGTGCAATACATCATCAACGATGGTGAAGTGATTATTGTCGATGAAAATACCGGTCGTACCATGCCGGGACGTCGCTGGTCTGAAGGTTTGCATCAAGCCGTAGAAGCCAAAGAGGGTCTGGACATCCAGCCGGAAAACCAGACTCTGGCAACCACAACCTTCCAGAACTATTTCCGTCTGTATAAAAAATTATCCGGTATGACCGGTACTGCTGATACTGAAGCAGCGGAAATGAAAGAAATTTATGGTCTGGATGTGGTGCTGATTCCGACCCACCGTCCAATGATTCGTCAAGACCATAACGATTTAATTTATTTAAATCGTGAAGGGAAATATAACGCGATTATTCAAGAAATTCAGCGTGTGCATGAAGCTGGTGTCGCACCAATTTTGATTGGTACAGCCACCATTGAAGCTTCTGAGATTCTGTCGGATAAGCTAAAAGCGGCAGGGATCCAGCATGAAGTACTGAATGCCAAACAGCACGAACGTGAAGCCGATATTATTGCGCAGGCCGGTGCGCCGCGTGCAGTGACGATTGCCACCAACATGGCCGGTCGTGGTACCGACATTTTGTTGGGTGGTAACTGGAAAGCCTTGCTGGCCAAAATTGAAAACCCGACTCCTGAAGATGAAACGCGTCTGAAAGCAGAATGGGATTTTAATCACCAGGCTGTGCTGGATTCAGGCGGTTTGCATATTATCGGTTCCGAGCGTCATGAATCACGCCGTATCGATAACCAGCTGCGTGGTCGTGCCGGTCGTCAAGGTGACCCGGGTGTATCGCGTTTCTATCTGTCACTTGAAGATGACTTGATGCGTATTTTTGCCGGTGATCGCGTAGTCGGCATGATGCGTGCCATGGGCTTGCAGGAAGATGAAGCGATTGAGCACAAAATGGTGTCTCGCTCGATTGAAAATGCGCAGCGTAAAGTGGAAGCACGTAACTTCGATATTCGTAAGAACTTGCTGAAATACGATGACGTGAATAACGAACAGCGTAAGATTATTTATAGTCAGCGTGATGACATTCTGGCAGAAAATTCACTGCAGGATTATATTGAAGAAATGATCCGTGAAGTGATGCAGGGTGTGATCGCCAACTATATTCCACCTGAATCGATTCATGACCAGTGGGATATTGAAGGCCTGGAACTGGCGCTGCGTGAAGATCTTTCGATGGATCTTCCTATTGGACAATGGCTGGAGCAGGACCGTCGTCTGGATGAAGAAGCCTTGGTGGTCCGCATTACCGACGAAGTGCTGAACCGCTACCGTTCACGTCGTGAACAAATGGGCGAGGAATCTGCAGCATCGCTTGAACGCCACTTTATGCTGAATTCTCTGGACCGTCATTGGAAAGAGCATCTGGCGGCTATGGATTACTTGCGTCAAGGTATTCATTTACGTGGTTATGCGCAGAAGAATCCAGAGCAGGAATATAAAAAAGAAGCTTATAACCTGTTTGTAAACATGCTCGGTACGATCAAGTCAGATGTCGTGACAGATCTGTCGCGCATCCACGTACCGACACCTGAAGAGCTGGCGGAAATGGAAGCACAGCAGCAGGCACAGGCTGAGGCAATGCGTTTGCAGTTATCTCATGAAGAGTTTGACGGTTTGCTGGCAGGCGAACATGAAAACACTACTGAACAAAATGCTCAGGCAAATTCGGTGGCGCCAGTCTTTGAAGCACCGGCAAGTCGTAATGCGCCTTGTCCATGTGGTTCAGGCCTGAAATATAAACAATGTCATGGCAAGATCTAAACGCTATTAAAAATCAGAGCCACATGGCTCTGATTTTTTTATGTATGAAGATTTTTCAGAAATTGAATACTGTTTGCAGTCTTAGGAATTAAATGCTATTTAATGGCTCATTCAACACATCAAAGTGGAATAACCTGAATGAAAAAAGTATTAAAAACGCTCATGATTGCCGTTTTGGCAATGCCTGCCTTAAGTTTTGCACAAACTGCAGCGACCACAACAATTGATAAAGTTCAGCAAGCGGTGGGTACTAACACTGCTCAAGTACAACGTACCGATGCACAAGTGACTGTAGCAAGCCCACGTACCGGCATCCGTTATACCTTTGCCAACCAGAATCGTCCGATTGTGTTGCAGACGGCTGCGATTGCAGCTGCCAATGCGGCAAATGCAGACCGTATTGTTGCTACAAATCCGGCACTTTCTACTGCAAGTCAACAACAGGCGAAACAGGCTTTGCTAAGCGAATCTGGACAACTTGCACAAAATTAAAAATATCTTAATTTTAAAAACGTAGAAACCAGTCTTGATGACTGGTTTTTTATTGTGAAAACCCATAACAAATCTCAGGCTGGCTCAGGCTTTGGCTCGATTTTTTGTTCCAGATCAACTAAGCTGTATTTTTCTAAAACTTCAATATTGGACTTTAAAATGGCAGTTGGTGACGTATCTATGCCACAGATGCATGTGGTGAAAGGGGTTAAAATTGGTTCGGCTGAAGCCTATGTGCGCTATCAGAACCGACGTGACCTGGTGATATTTGAACTGGCTGCAGGCTCCAATGTTGCTGGAGTGTTTACCCAGAATGCCTTTTGTGCAGCACCTGTGCATGTATCCAAAGCACATTTGCAAGCGGGAAATCCACGTTACCTGGTAATCAATACCGGCAATGCCAATGCAGGAACAGGTCCTACAGGCATGGCAAATGCAGAAGCCACCTGTGCCAAGTTAGCTGAACTTGCAGGCGTACAGGCTGCTGAAGTGTTGCCATTCTCGACTGGTGTGATTGGTGAGCAGCTTCCAATGGAGCGTTTGCTTACAGGTTTACAGCCTGCGCTGGATTCATTGCGTGATGATGCCTGGGGCGATGCAGCGACTGGAATCATGACCACAGATACTACTCCGAAAGGTGCGTCAGAACAGTTCGAGCTGGATGGTGTGACTTATACCATGACCGGTATTTCCAAAGGTGCAGGCATGATTCGCCCGAATATGGCGACCATGCTGGGCTATGTTGCGACGGATGCACCGATCAGCCGTGAACTGGTTCAACAGTTATTAACTGAAACAGTCAATGTATCGTTTAACCGTATTACAATTGATGGCGATACCTCAACTAATGACTCGTGTATTTTTATTGCCACAGGTCAGGCCGGTGGTGCTGAAATCACTTCGACTGAAGATCCACGTTATGCAGTGGTGCTAGACGTATTGACACGTACCATGAAACGCCTTGCGCAACTGATTGTACGTGATGGTGAAGGTGCGACTAAATTCATTACCGTGACTGTAGAAGGTGGTGGCAATACTCAAGAGTGCTGCGATATTGCCTATAGCATTGCGCATTCACCGCTGGTCAAAACCGCAATCTTTGCTTCTGACCCAAACTGGGGCCGTATTCTGGCAGCGATTGGTTATGCCGGTGTGCCAAATTTAGACGTTGCAAAAATTCAGGTTTGGTTAGATGATGTACAAATCTGCAAAGATGGTGGTGCGGCAGCAGACTATACTGAAGCAGCCGGTGCACGTGTGATGGCCCAGGCTGAAATGACGATTCGTGTTGATCTTGGACGAGGTCAGGCAAAAGATACGGTTTATACCTGTGACCTGTCGTATGACTACGTAAAAATCAATGCAGATTATCGCTCATAATTCAGATTGTTTATAAAGCCTCCGTTGTGGGGCTTTTTTTATACTTAATGATTTTTAATGACTGGTCAAAAATAGCATTTCGCCAGAGATGACCGGGATGTAGGGTGAAAGGTTCATTGAATAGTGAACCATGAGGGTAGAGTAAGAGTTGTTATGAATGATCCGACCAAATTAATAGCCAATGAAGCTAAATCGATTGTGCAGGCGCATTTAGATCGTTTAGGTGTTCCACAAGAACATCAAATGAGCCAGCAGGAAAAATTGGACAAATTTGCACAGATCAAGGCAGAGCTGGAAAAACAGGATGCTGTTTTGGTGGCGCATTATTATTGTGATCCTGAAGTGCAAGAACTGGCTGAGCTGACGGGGGGCTGTGTTTCCGATTCACTGGAAATGGCGCGTTTTGGTCGCGATCATCCAGCTTCAACGCTTGTGGTAGCTGGTGTGAAATTTATGGGCGAAACCTCTAAAATTCTTTCACCCAATAAAACCGTGCTGATGCCAACTTTGGAAGCGACCTGTTCACTGGACTTAGGTTGTCCTGTCGATGAGTTTACCGCTTTTTGCGATGCGCACCCGGATCATACCGTAGTGGTTTATGCCAACACGTCAGCGGCCGTGAAAGCCCGAGCCGATTGGGTCGTCACTTCAAGTTGTGCAGTGGAAATTATCGAACATCTGGACAGTCTGGGCGAAAAAATCATCTGGGCACCAGATCAGCATCTGGGTCGTTATATCCAGAAAAAAACCGGTGCAGAGATGTTGCTCTGGGATGGCGCCTGTATCGTGCATGAAGAATTCCGTTCACGCGGTATTGCCAATATGAAAGCGCTCTATCCAGATGCGGCAGTTCTGGTACATCCCGAATCACCCATGTCTGTGGTCGAGATTGCCGATGCGGTGGGTAGTACCTCACAATTAATTAAAGCAGCACAAACTTTGCCAAATCAGCGTTTAATCGTAGCTACTGATCGCGGTATTTTTTATAAAATGCAGCAGGCAGTGCCGGATAAAATTCTGATTGAAGCACCAACCGCAGGAGAGGGGGCAACTTGTCGTTCTTGTGCGCATTGTCCTTGGATGGCCATGAACGAGCTGGATGGTATCTTGCATGTGTTACAGCATAAAGATCAGGAAGTGCATGTCAATCCGGTACTTGCTGAACGAGCTAAACTGCCTCTAGATCGCATGCTGAACTTTAGTGCCGGACTAAAACGTTAAAATTTGTATAAAAAATGTCTGAAGCGATTGATAAATAAACGCTTGAAGCGTTTTTTCGGTTTTTTTTAAATATAGGTGTTGACGTCTCCGGGCGTCGCGCCTAGAATGCACACCGTACCGAACGATGTTCGATACGAAAGCTGAGATGAATCGGAGCATAGCACAGCCTGGTAGTGCACCTGGTTTGGGACCAGGGGGTCGTAGGTTCGAATCCTACTGCTCCGACCAATTCTTCAAGGCAAATGATGTTTGCATCAGTAACGCGCTTGTAGCTCAGTTGGATAGAGCATCCGCCTTCTAAGCGGATGGTCACAGGTTCGAATCCTGTCAGGCGCGCCATTTGGTCGCTTGATGTTAAGAATCAAAATGATGGTGGATGTAGCTCAGTTGGTAGAGCCCTGGATTGTGATTCCAGTTGTCGCGGGTTCGAATCCCGTCATTCACCCCAACTTTTAAAGTTGAAATCGGAGCATAGCACAGCCTGGTAGTGCACCTGGTTTGGGACCAGGGGGTCGTAGGTTCGAATCCTACTGCTCCGACCATCTCCTTCAAGATGGTCGAGATAAAAGATACCGCGTTAAGCGGTTTTTTTATGCCTGAAATTCAATGTGAATAAAAAATATACAATTGTTATCGGTGGCTATCATGATGAATGCTCGAATCCCTATTAAATTATTTTTCATCTAATAAAACTGTGCATTGAAGATTGCTTTCTTCTCGCATTGCTTCACTCTTAATTTTAATCATTTAACAATTTAACCAGAGTTTATCTATAGAGTGATTATCTTGTTGAATGGAATTTTAATGGATGGATGAGGATTATATTTTTAAAATGGGTAAGGGATTCCCCATAGTAAATATATTTTATTAACTCATCTGTTGTGTTTGATCTGAAATAAAGACAATAAAAAATTTTTAGATAGATATAGCAATTAAATTAACTAGAAATACCCATTGATAAGTAAATAAACTACTTTAAAACATCAATAATTGAATAAATTTTGAGTGAAAAATAGAAAAACCTGTATTTTTTGTAGAATAAATAAACAGTCGTGATATTTTTGCTGAATTATTTAAAAATAGGGGTTGTATTAGGTCGGGAATGCTGTAGAATGCACATCCATCGGCGGTGATGAAGATTAAAACTTCTGATAAAACAGTGACTTAGTTAAGTTTGATTGAGTTGGGTTTTATTTGATAAGTTTGAAAAATAGTTTTCATTACTGGTTGACTTTCTAGAGATAGAGAGTAATATAGCCGACCTAGCTTGCTGGTGACGAATCAGCAAGAAGATCATTAAG
>NZ_KB850160.1:1241128-1322905 GCF_000369725.1 Acinetobacter sp. CIP 101966 | reverse complement strand
CGACAGCCTCAGAAACCAGGCCCCTGCAACTGTTTATTAAAAACATAGCACTCTGCAAACACGAAAGTGGACGTATAGGGTGTGATGCCTGCCCGGTGCTGGAAGGTTAATTGATGGGGTTAGCGTAAGCGAAGCTCTTGATCGAAGCCCCAGTAAACGGCGGCCGTAACTATAACGGTCCTAAGGTAGCGAAATTCCTTGTCGGGTAAGTTCCGACCTGCACGAATGGCATAATGATGGGGGCGCTGTCTCCAGCAGAGACTCAGTGAAATCGAATTCGCCGTGAAGATGCGGTGTACCCGCGGCTAGACGGAAAGACCCCGTGAACCTTTACTGCAGCTTGACATTGAACTTTGATCTTACTTGTGTAGGATAGGTGGGAGGCTTTGAAGTCGCGACGCTAGTTGCGATGGAGCCGTCCTTGAAATACCACCCTGGTAATATTGAGGTTCTAACTCTGTCCCGTTATCCGGGACGAGGACCATGTCTGGTGGGTAGTTTGACTGGGGCGGTCTCCTCCTAAAGAGTAACGGAGGAGTACGAAGGTGCGCTCAGCGTGGTCGGAAATCACGCGTAGAGTATAAAGGCAAAAGCGCGCTTAACTGCGAGACCCACAAGTCGAGCAGGTACGAAAGTAGGTCTTAGTGATCCGGTGGTTCTGTATGGAAGGGCCATCGCTCAACGGATAAAAGGTACTCTGGGGATAACAGGCTGATACCGCCCAAGAGTTCATATCGACGGCGGTGTTTGGCACCTCGATGTCGGCTCATCTCATCCTGGGGCTGAAGCAGGTCCCAAGGGTATGGCTGTTCGCCATTTAAAGAGGTACGCGAGCTGGGTTTAGAACGTCGTGAGACAGTTCGGTCCCTATCTACCGTGGGCGTTGGAAATTTGAGAGGATCTGCTCCTAGTACGAGAGGACCAGAGTGGACGAACCTCTGGTGTACCGGTTGTCACGCCAGTGGCATCGCCGGGTAGCTATGTTCGGAAGGGATAACCGCTGAAAGCATCTAAGCGGGAAGCCTACCTCAAGATAAGATTTCCCCGAGACTTTATGTCTCCTAAAGAGCCGTTGAAGACTACGACGTTGATAGGTTGGATGTGGAAGCATAGTGATATGTGAAGCTGACCAATACTAATTGCTCGTGAGGCTTGACTATACAACACCCAAACAGTTGTTGTACGAACTTCGAAAGAAGTGAGGATCAATTGATTCGATATTAAACAAAACAGCTTGATTTAGTTACGCTGAACGAACAAAATACACAACTCAGATATATCTGTTAATGAACGATGTTCAAAGCACTGCTTTGAACAGAGTGCAAGATTTGAAGAAAGCTAAGGCAACCATAAGACCTCAGTAAGTAATCATACCAGTTGTGCTGGCGACCATAGCAAGAGTGAACCACCTGATCCCTTCCCGAACTCAGAAGTGAAACCTCTTAGCGCTGATGGTAGTGTGGGGTTACCCATGTGAGAGTAAGTCATCGCCAGCTCATTATTCGAAATCCCCCTCCGCTAAGGCAGAGGGGGATTTTTTTGTGCGTGGAATTTTAGATAAGATATTTAACATATCTATATCTCAAAGTTGATCAGATTCTTCTGAGACAGAGAATTCCTGTTAATTTGTTTGACCTATTGGGATCTCTGTAAAACTAGCGCTATAAGAGTTTACAAGCTGATCTTATAAACCTTACAAAATAAAAAACCAGCGAATCGCTGGTTTTTTATTGCAGACTATTTTAGCCAAACACGCGCATTACGGCTGCGATTAATACCCAAAGAATGACAATCGCCACGATGGGTTCAACAATCTTTGCCCATGTTGGGGTATTGATAACAATGACTTCTTCGACATCTTGATGCTGCTGATTCTGGCTTACCATTTGATTAAACTCCTTCATTGATGCTTCCAATGATAGCTCTTCTTGCACAATTGGTTTAGAGCCTTTGAGTTCTGTTAGCTTGTTTGTTGTCCAAACCCAATCATCTGCTTGACCAGATAAATGTTCAATTTGCCCGGTCAGTAATTCCTGAATGCTATGGATATTATGGTTGCCGGTATCATGCAGTTGTTTTAATTCAATAAGCTGTAAATGAAAAATTTCTGAAGTGCTGTGCTCAAGCTGGGCTCGATCCAGAGTGGATTGATTTTCCGGACTGGTAGCGAGATGACGCACGATTTCCAGGATATATAATTCATCAGGATGATTGATTTCATTATAAATTTTTTGTGGGTTATGACGCCATTCAGTAATAAGTTTTCCTAAAGTTAAGGCATTGATTTCTGATATATATTTTCGTCTTTCTTCTTTTGTATATTCTTTTAGAAGCTCAGGCTTTTGAGTCTCTATCTGTTCAACAAAATATTGTACTAAATCAAAAGCCATTCACTTGCTCCATTATTTTTAATCTAATAGTCTTAAAGTCGGTTTTTTCTTTGGTTGTTCAGTTTGTTCTTCAGTGCTTGATTTTAAAGCATCTTCATCATTTTGTGTATGCTCATATTCACCTGGATCAAAGAATAAACCTTGACCATTTTCACGTGCATAAATACCGAGTACTGCTGCCATAGGCACATAAATATCACGAGAAACGCCACCAAAGCGAGCCGAGAAGCTAATGGCATCATTGCTCATATGCAGCGCATGCACGGCATGTGGCACAATATTCAGAACAATCTGTCCATCTTTAATAAACTGCTCAGGAACCATGGTATTTGGGCGTGTGGCATCCACCAGCAGGTAAGGCGTCATATTGTTATCGCAAACCCACTCATAGATTGCACGTGCCATATAGGGACGGGTAGGGCTAAGGTTGAATTCTTGTTCGGACATGATGTTTCTCTATGGATGTTTGAGTTGCACTGAATAACGGTTCTTTTCCTGCAATGTCATGGATTTTACAAAGGCAGGACGACTAAAAATTCGTTGGCAATATAAATAAAACGGACGGCATTGCTGCTGTGGTAATTCTACGCCCATCTGTTTCAGACGGATAAAAATTGGTGCCAACATACAATCCAGGATACTAAATTGTTCAGACATAAAATAGGGAAAATGCTGGAATAGTGGCATTAGTGAAATCAGGATATCCTGTAACTGCTTTTGTGCCTGAGTTCTGGCTTTCTTATCCAGCGTATCAGGATGGCGTAACATGAGATCAGCCAGTTTCAGCCAGTCATTTTCAAAGCGCCAGATGTATTGTCGTTGCTCTGCCCGGGGCATCGGAGCATCGGCATACAGTTTATTCTGACGATAACGATCATCTACATATTCTGAGATAATCGAAGTATTAAATAATTTAAGTTCATTTTCGATCAGCATCGGCAATTGATTATAAGGATTGAGACTGGCCAGATCCTCATCATCGGCATCCACCAAAATCAGGTTATATTTAATCTGTTTTTCGGTAAGCACATAGCGAATCCAATGGGAACGAAAGTCATCGGCATGACTATAGAGAGTGATTCCTTGAAGAGGCGCGCTTTCGACTGACATAAATCCTGATGAGCTTCTAATGAATAGACTAGGATACTAAAATTCAACCTAAAAAGCACCAAGCATCAAAGATCAATCGGCTTGAGCCAAGGTAGATTATAAGAAAAACAACTGGAGGAAAATAAGATGCTGATCAAGCTTCCTGTCATTTTGCTGTTTATCTGTATTGGGATCGCAAATTATTATTTGATGAAGTCATTCTGGTGTCACGAAGGGGTATGGGGTAAGGATGTACATGAACAATAACAAGAAAAAAGTTCTAAATGACCCACTAACCGCCATAAAAAAACCCTGGAAAATCCAGGGTTTTTTGTCCGATTCGGTAAACGAATTAACGTTTAGAGAACTGAGGACGTTTACGAGCTTTACGTAAACCAAGTTTCTTACGTTCAACTTCACGAGCATCACGAGTAACGAAACCAGCTTGACGAAGAGCAGGTTTTAAAGTTTCGTCAGAAGCGATCAATGCACGAGTAATACCGTGACGGATAGCGCCTGCTTGACCACCAATACCACCACCAGCAACAGTGATGTAAAGGTCATATTTGTCAGTAGCTTCAAGAAGCTCAAGTGGTTGGTTAACAACCATACGAGCAGTTTCACGACCGAAATACTGTTCAAGAGTACGGTTGTTAATTACGAGTTTACCAGTACCAGCTGATAGGAAAACACGTGCAGTTGCGGTCTTACGGCGACCTGTACCATAATTAGTAGCCATGTGCTGTTATCCCTTAGATGTCCAAAACTTGTGGCTGTTGAGCAGCGTGTGGATGCTCAGTACCTGCATACACTTTCATTTTCTTGATCATTGCATAACCAAGAGGACCTTTAGGTAACATACCTTTAACAGCTTTTTCTAGAACTGCTTCTGGTTTGTGAGCGATTAACTTTTCAAAGTTAGTCTCACGGATACCACCAGGGAAACCAGTGTGGCGATAGTATTTCTTATCTTGTGACTTTTTACCAGTCACAGTGATTTCTTCAGCATTAATAACAACGATGTAGTCGCCAGTGTCAACGTGAGGAGTATAAGAAGTTTTATGCTTACCGCGTAAACGACGAGCGATTTCAGTCGCAAGGCGACCTAAAGTTTTGCCAGAAGCATCAACAACGTACCAGTCGTGTTGAACTTCAGCTGGCTTAGCGCTGAGAGTTTTCATTAAACCACTACCTATTATAGTTGGTTTGGACTATGGAATCTGTCCAAACTAAAGGAGACGCGATTCTAAACGAATACGTGAAGAATCACAAATGAAAATTAAAATTTCAAGCGCTGTATTTTATCTAATCTCCCTGGTGAAAGAAAGACCTAAGCCTTTATATGCTACAAAAACTGCAACTATATTTGTAACCATAGTTTCAATGGTATCAAAATATTGATTTATAAGTACTCTTTGCAATGATTACTACAGCGTAGGCGTGATCGGGTTATAATATTTCTCAGCTTTGCCAAATTGAGAAGATGATGCTGCCTTTATATGTCACCAGTGGGGAACCTGCCGGAATTGGTCCTGATATTTGCCTGAGTCTTGCAGAGCGTGTTGATGAGCGCCCAATTGTGGTATTGGCGGATATTCATATGCTCGAGCAACGTGCTCAGATACTCAAATTATCGGTTGAGCTGATTGAATATCAAGGACAGGAGTCATCTTCAGGCATCGGTCAGCTATTTGTAGAGCATGTTCCCGTGCAGCAAGACGTCGTATTGGGTGAGCTGAATCTGAACAATGCGGCTTATGTACTGGAGCAACTGCGTCGATCCGCAGACTATGCCATGTCAGGAAAAAGTGTCGGCGTCGCGACTGCGCCTGTACAAAAGTCCGTGATAAATGAAGCGGGCATTTCTTTTAGTGGTCATACCGAGTATTACCAGGAATTTGCTGGTGTTCCACGTGTAGTCATGATGCTGGCCACCAAAACTTTACGCGTGGCCTTGGCCACTACCCATCTTCCGCTTCGTGCCGTGGCAGATGCGATTACGCCTGAACGCTTGCATCAGGTGATTGATATTCTGATTCACGACCTGAAATCCAAATTCAAGATTGAACAGCCGAATATACTGGTTTGCGGTTTAAATCCGCATGCCGGGGAGGGCGGTTATTTGGGGATGGAAGAAATTGAAGTGATCAATCCGGTACTCGAAAGCTATCGTGCCCAAGGTATCAACATGAGTTTAAGCCTACCTGCTGATACTTTATTTACTCCAGAAAACCTAAAAGATGCTGATGCTGTTCTGGCGATGTATCACGATCAGGGCTTACCTGTGTTAAAATCACAGGGCTTTGGTGAAGCCATTAATATTACCCTCGGCTTACCGTTTATTCGAACTTCTGTTGATCATGGCACAGCACTCTCCCTTGCGGGGACGGGACTTGCGAAAAGTTCCAGCCTGCACGTTGCTGTCGATTTAGCCCTCGATCTGGCGCGCCACTGATTATTGTTCATCACTCACGTTGGAAATGTTTTTATGTATCAAATTAATGCCTTAAACCCAAAAGATGAAGGGCATCAGGCTCGAAAAAGATTTGGTCAAAACTTTTTACATGACCAGCGTGTCATTGCCAAAATTGTACGCTCAGTCAATCCGCGTCCAGGTCAGAACATTCTGGAAATTGGCCCGGGTCTGGCCGCTTTGACTTCACCTTTGATTGGCGAATGTGATGCCTTAACCGTACTTGAGCTGGATCGTGATCTGGCTGCTGGTCTGCCGGGTCGTGTGCCGCATCCGGAACGTTTAACCATTATTGAAGCCGATGCCTTGAGATATGATTATTCTCAATTGTTTCAGGAAGATCGTCCACTACGTGTCGTCGGTAACTTGCCTTATAATATTTCTACGCCATTGTTATTCCATCTTTTGGAATTTGGTGACAAAGTGCAAGACATGCATTTCATGCTACAAAAAGAAGTCGTGGATCGCATTACCGCATCACCCAATACCAAAGAATATGGCCGTCTGTCGGTGATGATTCAATATTTCTGTAAACCGACTTTCTTATTCGAAGTGCCACCTGGATCTTTTAATCCGCCTCCAAAAGTGACCTCAGCGGTATTCCGTTTAGAGCCTTATAAAGTTAAACCGATTGTGGCGAAGAATGAAAAAGCGCTGGCACGTCTGGTATCGCATGTCTTTACCCAGCGTCGTAAAACTCTGCGTAACAGCTTGAAGGGTATGCTGGTCGAAGAAGGTTTTGAAAAAGCGGGTGTTGATCCGATGGCGCGTCCAGAAACCCTAACCCTTGAACAGTTTGTTGCACTTTCAGATCAAATGGTGGCTTAAATTACGATGAACCGCACTGCTCGATATAATTATGTGATTGGGGATGTTCAAGGTTGTTTTGAGGCCTTGAAAGCTTTACTCAAGGAAATCCAGTTTGATGCAGAACAAGATTTTATCTGGTTTGCTGGAGATTTGGTTGCACGTGGTGAAAACTCAATCGCTGCATTGCGGTTTATCAAAAAGCTGGCTGAACAAGGTGCGGCTGCGACGGTCTTGGGAAATCATGATTTGACTTTGCTGGCTTATGCCCGTGGTATCAAGCCAGTAAAAGAAAAAGACAATGTCCGTGATGTGATTGATGCGATCGACAGTGATGACCTGATTGACTGGCTGCGCAAACAGCCAATGTGTCTATTTCCAAATGAGCAGACTATTCTGACGCATGCTGGAATTCCGAATATCTGGAGTGCAGAAAAAACTGCTCAATTGGCACAAGAAGTTGAAGCGATCATTGCTCATGATGACTTTGATGTGCTGGATGATTTCCTGAAAGAAATGTTCGGGAAAGAACCAGCACTCTGGTCGGATCAACTACAAGGCCATGAACGTATTCGCTGTATCGTGAATTACTTGACCCGGATGCGTTTAATCGATGCTAAGGGACGCCTGGAATACAGCTTTAAAGATGCGCTGGATGATCCGATGCCGCAAGGCTTTAAACCTTGGTTTGAGTTTGAATCACAGGCCGCACAAACTCATCAGATCCTGTTTGGTCACTGGGCCGCCTTGAACGGTAAAACCATTTCGAACAAGATTCAGAATGTAGATGGCGGTTGTGTCTGGGGTAATCAACTGATGGCCTTCCGCCTGGAAGATCAGCAGATGTTCGCGGTTGATAATCCGGTGATCTAAGTGTATCCAATAAAAAGCCACGTGATCACGTGGCTTTTTTAATTCTTGGATTCTTGATTAGTCTGCACGAATCCAGGTCTGGTTACGGCCTAGAACTGAAACGCCCATACTGGCACGTAAGGTTAAACGTTTACCGGTATTGTTTAAACGCATTTTTGCATCATAAATTTTACCTGCCAATGGATCGATAATACGACCTTTGTCATAATTTTTGGTGCCTTCAACCAGTTTTAGGCCTTTTAAAATGGTCATGCCTAAAATAGGCTGATTGGTATAAGGTGCAGGGCAGTTATTGCATTTTTCACGTGGATTATAGTCTGGGCGAGGCGTGATTTTTACAATTTTGCCTGAATAGGTATTATTTGCTTCTTTGCTAATGACGATAATCGCTTTAGCCGCCCCCGTTTTATCATCAATTTGTTGCCAGGTCCCGGTAATATCGTCTGCCCACAAATTCGTCATACATCCTGCTGTAAGCGCGGCAAGTAATATTTTTTTAAACATAGAGAGTCATTCCAAAGAATTTTTATCATCGCCCGCTCATGTTAGAAATCTTACTAAAATAGTCAATACTTATCTGAATACTATAGAGTTGATACACTAAAAAAAGCTGCCAATTTGGCAGCTTTTTTGAATAATGAGAATTAGGTATTAATCTTGGCGAATCCAGGTCTGGCTACGGCCTAAAGCGGACACACCCACATAACCACGCAAGGTTAAACGTTTACCATTGGCATTTAGACGCACTCGAGCGTCATAAACTTTACCTGCCAATGGATCAATCACTTTACCTTTTTCATAATTGTTGGTGCCTTCCACATGTTTTAAACCAGTCAATACATCCATGCCCATGATCGGCTGATTGGTATAAGGCGCGGGACATTTATTGCAGGTCTTTTGTGGAGTATAGCCTGGACGTGGAGTCACTTTGATAATTTTTCCAGCAAAAGTCCCATTATCATTTTGACGAATTTCAATAATTGCTTTTGGTGAGCCGGTTTTATCATCAATTTGCTGCCAGATGCCCGTCAGATCCTGTGCATAAGCAGTCCCAGTCATCAGTGCAGCGATGAACATTAATCCTAATTTAGTTTGTTTCATTATATTTATGCCTTTTTTATAGATGAATAAAATATCCCCAACACAAAAGTGCTGTTTTTATTAATCCTGGCGAATCCAGGTTTGTGTGCGACCAATCGCAGAGATCCCGATATATCCACGTAAAGTCAGTCGTTTCCCATTGGCAGAAATCCGCCCTTTTAAATCATAAATTTTGCCGGTGAGTGGATCGAGTACCCGGCCATGTGCATAGTTATTTTTGGTGGTGGGTTTCAGTCCTTTAATAACGTCTAATCCCAAAATCGGTTTATCGGTATAAGGTGGTGGACATTTGACACATTTTTCCCGTGGTGTATAACCTGGGCGAGGTGTGACTTTATTAATCGTTCCGGTATAGGAGCCATCAGCCTGCGTTTTCATTTCAATCAATGCTTTAGGTGAGCCGGTTTTATCATCAATCTGTTGCCAAAGACCAGATAACTCCTGAGCAAAGGCCATAGAGCCTGTGAATAAAGAAGCTGAAAAAACAGTTAAAATTGCGATTTTATACATGCGATATCCTTATCCTTATTTTTTTATGAACATTCACCTAATTCCATGTGGTGAATGTTGACGCAAACTACGTTAATACACTTTCATAATATATATTGCATGAAAAAAGCATATGTTTAATATTCATACAACTTAATGCATTAAAATGCAAGCTTCTATCTACTAAAGCATAACCCCGTCACATTTTATTTAATAAAGCAGGAATTAATCCTGCTTAATCCAGGTTTGACTACGGCCTAGTGCTGAAACGCCGATATAGCCGCGTAGGATCAGACGTTTCCCATTAGCACTTAATTTTGCCTTGGTGTTATAAAGATTCCCTGATAATGGATCAAGCAGCTTGCCTTGAGCAAAACTGTTATTGCCGACGTGCTTTAAGCCAGTGAGCACATCCAGACCGAGAATAGGTTTATTGGTATAAGGTGCAGGACAGGACACACAGTTTTCTTTCGGGGTATATCCAGGACGCGGGGTAATTTTTGTGATCTTGGCAGCATAGACGCCGGAAGCCGTCTCACGAATTTCGAGGAATGCTTTAGGCGAACCAGTTTTGTCGTCAATATTTCTCCATGTGCCTGAAAGGTCAGAGGCAAAGGCCAAATGGCTGAAAGAGGCTAAAAGTAAAGTTGAAAAAAATTGAACCTTATTCATATATCTGTTCCTAGGTTGGATTAGAGTTCTTACTCTATAGTAAGAACGATTACCACATAAAACAAATGATTAATTTGATTCACTAGTCACATTTTTTGCAAATAAAGTATAAACGTAGGCAACCAGACCGCGGTAAAGACTGCATTGACGGCCATACCAAATGCGGCATAACGTCCTGCAATACTGCCACGCTGCCAGGCCTGAGCTGTACCAATGGCATGTGCGGCTAGTCCTAAAGCCAGTCCGGAGGCACGTTCATCATTGATATGTCTCAGAATAAATGGAGAAAAAGCTGCACCAATCACACCAGAAAGAATCACGATCAGAATGACCATGCTGATGGGTGCATCCAGCAGGGTGGCAATATTAATCGCAATTGGAGTGGTCACTGCGCGGGTAGCAAACGCCATAATATCTGCAGAGGACATATGCAGCAGATAAGCTAGTCCCATCGGCAAGGCGACAGCACTGATACTGGCAAAAACCAAAATGCCGATAATGGCTTTGAGCGGCAAGTCATCGTAGCGCATCGCGGCCAAAGGGATAGCAAGTGCGACGGTCACATAGCCGAGTAAATGGTTGAAAAGTGGATTAACTTCATCCATGTAATTTTCATAGGGAATGCCCAGCACAAATAAAATCACCAGTACAAAGAACATGCTGAACACGATGACGGGAATTTGCGGAATGAACCGGTTACAGGGTTTGGCAATCAGATAGGCGATGAGGGTAACCGCAAAGCCATACAAAATAGATAACATGCGGAACTCCTATAACCAGCGCTTGGCCATTTTGGCGTAAATCCATAAAGGAATCAGGGTGCTGAAAAACATGATGAACAGAAAGGCCGGAATTTTCTGGCCCATATGTACCAGCATCATCAGTGCACCTGCACTGACAGGCAGGAAGGCAAAGGCGCTTTCCTTCATGAGCTTGTTATTGGTATCGACCAGGCGAGCAGGAAGCTTGCCAAAATAGCGCCAGGTAAACAGCGCAATTAAAAGGCTCAATAATCCGACCAGATTACCTAATTCAGGATGATTCAGTTGGGTCATTAACCAGACTGAAGCTTCCCGAAAGACAATAATTAGTAAAAGGGTGCCGATCCATGCCGGCCAATCTATTCGTTTTATCCAGTTCATTGCTATGATCATTAATATTAATAAGTTTACTTATCAAGTTTTACTCGATCTTTGACTGGATTTCAAACGCTTCCAGTGGACGTTGAAATTGCTGCGCCTGTTTGCCCAGGATTTCATCTAAAGGTAAATGCGCCTGTTTAATCAACTGTTCCAGTTTCTGTGGGGCAATTCGAATATGCAGATGTAGTTGGCCTTCATCATCATAATGTTCTGACTGGATCACATTCAGACCATAGAGCTGGTTGCGCAGCTTGCCATAAGCGGGTTTCAAGATTAAATCGAAAGACTGTAGTTGCCCCATCAAGGACTCATGTACTGCTTTACGCAGCAGGTCAATTCCTTCGCCACTATGTGCCGAAACATAGACCCGTTCCGGTTCACCTGGACGTCGATAAATAATTTTGGCTTCTTCACCGCTACAGTCAATTTTATTGTAAACCTGCAAGATCGGCACATCTGCACCAATTTCTTTCAGCACTTTTTCTACAGCTTCAATCTGCTCCAGCATTTCTGGGCTGCTTGAATCAATGACATGCAGTAACAGCGTGGCTTCTACGGTTTCCTCCAAAGTTGCTTTAAAGGATTCAACCAGCGAATGGGAAAGGTTACGGACAAAACCTACCGTATCGGCCAGCACCAGATTGCCAATCCCATCCCATTCCAGACGCCGTAAAGTAGGGTCCAAGGTTGCAAACAGCTGATCGGCTGCATAGACATCGCTGTTGGCGAGTAAATTAAACAAGGTGGACTTGCCGGCATTGGTATAACCGACCAAAGATACCGTCGGCACAGCAGCTTTTTGACGAGCAACACGGCCTTGCATCCGGGTCTGGCGGACTTTATCAATGCGTGCCTTGAGCTGTCCCATACGGATACGCAGCAAACGGCGGTCAGTTTCCAGCAGGGTTTCACCCGGGCCACGTAAACCGATCCCGCCTTTCTGGCTGTCGAGATTGCCACGACTACGAATTAAACGTGAAGATAAATGTTGCAGCTGTGCCAGTTCGACTTGCAGCTTACCTTCATAAGTACGGGCACGCTGGGCAAAAATATCCAGAATCAGTTCAGTACGATCGACCACGCGGCATTTGATCACCTGTTCCAGATTTCGGGCTTGGGCAGGGGTCAGGGCATGGTCAAAAATGACCAGATTGGCCTCCAGTTCTTCAACACGCTCAGCGATTTCTTCTGCCTTGCCGGAGCCGATAAAAAATTTGGCATCGGGTTTCACCCGCTGAGCATAAATATGTTCCAGAATTTCAGCATCTGCAGACTGGGCCAGCAAACGAAACTCTTCAGCATCAAGGTCATCCAGCATCTGTACGCTGACACTCACCAGAATGACGCGCTCTTTTCCTCGATGTTGTTGTAAATATTCCACTCAGGCCAATCTCCACTTGAAAACTTTAGTGTAGTTGAAAAAGGGCTGTGCAGATACTGAATTAGCGCGGCTTTGGTTTAGAGTACGCTGATAAACAGTTGTGCAAGTGTTACCAGTACCACGGCATAGATGAAAGTGCCGCCCAAAATATATTTGAGCACTTGTAAAGGTTGAGGTGTGTCGTTCGCGGGCTGGGTTTGATCTGGCATGGCTACGATCCTTTTCAATCTAATATTTCGATAGCTTTATTTTGAATGATTTTTTAATCCAATTAAAATTGAAGATATAGATGTTATTGGTCGATTTTTATTATCAATGCAAGTTGCGAATGAACAGTATAGAATGAGTTTAATTCGTGGATATTCCCTGTATCTCGCTTAGGATTTAATAACGTTTTTATGAATTCAACTGTACAAAACCAGACTCCAGATATCGAAGGCTTGGCCAAGTTTTTCCTGTATAGCCGGAAAATCACAGCTTCATTGGCCACCATCAGTGAGGGGTTCTATTTGGTTTTTCGTCATGGCTTATATAAAAATCCGAATAACCCGACCAATACGCGCTATGTGCAACATTTTTGCCGCCAGTTATGCAAAGTATTCAATATCGAAGTGCAGGTACATGGCGAGATTCCACGTGAACCTGCCTTATGGGTCAGTAATCATGTGTCCTGGCTGGATATTGCCGTTCTGGGTTCCGGAGCGCGCGTATTTTTTCTGGCAAAAGCAGAAATTGAGAACTGGCCGATTTTAGGGAAATTGGCCAAGGGAGGGGGTACCTTATTTATTAAACGTGGTTCAGGAGATTCCGTCAGGATTCGTGAACAAATTACCGGTTTCCTGAAACAGAATATTCCGGTGCTGTTCTTTCCTGAAGCGACGACTTCTGATGGGCGAGCCATCAAAAAAGTGCATGGCCGGATTTTAGGCGCCGCGATTGAAGCGCAGCGTCCTGTACAAATCTGTCTGATTTGTTATGTGAATCAGCAGGGTGAACTGGATATGGTTGCGCCGTTTGTCAATGACATCAGTTTTGCCGCTCATGTCAAAAAAGTACTGGAAATGCCGCAAGTTATTGCACATTTAGTGGCTTTACCTGCAATTGCCACGGAAGGGCATACGGTTGAAAGCCTGACCCGTGTGGTCCAGGAAAAAATGCAGACTGGCCTGGTTGAACTTCAGTCACGGGTATTAAAAAAGCCTCAATAAGAGGCTTTTTTATGGTTTCTGTTCAAAGAATCAAGCTTACATAAAACCTTCAATTGGCAGCAAAGACACCAGCTTAAGGCCAGCTTTCTGATACCATTTCATTTTTGGTTCTTTGGTAAATGTTTGAACGTCACCATTGGCTTTCTTGATTTTCCAGTTAATGTTCTGATTCGCATCGAGTACCAGTTTATACGCATATTTGCTTAAATTTTTGTCCATAGTGTCGTGTACTGCACGTGCCAAAGACGGACTGTTTAGCAATACGCCAATTTCAGTATTCAGATAAGCCGAACGCGGATCAAAGTTAAAAGAACCAATAAACACCTGTTTTTGATCCAGCGCCATCAATTTGGCATGCAGGCTGGAACGACTCAGTCCTTTCAGGCTGACTTTGGCTTTTTTCGAAATTTCCTCAGTATTGGCATTTAGGTGATTAGCTTCTGGCGCTGCCAAGAACTCATACAGCTGAACCCCATTTTCCAATAGATCCTGACGATATTTGGCATAAAAGGCATGCACCACAGCAACGTCGTTGGCCTTAAAAGAATTGGTCAGGACGCGAACCTTGATATTTTCATTCGCCAGTTTCTTTAAACGGTCTGCACCAATTTTTTCCGGAACGAAATAGGCAGAGACAATATCGACACTTTGTTCAGGTTTTTCCAGACGCTGTAATAACTGGAAATTGAGATGTTCTTCGGTTTTGGCTTTGGCTTTGATTTTGCTCGGTGGGTCTTTGACTACTTCGGCTTCAACCCAATCCAGCTGAATGTTTTGTTCCAGCCATTGGTCAAAGGCTCTGGAACGATTGGCCAGATCCAGATAATTTTGAGTCGCTGGATCCTGACTATGGGTTTCTAGCTGCTGTTTTAAGCTTGGAAAACGTAAAGCATGATGCCGTGGATTCACAACCTCTTGCACCGGATAGGCATAATCATCATTCCAGTATTCATCGAAGGAATGAATGATTTCATCCGATGCTGCACCGACCAGCATCACATCGACATCGGAGAACTGATAGCTTTCACTGACATTATAATACTGGTTGCTCATATTGCGCCCGCCAATCAAGGCAATCTGGTTATCGGCAATAAAGCTTTTATTATGCATGCGGCGGTTAATGCGTTTTAAATCCAGCACCATGTCCATGGCGCGGTATTTACGGAAGCGATAGGGGTTATACAGTTTGACATCGATATTCTGATGCTGGTTTAAGGCCAGATAAATCCCTTCCATTTTCTTGGCATTATTGTCATCCATCAACAGGCGCACTTTTACGCCACGATCCGCTGCCTGAATAATCGCATGCAGGGCGAGGGCACCGATCCGGTCGTTATCCCAGATGTAATATTGCAGATCCAGACTGCGTTCCGCTTTATTAATCAGCTGAATCCGCGCAGCCAGTGCTTCAAGCGGATCATACAGCACGCGATAACCGGTCAACCCGATGTTCTGATCACGTAAAGGTTCAACAATTTGTGCCAGGCTGGTTTGCGATGTATCCGTTTCAAATGCCATCTGGCTTGGCTGTTCGGTTTGCTTGGGTAAGGTGCTACACGCAGGTAGACCCAGAACCAGACTACAGCTCAGTAAAATGCCGGCTTTATAGCGATGAGTACGTATAAAACTTGAGGATTGAAGATGAACTTGATCGCGGGGAGCAGTGGCCATATAAGTCGAAGAATGAAAAATTAGAATTGAGTATAATTGCCAGCTATGAAAAGATAAATATAAAGCCAGTAATCTGCTGCTCGACTGAATAAGGCCAATTTATGTGGGATTCGAATTCCGTACTGTTTTATTTTTATTTGGGAATGGCGATTTTAGCCATCTGGGCTGTGGCTCAGGCATGGTCGAGCCAATCACGTACCGAAACCATTCATCCCTTTAAAGCTTTTGGTCATTTGCTGGCTTTTTATCTTGCCTATTTATTAATCCCTTTGGTTTTCTTCAGTATTTATGCTGGATGGACGGGGTATTATTCGCTGCATGAAGCTATTTTTGTATTTTTGCTTAGTGGGGTTTTGACTTATGCACGCTTTATCGAGCCGCATTTAATTCAAGTGAAAACGACACAATATCAGATCAATGCAGATAAACGTTTAAAGCAGCCAGTAAAAATCGCCCTGATTGCAGATTTGCATATCGGTCTGTTTTCGGGTCATGAGCGTCAGTTGCGACAAATTGTACACAAATTAAATCATATTCAACCTGATTTGGTGGTGGTTGCTGGCGACTGGACTTACGAGCCAGAAAATAAACTGGCACAGGAATTGGCAGTTTTAAAAGAGATTCACGCTCCGGTCTATTCAGTCAATGGTAACCATGACGAGCAATATCCCGGACCGCCGATTCGCGAACTGTTGCACTATGCACTGCAAGTCAATCAGGTCATGGATATCGAAGGTCAAATTGTCGAATTTGATGAATTCCGACTTTTGGGCGTGGGTGATCTCTGGGCTGGTAAAGCCGATATGCGCAGTTTGCCCGAATTGCCTCAGGACAAGCCTTGGGTCATTCTGTCGCATAACCCGGATACGGTCGATATGATTCCAAAACTGCCAACGCGTCCTTTAATGCTGTCCGGGCATACTCATGGCGGACAGGTGGAGCTGCCTTGGCTAACTAATTACGTCATGAAAAAGGTTTCAATTTTGGGACATAAAAAGGGTATGTACCGTCATGAACATGCAGATGTGTTCGTGACTGTTGGTACCGGCTTGGTCGGTGTACCTTTCCGTTTTCGGGTGCCGCCTACCATTGATATTATTGAACTGATTTAAATTCAGTCGGCGTGCTGTACTGTATTAACTGATGATCCAGACCAGAATCAGCAACACCACTGCGATGGCCGCCATCATCCAGATTTTCTTTTCGATTTTGCGGGTCGGCACATTTTCACGTAATTGCTGTGCAGTAATTTCAGCTTCTGTGGATGTGCTCAAACTAGGATGGGTGGGGATTTCTAAGGGTGGTGTCACCAGGTCGATATCACCGGCATCATCACTAAAGCGTGGACCGGTACTCTCAGGCTTCATGACCACATCATGTTCCCGCACAATTTCATCAATCACTTGCAGTGCCTGAGCTTCATCCAAGGGTGTATTCTCGGTGATATAGCGAACAGCTTCTAATTTTTTATCATCTTCTAGCAAAATAATGATATTGACCAACTGCTCCTGCGATAGGTATTCAATAAGATCCTGCATGGTCTTGCCTCATGTTTTGAATTGAGTTCATTTGATTGTTGAGAAAATTTAACGAGATAAGTAGCCGAGTTTTGTTGTGAAATCATAAAAAAGCCAGCATCGAGTGCTGGCTTTTGAATCGATCTAGAACCTTAGATCTGATTATTTACATCATCATTCTTGGTTTCACGAATCAGCAAAAATGCGACAAGCGACAGGATAGATGCTGCGGTCAGGTAATAACCGACTGCAGACAAACCATAGGCCGTTGCCAGCTTGGTTGCGATTAGCGGTGCAAATGATGCGCCGAAAATACCTGCCAAGTTAAAGGTTAATGCAGAACCCGTGTAACGTACTGAAGTCGGGAAGATTTCAGACAATACAGTACCGATTGGCCCATAAGTTAAGCCCATGATCGCCAGACCAATACACAAGAACAGGAACACCACCAAGGTGCTGCCAGATTCAAGCATATCTGCAAAGAAGATACCGAAAATCGCAGAAATGACACATACTGCAATCGAAGTAGTCTTACGGCCAAATTTCTCGGCCAATACTGCTGAAAGCGGGATAAAGGCAGCAAAACATAGGGTTGCAACTAACTGCAATTGCAGGAATTCTTCACGAGAATAACCTAGCTGTTTAGTACCCCATTGCAATGCAAATACTGTGGTGAGGTAGAACACCACGAAGGTACAAATTGCAGCGATGGTGCCGAGTATCAGCATGCGAGAATGTTTTTTGAAGACTTGAACAAATGGAATGTTCACTTCTTTTTGTTTATCTAGCACCTTTTGGAATGCCGGGGTTTCATGCAGTTTTAAACGAATCCATAAACCGACAATCACCAGCAAGGCACTTGAGATAAATGGAATACGCCAGCCCCAAGCCATAAAGTCAGCCTCAGACATGAAAGCGCCCAACGTCAGGAAAGAACCTGTTGCCAGAATAAAGCCGATTGGAGCACCCAGTTGCGGGAACATGCCATACCAGGCACGTTTACCTTCAGGTGCATTCTCGGTGGCAAGAAGTACTGCACCTGACCATTCACCACCCAGCCCCAAGCCCTGACCTAAACGACAGAGTGCAAGCAAGAGTGGTGCAGCAATCCCGATTTGCGCATAAGTGGGCAAGAGGCCAATCGCAACGGTGGAAATACCCATGGTCAGCAAGGCAGCGACCAATGTGGCTTTTCGCCCGATCCGGTCACCCAAATGACCAAAGAGTGCCGCACCAATCGGGCGGGCAATAAAGGCAATGGCGAAAGTGGCAAGCGACTGAATGGTGGCAGTCATCGGATCTGTACTTGCAGGGAAGAACAGATATGGAAAAATAATGACAGCAGCAGTGGCATAGATATAAAAATCGAAGAACTCGATTGTAGTACCGACCAAGCTCGCGGTTAAAACGCGAAATTTTGAATTTTGTGCTGGCTGAGCAGCAGAATTAGACGACGCCATGAAGAACCTTACACTTACTAAAAATAAAAAAGCTTAGTTTTAAAAGCGTAATCTTTTTAAAAAAGGCGTAATTTTTTAAAAAAACAACTGCAATCTTCTCGCTTTAACTCGCTCAGGGTCACTGAAATGAAAAAGAAGATGATTAAATCACGTAAAGATAGATAGACAGAAAATGTGATCCTGCGCCTATCAATACAAATATGTGCCAGATAGCGTGGGTATATCTTACTCTTTTTAAAGCGTAAAACAATGCACCTACGGTATAAGCCAATCCGCCAATGATCAGAAAGGTCAAAGATTGAGCACTGAGATATTGTTGCATATCATCCATCACCAGTAGCGCCAGCCAGCCCATGGCCAGATAAGCCGCCAAAGAAATTTTCTGGAAACGATGAATGAAAACGAACTTGAACAGTGTACCAATGAGGGCGATCACCCAGAGTGCAATCAATAAATACTGGGCTTTGGCTGTTGGAATGGCAATTGACAGGAAAGGCGTATAGGTTCCGGCGATTAAATAATAAATTGCAGTATGATCAACTTTTTTATAAAAATAACGACGGTCTGCTGAGGTGGCCATGTGATAGAGCATCGACGCAGAGAACAGCAAGATCATGCTCAGCGCGTAGACCCAAAGTCCAATCCATTGTCCAGTACTGAGATAAGACCCTTTAATAATCAAAAGAATACCAGCAATTACCGATAGTCCAGCACCCACAGCATGACTGATATAATTAATTCGTTCCTCAGTGTGATCATAATCTGGAACCAGCGGCGCATTCTGCATGATTGTCATTCTTCTTTAAAATATACATTTGTATAGTAATTCAATTTTGCTTTTAGGTTAAGAAGATTTAAACTTGAGGGGCAATTCATTTCAGGTTTTATCTATGTCAACGTTGGCAACTCTCTCAGACCAAGAACAGCAGTTTTTAGATGTATTTCAGCAAGCTGTTGAAAGTGATCAATTTGATCGTCTGATCTTAAGCCAGTATAAAGGTGAACTGCAGGATTTAGAGAAAATGACCTTGCGAGTCATTTCATTAAATGGGCAAAAAGTAATGAGCTGTCTGTATCGCCATAAAACTCAGGATGTCACCAAAAACTATCCTCTAGCGGATGCACTGGCGCAGGTGACGGCATTATTAGCATGTTGCAAGCAAGCCAATTTGCTGACGCTAGATGAAGAGTTACAGCTAAAAAAAAACAAGAAAAAAGCCATGTTGACCCGTACTAAAAACAAAAACTCGACGCTTCAGGCCAAGTCCGCTGAACAGGGTCATGACCGGATTAAACAACGTCATGTTGATCAGGACAGCATCTTTTTACAGCATCTCGGCATTAGCGATCATAATGCGCAGATCATTCCGAGCATGGCGCGTAAATGGAAACAGATTAATAAATTTGTCGAGATTTTTTCGGGTGCATTGGCGCAGCTCAAGCCACAAGTCGAAGGTCTGCGTGTGGTGGATTTTGGCTCCGGTAAAGGCTATCTGACCTGTGCTTTATATGACTATATGCAAAAACATGGTGAGACGCCGCATGTCACGGGGGTAGAGCTTAATCCGAAAATGGTTGAATTCTGCCAGAATGTCGCGCAGCAATCTGGTTTTGATCAGCTGGACTTTTTCCAGGGGGATGTGCGTACTTATGCGCCAGAACGTCTGGATGTGATGATTGCCTTACATGCCTGTGATGTAGCAACAGATTTTGCGATTCATAGCGGGATTCGCCTGAATGCACAGATGATCATGTGTGCACCGTGTTGTCATAAGGAATTGCGTCCGCAGTTGCAGGCGCCAAAAGTCCTGAGCCCGATGTTACAGTTTGGTATTCATGCCGGACAGCAGGCAGAAATGTTGACCGATACCATTCGTGCTTTACTGCTCAAAGCTTATGGTTATGAAACCAAAGTTTTTGAATTTGTGGCGCTGGAACATACCAGTAAAAATAAAATGATTCTGGCGACAAAACGCAAAGACTATCAACAACCCGATCAGGAAGTTCTGGCACAAATCCAGGCACTAAAAGAGATGTATGGGATCCAGAAACATTCACTGGAATTGTTGCTTAATGATCAATGGGATCAGCAGGGAATTGGTTCTAAATGCTAAATAATCCAGAATTGAAAATAGTGTCCGGCAGCTGGAAGGATTTGGCAACGCCTGCCAAAATGATTCGTGAAGCCGTATTTATTCAAGAACAGCATATAGCAGCTGAAGATGAGTGGGATGCTGAGGATGCGGTTGCTGTACATTTCATTGTTTTTCAGCAGGATCAGGCGATTGCTACAGCACGCTTATTGTCAAATAATAGTATCGGTCGGGTTGCAGTCCTAACCACAGCACGCGGTTTAGGTGTTGGTCAGCGCTTGATGCAGGCCGTGATTGACTATGCGCGTGCAGAGCAGCATAAGTTGGTAAAGCTGTCTTCGCAAGTGCACGCCATTGGCTTCTATCAAGCGCTAGGATTTGAAGCTCAAGGTGATGAATATCTGGATTGTGGAATTCCGCATATTGATATGTATTTAAAGCTTTAATTTTCAGCCATTCAAATACGAAAAAGCGAGGCATTGACCTCGCTTTTTGATGCATAGACTGAATCTGGATCAGTGGCCATGTGCTGCATTTGAGCTGTGCTCGGCATTATCCATATTGGCATGTTCTTCAGCTGACATATTGTGTTCAGCGGCTGTCGTACCTGGATGAGCAGTATTGGCAGCTTCACGTGCTTCACGATCTGCTTGCGCTTTGGCAATGGCTTCTGGAGACATCGTCGGTGCATTTTTAAAAGCGTGTTGCTGGGTAGTTTGTTTATTTTGCTGGCTTGGCATGTAATCCGGTTCATTACTTATCGCGAGCCAAAAAATAAGCATGAATAATCCACCTAAAATACAGAAGATGATAAGTGCTTTCCAGCCCCAAGGAGATTTTTCAGGTGAACTGTGATCAGTCATAGGTCTTACCCACGTGGATATCAAACTTATGTAACTTTATAACATAAATTGATCAAAAAGCAGATCGAAATCTGTCATCAGATGAGTCTATCCAGTGCATTAAGCAAATCCAGAAGATAAAAAAGAGGAAACACGTTCCTCTTTTATTTAAGTGCCTAAGTTATTGAATCGGCTGGGCGTGTGCTGCGCGATCTTTGAGGAGTTGTGGGGCTTTGAAGCGTTCGCCATATTTATTTTCAAGTACTTTGGCACGGGTCACGGCTTTGGCTAAACCATACTGATTCAGGAATTGTACTGCACCGCCCGTCCAGGCGGCAAAGCCAATACCAAAAATGGAACCGACATTGGCATCAACGACAGATTCCAGGACACCTTCTTCCAGACAGCGCACGGTATCTAATGCCTGTACAAATAGGAAGCGGTCAATCATTTCCTGTTCAGAAATATCGTTGTCTTTTTTCCAGTAGCTGAGACCAGACCAGAGCTGCTTTTTGGCATCGGCCGGATAATCATAAAAACCTTGGCCGGCAGCCTTACCTTTACGGTTAAATTCGTGAATCATGCTGTGAATCACCTCATCCGCAGGTGATTTAGTGATGGTCTGACCTTGTGCTTCTAAAGCTTTATATCTTTCATTGGCCACATGTTCAGACAAGGTCAAGGACACTTCATCCTGAATCGCCAACGGACCCATCGGCATACCGGCTTTGAGTGCAGCCATTTCAATTCGCGCCGGATGTACACCTTCTGCCAGCAGGCGTAAACCTTCCTGCACAAAGGTACCAAACACGCGGCTAGTAAAGAAACCACGGCTGTCATTCACCACAATCGGTAATTTGCCAATTTGCTGCACGAAATCGAAAGCTTTGGCCAGCGTTTCTGGCGAGGTATTTTTACCTTTGATAATTTCCACTAGCTGCATTTTATCGACCGGACTGAAGAAATGCAGGCCGATAAAGTTCTGATCATTTTTTGAAGCCTGGGCTAATTCTGTGATCGGCAGGGTCGAGGTATTCGAAGCCATTACGCCGTTGCTGGCAAGATATTGTTCTGCCTCTTGTGTAACTTGAGCCTTGAGCGTGGGATTCTCAAATACGGCTTCAATGATCAGGTCGCAACCGGCTAGATCTGCATTCGATGCAGTTGTTTGAATCAGGCTTAAAACCTGATCTCGTTTCTCGGCTGATAAACGCCCTTGAGCGAATTTTTTATCCAGCAGTTTCTGGCTATAGGCTTTGCCTTTTTCAGCTGCTTCGATTGAAATATCTTTTAATACTACAGGAATGCCTTTGCTGGCAGTGGCATAGGCGATCCCAGCACCCATCATACCCGCACCTAGAATACCGACTTTAGTGGCTTTCCACCTTTCAAGACCTTGAGGGCGACTGGCGCCGGACTTGATTGCATTCAGACCATGCCAGAAGGTGCCAATCATATTTTTAGAAATTTGACCGGTCGCCAAATAAGTAAAGTAACGCGATTCAATGGTCAGGGCAGTATCGACATCGACCTGTGCACCTTCTACCGCAGCCGACATGATCGCTTCAGGTGCAGGGTAGCAGCCTTTGGTTTTATCGCGCAGCATCGCCGGAGCAATTGCCAGCATCTGTGCAACTGCTGGTGTCGAAGGGCTACCACCCGGAATTTTATAGCCTTTTACATCGAATGGCTGCTGAGATTTTAGATTGGCTTTGATCCAGGCAATGGCCTTTTCTAGCAATTCATCTGTACTGTCTGCGATCTCATGAATCAACCCTAAAGATCTGGCTTTATCGACTCCAAACTGTTTGCCTTCCATTAATAAAGGAAGGGCATTTTGCAGACCGAGCAGGCGGACGCTACGGACGATACCACCGCCACCTGGTAATAAACCCAGTGTGACTTCAGGCAGGCCAAATTTGCTTTTAGGGTCATTCAGGGCAATACGATGATGGGCACACAAGGCAATTTCCCAGCCCCCGCCAAGCGCCGTACCATTCAAGGCA
This sequence comes from Acinetobacter sp. CIP 101966, assembly GCF_000369725.1. Lineage (NCBI taxonomy): Bacteria > Pseudomonadati > Pseudomonadota > Gammaproteobacteria > Moraxellales > Moraxellaceae > Acinetobacter > Acinetobacter sp. CIP 101966. Next base: position 1,299,691 of record NZ_KB850160.1, on the reverse strand, counting down.
GCAACGACAGGAATGCCACGAGTTTCGATATAGCGCATTTGTGCTTTCATCTCTTCAATCATGTTGAAGAATTCAGTCGCATGCTCAGGCGTGGCTTGAATCAGTTCATCCAGATCGCCGCCAGCAAAGAAGGTTTTTTTCGCAGACCGGAAAATGATACCGCTAATGTTTTCATCGGCTTTAAGTTTTTCTACAGTTTCAGCCAAGGCAGCACGAAAATCTGCATTCATGGTATTGGCAGACTGGTTTGGAGAATCAAAAGTTAAAATAACAATATTGTCGGCATTTTTTTCAAACTGAATTGCGCTCATTGTTTTTCTCCTTATACCAGTTCAATAATGGTTGCGATGCCCATACCGCCACCAACACAAAGTGTAGCCAGACCCCGCTTTTTGCCCTGGCGTTCTAACTCGTCCAGTAATGTCCCTAAAATCATCGCACCAGTCGCACCGAGTGGATGTCCCATGGCAATTGCACCGCCGTTGACATTCACCTTGGCAGGATCAATCTTCATTTCATTGATAAAGCGCATCACCACAGCAGCAAAGGCTTCATTGACTTCAAACAGGTCAATATCATCAATTTTTAAACCGGCTTTCGCCAAGGCCTTACGAGCGGCCGGGGCAGGGCCGGTCAGCATAATGGTTGGATCTGCACCGACCAGTGCCGTCGCCAGTACTTTGGCACGTGGCTTCAGACCTTGTTCTTTTACTGCTTGTTCGGATGCGATCAAAACCACAGCTGCACCATCGACAATGCCTGAAGAATTCCCGGCATGATGCACATGATTGATAGCACCCACTTCAGGATATTTTTGCAGGGCAATTGAATCAAAGCCCATTTGCCCCATAGTGGCGAAACTTGGATTGAGTTTGCCTAGGCCTTCTGCGGTCGTTGTCGGTTTGATAAATTCGTCTTTGTCCAGAATCACCACACCGGCTTTGTCTTTTACCGGGATCACGGATGCATTGAAATGGCCATGGGCTTGAGCAGCAGCCGCTTTCTTTTGTGATTGTTCGGCAAACTGATCTACATCTGCACGGCTATAACCGTCAATGGTAGCAATCAAGTCCGCACCAATACCTTGTGGAATAAAGTCACAAGCCATATTGGTTTCAGGGTCCAGTGCCCAAGGACCACCGTCTGAACCCATCGGAACGCGGGACATGGATTCGACTCCACCTGCAACAACCAGATCTTCCCAGCCAGAACGGACTTTTTGTGCGGCCAGATTGACAGCTTCCAGACCGGAAGCACAAAAACGGTTAATTTGCACACCCGCCACATCATTGTCCCAGCCGGCAGCGATGGCAGCCGTTTTGGCAATATCGGCACCCTGATCACCAATTGGGGTGACACAGCCGAGCACGATATCATCTACTTTTGAGGTATCAAATTGATGACGAGCCTGAAGTTCATTGAGTAAACCAGTCAGTAATGAAATGGGTTTTACTTGATGTAAAGATCCATCTTTTTTGCCTTTTCCGCGTGGCGTACGAATGGCGTCAATAATATATGCCTCGCTCATAGCATGTCCCTTTTATTGATTTGATGAAAATTATTCTAATGACTCGAGTGTAATACTTAATTTTTGAAGTGCAATGACGAGAACGGGTCAGATCATTTGAGCGATTTAGCCAATTTTAGTTATAAAAAAGCCTAAGCTAAGGCTTAGGCGGAGAGAACCGATTTTAATTTTTAAATGCGGCTAGGCACCATTTGATCAATGATAACCATGTAATTGGCGATACAGACCCGGAGTTACACCGGTCCATTTCTTGAAGGCACGGTGGAAAGTACTGGTTTCACTGAAACCGACTTGTTGCGCGACATCTTCGAGGGTCAGATCCGGATTAAGTAACAGATGAATTGCGGCATCACGGCGCAGGGCATCTTTCACACCTTGATAGCTTTTGCCTTCGGCTGCCAGACGGCGACGCAAGGTTTGTGGAGAAAGATATAACATCGATGCGACATCATTTAATGTCGGCATTTCTTCCCCAATCTGGCTCTTGAGCACATCACGGATTCTTGAAGTCAGTGAATTGGTATTTTTGAATTTCACCAGAAGTTGAGCTGGCGCTGCTTTCAAAAATTCTTCCAGAGTTTCTTCATTCTGGCGAATTGGCAGGTCCAGATAGTCCGCAGCAAAGGTAATTTCGGTGCGCGGCATGTCGAACTGCATCACTGGTGCAAAGAATAAGGCATCATATTCATCGGCATGTGCTGGACGTGGATAACTAAAATGCACGCGTTCCAGTGGCAGGCGACGCTCAATGAGCCAAGATGCCAAACCATGCCAGATCATCAACATGCTTTCAGTAATGAAATGATCCGGATCCATCGCATTTGGAATAAGTGGTACCAGACGTGCTTCGTGTTTGTCACGTTCCAGAGTCACCGACCAGTCATCACCAAAGAGTTTGTAGAACTGGGAAGATAGTTCCAGTGCATCACCCAGGGTTTTGGCATGAATAATGAGCTGGCACATAATCGCAAAAGTACCCAAGCGGCGTTGCTGTTTGTCAAAGCCGACATGCTCGTCCTGGGTCACCATCCACAACATTTTAATAAAGCGGGTATATTGTTCAGGCGAAATACGCGCTTTGGGCTGATGCAGCAGCTCTGCTTCAATCCCGACGTGAGACAATAAAGTATCGACATCCATGCCCAGACGTTTAACGCCAGATAAGGCAGCATTGACGAAGTGGATACTGATCGTATCACGACTCATGTTTAATCCTTCAGTCTCTTTAATGTTCACTAATAATTGACCTAAATGACGAAAAATAATAAAGCAATGGCAATTTACAAGAATACCTTTGCCATTTTCTTACATATTAGATTGCCGAAACTATCAAGGTAAATGGCTGAACATGACATTGTTTTTGTGCATTTATGTGCCTAAGATGCTGAAAAAAGCAATATAAGTAGAGCAAATACTCCAATGTCATATGTATTAAAAGGATTGAAAATCCTAGATTTTTCTACACTTTTACCCGGCCCGTTTGCCACATTATATCTTGCTGATTTAGGTGCAGAAGTTGTGCATATTGAATCACCAACCCGACCGGACCTGTTGCGATTAATGCCACCCTTTGCCAATGGACAGGCCACTTCACAAAGTTATTTGAACCGAAACAAGCAATCGGTTGCACTGGATTTGAAAGATCCTGCGAATATTGAACTGGTTAAATCCAAGATTGCAGATTATGACATTGTGATTGAGCAATTCCGTCCCGGTGTAATGCAACGTCTTGGGCTAGACTATCAAACCTTAAGCGAAATTAATCCAAAATTGATTTACTGTTCCATTACCGGTTACGGCCAAACTGGCACATATAAAGATAAGGCAGGGCACGACATTAATTATCTGGCTTTATCCGGAATTGCCGGACACAGTGGCCGGATTGAAAATGGCCCACCTGCCTTGGGGATTCAGGTCGCTGATGTTGCGGGTGGTTCCATGCATGCCGTGATTGCGATTCTGGCCGCGGTGATTGAACGTCAGCAAAGCGGAAAAGGGCAATATATTGATATTTCCATGACCGATTGCGTGGTGACGATGAATAATCTGGCGGCTTCAGCCAGTCTGGCCGGTAATCAGCATCAACGGCCTGAATCAGGGTATCTGAATGGCGGTACTTTTTACGACTATTATGAAACCCAGGATGGGCGTTATCTATCGATTGGCAGTCTGGAACCACAATTTATGCAGGGATTGGCACAGGCTTTAGAGCTGCCGATTCTTCTGGAAAAAGGCGCTTCTTATGCCGCTGAAGATCATGCTGTGGTGAAGCAGGCGATTAAGAATAAAATCAAGACCAAGTCATTAGCTGAATGGCAAATGCTGTTTGCCGCGCTGGATGTCTGTGTCGAACCGGTGCTCAGACTTGAGGAAGCGTTACATTCTGATCTGGCTCAGCAGCGGGGATGGATAGTACAGGTGCCACTCAAATCCAGCAGTCAGCAGACCGAAGCACAATTGGCTTGTCCGATTAAATTTTCACGTTCTACGATACGCTATGAGTTTGTAGGACAGCAATTGGGAGAAAGTCAAAATTGGTAATATTCTTAACGTGTTAATTAGATTATTAATGAAATGAGAGGAAATTTTTCCTATATGAAAATAAGTAATAATAATTGAAGATTTTCATCATTATTACTTTAAATTTAATCCAGTGCTGTAAATACCGAGATCCGTGAAACTTTGTCAGGCTTATCAATAAAACCGCTATGAAATATGTATAAAAAGCATTTTATTGATAGTTTTAATCTCGTTATCCTTGCCGACGATATAATAGAAACTACTAGCTGTACGCCATGTATTTATATACTGATTTCGATCAGCAACTGATCAATGAACGTGTTGCACAGTTCCGTGACCAAACGGAACGTTATTTAGCGGGTAAATTGACGGAAGATGAATACCGTCCGCTTCGTCTGCAAAACGGCCTTTATGTACAACGTTATGCGCCGATGTTGCGTATCGCGGTGCCTTATGGTCTGATGAATTCAAAACAATTGCGTAAAATTGCAGAATTAGCCAAAGACTATGACCGTGGCTATGCGCACGTATCAACACGTCAAAATATTCAGTTTAACTGGCCTGCACTTGAAAACGTACCAGACATGTTGCAAGAACTGGCATCCGTTCAGATGCATGCGATCCAAACATCAGGTAACTGTATCCGTAATACCACGACGGATCAGTATGCAGGTGTGGTTGCAGGTGAAATTGCCGATCCACGTCCGACTTGTGAATTGATCCGTCAATGGTCAACCTTCCATCCGGAATTTGCTTTCTTGCCACGTAAATTCAAGATTGCAGTCTCTGCGCTTGAAGAAACTGACCGTGCAGCCACTGCATTCCACGATATCGGTGTGTATATTGTGCGTAATGAAGCAGGCGAAATGGGCTATAAAATCAAAGTCGGTGGTGGTCTCGGCCGTACGCCAGTGATTGGTAGCTTTATCCGTGAGTTCTTGCCGCGTGAAGACCTGATTGCTTATCTGGAAGCAGTCCTTCGTGTGTATAACTTGCATGGCCGTCGCGACAACAAATATAAAGCACGTATCAAGATTCTGGTAAAAGCTTTAACACCAGCAGTATTTGCCGAGAAAGTTGAAGCTGAATTTGCGCATACGATTAAAACACTGAAAATCGATGCAGACACCTTGGCGAAAATGGATGAGAACTTCACGCCATTTGACTACCAAGATTATACAGATGAAGATTTCACTGAACTATTTGCACAATATCCAAAATTCAAACAGTGGTTCAACATCAATACCAATGCACATAAAGTGAAAGGTTATCGTATCGTGACGATTTCACTGAAACGTGCCGGGATTGCACCGGGTGATGTCAGCACAGAAGAAATGAACCTGATTGCAGATCTTGCCGATCAGTACACTTTCGGTGAGCTGCGTACCACGCATGAACAAAACATTTCCCTGGTCGATGTCCCACAAAAAGATTTGTTCGCTGTATGGCAAACCCTTGACCAAAACAACCTGGCACGTGCGCATATCGGTTTCTTGACCGACATTATTTGCTGCCCGGGCGGTGATTTCTGTTCATTGGCGAATGCGAAATCCATTCCGATTTCTGAAGCAATTTCACGCCGTTTTGATGACCTGGATACGATTTACAATTTAGGCAAACTGGATCTGAATATTTCAGGTTGTATGAATGCTTGTGGCCATCACCATGTGGGTAATATTGGTATTCTAGGTGTAGACAAGAAAGGCGCTGAGTTCTACCAGATCACTTTAGGCGGTAATGCCGATCATGATGCGTCAATTGGTGACATTCTTGGGCCATCATTTGCAGCCGAAGTCGTGCCGGATATCGTAGAAGAAATTTTGAATACTTATCTTGACCTGCGTCAGGATGGTGAAGAGTTTATCGATACTTATCGCCGTGTCGGCATTCAACCATTCAAGGAGCGTGCATATGCTTAATACCGCACTTCAAGTGCTCTCTAAAGATGGCACGATTGCAGACAATACCTATCAATTGATGGGTGAAGATGGTGTTTTACCACAGGGTGATGTGGTTCTGACTGTGGATCAGTTAGACCAGATTGCCAATGTGACAGGTAAAAAAGCATTGTACTTAACCGTAGATGCTTCGCCTGAAACCAATGAGTTTCCATTGGATCAGCTAGATGCAATCTTTATTGAGTTTGCCGGTTTTAATGATGGTCGTGGTTATTCATTTGCAGCACTTCTTCGCCGTCAGGGTTTCCAAGGCGAATTGCGTGCTACTGGGGATGTATTCAAAGATGTTTTGAACTACATGAAGCGTTCAGGTTTCGACACTTTCGTGATTAAAGAAGGTAAAGATATTCAGGAAGCGGCTGCCGGTTTGAATGATTTCAAAAATCCGTACCAGGCATCAACTGCGGTTGCACAGGCACATTATCAAACAGGTGCTTAATTTAAATTAAGTTGCTGTCAAAAAGCCGGATTGATTCCGGCTTTTTTATATCTTGATAAAAACCTTTAATTTTCTTCAAGTTGACAGTTGATCATCCAGTGAATTCCAAACTGATCGCTAAAGGCAGCATAAAGTGCGCCCCAAAAGGTCTTTTCTAGCGGCATCTCAATTTGACCATTCACCGATAAAGCATCAAAGAGTCGTTGTGCTTCAGCTTGTTCGCTGGCATCTAAGTTAATGGAAATATAGTGGTTATTACCTTGAATGAAAACGGTATTGTTTTGTGCACAAAATTGATCATTCGTATCGGATGCCATCAGTTCTGTAAATTCGTTAATGGGAAGTGAGATATGCAAGATTTTATTTTTATCCACTTCCGACAGTGTGACACCTTCTTCAGCTGGCATTTCACCATAACGACTCAGACTTGAAAATTCGCCTCCAAAAACTGATTTATAAAAGTTAAAGGCTGCTTCAGCCTGACCTTGGAAATTGAGGTAATGATTCAGTTGCATGGGAGAACTCCCTTTTTATTTTGCTTGCTTTAATCTACGCCACTTTGTGGTATTTTGCGCGAGCAAGCTTTATCAAAATGTAAGCGAAAAAAATCCTCCAGATCAGGAGGATTTTTAACTCCCTCTCCTTATGGGAGAGGGATGGGGTGAGGGAAGAGGTTACAGTAATTCAATCGCTACAGCAGTCGCTTCACCACCACCGATACAGAGTGCAGCGATGCCTTTCTTGCCACCCGTACGTTTCAGCGCATGAATCAAAGTCAGGATAATACGTGAACCGGTTGAACCCACAGGATGGCCGAGAGCACATGCACCGCCATTGATGTTGACTTTTTCAGGATCTAGCTTGAACTCATCCATTGGGCACATGGTCACCATGGCAAAGGCTTCATTGATTTCCCAAAGGTCGACATCAGAAGCGGCCCATCCAGTTTTATCTAGCACTTTCTGGATTGCACCGACTGGAGCAATAGTAAACTCAGATGGATGTTGCGAATTCGATGCATAGGCAACAATTTTAGCCAAAGGATTCAACCCTTTTGCTGCTGCATTGTCAGCCGAGGTAATTACTAAAGCTGATGCACCATCTGAAATCGAGCTGGCATTAGCCGCCGTAATCGTACCGTCTTTAGCGAAAGCAGGACGCAAAGTTGGAATTTTATCGATGTTGGCATTGAACGGCTGTTCGTCTTTATCAACGACTACATCACCTTTACGTGTTTTTACCGTAACTGCTACGATTTCATCAGAAAAATAGCCTTCATTCACAGCAGTTTGTGCACGTTTCAATGAGCGAATGGCGAAATCATCCATCTGTTCGCGAGTATAGCCTTTGGTATTTGCCATATCTTGGGCAAATGAACCCATCAAACGACCTGTCTCAGCATCTTCAAGACCATCTAGGAACATATGATCTTTAATTTCGCCATGTCCCATGCGGAAGCCGCCGCGCGCTTTCGGCAATACATAAGGCGCGTTGGTCATTGATTCCATCCCCCCTGCAACCACAATATTTGCAGAACCGGCTTTAATCATATCGGCTGCTTGCATCACCGCTTTCATGCCAGAACCACAGAGTTTGTTAATGGTCACAGCACCCGTTGAATCCGGAAGGCCGGCTTGACGCATCGCTTGACGGGCAGGGCCTTGTTTCAAACCCGCAGGAAGGACACAACCCATAATGACTTCTTCAATATCTGCTGCTTGTAAGCCTGCGCGAGCAATCGCTTCTTTAATTGAAGCCGCACCCAGTTCAGGTGCAGTTACACTGGCAAGGCTACCCTGAAAGCCACCCATGGCTGTGCGTGCACCATTGACAATTACGATATCAGTCATTGTTATATCTCCGTATGAGTTTTAATCAATTTTTCAAACATAAGCAGTATATTGAAAAAAACTCAGGATTGAAGCGCTAATCGCAGTCAATCATAAACTGCATAGTTCTGTTAGCAAGAAGGGAGACTTTCTACCCGGATATGTCCCATTTTACTCAGTACAATACGCTGCTGGCTGGAAAGTTGAGCAGAACAATAATAGAAACTACCATTCGAACCAATCGGAAGGGCGGTATGTGCCTGATAAGTGACACTTGGTGAACTTAATGCGCCTCGCCAACTCAGGTTGCCATATTTAAGATTTAGAGCATCAATGTGTAAAATTTGTTCGCCCGCATCGACTTGCCGATTTTTATTTTTATCAATAAAGACCAGCATATTCTTATTCCATTGGTTAGATTGACAAGTCAGGGAATCCTGGCTTGGACAGATGACAATATTCTGATGAAACACTGCTGCCTGGCTGCGTGCATAGCGGTTAATCGCAGATAATTTGATTGGGATATTTTTGGCTTCCTGTTTGGAACGATACTCATGAAAGTAAGGTAAAGCAATACTGGCTAAAATTGCAATCACTGCAATACAGATAATTAACTCAACAATAGTGAACGCTCTTGTTATTTTTTTCTCTGTACACGACAAATTTCACAGAACCCTTATCCTATCAGGGTTCTGCCTTCTTAAAATTGCCAAAATTTCCTTAAACTCTTCTTTTTTCCCAAAACCAATTAAACGCTGAATCGCCATTTGAACATAGTCTAAACCATAGCGAAATAAACTCATTGAGAGTCGTCCATGCTTCTTTATTTTTATCGCTTTTTTTTGATCATGTTGCCATTCACCCGTTAAGTAACACCAACAGAAGCTTATAGCTAACACCGCAATCAATTTTTTCACTCGTCTAGGGTCTGTCAAGCGCGTATTTTCAAGATTAAACCCGCGTCCTTTGAGACAACTGAATAAGGTTTCAATTTCCCAGCGTAATGCATAATCCTGAATAGCATTGGCATTAAACTGAGGAGAAACGACGAGTAAAAGCTCTCCATTTTCTAACTGTAGTGCACTTATATATAGTTTCACCCGACCAACCAAAATCCGTCGTTTACGACATTCAATTTGACCAACTTTAAGATGGCGAAATAAATCACTAATTTTATGATTCTTTCCTAAATGATTGGTGACAATGAAGTTTTTTTAACACGAATGCAGAAGTTGATGTCTTGTTCAATTAACCATGTAAACCACTGCTCACCGATAAACTCTCTGTCTGCGAACACATTCACAATACGGTCTTTACCAAAAATGGCTATAAAGCGTTGAATCAAAGCAATACGCTCTTTCGTATCTGAATTTCCACGTTTATTAAGCAATGTCCAAAGGATAGGTATCGCTATTCCACGATAAACGATTGCGAGCATCAGGATATTAATATTTCGTTTTCCCCATTTCCAATTGGTTCTATCTAAAGTCAGTTGCACTTGGTCGAATGAAAACATATTGAAAATCAACTGAGAAATTTGACGATAATCAAAATACTGACCTGCAAAGAAGCGCTGCATACGTCGATAAAATGATTGTGGTAAGCACTTGATGGGCAAGGCTTTAGATGCAGAAGAAAGATTACATGTTTGCTTTAAAATAATCACAAGCATGATGAGCGCAAAGCACTTTAAATGTGACTTGTTCCATTTTAGATATTTGTTTAAGATAAGATATAACTCATTGAGATGTGTCATAGTATTCGTCGTTAGAAAACAATTATTATGACATTATTTCAATGAGTTATCTATTTTTGTCGTGTACAGAGTATTTTTTTATACATAGAGTTACCTGATTTATATATTATTTTTATAAGAAACATGTTATTAATTATGCGTTTTTTATGCTTTGTTGAGCGTGTAATTTGGTTGTTACTCAAATTTCAAGAAAGCGATTAAAAAATAATTGGCAATCACAATAGGTCATTCAGAATAAAAAATTGAGTAAAAAATTACTGAATTACAACGGAAATTGTAAGTAATTTTGTCAATAATTTACTTGATTAAATTAATCAAGCACTTGGAAAAATAATAAAGTGTTTGTATGATGCCATGTGAATAGCTTAAGAATAAAACTGGGGTAATAAAAAGCCTATCTCAGGATGGCCTATTACGGGCTTGAGCTTGAACAACAATTGTTATCTCTGGAGGATAAATCCATGAAAATGAGTCGTATTGCTTTAGCTATGCTTGTAGCTGCACCTTTTGCTGCTGCAAATGCAGGCGTAACTGTTACTCCGTTGATGTTAGGTTATACATTCCAAGACACTCAGCACAACAATGGCGGTAATGATGGTGAGCTTACAAGCAGCCCTGAATTACAAGATGATTTATTTGTAGGTGCAGCTATTGGTGTAGAACTTACTCCTTGGTTAGGTTTTGAAGCTGAATACAGCCAAGTTAAAGGTGATGTTGACGGTGCTGAGCCTGGTGCAGAATATAAAGGCCAAAACATCGCAGGTAACTTCTACGCAACTTCTGATGTATTTACTGGCAACTATGACAGCAAAGTGAAGCCATACATGCTTCTAGGTGCTGGTCACTACAAATACGAATTTGAAGGTGTAGATCGCGGTACTCGTGGTAATGAAGAAGAAGGTACTTTAGGTAATGCGGGTATCGGTGCATTCTGGCACATCAATGATGCATTGGCACTACGTACTGAAGCTCGTGGTACTTACCACTTTGACGAAAAATTCTGGAACTATACAGCACTTGCTGGTCTTAACGTAGTTCTAGGTGGCCGTCTGAAGCCAGCTGCTCCAGTAGTAGAAGTTGCTCCAGTTGAGCCTGTAACTCCGGTTGCTCCAGCTCCACAAGAGTTGACTGAAGACCTGAACATGGAACTTCGTGTGTTCTTTGATACCAACAAATCAAACATCAAAGATCAATACAAACCTGAAATCGCGAAAGTTGCTGAGAAGCTAGTTGAATATCCAAACGCTACTGCTCGCATCGAAGGTCACACTGATAACACTGGTCCACGTGCACTGAACGAACGTTTGTCTCTGGCTCGTGCTAACTCTGTTAAATCTTCACTTGTGAATGAATACAACGTAGATGCATCTCGTTTGTCTACTCAAGGTTTCGCTTGGGATCAACCGATTGCTGACAACAACACTAAAGAAGGTCGTGCTATGAACCGTCGTGTATTCGCGACGATCACTGGTAGCCGTACTGTACTAGTTGAAGGTCAACAACAAGCTCAATAATTAATTATTGAATTGTTAAAAAAAGTGGCTCCTATGAGCCGCTTTTTTTATATCTGAATTTTGACTACACTACCTAGGCACTGAAAATGTAGTTGAGTAAAAGCGTGAGTATAGAAATTCCGGAAGATTTACAAAATCTGGAAGCCAATAGCGGAATTTTCTCGATCTGGATGATTTTCCATCATTATGGAATTGACCTGCATATTCCGGACTTGGTTCAGCTCTGTCGTCACAATCCGGAAATGGGAACTTCAACTATTGCCCTTGCAGTGGCTTTGCAGACGCTGGGACTGGATGTTGCTTTTTTTAGCGAATATGATGCAGATAAACAGCCAGTCGAGCTTGATTTTTATCAACAAGCACAGACACTTAAAATACCTGTTGAAGAGCGTGTGATCTCTTATACAGAAGTCCAGCAGCAGGTGGAAGCAGGCCGTTTCGTGATTGTTTTCTACGATACCTTAGAAGGGGTCGGTAATCATTCATTGATCTATGCAATAGATGAACATGAGATCAGTTTCTTTGACAGTTTTGATGCGATGCCGGCAGATGTATTCGAGCAGCAGCGTCAGGCAGAGGGGATCTGTCAGCAAGTGATTGTGATCGATGATCGCAATTTTGTGATGCGTCATAGTTAATTCAAGAAATAAAAAATCAGCCCGTAGGCTGATTTTTTAATTTATGATGGTTTATTCCTGATCAAGTTTCATGGGTTGTACATCCATCTCTTGATAAGACACCAGTTTGGATTTTTTCTTCCATTTGTATCCGAACCAGATTGCTAGGAACAATGGAATACTGATATAGGTCGAGAGAACCCCCATCCATTGACCTGCCAGAACATCCTGATAGTTTTGACCAAGGACGACAATCGCACAGAGAATAAAAGCAAACCAAGGAGCAAAGGGGAAGAACTTGGCGCGATAAGCCAGATCTTCCAGTTTGTAGCCTTGAGCCAAGTAACCTTTGCGGAAGCGATAGTGTGAAATCGCAATCCCGAGCCAGACAATAAAGCCGCACATGCCCGACATATTGAGTAGCCAGTTAAAGACTTCCTGTTCACCGAAGAAGGTGGTCAGGAAACACAGTGCTGCGATTGCAGTGGTGGCATACAGGGCATTCATCGGTACACCACGTGGATCCAGACGGCCAAACAGTTTTGGCGCACTACCTTTACGTGCCATATCAAATAGCATGCGCGTAGAGGAATACATGCCTGAGTTACCCGCAGACAGAATGGCTGTCAAAATCACCGCATTCATAATGCTCGCAGCAAAGGCAAAGCCGGCCTTTTCATAGAGCAGGGTAAAAGGAGAAAGCGCAATATTGTCGGTCGCAGCCGCCTGTAATAAGCGTGGGTCATTGTAGGCAATCAATGTGCCGATAATGAAAATACACACGATATAAAACAACAGGATACGCCAGAAAATCTGCTTGATTGCCACCGGAATGGTTTTCTTTGGATCTTTTGATTCGCCCGCAGCCACCCCGACCATTTCGGTTCCCTGAAAGGAGAATCCGGCAATCATCGCCACGCCAATTAAGGCTTGGAAACCACCGACAAAAGGTGCGTCACCAATACTCCAGTTGGCAAATGCTTCTGCGCCTGGGGTCAGCATAATCTTCACGATCATCCAGATACCGATAATGATAAAGGCAATAATCGCGACAACTTTCACCAGAGAGAAGAAGAATTCAGATTCACCAAAGCCTTTAACTGTCAGGGCATTAATCCCAAAAATAATAGCCAGGAAAATTGCACTCCAATAAACACCAGGAATATCGGGAAACCAGAATTTCATGATGAACTGAACGGCAACCAGCTCAAAAGCTACGGTAATGGCCCAGTTGTACCAGTAGTTCCAGCCCAAGGCGAAACCAAAACCGCCCTCGACATATTTAGTGCCATAAGTGAAAAATGCACCCGAGGTAGGATTATGCGTGGCGAGTTCGCCCAAACTGGTCATCAAGAAATAAATCATGACACCAATCAGCGCATAAGCAAGTAGTGCTCCGCCTGGCCCGGCATTGGCAATGGTCGCACCCGAGGCCAGGAATAGACCTGTACCGATGGATCCGCCAATGGCGATCATATTCAGATGACGAGCACCCAGCTTACGCTGCAGCTGCATCGTATTTTGCGTTTCGCTCATCATGATTCCTTAACATTTTTTTGTGTGCTAGCGAACAGCACTTTAAAGCCTTGTTGATCCGCTTTCACTGTGCAGCGACCAAAGTTTTGTTCAATCAGGGTCGGGTAGTTTAAGAAACGGTTGGCCACGATCCAAAGCTCGCCACCTGATTTTAAATGACGACGCGAAGTTTTACACAAGGTTTCGCTGGCCGTGTAATCGGTCTCGATTCCCATATGAAAAGGCGGATTACTGACAATGGCATGCAAGAACAAGGGTGCATCAGCAATGCCAGTGACCGCTTTAATTTCGATCTGTTCAGGGCTAAGCTGGTTTTCATCAAAGGTCATTTGGGTGGAGGCCAGCGCAAAGGCATCCACATCCATGGCAAAAATCCGGTTTTTCGGATTCAACTTTGCCAGATACGCACTAATCACACCTGCGCCACAACCAAAGTCAGCGATTTTACCCGAGGTAACTTGTGACAAATAAGGTAATAAGGTGGCAGTCCCGATATCTAAACGGTTTTGACTAAACACGCCCGGCAGGGCACAAATATTCAGGTCACCATTCGGGGTCGAGACGCTATAACGCTGTGCCCAGTCTGCAAGTGATTTTTTCTCGACCGTGTGGTCTAGAACCAGTTGCCAAAGCTGGCAATGACGTGCGCTATCCAGTTTGAGGGGTTTACCATAAGGCTGCAACTGTTTGGCTGCACGTTCTATCCCGCCTTTCTTTTCACCGACCAGGAAAATACTGCTGCCCGGTTTAAGTTGTGCTGCCACATTATGCAGTAAATAATTGAGCAGTTCTTTAGACTTGGGTACAAAAATAACCGCCTGATCAAACTCAGCTTCAGGCATCTCTGCGCCAAAGTGGACATCTGCTTGTTGCGACTGGAAATAGTGAAAATCATTAAAATTCCATGTCCAGACAGCGGGATTGATAGAGGCATCGAATTCAGCGAGTAGATCATCTGTCGGTGCATTAATGAGTAAGATGCGACCCGACAAAAAATCATATTGTCTTAATAAAACTTCGCTTTTAGGATCCATAGGTATCTCTCCAATATAAAGAACACTGCCTAAGTCTGACCTAGACAGTGTTCTTTGGACATGAAATTACTTCTTTGTTTCAGGAAGTACTACATTCAGAATAAGGGCAGCGATACCACCAGTAGCAACGCCTGAGCTAAAGATATTACGGAATAACTCAGGAAGATGCTCAAGAATTTGTGGAACTTGTGCAACACCTAAACCCAGCGCCAGTGAAATCGCAATAATCAGCAGGGCACGACGGTCCAGATGGACACCAGACAGAATGTTAATACCAGATGCTGCGACTGCACCAAACATCACCATCACTGCACCACCCAGTACCGCTTGCGGAACGGCCTGAATAATACCAGCAACTGCAGGCAGCAAACCAAGAATAACCAGCAAAGCAGCAATCCAGATACCGACATAACGACTTGCTACGCCCGTTAACTGGATTACGCCATTATTTTGTGCAAATACGGAACTCGGGAAGGTGTTAAAAATACCGGCAAGGAATGAATTCGCGCCATTTACCAGTACACCGCCTTTAATGCGCTGCATCCATTTTGGACCATCAACTGGCTGGTTGGAAAGCTTTGAAGTCGCAGTGATATCACCAATCGCTTCTAAAGAGGTCACCAGATAGATGAATGCCATCGGAATAAACAGGCTCCAGGAGAAGCTTAAACCGAAATGCATTGGGGTTGGAATCTGTACCAACGGTGCATCTTTTAGACCAGAGAAATCCAGATGCCCCATAAAGCCCGCCAGAACATAACCACAGATTAGGGCGATCAAAATGGCAGAACTTTTTACCCAGGTAATCCGGATACGGTTCAGAATAATAATCAACGCCAAGACGGTACAAGACATGATCAGGTTGTCAGCATTGGCAAAAGTTTTATCGCTCATGGCCTGATAACCACCGCCCATACTGATTAAACCTTCTTTAATTAAGGTCAAACCAATCAGCAGCACGACAATCCCGGTCACCAGCGGTGTAATCAGTTTTTTGATCCAAGGCAGAATTTGTGACACGCCCATTTCAATAAATGCACCTGCAATCACCACACCAAAAATAGAAGCCATGACTGCTTCTACAGGTGTGCCTGCAGCCACCATGGCTGAACCAATACCAATAATTGGACCGATGAAGTTAAAGCTGGTTCCTTGGACAATCAGCAGACCGGCACCAAATGGCCCCACTTTTTTAGACTGTAAAAAAGTCGCGATACCCGAGATCACCAAGGACATGGACAAAATCATGTTGGTGTCTTCTTTGGAAACACCGAGCGCCAAACAAATCAGCAGGCCAGGGGTCACAATCGGGACAATAATCGCCAGTAAGTGCTGGAATGCAGCTAAAAAAGCAATTAATGGTTTTGGTCGATCTTCCAGACCATATACCAGGTCAAGTTGATCTTTAGAAGGAGGAGATTGATTAAAATCAGACATGTGTCAATGCAAATTAAGGCTGGGTGGCGCTATTCTAATCGAGTTACACGTCTTTACAAAATCAAAAAAGCCCCAACTGGGCAAAAAAAGTTGAGGAGTGTGGTTACAGTGACTATAAAAGTTTTGTATTTTTCTGTATAATTTGCCCTCAAATTACATACGCATTGAATTTACATGTCAGATATTAAAACTCTCCGTAACATCGCCATTATTGCGCACGTCGATCATGGTAAAACCACTCTTGTAGACAAACTTTTGCAACAATCAGGTGCTCTCGGTGATCGCGCGGGTGAGATCGAGCGTGTCATGGATTCTGGCGCTATTGAAAGCGAACGTGGTATTACCATTCTTGCAAAAAACACTGCAATCAAATGGTTAGATGAACGTACCAATACTGAATACCGCATTAACATCGTGGACACCCCGGGACACGCCGACTTCGGTGGTGAAGTTGAACGTGTAATGTCGATGGTTGACTGCGTACTTCTTCTTGTAGACTCACAAGAAGGCCCGATGCCACAAACTCGTTTCGTAACGCAAAAAGCGTTCGCACGTGGTTTAAAACCAATCGTGATTATTAACAAAGTCGACAAGCCAAGCGCGCGTCCAGACTGGGTAATTGACCAAGTATTTGATTTGTTCGATAACTTGGGTGCTTCTGACGAACAGTTAGACTTCCCAGTTGTTTATGCTTCAGGCCTTCGTGGTGTTGCTGGTCCTTCTCCAGAAGAACTTGCTGAAGACATGACTCCGTTGTTCCAAACGATCGTAGACATCGTTGAACCACCAGCAGTTGATGTTGATGGTCCATTCCAAATGCAGGTATCTTCACTTGACTATAACAGCTTCGTAGGCGTTATCGGTATTGGTCGTATCCAGCGCGGTTCAGTGAAATTAAACACACAAGTAACTGTAATCGATAAAGATGGCAAAACACGTAACGGCCGTATCTTAAAAATCATGGGTTATCATGGTCTAGATCGCGTTGACGTTGAAGAAGCTTCTGCAGGCGATATCGTTTGTGTAACGGGTATCGATGCACTCAACATTTCTGACACCATCTGTGATCCGAAAAATGTTGAAGCTTTACCTCCATTGTCTGTAGATGAACCTACAGTATCGATGACATTCCAGGTAAACAACTCACCGTTTGCTGGTAAAGAAGGTAAGTTCGTAACTTCACGTAATATCCGTGAACGTCTAGACCGCGAATTGATTCACAACGTAGCATTACGTGTTGAAGATACTGATAGTCCAGACCGTTTCAAAGTATCTGGTCGTGGTGAACTTCACCTTTCAGTTCTTATTGAAAACATGCGTCGTGAAGGTTTCGAAATGGGCGTATCTCGTCCACAAGTAATCATTAAAGAAATTGATGGTGAAAAACAAGAGCCATACGAAAACGTTACTTTTGACGTTGAAGAACAGCACCAAGGCGCTGTAATGGAACAAATGGGTCATCGTAAAGGCGAAATGACCAATATGGAAGTTGACGGTAAAGGCCGTATCCGTATTGAGGCAACTGTTCCTTCACGCGGTCTGATTGGTTTCCGTTCTGAATTCCTGACCATGACTTCTGGTACAGGGATCATGACGTCTAGCTTCTCGCACTACGGTCCAATGAAGCAAGGTACTGTTGCGAAACGTCAAAACGGTGTACTGATTTCTATGGTTCAAGGTACTTGCCTGGGCTATGCACTGTTCACACTTCAAGACCGTGGTCGTCTATTCGCGAAACCACAGTTAGAAGTTTATGAAGGTATGATCATCGGTATTAACTCTCGTTCAGACGACATGACAGTTAACCCGACTAAAGCAAAACAGTTAACCAACGTACGTGCTTCTGGTACTGATGATGCGTTAACGCTGGTTCCTGCGATTGAATATACACTTGAGCAAGCGCTTGAGTTTATTGAAGATGATGAACTAGTAGAAGTAACACCTAAGTCAATCCGTATCCGTAAGCGTTTCTTGACTGAAAACGAACGTAAACGTAACCGTTCAGGTAAATAATCGCTAGATTATTTCGGGTTTTCAAAAACCGTAATCTTTTCGAAGATTACGGTTTTTTTTATATTTAAGCGATGCTCACATTGCAATTTACTAAAACGCATTAAATTAAGTCAAAATTAAAAGTATTTACTCAGGTATAATTTGACCCAAAACTTGAAAATAAAATATGGGAGCAGTTATGAGTATTATTCAAGAATTTAAAGAGTTTGCGATCAAAGGCAATATGATGGATCTGGCGATTGGTGTCATCATCGGTGGCGCTTTTAGCAAGATCATCGATTCATTGGTGAAAGACATCATTATGCCTTTAATTACCGTGATTACCGGTGGTGGCGTCGATTTTACGCAAAAATTCTTTATCTTAGGAAGAAACCCAGACAATTTACAATCTTTAGATGCCTTGACTAAGGCGGGTGTGAATGTACTGACTTACGGTAACTTTTTAACGATTTTAATTAATTTCTTAATCTTAGCCTGGGTCGTATTTTTATTGGTTAAATTCATGAATCGTTTACGTAAACAAGAAGGCCCAGTCGAGGAAACTCCGACTACCCCAGCCGATATTGAATTACTGCGTGAAATTCGTGATGAATTGAAAAAGCGTCCACCTCAAGTCTAATTTTTCTAATCCCCCTAAATCCCCCTTTTATAAAGGGGGAACTCCTCCCTTTGACAAAGGGAGGTAAGGAGGGATTTATAAATATTAAAAATCCATCCGAAACTTGATTTCGACCAAATGAAAACCAAACTGGCTTTTGACCGGACCATGTAATACACGTTCAGCGGCAGTAAATACCAATTTATCAATCACTGGAACCAGCTGGCCTTTCTTCACTTCACCTAGCTCACCGCCACGTTTGGCAGAATTACAGGTTGAATATTGTTTGGCGATTTTATTGAAGTCGGCGCCACTTAAAATCTTCTTTTTAAGCTGTTCAGCAGTTTCTTTATCTTTAACCAGAATATGACGCACAATGGCTGTTTTCATGACTTTTTCCCTCGTACAGTTGCCACTTTTTTGACAGGGAGCTGGATCTTTTTCAAAGGTTGGCATTCAGGACAAAAAACAGAAGCCCGTTGTCCCAATTTGATATTTTCAAGCGTGGTCTCGCAGTTCACGCACATCTCACCGGCACGGCCATAAGCCAACAGGGTTTGCTGAAAATAGCCATTTTCGCCCATGGCATTGGTGTAGTCTCTTAAGGTTGAACCACCCAGATCAATTGCCTGTTTCAAGATACGCTTGATTTCCAGCACTAGCTTTTCAATCTGCACCAAGCTTAACGTCGAGGCCGGTTGTGCCGGATGAATCCCCAGATTAAACAGACTTTCAGTCGCATAAATATTGCCTACGCCCACCACTATATGGTTATCCATAATTGCAACTTTGGTGCCAACATTTTTATTCTTCAATTTTTCAAATAAATACTTGGCATTAAAGTTCTCGCTTAAAGGTTCTGGCCCCAACGTGTCAATCAATTTGCTTTGTGATTGTGCATCCAGCCAAAGAATGCAGCCAAAACGGCGAGGATCATGATAACGCAGTTCGATATCTTCAAACTGAATGATTAGATGGTCATGTTTGCGTAATTCTTCATTGCTCTCGCATAGACGGAAACTCCCCGACATGCCTAAATGCCAGAGCATGGTGTCGTGTTCAAACTCCGCCAGAATATATTTAGAACGGCGAGTGAGCTTCAGTAATTTTTGCCCCACCAGCTTTTCTATATTCTCCGGAATAGGCCAGCGCAAACTTGACTGACGTACTTCAACACGTTTTACGCGTTGCTCTAATAAAGGCAATAAACTGGTTTTGGTGGTTTCAACTTCTGGTAATTCAGGCATAACACATCAGTGGCGAGGGAGATGCAGCTAATATTGGGTGAATTGGCTGGGATTGCAAGCGTTAATCTGGGTGAAATCGCTGGAAAATGACTGGGTATTTCATATTTATTTAAGCTGTAATTGTTTAAAGAATAAACTGGGTTTCTATGTTTTTATAGCGAATTTTCTTAGAAGTAAATCGAATGGAAATTATCAATACATTATAAGCTGATGAAAAATATATAAATAATTTAAGATTTTTTAAATAAAAATTATATTTTTATGTTTAAGACATAACTAAAAGTTTAATGAGTAATAAAAAAAATGCTGGGAATTTGTATGAAAAGTTATGTAAATTCATGCACCTAATAGCAATTTAAAAACCTTGCTTGTTTTTCTCTCCGAATGTTTAGGTTTTACATGAAATATTTAGGTCTAGCTCTATTGCCTTTAATGGCTGCCATGACAACCGCTCAGGCGGAATCTGCATTTGATCCACAAGGTCAGTATTTACTGGGGGACTGGAATGGTCAACGTACAGAACTGGCCCAACAGGGAATTAAATTTGAAGCCAATCTGTTAACCGATACCGCCTATCTTGCTGATGGTGGTCGTAATGAGGGCGCAGATCCATTAACTTCTGCCCAATTATGGCTAGGTACTCAACTGGACATGGAAAAGCTGGCAGGATGGAATGGCGTCACCGTACGTGCCGTGATGAGTGCACGTCAGGGTCAAAGTACCTCTGTCCGTGACTTGCAGGATCCTAGTGCACCGCAACTGGCCAATGTACAAGGTACTTTCGGACGTGGTAATCAGGATAGCCGTCTGAGCGAGCTGTCTATTGAAAAGAATTATAAAGAGCAGGGACTCAGTATTAAGGCGGGTCGTCTTGGTCTGGGCATGGACTTTAATGTCATGGCTTGTGATTTTGCCAGTACTGCATTTTGTGCAGCGCAAATGGGAAAATGGCAGGGCAATATCTGGATGAATACGCCTGTAGCACAATGGGGTGCGCGCGTGAAGCAGCAACTCAATCCTGAACTTGCAGTACAAGTCGGTGTGTATGAGTTTAATCCAGATAATGGTAATGGCGCTAAAGAAGGTCAGGGCTGGAGTCTGGATACCGACCATGCCGATGGCGTGACGATTCCGGCAGAAGTAATCTGGACGCCGAAATCATTGGTGAATGGCTTGCCGGGCAGCTACCGTGTCGGCGGGATGTACAATACTGCCGATGATGTTGCCAACCAAAAGGATATTGCCAATCCTACTGATGCCAAAAACCGTACCTTTGCCGGCTGGTTAGCTGTAGAGCAACAGTTAACGTCTACAGGTCAGGGCCGTCAGGGTTTGCATTCATTTGCCAACTTTACCTGGCATGACCGCGATACCAATAAAGTGGATAATTCACAACAAATCGGTGTGAAATATATCGGTCTTGCGGACAGTCAACCGAACGACATTTTAGGTCTGGCGGTCAACCGTGTGCATGTGAATGATCGCTTTGCTGATTCACGGCCAGCTTTCAATGCTGATGCAGAATACAATATTGAACTGAACTATAGCTATAACACAACAAAGTGGCTGATGCTGCGTCCAAACCTGCAATATGTCATTAATCCAGGTTCAAGCAACAATGTGGATGATGCACTGGTACTCGGTTTGACTACACGAATCATCTTCTAAAGTTTGATCGTTCACGTTATAACTAAACAGGCTCTTGGGAGCCTGTTTTTATTTCTAGAGTGAAACTGTGCAATAAAAAGAGGAAATACAGCGTGGCATTACTATTTCAACCTATTCAATTTGGATCACTGCAACTTCAAAATAAAATCGTAATTGCGCCGATGTGTCAGTACTCTGCAACAGAGCAGGGGGAAATTACCTATTGGCACGAGCAGCAATGGGCTAACTATGCCTTATCGGGTGCAGGTTTATGTATCGTCGAAGCGACTGCGGTACAGCCAGAAGGCCGGATCAGTTATGCCGATCTGGGGTTATGGAATGACGAACAGGCAAAGCAGATCAAGACTTTACTAGAAAAAGTCAAATCCATCTCCCCGATGCCTTTTGCCATTCAGCTCGCACATGCCGGACGTAAAGCTTCCACAGATAAACCATGGGCAGGTAAAGGTCAGTTTAAGCCGAATGAAGCACATGGCTGGCAAACTGTTTCTGCCAGTGATATTCCTTTTCAGGCCGATGAACATCCACCTAAGGCATTAAGCCAGTTGGAAATTGAGCAGGTCATTGCTGACTTTGCAGAAAGTGCCAAACGTGCAGTTGAGGCTGGTTTTGACCTGATTGAGCTGCATGCAGCGCATGGTTATTTACTGCATCAGTTCATGTCACCACTTTCCAATAAACGTGATGATCAGTATGGCGGTTCACTGGAGAACCGGATGCGCCTGACTCTGGAAGTATTACAAGCCATGAAGGCGGCGGTTCCAGACGGTTATCCGATTGGAGTGCGTATTTCGGCCAGCGACTGGATGGATCAGCCAGATAGCTGGACCATTGACTCTTCAATTGAATTGTCCAAAGCACTGGAAGCTGCGGGTGCTGCCTATATTCATATTTCTAGTGCCGGTTTACATGCCAAACAGAACATTGATGTGAAGCCGAATTATCAGGTGCCTTTTGCAGATGCGATCAAGAAAGTCGTGAATATTCCCGTGATTGCCGTCGGTTTGATTACTGAAGCTAAGCAGGCAGAAGATATTTTACAAAAGGGCCAAGCCGACGCTATCGCACTGGCTCGTGCCATTCTTTATGATCCCCATTGGCCTTGGCATGCAGCGGCAGCACTTGAGGAAAAAATCAAGATTTCACCGCAATATCTGCGCTCTGCACCCCATGGTTTGAATCACCTGTTTGAGCCTTTTTAACACTGCTTTAGTCTCAGAAATTCTTATAATGGAATATCACTGGCAAGAGGATACTGCATTATGATTTTTGCGGTCATTGTGCCCATATTTTTATTGTTGGCGCTGGGTTATCTGACTGTAAAGAGTCAAGTGTTAAACAAAGAACAGGTGGGGACGGTCGGTGCCTTTGTGATTAAAGTAGCCTTGCCCTTGCTGTTCTTTCAGTCCCTTGCCTCCAAAGACCTGCATGAAATCTGGTATTTTGAATACTTTGCCGTGTATAGCAGCGTGACCTTACTGCTCTATGGTAGCGGTTTCTGGATCATGCGCCGTCATTTTCAGAATACGCATTCGCAAAGTGCAGTCTTGTCGCTGGGTGCTGCAATGTCAAATACCGGGCTGATTGGTACAGCTGTGCTTAGCTTATTGATCGGACAACAGGCGATGACCTATACCTCTCTGGTGGTCATCATTGAAAGCGTGTTGCTGATTCCGCTGGTGCTGGTCATGGCTGCGCTGGGCACACAACATCAGGCGAACCTTGGCGCCATTTTGAAAAGTGTGCTACTGACCTTGCTAAAGAATCCCTTATTTATGGGAGTGATGCTGGGCATGGCCTGTGCAGTTTTCCAGATTAAAATTCCAGTCTATCTCGATCAGGTCTTTGCCTTGATTGGTCAGACGGCCTCACCATTGGCCTTGTTTGCCATTGGAGGTGGGATCGTGGGAATGAGTCTGAAATATGTCAACCTGCAAAGTTTCTATCTGGTATTTTCCAGCAATATCATGATGCCGTTATTGATGTATCTGGGACTGAGCCAGTTAACTGATTTAAGTCAGGAAATGGTCCATGCTGGTACGCTAATTGCAGCTTTGCCGATGCCGACGATTTTTGGCATGCTGGGACAGGCGTATGGTTTGAATGATCGAACCTTAACGCCATTGTTGATGAGTACTATTGTCGGTTTTATCGTGACCAGTGGCTTAATTGCCTTGTGGTGGGGATAATCTTTTAGCAGATGGATGCTCTGCTACTAAAAAAAGCCCCAAATTGCATGGGGCTTTTTATATTTTAATTTTGTGGAATTAACTTAACTTTTCTTCGCAGGCGCTTTTTTCTGCTCAGCCAGCATTTTGTCTACCGCTGCCAAAGACTCTTTGGCCTGCGGAACATTTTGCTGCGCCAATGCAGCAAAGATTTTCTTAGCTTCTGGCAGATTTTGCGGAACAATACTGCCATTGGCAAACATATTACCTACTGCCATCAGCGCCGGAATATAACCTTTTTTGGCGAGTTCCTGAATGCTGCTTAGGCCTTGCTGAATCGGTTTTTCATCTTTGTTTTTGAAACCGCTGCTGATGTCATATAAGGCTTTGGCATGAATGGCCTGCATATTGCCTTTGCTGATCAGCGGTTGCAGCTTTTGTAGTCCGGCTTTATTTGACGCTGTCGTATTTTCAGAAAATAGCAGTATGGCCAGATCAATGCTGGCATCATCAAATTTGGCTGCTGAAGCGCGTTCCAGATGCTGTTTGGCTTTGGCCAAATCCTGTTTGAGGCCGAGTGTGCCGGCTGCATAGTTTTTACCCAGTACATAATTGGCCACCGGATAGCCTTTGCTGGCTGCCTGCTCGTAAAGCTGAATGGCTTTTTTCTCGTCCTTGGTTGTACCTTGGCCGGTTTGGGTCAAATAGCCTAAGTTATATAAAGCTTGGGCATTTCCCTGACTGGCCAATTGATTCAAAGCGTCATAGGCACCTTTAAAATTATTGGCTTTGACCATGGCCTCAACTTTTTGGAATTGGGGATCGACTTGATCTTTTACGGTATTTGCCAGAGCGAATTGCGCAGAAAGGGCAAGAACTGTAGCGAGTACTAATTTTTTCATGGTTCCTATAACCTTATTATTGCTGGCACCTTATTCCTTGGTGCCGTTTTAATCATTTTCACTTACATCATAAAAGGATTTTGTGCTTTGTAAATATACAATTTGTCACTAATTACAAATCATCGAAGCACAATATACCGATTAAATCGATGCATGATTTGCACAGGTTTCTGATCAATCCTGCAGATATCAAAAGGATTACTTTGCTTCAGCCGACTTCTCTGATTAAATCTCGGTTTGAATCAGACTCCCAGGATTTAACCATGTTTGTCAAAACCATTAAACGTCACTATGACAGAATCAATGCTGATGAATCGATTGCCGATGAAGACAAGATTGATGCGCTGCTGATGAAACTTGGTGCAGAGTTTTTGATGAGTCAGGAAGACCGAGTATATGTCTTTCAAAAAGGTGAACTCACGGCAAAGTTTGATGCCAAACATGCGCGGGCCTATCATTTTAAAGATTATGTGGTAAAAGACATGAACAAGCTGTTTCATGGCTTCTAAAATAAAAAAGCCAAGAATTTTATCTTGGCTTTTTTATGAGTTATGCAGTGATTATTGCGGACGCGTTACATCACCGCTCAAAGCTTCAGGAAGCTCCAGAACTTCGAGACCTAGCTCAGCCAATGCTTCAGGTTTTGCCACGACTAGCGCTTTATAACCATTTTCAATCGCGATGCTATTGACGATTTCAACATCATTATTCAGTTTGGTCGCAACATCAGGCGCGGCACCTGTGCCTTGAACCAGATGTAACCAGTGTTTTGGCTTGGCTTTAAACCATAAACGCGCAATCACTTCCTGACCCAGATAGCAACCCTTGTCGTAGTGAATGCCTTCGCGTTGATGCAAACGTAATTCTTGTGGTTGAAACAGGGTTGCAGTGGCAGCCTGAATCCAGGCCTGACCTGATTCAATGGCTTGCTGTTCCCACATCGTCACATCGGTTTCAGTCGCCACAAAGTCAGTATGAATGCCATTGATGACTGGATAAACTGGACCGACCAGTTCCAGTTTCATTTTTGAAAAGGCACCAAATTTTTTAATATGATTGGTCAGTTCCGTAGCCTGATCTTCAGTGCTGACGATTTCAAAACTTTCCGGACTGATTTTTTTAAGCCACAAGCCAAATTGAATGCGTCCTTTCAGACTGCAGATCGCAGTATAGCGTGTCTGGTTTTCCGCCAAAGTTTCAGTATTCAAAGTCACCTGACCTTGAAGGAATTTTTGTGCATCTACACCATTCAGACTAAACAATGTAAAAGCAGGAGACGCTGCCATAATAAGCCCCGGTTTGAATACTATAAATCAATGCAGTTATTGTGCAGCAAGCATCAAATAGAGGCAAACAAAAAAGCCAACAATCGAAATCATTGGCTTTTAGTGAGCGGATCTTTAGTGGTGATGGCTAGCCGGTAATGGTGAATCACAAGGGAATTTGCCTCCACAGACTCGTACGGTTTCCATCATGCCCTGATCTTCATGGTCAAGGATATGACAATGTTGTACGAAGTCACCTTCAAATTTCTTGTAATGGCTGCGGACAATATAGGTATAGTTTTGTTTTACAAAAAGTGTGTCCTTAAACTGTCCTTTCATGCCACGGTATTGCACATCATCCAAAACTGGATTTACCGGATCTTCTGGGGCTACTGCCTCACTGACATCCTTACCTTGAGGATTCAAAATTTTAACAATCTGGAACGGGTTAACATGAATATGGAACGGATGACCACCAAAACCAGCGCTGGTCAGTTCCCATTCATCAGTCTGTCCAACTTGTAACTGACGGACATATTCGCCATCTACTGAACCATCTCCATCAAAGAAATCTCCAAAACTCAGTGTATCTCCATCTTTTTTATGTCGGAAGCCAAATTTAAATATGCCAGTTCTAGGGTCGGGGCCGAGCGAAAAAGCACTATATTGTTTTGGTCGGGCAGCAACTATTTTATCAATTTCCGGCGTCATCAGTGATGGATGATCACTAAACGCAGAAAGATTAAGCTGAGATAACTGGGTCTGGATGTCTTTGCTTAAACCAATTTTTTGTGCCCGATCTTTCAGGAACTGTGCAGCAGTCTGAGCTTTGGTCTTGGCTGCTTTGACATTGACCCATCCAAGCAGTTGGGCATTGAGGCGGTGATTTGGAGCAATTTGAGGACCTACATTGGGTAATGGCGCGTTAATTTCATCATCGATATTCAATTTGGTGTCAAAAAGGCAGTATCTATTGGTGGTCGGAAAGGCAACCATTGCATCATGACGATAACCAGGATGGAACATGGACAGGGTTCTGGTCTGTACATGATTCATGGTTAAGCCATCTTGCGCGATGGTATGCACATTCAGGCTATTCAGCTTCTCAAATTCAGCTTTCTTGTCTGCCTCCTGATAGGCTGAACAGGCTTTAATGGTTTGCTCTGCAGTAAACTTACTGGAGTCAGGAATTTCCTTAATGATTAAACCAATAGTATCGCGTACACCGCCATGAATCATGCGCCAGCGGTTAAATACATTCTGTTCAACCTTCATTTCTCCCACAATTTTACCGTTGATAGACGTGTAGTAATTCTGGTTGGTCCAGAAGCCGCCAATAGACAGGTCATTATAATTTTCTAGCATGCCTACACCTTCACCTTCACAGTTATTGGGAACAGCAAATGTGACATTAGGATCGGGATTGCTACAGCGATATTGGATTTGCTGGAACAACAGGATGTTTTCGTTGGGGTAACTGTTTTTTTCTTTCCATAGAATATCCATATCTCCAGTTGAAGTGACTTTGCCATTTTTGACTTTTGGTGTTCTTGAGCCTTCAATAATCAATGGGCCTGCCATGCCATTCGACACCTGAAGAGCAGTTGAGCCATGCAGATGGGCATGATACCAGTAAGTCCCTGCAGGATGATTCGGTTCCATTTTGAACTCATAATCAAATTTTTCCTGAGGTTTGAATTTCAGGAAAACATTATCACTATTGCCTTGAGGACTGACCCAGAAGCCATGGGTATGCAGGTTGGTGGTATTAAAGCAGTGTGGTTCATTTACATTCTCGACATGAGTTGGACAGGTTGTTTCTGACTCGGGTGGAAGCTGGTTATTCAGGTTAAGCGCCATGGTTTCACCCTGTTTGACCCGAATCTGTGGCCCGACCAATTGATCCTCAACATATTCACCAGTTTTTTTCTTATCAAATAAACTGGGTTTGGTTAAATAGCCTCTCAGCAGCACCTGATCCCATAAGCCGTTTCTGGGGTTATAGAGCTTGTTAGTCTTATAGGCCACGATCAGCTCATATTTGCCTTTGGCACTTTTCGGTAACAGGGGTGGGTTGCTAATCAAGCTGTCTGATGTTGTCGGAACGGGATGTAATGGCTTGGGTGGAGGTGTGGGGTGTGAGGGATGAGAGGGTTGGGACGGGTTAGGGGGATTTGACGGCGGCGATGGATTTTTTGTTCCATCCCAACCGCGAGCTAAGAGCGTCAAAATGGCGGCTATAGCTCCGAATATTGCGATTTTCAACATTTCAGTTCTGCCTGTTATGGTTATTGTTTTAATGTGAGGATTACGAATAATGTGATATGCGTCACACTGAGCTTCTGATAGTTTTGGAAAATCTGCTATCCCAAATTAGGGGATTGAAATTTTGCTAAATGCGGCGGCAGGACAGGCCTAGGAAAACCAGGGAGACTATATTTTTTTATCTTTAGAAAAATGCAAATAAAATTAATTATTTATTAATGATATTAGTGGTTTATATTAATAATAAAATAAAAATTTAGAGAAATATTTTGCAACATAAGACTAAAGAATGAGGCGAATTATTCAGATTTTTTTAGCAAAAGACCGCTTTAAAGCAAAAATTCTAAAGTCTATGTAACAAATTCTTGCGAAAATACCGATTTTTATAATTAAGTATTTGAAAAATATAAAATTTGGGAAATGCTATTTGTGCAGCGTACAATGCTGCTATTACAAAAGTAACTCATCAATATCTATTGATGAATAAAAATAGAGATAAACGAGGGCAGGCAAGCTTATGAACAACAACTACCGTAAACCGCTGCAATCCACCCA
Source organism: Acinetobacter sp. CIP 101966 (assembly GCF_000369725.1). Taxonomy (NCBI): domain Bacteria; kingdom Pseudomonadati; phylum Pseudomonadota; class Gammaproteobacteria; order Moraxellales; family Moraxellaceae; genus Acinetobacter; species Acinetobacter sp. CIP 101966. The sequence continues at coordinate 1,270,842 of NZ_KB850160.1, read as the reverse complement.
GCTGGAATATTATGACGTGCGACAGGCCGTAGAAGATATTCAGCCAGGCGCATATGCCAAACTTCCTTATACTTCCAAAGTCCTGGCAGAGCAGTTGGTGCGTCGTTGTGATCCTGCCATTCTGGAACAGTCTTTACGCCAGCTGATTGAGCGTAAACAGGAACATGATTTTCCCTGGTATCCGGCACGTGTAGTGTGTCATGACATCTTGGGGCAAACGGCACTGGTGGACCTTGCCGGTTTACGTGATGCGATTGCAGAACAGGGCGGTGACCCGTCTAAAGTCAATCCGGTAGTTCCAACTCAATTGATTGTCGACCATTCACTGGCGGTTGAGTTTGGTGGTTTTGATCCGGATGCCTTTGAGAAAAACCGTGCCATTGAAGACCGTCGTAACGAAGACCGTTTCCATTTTATTGAATGGACTAAAACCGCGTTTGAAAATGTTGATGTAATTCCTGCGGGCAATGGCATCATGCACCAGATCAATCTGGAGAAAATGTCTCCGGTGATTCAAAACCGTGATGGTCTGGCATTCCCGGACACCTGTGTCGGTACAGATTCACATACGCCACATACAGATGCTTTAGGTGTGATTTCAATTGGTGTGGGCGGTCTTGAAGCTGAAAATGTGATGCTTGGTCGTGCGTCTTGGATGCGTCTGCCTGATATCATTGGTGTGGAATTGGTAGGTCAGCGCAAGCCGGGTATTACCGCAACGGATATCGTCTTGGCATTAACTGAATTCCTGCGTAAAGAGCGTGTGGTTGGCGCATATTTAGAATTCTTTGGTGAAGGTGCTGACAGCATGTCGGTGGGTGATCGCGCCACGATTTCCAACATGACGCCTGAGTATGGCGCAACGGCTGCGATGTTCTATATCGACCAGAACACCATTGATTATCTGACCTTGACCGGTCGTGAGCCTGAGCAAGTCAAACTGGTCGAAACTTATGCCAAAGAGATCGGGCTTTGGGCATCGGATATGACCCAAGCGGAATATCCACGTGTGCTGCATTTCGATTTATCGACTGTGACACGTAATATCGCTGGCCCATCGAATCCGCATGCACGTGTATCAACCTCTGACCTGAAAGAAAAAGGTATTGCCGGTAATCTAGATGCTGCTCGCGCACAAGAAGCAGAAGGCTTAATGCCAGATGGCGCGGTGATTATCGCGGCGATTACCTCTTGTACCAATACCTCAAACCCACGTAATACGGTGGCAGCCGGTTTGCTGGCGCGTAAGGCCAATGAATTGGGCTTGGTCCGTAAGCCTTGGGTAAAATCTTCTTTTGCACCGGGTTCTAAAGCGGCTGCTTTATATTTGGAAGAAGCAGGCGTACTTAAAGATTTAGAAAAATTGGGCTTTGGTATCGTGGCCTATGCATGCACGACCTGTAATGGGATGTCGGGTGCACTCGATCCAAAAATTCAGCAAGAAATTATCGACCGTGACCTGTATGCAACAGCGGTGCTTTCGGGCAACCGTAACTTCGATGGACGTATCCATCCTTATGCGAAGCAGGCATTCTTGGCTTCACCGCCTTTAGTGGTGGCTTATGCGATTGCCGGTACGATTCGTTTTGACATCGAAAAAGATGCTTTAGGAAACGATAAAGACGGCAATCCGATTTATCTGAAAGATATCTGGCCATCGGATGAAGAAATTGATGCGCTGGTGAAAGTTGCTGTAAAACCAGAACAATTCAAAAAAATCTATATTCCGATGTTCGACTTGGGTGTGAATGAAAAAGCAACAAGTCCGCTGTATGACTGGCGTCCACAAAGTACCTATATCCGTCGTCCGCCGTATTGGGAAGGGGCTTTGGCTGCACCGCGTACATTATCGAATATGCGTCCGTTGGCGATCTTGGGCGATAACATCACCACCGACCATTTGTCACCATCGAATGCCATTGTGCTTGACAGTGCTTCAGGTGAATACCTGAAAAAAATGGGCGTGCCTGAGGAAGACTTTAACTCTTATGCAACGCATCGCGGTGATCACCTCACGACGCAACGTGCGACTTTTGCCAACCCGAAACTGTTTAATGAGATGGTAGTGCGTTCAGACGGCACGATCAAGCAGGGTTCGAAAGCGCGTGTGGAACCTGAAGGCGAAGTAATGCGGATGTGGGAAGCGATTGAAATCTACATGAACCGTAAACAGCCGTTGATTATTATTGCTGGTAAGGATTATGGTCAGGGTTCGAGTCGTGACTGGGCAGCGAAAGGTGTACGTCTGGCAGGTGTAGAAGCAATTGTCGCTGAAGGTTTTGAGCGTATTCATCGTACCAATCTGGTCGGTATGGGCGTGTTGCCGCTTGAGTTTAAGCCGGGTACAGATCGTAAGACTTTAGGTCTTGATGGTACAGAGCTGTATAGCGTGATTGGTAATATTGCGCCACGTTCGACTTTAACTTTAGTGATTGAGCGTTCAACCGATGATGGTAAGAACCAGATTATTGAAGTTCCAGTCACTTGTCGTCTGGATACTGAAGAAGAAGTACATGTGTATGAAGCGGGTGGGGTATTACAGCGCTTTGCACAGGATTTCTTGGAAGGAAATGTGGCTTAATCTTTTTTTTTAATCACCCCTAGCCCCTCTTTGAAAAAGAGGGGAACTCCCTACTTTTTTAAGGAGGGTTGGAGTGGATTAAAGTTGTTGATATTGTTTAAAAAAGACCCTACTGTGAAGTGGGGTTTTTATTTAGAGCATTAATGTCTTTATCAAGAAAATACAAACAGGTACTTTTCTTTTTAAACTTAAGCAATTGAGCTTCCTCAATGATTAAAGACGTCTATAACTTTAAGGGAATATAAAATTTCATATGGCTATGGTGATAATTTTGTATTAACGCACTGCGCTATACTTGGCCTTATGCATCACTTATCTCAATGTTATTAAACTAGTTAACTTGAAAAAAATAATAAATTATCACTTAATTAATAAGTTACTAAATAATAATTAGAAATACTACTTTGCCCAAACGACACTATCATTTACAAAAATGGACAATAGACATTCATTACCAGAGGGTTATACTAGTCAGACCATTTCTAAAACCATGGAGAACAAAGATGGTTACTGCTGGCGAAAAACCCGGAACAGGCTTCTATTTTTGTGTTCAATGCGGACACCGCACCTACTTAGAAATTGGTACTGATCGTTTACCACCGTGTACCAAATGCCAAGGCAATCAATTTAACAATAAGAATGCCTAAGCAAAACAACTCAAACAGTTACCCTCTGTTTTGAATGAAAGCCCTATTACTCGATAGGGCTTTTTGCTATTTAAACATCCCTATTTATAGTTTAAGATTGATTGAAAAATAATCAATAAAACCCCATCTAAAACTCTAGATTCAAAGTATTTAGGGCAGCTCAATTGCAACATTATCTTGATCTTAATCACGACTCAGGTGTTGCCAATTACGAGATTGGTAACGAGTTTATTCGCGTTCAATTCAAAAAAACCTCGAAAGTTTATACCTATAGCTATAGCAGTGCCAGTTATCAGCATGTCGAAAACATGAAACAGCTCGCTCAATATGGGGATGGGCTAAATGCCTATATCAATCATCATACCCGACAGCTTTTTGTACGTTAAAACTGGTCTGCTTCTTGCTTCAGTGAAAGTCCTAGAAGGCAAATATTTTCTAAAGGATAAATATCTGCCTAGAAATAGTGCAAGTGCATATATTAAAAAGAGGGCTATCACCTATGGATATTCAACAGCACGCGCCAGAATCAGGAAAATTAGATAAAAAAGCCCATTTCTATTCTGCATGGCCGCTGATCCTGATTCTTTTTGGGGGCGCGATTGGCTCGTTTTACGCTGTGATCGCTTATCTGCTTAATCTGAAAATTTATAGTTCTGAACTGACCAGGCTCAACAAGGTCTTGGCCAATCTTCTGTGCGGGATGTCAGCGATCAGTGCCTGGTGGTTTAGTGCGCAATGGATTCAGGGAACATTCTTTCAATAAAATAGTAATTATTTCCTGAATATAAATTGCAATAAAGTCTCATTTTGGCGAATAAAAAAGCGTAAAAAATAAGAAATGGAATTTATTTCTCTATATTGGGGTTAATAGTGAAATAAATTTTCAGATTTAATCGAAATTAAAAAAACATAGGAAATTAATCCCGTCCATCTTTGCCTAATATAGCTTTCAAGGGTGTGATGGGATCGGAAAGAGTAGCATGCTGTGAGCGGCGCAAAACGCGAGTGCAGTACGAACCCAAAAGGTCTCGATCCGGCTTAGGACGCTATAGACCAAAAGTTTATAGGCTATAAGATCAGGTCTTACAAAGAATGATAGTTGAAGTAAACCATTGCGAGTTTTCCCAACACCCTAAAAAATTCTCTAGTAATATACGCAGAATAAAAAATTAAAATAAATATAAATCATAAATTTAAGAAAAATATCTAGCTGCGCAAGATACAAATAAGCCCTTCATTTCTCAACATGATCTGTTATTTTAAAACATCAGCTGCCCCTTAGGGGAATCCTCATGAATCTCGATATCTGGTGTCGCTTTTTACTGTTTTGCACACTGATCAATTATGTCATTCTCATGATCTGGTTCGTGGTCTTTGTCTTTGCCCGAAACTGGATGAAACAGGTGCATGGAAAATGGTTTCAGCTGTCAGATACCAGTTTCGATGTGATTCATTATTCAGGGATGGCGCTCTATAAAATTGGGATTCTGCTGTTTAACCTGACGCCGTTAATTGCAATCTATCTGATAAATCAAGGTTAAGTACGATGTTGTGATTGAATCTTCGAGTGATAAAAATAAGATTGAATTAGTATCATTTTATCGCTACTTGATAGCGTGGCAGGATCAATAAGAACGAAAAAAGATTTCAAAGGAGTTGAAGGATGAATCAATTCAAACCGGCCCTGATTTTAGGCGCCTTGATCGGCTTGGGAATGATTATTACAGGATGGATTCTGGGCAATAGCGCGCTGAAAATTAAACAGTATGAACGTATAGTTTCGGTCAAAGGCTTGTCGGAACGCGAAGTCAAAGCCGATGTGGCGGTATGGCCAATCCGCTTTAATGCCGGCAGTCAGGATTTGGCCGAATTGTACGATACCATGCAAACCAATACCCAGGAAATTCAGACCTTCTTAAAAAATGAAGGATTTAGCACGGAAGAAATTACCAGTGCTTCACCGAGTATCACCGATAAATACGCCCAGCAATATGGCGGGGATGCCAATGTCGCGCTACGTTACACCGCCAGCCAGACCATTACAGTCTATACCCATAAAATAGATGCAGTGCGTGCGGCACAAAGTCGTCTGGTGGCTTTGGGTCGAAAAGGCATTGCCTTTGCCGGAGATGATTCTGGACAAAGAACGGAATATTTATTTACCAAGCTGAATGACATCAAGCCGGCGATGATTGAACAGGCCACCGAAAATGCGCGCAGTGTAGCCGAAAAATTTGCGGCAGATTCAAAAAGCAGTCTGGGCAAAATCAAGTCCGCCAATCAGGGGCTGTTTAGTATTGAAGATCGCGACAGCAATACCCCGTATTTGAAGAAAGTGCGTGTAGTCTCGACGGTCGATTATTATCTGGCAGATTAAGCTGAGCTGGTCAAGCACGGTAATTGACAGCCTAGAAGCCGCTTGTTATTTTGCGCGCATTGTTCCAGATGCTGTACCCTTAAAATGCCCATCAATAACGACTTTGTCTATTGTCCACCGCAAGAACCGCTGCATATTGTTTATGAAGACGATGATCTGGTGGTGATTGAAAAGCCGGCCGGATTATTGTCAGTTCCAGGGCGTTTACCTGAGCATCATGACAGTGCCTATTTACGTGTGCTGGATAAATATCCGCAGGCCAAAATTACCCATCGTCTGGATATGGCCACTTCAGGTATTTTGATGTTTGCCAAACACCGCGATGCAGAAGTGGCGGTGAGTAAAATGTTTCAGGCACGCACGGTACTTAAAAATTATGTCGCGCTGGTACAAGGCAAACTCGAAGGTGAGGGCAGCGTCGAAGTGCCTTTGATTACCGACTGGGAAAACCGTCCGCGTCAGATGGTGCATTTTGAACTGGGCAAGGCTGCCAAAACCCTGTATCAGGCATTAGAATATCTACCTCAGCAAGACATTAGTCGGGTGTTACTGACCCCCATTACCGGCCGTTCCCACCAGCTTCGCGTCCATATGCTGCATATTGGTCATCCCATTACTGGCGACAAAATTTATCATCCTGAACCCCAGCGCAGTCCTTTAAATCGTATGGCCTTGCATGCCAGTTATCTGGCTTTTACCCAGCCTTTGAGTGGTGTCCCGGTCGAAATTAAGGCAGCCATACCGTTCTAATTTGATTCTGCTTAATAGTTAGATTCAACCGGACACATGCTTTTTAAGCTCATAAATATAATGAGGTTCAAGCCCTTAAACTGGGCAACCCGAATAAAAAGTGTGAGAATTTATTTCGATAGTAGCTTGGAGATGAGTAGCTTTACAAGCATGTTCAAATGAAATTTTCTACTGATCCATTGCCTGATCGGTTGTCACTACCGCACATAAATTTTTAATGTTCGGTTTATCTCTTGATGATGAGCCTAGAGAATTTTTATTCTTTTATCTCCCACTATAGGCCTGATGCCTTTATTTTTATGGTTTTTTAATTTTCCTTTCATTATTTTTAAACTTTCAAATTATATCCTTTGATATAAAAAATATCGTAAGTTGTTTCAGAATAGATTTGATTTGAGCCGGAAAGCAGTCTGTCCTACATGACTTTCACATAAAAATTTTGTAGAAAAATAAAATGAATGAATGACTTAGTGGTGATCAATGGCTTTGCTTATCTGGCTGAAGTGATGCAAAATCAATCATTACTTTATAATAAATTTTTAATTTGATGGTTTAGGGCGCTGCCCGGGGTTAAAGGAAAGAACGATGCTCAGTATGGCTCTCTTCGTTCTCGCGAGTATTTCAATATGTGCATTGCTATGGAGCTTGAAGGTACAGGCTTCATTACGCAGCAATATTCAGTTTTTACAGGAAAATCTGGATCATTCCCGCAGCAAATTGGCAGATTATGAAACTCAAGTTGATGAATTGAATTATGAAATCACCCAACTGCGGGTACAGAATGGCAGTTTAAACATTGCGCTGAATAAATATAAAAAATATCAGGATATCTGGGATATCGAGCAATATATTATTAACCGGACTTTGCAGGCCGAAAACTTTGTTGAAGCGACCAAGCTGGATGCTTCGATCATGATCGATGATCTCAAAGCCTATATCGCAAGAGTAAAAGATTATCTTGCCCAGTTTCAGGCGCAGGCCGTGGCCGAGGTTGAGCAGGAGGCCCGACAAAGTTTGCACGGTTATTATGAACAGGCCAAACAACAGCATCGCTTGCAAGAGGTATTGAGTGCTTTAGAGCATAAAATACAGGCCCAGCGCTTCGGCTTGCAGCTTCCCGCAACACAGGTTTTAGAGCAGCTGATTGAGGGTTATAGCGAAACGGATGCGGTTCGGCATTTACGCAATGTCCGTGACAGAATTCAACAGGCCATAGAAACACAGCAGGTGGCGAGCTGTAATTATGTCGACGACAATCGCCGTCGAAGTACTATTGAAATCCTTAGTCTGGCTTTCAACTGTAAGGCAGATTTATATCTCTCTCAATTAAGCACAGAAAATCTAGGCGAGATGCTGCAAGCCTTAAAGGATGATTATGTCTTGCTGAATTATACCGGGCAGGCACTGAGTCAGGCGATGATTCGGGAATCCTATCTTGATCTGCGTCTAGAGGAACTCAAGTTTGCTGCGCTGCTTTTGCAACTGAAACAAGACCATCTGCATCCACACATCGCGTAGATCATGACATTCATAGGTCTAGAAGATTTTTACCAGAGTATTCTGAATGCTATAAGTTGGTTTAAATCCTGATATTTTTCAGGATTTTTGGCCTTGAGGAATCTCGAATATATTGATCCCCTTACTTATTTTTATATTTATAAAAATCATATGTTTATTTATGGTTAAAAGATAATATTTTTTGTCTGTATCTCGATAATTGTACAAAAATCAGCTAATCTTAAATGCAGAATAAAACAGCATCATAATAAGGATACTTCTATGTCACGTGATTACAATCAATTCCCTGACGATGAAAATGGCAATGTACTGTGGCAAATGCATCAGGATGGCGACGACTTGCAAGAAGCGCACGAAATTGAATTTTCGATTGCCTTTGCGGATGAAGCGCAGGCAGATCGCTGTGCCTTGCATCTATTAAAAGAAGAGCAAAAAATCAGCCTGTTTCAGGACGAAGAAAGCGATACCCTGGAATGGATTATCACGATTTATGTGTATATGGAGCCTGCCTACGAAGATATCGTGGATCTGGAACAATGGTTCAGCAAAATCGCTGCACAATTTCAGGGCGAATATGATGGCTGGGGCTGCATGGCCTATGTCTATGATGATGAGCTGGATGACGAAGAGAGCAGCCTGCGTAGTAGCTGATCATGCTTGTATTTAAAGCATTTAAAATAAGAGACCCGGTGCTGCCGGGTTTTTTTATTGCTCTATTTAATTGCTACACGAAGATTTGAGCTTGAGTATAGATACATACTCATTATATATAGCCAGCTCAAAACTGGATAAAATAACTCAAATGAGTACTTAACTCAGGCTGATGATTTAGTCACAATAAATGTAGGGAATATCCCGCAATAAAAAAATAATAAGAACAAAGGACAAGAAAAAATGAGTTACACCTTAAAAATGCATCGTGTGTTCAGTGCACCACCGGAGCGGGTGTATCGTGCCTTTGTGCATCCGGATGCACTGGCCAAATGGCTGGCACCACATGGCTTTATTGCCAAAGTAGAACATGCGGAAGTCAAACCCGGCGGCAGCTATAAAACCACCTTTACCAATTTTTCTACCGGGACCCAGCATCATTTTCATGGCATTTATCATGAGGTCATTCCCAATCAGCTGCTGCGCTATACCGATCAGTTCTCTACCCCGGAATTGCAGGGTGAAATAGAGGTGACGATCATCTTTGAAAAAGTGTCAATCGGTACCGGTTTGCATATTATTCAGGTGGGTTATCCGGATGTGGTGCCGCCAGCGGTGTGTCATTTGAGCTGGCAGGAATCACTGCAACTCCTATCTTTGCTGGTTAATCCCCAGATTGCAGACAATTAATTCCTTCGATCTCCTGTGTAGGTTTCATCCCAATGTCCTATCCATGAGTGCTCCAGACAAAGATGCTATACTGTGCGCTTATTTGTTTCATTTATTTTATTTTTCTCTTTTTTTCGAGGTTCTTATGGATCTGCCAAACTGTCCAAAATGTCAATCTGAATATACTTATGCAGATGGCGATCTACTGATCTGTCCTGAATGCGAACACGAGTGGAAAGAAGGTGAAGTCACTGAAGAACAAGTGATCATTAAGGATGCCAACGGCAATGTGCTGGCGGACGGTGATAGCGTAACGGTGATTAAAGACCTGAAAATCAAAGGTTCATCTTCAGTGGTGAAAGTGGGCACCAAGGTAAAAAATATCCGTTTGCTGCCTGATGCTGCCGATGGGCATGATATTGATTGTAAAATCGAGGGAATCGGCCCGATGAAACTGAAATCAGAATATGTAAAGAAAGCTTAAATTTAGCCCTAGACTAAAATTCTGACGAGAGAATAATACGGTTGATGTATCGTATTATTCTCATTATTACTGAAATTCTGGGCTGATTATTTTCCTGCCGCTCTGATCCTCACGTTTTCGATTTGAGACCACTTTAATACCGCACCTGCATCTGGAATATTCTGACAATCTGCAACATATCGAGATCAAACCTTTATTGGTCGCGATCCATCAGGCACTTTTTAACACCGGCCATGTCACTGATCCCAATGATTTAAAAAGTCGTGCGATTATGCAGCGGGATTATGTGATTGGACTGAATGCTGTTACAGATCAGGCCTATGTGCATGCCAAAGTTTCACTGTTGAGTGGGCGCAGTGTCGAAGTTCGTCAGGCGATTTCCGAATTGGTGCTCGACGTGATGCAGCAATATATTGCGCCACAACCTGAATTAAAAATACAGCTTTGTGTCGAAATCATTGAAATGCCAAAGCAGACTTATCGTAAAGCTGTTATCTGAATGATGGCTTTTATTTGCTGAGATGATATGATCAAATGCCTTGAAACCTTATCAATGCCATACGAAATTTATAAACAGATCGACTTGGTCTGTAACAGCTCGCTATTTTATTCAGATCTAAAATTATTTCTATTTTTAAATGACGCTTTATGTCATTTACAGGCATGCGATAAAAGTTCTAAAGTAACTTTTAATCGCTGCTGATTTTTGAATCATCCAATCTAGAAACAGCATATTCATCCTGATTGAAATAAAAATAATTTAAAAAATAATCTTCAGGTGAGCTGTATCCAATCCGGCAGTGGGAAGAGCAAAGCGAGAATAACGCTTTAGCATAGGCATAATAATAAGAACAAAAAGATCAGAAATCCGGTGAGTTGATTGAATCCCAGATTTCAGGTCTGACTTGTCCGGTTGAAGGAAATTTTATGCAGGTTTTTGGGGATGAAAAATTGGCTCAGGAAGTCATGGCATTTCTTCAGGAGTGGGATAATGCCGTAGCCAGACTTGAAATTCAGGATATTGTTCAATTATGCCGACCCGATATCCGTCTGGTCGATGTCAGTATGGAAGTGAAAGGTGTAGAAGCCTATCAGGCACTCTGGCAGCAATATCGGGCATTTATACCGGAAGGCATACGCATCGAACGCCAAGACCTTAATATTCATGTCACTTCTGATCTGGCTGTAGTCGATGGTTATGTACGGGTGAGTTATGCGGTGATTGAACCGATTTTCCAGCTGGGCTGGTGTCGGGTCAGCATGTGCCTGAGCAAGCAGCAGGGCAAATGGCAATTGCTGCATCAACATACTTCAGTCCCTGTGCAACTCGAAACCCGGAAAATGCGCCGGATCAAAAGCGTGAGTTAATCTATTTACCTGAAAAGATTTAAGTGAAATATCTTTGCAAATGATTACAGGAATACCTTTGTAACAAAAATATAGAAAGTCCTAAATTATGTTGAAGGAATAATATTTTAGGACTTTTCAGGTGGATAACAACAAGAACAGTCAAGTAAAACCACGACAGGCCAACCTGCAACAACAGACTGAAGTATTGATGCCGGATCAGTCCGAGCGGCAACGCACCCAACATGCACTCAGAATGATGGCAGGCTTTGTAATTGCTGCTGTAGTCATGACGGCATTGTATTTTGGCCGTGATATTTTTATTCCGCTGGCTTTGGCCATTCTGCTGGCATTTTTACTTTCTCCTCTGGTTTCCCGTTTGAAGCGTTGGGGCTGTCCCCAATGGGCGGCGATTGGCCTGGTCATGTGCTTGACCTTGTCCTTTCTGGGTGGCACTGCAACTTATCTGGGGGTACAACTCGGCAAGCTGAGTCAGGAACTGCCGCAATATCAGGACACTATCCAGCAAAAACTGAAAATGCTCGAAAACTACCGTCAAGGACCGAGCATGTGGGACGGTGCGATCCAGACCTTTGACACAGTCGAAGATTCGATAGACACCCCAGAACAGGAAACAGAAGACCCAAATGTGCAGAATGTCAAAGTGGTCGGTTTGGAACCAACGAGTGAAGAGGCTGCGCTGGACTGGTTGAATAAAATCCTGAATCCACTGGCGATTATCGGGATTGTGTTCCTGTTTATGGTATTGATTTTATTCAATGGCAAAGACCTGCATGACCGCTTTCTGAAACTCTTGGGCGGTAATCTGAATATCGGCACCGATGCGCTGGATGATGCCGGCAAAAGTATCGGAACCTATTTGCGCATGCAGCTGCTGGTCAATGTCACTTATGGCATTCCCATGGCGATTGGGCTGTTATTGATTGGTGTGCCGGCAGCGATTATGTGGGGGCTGGTTGCGGTGGTTATGCGTTTTGTACCCTATGTTGGCCCGATCGTTTCAGCTATTTTCCCGATTACGCTGGCTTTCGCCGTTGATCCGGGCTGGGACATGGTGCTCTGGACTGTGGCCTTGATACTGGTGCTGGAACTCATCAGCAATAACGTGATTGAACCGTGGCTCTATGGGGAAAGTACCGGTCTGTCTACTTTGGCAATTATTCTGGCTGCTACGTTCTGGACCACCCTCTGGGGACCGGTAGGGCTGATCTTGTCGACGCCTTTGACTGCCTGCCTGCTGGTTTTGTCCAATTATGTACCGGCACTGGGTTTTGTCAAAACCTTACTTGGCAGTACGCCAGTATTGTCACCCTCCGAACGCTTTTACCAACGACTGGTGGCTGATGAAGTCAATGATGCAATGCAGGTAGCCAATGATTACATCTGTGCACAATTACCGAAAAAGCCCAGTGAAGAGGAGGTGGCCCGTCGGGTACAAATGTTCTATGGCGAAGTGGCCATTCCAGCCATTCGGATTTATTCTCAAGGACATGATACCGATGTCACTGCCGAACACCGGTTGCGTCTTTATCAGGGCTTGCAGTTCTTTAATCATGCGTTTCAAAAAGCCTATCCGAGTAAGATGAGTGCCGAGCAGCCCGAAGTCTATTGCGTTGGTGCACGTTGGGAAATTGACACCCAGATTTCTGCCATGTTGGCACACGCGCTGAATCTCAAAAATATTGCTGCCCGAAATGATCCGGATGTATTGATTCAATCGAGTGAATCAGGAAAGGGTATTGTACTGCCAGCTTCGATCAAGATTTTATGTGTGTCGATTTTTCATCATGCGCCTGCGGCACAGATTCGGCTGCTGAAATATAGACTGGCGCAGCAATATCCTGAGCTGAAAATCATTTTTGCGACTTGGGGCGTGATGCAGCTGAAGCTTCTGGATGAACTGCAACAACGTTTTGAGCTGGAGGCATTGGTCAATAATGTCGATGATCTGATTCTGACTATCGAAACTTATACCTTGAATGAAGGCGAAAGCTGGTTTGAGAATCTGGAGATCAAGAATGAAAAAGAACGGCAGCAGGCTTTAAATGAATTGGGGTTATTGGATCATCGTCATCAGACCCTTTATAAACAATATATTGAAGAAGCCCGTCAAGCCTTTGACGTTGATTACGCACAAATTTCCTGGCTGAATCAGCATGAAATGTATATTCCAATCAGTCCTTTTACTCAGGAGCCTGTTGCAACCCGACAAATGTGCAAGGATTCAGTCTGCACCCATTTGCTCTATCAGAATGAGCCTTTGGTGATAGAAGACTTGCAGCGTGACCCGCGCTTTCCACATCTGTCAGAATTAAGACAGCATCATATCCGTTTCTATGCTGGTGTGCCTTTAAAAGATAAAAATGGAATTGCGGTTGGGAGTCTATGTCTGCTGGATAAACAACCGAGACAGATGCAGGCCGAAGATATGATTCTGCTTAAGGCTTTGGCGCAGGATTTAATGGCGACCCTGAGCAATGAGCGCAAGAAAAAAGATAAACAGAAGCAGATTGAGCAGATGCAGCCTGCTACCTCGGCAAGCGTTTTAAATAAGGACTAAATGATGAAACAAAAATGGATTTACAGCATCAAAATCATGAGTATCACATTTGGTCTAGCCAGTATCAGTTCATGGAGTCTGGCTGCTATTCAGGGACTGCATTTTTTACATAAAGACTGGGAAATTTCCTGTGATAATACCGGCACCTGCCGCGCTGCCGGTTATCAATCGGATCAAGATATTGATCAGCCGGTTTCGGTGCTACTAGAGCGTGCTGCGGGTGCAAACAGTAGTATCAAAGCCCAAGTCCAGATTTTACCCTTAGCTGCTGCCACACCTACACGACAGCTTCAGCTACAAATTGCCAGCACACCTTATGGTGTGATTGGTCTGAATCGGGAGGGAATAGGGCACCTCAGTACTGATCAAACGCGAGCCTTGCTAAAAGCTGTACAGGGAACAGCTCCGGTTGTATTTAAGAATACGCAATCACGCTGGAACCTGTCGACTTCCGGTGCCAGTGCCGTTTTACTCAAGATGGATGAATTTCAGCGTCGACTTTCTACGCCCTCAGCCTTGATCAGGCCGGGGAAAAAATCCAATCAGGCGGTGCTCAAAGCTGCAGCGATACCGAAAATTCAGATACCAAAATATCAGTCAGGCAAAGTCACTCAAGCAAAACTGAATACGGCAACAAGTCAGCAGATGATTCGAAAACTGCAAGCCACCACCAAGGAAGATCAATGTGATTTGCTGTTTAGCCAGCGTTTTCTGGATGATGATGTTATGACCATTTATCCCATTAATGCCCAGAATCAACTGATTCAGATTCCATGCTGGCGTGGGGCTTATAATATGGGTAGTGGCTTCTGGCTGATGGATCGAAACAAGCAATTTAAACAGTTGGTGACGACCTCGGGAGAAACATTTAACCAAGGCCAGATATTTTCCGGGCATAAAGTGCGTGGTTTGGGCGATTGTCTGAGTCAGAACGAATGGGCCTGGAATGGCAAGAAATTTGTCAAAAGCTTCAGTGGTCTGACCGTACAATGCAAAGGCTTCGCCGGTGGTGCTTGGAATTTACCGACCTATGTAAGCAAAATCATTTATCAGGCCAAATAGTATTGTTTATAAAATGTCTTGTCCTGAAATAGATTGACAGTATTCCACTTCAAACCGAGTTAAGCAATTAGCTCGGTTTTTGTTTGCTCATACATCTGATTCGGGGTGTTCATATTTAAACTTAAATGCGGTCTATAACAATTGTAAATCATGATAGATTCCGCAATTAAGTGATCTAACTCCTTCATGGTTTGACATCGCGTGGTTAAAAACTCCTGCTTTAATATTCCATTAATTCGCTCTGCTAATGCATTCTGATAACAGTCCTTGCCATCTGTCATGGAAGGACATATCCCATAATGGCGCAATGCCGATTGATATAGCTCAGAGCAATACTGAGAGCCTCTGTCTGAATGGTGAATCATCCTGGCTGCCCGATCTGTCACATGCTGCATCGCCATATGTAGTGCCTGCACAACATTCTCTGCACGCATATCATTCGATAACTTATAACCTTTAATCTGTCGGGTATAAGCATCTGTCACCAAGGATAAATAATGCACACCTTCAGCACTCTCAACATAGGTAATATCACTAACAAAGACTTCATTGGCTTGCACCGCTGAATAATCCTTTAATAAATTTGGATGCTTCTTCATCCAATGCTTGCTATCCGTAGTTTTTGTATAGCGACGCTTAGGGCGAATCAATAAGTTATTTTCTTTCAATATTTTAAATAACTGATCCCGTCCACACTTTAAACCACGTTGCAACAATTTGCCTTTAATAAGCCAATACAGCTTACGTGTTCCGATACTTGGCATGAGACAGCGATATTCCATAACCAACTCAAGTATTTGTTCAGTTGCTTGTGCAGTCATTTGAGCACGTTTTTCTGCTTGATAATAAGCTTGTCGGGTGATTCCCAACCACTGACAATAACGTGAAACGCTTAGTCTTCTTTGGCTTTGCCAATCTTTGAAACGTGCTCGGTATACTTTTTTCCAAGATCAGTCCCACATTCTTTATCAATGTGATAAATCACATCCTGAATAAATTCAGTTTTAAGCTTTTCTGCGGCTAACTGCTTTTCTAATTGGCGGATTCGTTGTTGGGGTGTCAATTGGCGTTTAGAAGAAGTCGGCATATTCGAAGTCCAGTCCTGTTGTCCGTGCTTGCGTAACCATACCAGCACAGTTGATCTTCCTTGAATACCATATTTTGCCTGAGCTTGCTTATAAGTAATTTGCCCTTTTTCTACTTCATGTACCACCATCATTTTAAAGGCAAAGCTATAGTCACGTTGTGTACGTTTAACTCGTTGTTCTCGTTTATGTTCCATAAAATAAGTCTCTTAAGGTGTAAACTTATTTCAGGACGGGACAAAATATCAGTGATAAAAAAGCCTGAATGACTCAGGCTTTTTTAGTTTTGATTTTAAGAAGTGTGATCTTAAAAACGCTTTGGAATTCTCTGGCCATTTGGAACAGGAATTTCAGCATTTTTTAATACCCCAAATAACCAGGTTTCAGCATGCTGTACCGCAGTTTTCAACTGATCACCCATGGCCAGACGTCCGGCAATGAAACTGGCCAGTGAACAGCCTGAACCATGATATTCACCTGGCAGACGTGGACAGCGAGTTTCGTTGACCAGCTCACCTGCGATATATAGGCTGTTCTGAATGTAATCTGGCGTATCTTCATGGCCACCTTTGACCAAAACTGCCTGTGCACCCATTTCAAATAATTTTTGAGTGGCCAGTTTGAGGTCTTGCTCACCCGTCAGGGCGCGTAGTTCAACCGTATTTGGCGTTAAAATGGTGGCCAATGGAATCAGCTGGGTAAATGCTTTGACCAGCGTTTCCTGATTACCCAGCGAGCCGCCACTATTGGCGACCAAAACCGGATCCAGCACATACAGATAATCTGGATGTACAGTCAGAAACTCGGCCAGAGCCACGATATTGTCTGTGGTGCCTAACATGCCAGATTTTACGCAACGAATGGGCAGGTCATTGACCACCGCATTGGCCTGTGCCAATAGCAATTCTCTGGAAGTGGCTTCGAAACCAAAAACCTGCTGTGAATTTTGAATAGTGAGGGCTGTGCAGGCAATTGCCGCATGTGCACCACTTTGACCAATAGCTTCAATATCTGCTTGAAGGCCGGCTCCACCTGAAGGGTCTAAACCGGAAAAGCAAAGTACGGTAGGGCGCAAAATGATGTCCTTCATTCACTAAAATTGCATTAGTATAGGCAAATTTGAATGAACTCTCGATATTAATTTATATCGGTGCTGATGAGAGGGGATAGGCGGTGATTAAGAATATTTTAATTGATCTGGATGGGACATTAACCGATCCGAAAGTGGGGATTACGACGTCTGCACGCTATGGTCTGGAAAAAATTGGTCATCCGATTAGTGACGAGATCAATATCGACTGGATTATTGGTCCGCCCTTAAAAGCCTCGCTTGCCAAAATTTTAAATGTTGAGGCCGATCATGTTCTGGCTGAACAGGCCTTGATGGGTTATCGGGAGCGCTTTGCAGTCAAGGGTCTCTATGAAAATCATGTTTTTGAGGGTGTAGCAGAAACGCTGGCAGAACTGAAACGCCGTGGTTATCGCTTGTTTGTCGCTACAGCAAAACCGACAGTGTATGCCAAACAGATTCTGGAACATTTTGATCTGGCCCAGTATTTTACCGACATTCATGGCAGTGAGCTGAATGGTGACCGAACCAATAAAGCCGAGCTGATTCAGTATATTTTAGCGCAACAAAAATTACAGGCCGATCAATGCATGATGGTCGGTGATCGCGAGCATGACATTTTTGGTGCCCGTCAAAATGGTATTGATACTATTGCGGTAAATTATGGTTATGGTAGTCAGGAAGAGTTAGCACTGGCACAGCCTAAATATCAAATAGACCGCTTTAATCAGTTGCTAGATTATTTTAAATAAACCCTAATTTTTGCTTATTTTATTTGAGCTGATTTTTAGAGATATTTTGTCTATAAGCTGCTACATCTATACAGATCAACTCTCTTATTAGATTGTTATCTCAATAAAAATCCCGCAGCGTGCGGGATTTTTGCTCTTACAAGAACATTTAAAGCGTCAAAAACCAGGTCGATGCCAACACCACCATAATGATAATCACCAGTAAAATATTGATGATCGTCATTCGATGTTGGGGTGGAACTCTGGCTTTGGTCAGTGCATTTCCTGCATGGTCAAACAGGATGACATTTTGCACGCTACTTTCATAACCGAGTTCGAGTAACGCGCGCTTTTCAACTTCGGTTAAACCGTCTTCAGGCAGATCCATGATTTGCAGCAATGCTATAGAGCTAAATAGTTTCTTCATCATTGAGGAGGGTAACAGCTGTTTCAGCGTCACCGCCGCTGCATCAAAGTCGGCAATAATACTCCGCGGATGGGCATAAGGCACATCGGGTAGCAGAGTATGCGTAATCGTGCCATCTATATTCATCAGCTGCATTTTATCTTTATAGATTTGCACCCATACAGCATCTGGAAATTTCACTAATTGATCTTGCAGCATGGAGAAAGTCTGATTTTGCTGATATTTAGTCATTAAATAATCGATAAACAAATCCCGCATCAAGACGGGATTTGTAAGGTTCGGTTATTTGGTAGGAGCACCATATTCATTGTTTTGTTGCTTGGTTTCAGTTGCCCACCACCAGATCAGTACCAGTATACCAATCACGGTAAGCGTCAGTAATTGCCACCAACCAGAGCGTCCTACATCATGCAAGCGACGCGCGCCAACGGCCAGACTTGGGACTAGAAGTGCCAGATTAAGCAGGCTATTCACCAGCGGTTTAGTGCCTAAAACTGTATCAATTACCTCAGCAATAATGCCTAAAATTACACAAAACAGCATAAAGAACCAAAATTCTTTACGGCGTGCGCGGCCGGAAAAGTTTGCATAGTTGGTCAGACATTTTACAAACCAGTCAATGCTGCTGTAGTTTTCCTCGGCTTGATCCAGATTGGAATATTTGCCGAGCTGACTGGAAATTTTTTCTCCCAGATAAATAGAACTGCCTAAGGCCAGATAAATCTCAGAGGCTTCACCTGTAGTATTGACGATAAAATCGACCCGATCACCGCGTGAAGGTGGACGCTCACTACGCCAGTCCGCGCCATTAAAGCTATAGCGCTGATTATCATCCCCCGAGATAAAACCGGTATTGTGTTGAATAGAAAAATCAAGGATTGAACCTTTCATGCTTGTTCTCGTCTATTAAGCCAGATTATTGTTTTAAAGCGACGCAATTTCTTATCAGAATAACTTTAGCATAATCTAATTTTTAAAAGTTTGTGGTGAAATGACAATAATTTTTTCATGTTTTTAAAAGCCTTATCGCAATAGTGATTCAGTATTCAATCAACAAAAAATGTAGCGTTGCATGATTTGAAATGAAGAAAATTAAATAGTAATGGAGCTGATTTATCTCTGAATCTTTTATAAGAAATTAAAGCTAAATCTATCTGATGAATATCAAATTTTTCTTTGGAACTATGGTTTGATGTTGTTAAATTTAATATGATGATAAACAGATACTTATAAATTTTAAATTTACAAAAAGCATATAATAATACTAATAAATATAACATTTTATTCATACTTTTTATCTATTAGTAACGATTTTTTAAAATCAACAGGCGTATAATAAAAAGCTTCATATTGTGATGAAGGTATCACATTCAATGTATCTCTCCCCATTATCGAAGGCCGTTTACCTTTGCTGTGCCTCTTTCATCTTAACCACGACCACTGTGCATGCTGAAGCTGCTTTCAGTTCGGAAAGCCCGTGGATGCTCGGTGACTGGAACGGGCAACGTACAGCACTCCAAAATCAGGGCTATGATTTCAGTTTTGGTTATACCGGTGAAATGGCAACCTTGATCGATGCGCAAAGATCTTCAAACCATAAAACTGAATATGCGGACCAGTTTGTTTTTGGGGCACATCTGGATCTGGCAAAAATTGCAGGCTGGCAAGACACCGAAGCACAAATAACAGTGACCCAGCGTAACGGTCAGTCACTGTCTCAAAGCGCTGCTGCTTTAAATGGCCATCTGAGTTCAGTGCAAGAAGTCTGGGGCCGTGGTCAAACCTGGCGCCTGACTGATTTATGGATCAAGAAAAAATTCCTGGAACAAAAACTGGATGTGAAAGTCGGACGCTTTGGTGAGGGTGAAGACTTCAATAGTTTTGACTGTGATTTCCAGAATCTGGCCCTATGCGGTTCACAAGTCGGGAACTGGGTTGGCGATCAGTGGTACAACTGGCCGGTAAGCCAATGGGCTGCACGGGTCAAATATAACCTTAACCCTGAATTTTATGCCCAAGTCGGTGCTTATGAATACAACCCTGAGAATCTGGAACGTGGTAAAGGATTTAACCTGAGTACGGATGGTTCCAAAGGGGCAATGCTTCCTGCAGAAGTGGTTTGGGCGCCTAAACTGGGTGAACAGAAACTACCGGGTGAATACCGTGCCGGTTATTACTACAGTACAGCAGAGGCTGAAGTCATTTCCAATCCAGATCAAACCGATCATCACCATGGGGGCTGGATTGTTGCCAAGCAACAATTGACTGCACATCACGGAGATACTTCGCGTGGTTTGACCGGCTTTGTGAATGCGACAGTGCATGACTCCAAAACCAATAATGTCAGTGATATGCAAAATATCGGGCTGGTTTATAAGGGTGCAATGGATTCACGCCCTCAAGATGAAATCGCATTTGGTATTGCACGCATCAACATGAATGACGATGTCAGTGCTGACCGTCATCAAGAAATCGATGCAGAAATTTATTATGGCTTACATGCCACTAATTGGCTCACCATTCGCCCGAATGTGCAATATGTGCGTCACGTCGGTGCATATAAAGATGGTGAAAATGTCTGGGTGGGCGGAATCAAGTTTAATACGTCATTTTAAAATATAGTTTTTAGTTGCAAATACACTATTGAATCTCTAGGTGCTTTGTTGCAGTAATGGGCAATGCCTGCTTAAGACATTGATGTATTTATAACTCAGAATTTAACAATAAGGGTGCTCATGCCTGTCATGTGCATGGACTTTCAAAAAAACTTTTATAGGTGTTCAATATGAATACTTCATCATCAGGTTCGGTACTGAAAACGATTTTAGCGGTCATTGCCGCTGTTTTCGGTATAGGACTGCTGATTGGAGGGATTTATCTTGCAGTGCTGGGTGGGTCTTGGTACTACATCATTGCAGGTATTCTCTTTATTGCGACCGCAGTTCTCTTGTATAAACGAAAAAGTGCTGCACTCCTTGTTTATGCCATATTCGTTTTGGCGACAGTGGTGTGGGGGCTGTGGGAAGTCGGTTCAGATTTCTTTGCACTTGCGCCGCGTTTAGATATTTTAGGGCTGTTTGGTCTGGCCCTGCTGATTCCGGCGGTAACACGCGGTTTTGATCAAAGCAAAGGTGCGAAAATTGCCCTGGGTGGTTCACTGGCCATTACCATCGCTGTCATGATTTATGCTGTATTTAATGACCCGCAAGAAATTCGCGGTGAATTAAAATCCCAGCAGCCTGCAACCCACCAGCCAATTCCCGGTGTGGCAGATGAAGACTGGCCGGCTTATGGCCGTACCCAGTCTGGTTTGCGTTATTCACCCTTAAAGCAGATTAATACTGAAAATGTCAAAGATTTGCAGGTGGCTTGGGAATATCACACGGGCGAATTCAAGACTGAAAATGACTCGGGTGAAACTACCAATCAGGTTACCCCAATTAAGGTGGGTGACAACATGTACATCTGTACCACTCACCAGAAATTGACAGCGCTTGATCCGGCAACCGGTAAGGCAAAATGGACCTATGATCCAAAGCTGAAAGCTGATCATACCTATCAGCATTTAACCTGTCGTGGTGTATCTTATTATGATGTCAACAATACGGTAGGTTTTGAAAGCAGTCTCGCTGCGAAGAAAACCACATCGGCTGACTGTCCACAAAAAGTCATTTTACCGGTCAATGATGGGCGTTTAGTGGCGGTCAATGCGACCACCGGTAAAGTCTGTTCTGATTTTGGTAAAAATGGCGAAGTCGATCTGCAAAAAGATATGCCATTCCCATATCCGGGCGGTTATATTCCCACCTCACCGCCTGTAGTAACCGGCACTACGATCATTATTGCGGGTTCAACTACCGATAACTATTCAACTGAAGAACCATCGGGTGTGATCCGTGGTTATGACGTGAATACCGGTGAACTGCTTTGGGTATTTGACACAGGCGCTGAAGATCCGAATTTGATTCCTGCACCGGGTCAAAAATTTGTACACAACTCACCAAATGCATGGGCACCTTTGGCCTATGATGCAGAGCTGGATATCGTCTACGTACCAACGGGTGTCGGCACACCGGATATTTACGGTGGTCACCGGACTGAGCTGGACGAGCGTTATGCCAACTCGATGCTGGCCTTGAATGCGACGACCGGTAAGCTGGTATGGAACTTCCAGACTACCCATCACGATTTGTGGGATATGGACGTACCTTCACAGCCGACATTGACCGAGATTAAAGACAAAAACGGCAATATGGTTCCAGCCATTTATGTCTTGACCAAAACCGGGAATGCTTTTGTACTGGACCGTCGTAATGGTAAAGCGATTGTGCCGATTACCGAGAAACCGGTACCACAATCTGTGAAACGCGGTCCTCAAACTAAAGGCGAGTTCTATTCTAAGACTCAACCGTTCTCTGATTTTAACCTAGCGCCACAAGATAAACTGACCGATAAACAGATGTGGGGTGCGACCATGTTTGACCAATTGGTCTGCCGTGTTGCGTTCCACAAACTGAATTACGATGGCATTTATACCCCACCTTCTGAAAATGGGACGCTGGTCTTCCCGGGTAACCTGGGTGTGTTTGAATGGGGTGGTATGTCGGTGAATCCGGACCGTCAAATTGCATTAACCAACCCGATTGGTCTGCCATTTGTATCAAAACTGATTCCTCAAGATCCGAACCGTCCTAAGACGGCTAAAGGTGCAGGCACAGAAGCCGGCGTTCAACCGATGTATGGCGTGCCTTATGGCGTTGAAATCAGTGCGTTCCTGTCTCCGTTTGGATTGCCGTGTAAACAGCCGTCTTGGGGCTTTGTTGCAGGTGTGGACTTAAATACTCATGAAGTGGCCTGGAAACGCCGTATCGGTACCATTCGTGACAGTATGCCGGGCATTCCATTGCCACCATTCAAAATGGGTGTGCCGATGCTGGGTGGCCCTATTTCAACTGCGGGCAACGTGATGTTTGTGGGTGGAACTCAAGATAACTATATCCGTGCCATTAACGTGAACAACGGTGATGAACTATGGAAAGGTCGTCTACCTGCAGGTGGTCAGGCTACACCAATGACCTATGAAGCCAATGGCAAGCAGTATGTGGTCATTATGGCCGGTGGTCATGGTTCCTTTGGCACCAAAATGGGCGACTCTCTGGTGGCTTATGCCTTGCCAGACAATAAATAGTTAAACCTTTAATTCAGTATAAAAAAGCCTGATCCGTCAGGCTTTTTTATACGCTATTGTTGAATGCCTACATCGAGTTTTAAGGACACAGAGAAATGATGTTGATTTGTTTCTGAAAGCTCAATTTTATTCAGATCGCATTAAAATAATATTCTTTGTATATGGCTGATTTTAAGCGCTATTCAGATAAAGGATTAATCAAGTCTGAATTTATCGAACACAGAACTTTAAGCTCAAAACCTTTTTACCTATTGAGCGAACTATATGTGATCGAATCAGCGCATTTATTGGATATCGATGCTTAAAACAAAATGAATTGAATCATGAGATGTACGCCATCTCGATAAGGTATTTGCCGCATTAAACCACTTTCAAATAAGGCCTGTCATTTATGTACCAAAGCCCGAAATTTCCATTCGTGAGATCGACCTTGTCCTGCCTGATTGCTTGCGCAGGTCAGAACATTTATGCAGAAAATGACACACAAGAAGTCCAAAGGTTAGACACGATTGTCATTCAAGCGACCCGTACCGATCGGGAGCGATTGACCACACCGGCGTCAGTGTATTATCTGAATCAAGAACAAGATAACAGCCTGAATGTGAACCTTTCTGAAACATTAAAAGGTGTTCCGGGATTACAGTTAAATAATCGTGAAAACTATGCCCAAGACCTGCAAATTTCGATGCGAGGCTTTGGGGCACGTTCCAGTTTTGGTGTGCGTGGTGTGCGTTTATATGTAGATGGAATCCCTGCGACGATGCCGGATGGACAGGGACAAACCTCGAATATTGATTTGAACAGTCTGGACCATATTGAAGTATTGGGTGGTGGATTTTCATCGCTCTATGGCAACTCTTCGGGGGGAACGATTTTAACCACCACGCGAGAGGGGCAAGGTGCTGATTCGATTGAACTGGGGCATTCTGCTGGTAGTCAAAATAAAGGGCAGACCAAGCTGGTTTTGCAAGGTGGTTCAGAAAATGCCGATGAACCAGCTTATATCATCAGCTCATCTTATTTTGATACCGATGGTTTTCGTGACCACAGCAGTGCGCATAAAGTCCTGAATAATGCGAAACTGACCTGGGATCTGGAAGATGGTAGTAAAATTAACTGGGTCAATAACTACGTTAAAATTGCAGCAAATGATCCGGGCGGTCTAGAGAGAAAGGATTGGGAAGCAAATCCTAAACAAGCAGTAAAAAATGTATTAGATTTCAATGCGCGCAAAGAAATTGAACAGGTTCAAACGGGTCTAACCTGGAATAAACCGATCAATGACCAGCATGAACTGTATGGTATGGCCTATTGGGGACAGCGTGAAGTTACACAATATCAGTCTATTCCGAAGTGTGCATATGTGAAAGATACGAATATTTGTATTCCTAGGACTATTCAGCAGGCAGCAAACCACCCGGGTGGTGTAATTGACTTTAACCGTAATTTTTATGGGACAGATTTACGCTGGACGGGTAAAGATATTCTGCCCAATACCAAACTGATTGCAGGTGTCGCCGTAGATGCCATGACCGAAGACCGTAAAGGCTATCAAAACTTTTTAGGTGATCGCTTGGGGGTTAAAGGTGAACTGCGTCGAGATGAAGATAATACCCTGTGGAATTTAGATCCGTATTTGCAAGCTTCTTATCACTTTGCTCCCGATTGGACTTTAGATGCAGGGCTACGTTATAGCAATGTGCATTTCAAAACCAAAGATTACTATATCGTTGATGCTGATGAGGAAGACGATAGAAATGGTAATAACTCAGGTAAAACTACTTATGAGAAATTACTACCTTCACTGGCTCTAAGTTGGCAAATTCTACCTGAACTTATGGCCTATACCAGCTATGCCCAAGGCTTTGAAACTCCAACTTTTACGGAAATGGCTTATCCAGCGGATGGTAGTAGCCGCACATTTAATTTAAAAGCAGCAGAAAGTGAAACCTATGAGATGGGGTTGAAGTCTGCAAATATATTAGGTGATTTTACTGTTGCAGTTTTTCAGACCCAAACTAAAAATGACATTGTCTCGGCAGGAAGTGAGGGAGGACGTGCGACTTTCCGTAATGCCGATAAAACTTTAAGAGAAGGTGTTGAACTCTCCTGGAATAAAAACCTATGGCGTGACCTAACTGCACAGGCCAGCTATAGCTATATAGATGCAACTTTTGATGCAGATATTCCTGAAATTTTAAATCAGAATGGCAGTATTGCAGTGTCGAGAGTTGAATCAGGAAACTATATTCCGGGGATTGCCAAAAATCAGGCATTTTTAAGTTTAGGCTGGAAACCTGAAAATGGTTTGAGTGCGGGTTTAGACGTGCGTTACTCAGATCGTATTTATGTCAATGATACCAATACTGAATATGCGCCAAGCTACACAGTCGCTGGTGCCAATGTAGGTTATCACTGGAAAATGCAAGATTGGGCGGTGAATACTTTTGCGCGTGTCGATAACCTGTTTGATAAAGATTATTCTGGTTCGGTGATTGTTAATGAAAGTAGTAGACCAGAAGGACGTTATTATGAGCCGGCAGAAGGGCAGAACTGGAGTGCGGGTTTGAGCGTGACAAAAGAGTTTTAATTGAAATGATTTGTGGCTGCTAAATTTTCAAAATAAAAAATCCCGCTTTTAAAGCGGGATTTTAAATATTGAGGTTTTAAAAAGATGAATCGAAGCAGTCTGGAAAATACTAGATTGTTTTCTGATTTACCCGCTTTGATAATTCCCCGGCACTTTCGACCCGTTCAGAATATCGATTGGTGAGATCAGCAGACTGACCGCGGGTGAGTAAGGTGAACTTGTAGAGTTCCTCCATCAGAAGTTGTTTTAGATATTCTTTCTGCTCCGCAGTGCGCAGCGTTTAGCAATGAAGATGGGGAAATGATTATTGATGAAGCAGGGAAGCGGTTGAAATAAATCGCAGGATTTAAAGTCGATCATTCAGATCATAAAAAAGCCACCGCGAGGGTGGCTTTTATTTAATATATTTTTTATTTTATTGAAAACTTATTCTAGATAAAGCCCTAACTATTGATGATGTTCAACAATAAACTTCGCTCGATCATAAAGTTCATCAAAGGTAATAATTTCTATATTTCTTAAGTCACGACGAAATAACTCAAATGTTCGAATTTTTAAGTTCTGTATATATTCACTATCTGACTCAATTTCGCTCCAACAACCAATTATAAGAATAGCTTTAGGATCATAAGCACCTTGTTGAATTCTTTTCCCTTTACTGCAAAAACCTGCATTATTTGTTTCAAATTTAGTTTGGGCGCAAATTTTTTGTGCGAGAATCTGACTATGGGCTTCATATAAGTCATTGGAAATGCGCCAACAATTACCTCGCAGTTTTTGTGATTTAAATAGGGGGGTATTTGGTCGTTTTATTTCGACAAAAGTAGTGAATCTATTATCAGCCATTACGTAATCAACAATAACGGAATTTGAGCCGTCGAGATTTGATGGATTTAAATGTGCTTCACGTTGTAAGATTTTGTTGAATCTGTAATCTAAGCCATATCCAAAAATCCATTCATTTTTCTCAAAAAAATGTTGCCAAGTTTTCTCTTCAGAAAAACTTGTTAGTTGATTGGTTATTTGATATTCAGTGATAGCATCAGGTTCATAAAGTAGTTTCTCAAAAACATCTAACTGTTGTTTTCTGTACCCTGTATTTACTATGTCTTGACAAGTTATTAGTCCATTATTTAGAAAACTTGTTAATAGCTCAGCTTGATCTTTGTTCTCCAGTGTTGATTGAATTAGTTGAGATATAGAGTTCTTTATATCGGTTTTAGATATCTGATTTAAAGAAATTTTTCTTTGGTCAATATCTTTAATATCTAGAGAAGATATTAATTCTAAGAAATTTATAATATTGGTGATTGTTACTTTACTGAAAGTGAGTGTTTCAACTTCTTTTGTTCTATCAAATTTTGTGATTTTGAAACTATTAATATTATTTTTGACGCACGTGATTTGAAATTTTAGACGATGAGTTGTCTGAATATGTAGAGTGTCTGTTTCATCAATATAAGTGGTTAGAAATCTTAAATTTTGTTTATGAATATGATTGTAGAGGGTATTGATAAGAGAAGTTTGGGCGATTTCAACATCTCGTGGTAAAAAGAGAAAGTCTTCTTCTAGTGTATACATTGTTGTCATAATTCATCTCTAGTATTTGATTTATATAGAAATATTTTTTTAATTTGAGTCGCAATAAAAAAGGGAGGGATTAACCCACTGCTGTCCCACAATTTTTACAAGAGGAAGCTCATTTAAGCTTCCTCTTGTTTGATGGGGACTTTATCGGGTGAAAATAACGCTTTTAAGGTTTTTATTTCAAATAAATTCACTTGAATTATTCTGAGTAAGCGCTGAACTGTCCAGCCTTTTTTCCCTAAATGTTGAGCGAAACTTACCAGTAAATAGGCGATCATCGCAATCCAGATTTGCGTCTGAATGGCGTTCTTGCTTCGGCCTAAAAAGGCTTTTAATTTCAGGTTCTGTTTAATCGCTTTAAAGAACAATTCAACTTTCCAGCGGTCTTTGTAAATCGCTGCAATGGTAGAGGCAGCTAGATGAAAGTTATTGCTGAGAAAGCTAAAGTGCTTGCCACTTTGCTGATCTCTATATTCAATTCTTCTTAATACGGGGGCTTTTCTTTTTAGGGCATGTGCGCTATTTAGCTGAATGGTTTCATCTTTTAGAATGCCTTTGGATTCAAGCACTGGATGTTGCTGGATCACCTGATACACAGATTTAGGCCTAAAACGTGTCACAAAGCTAACGTTTTGAGCGCTTAGATTCGCATACCATTGATAATCGACATAGCCTTTATCAAAGACCACAATGCTGCCAGCGGGAAACTGGAATTTTCGGCCTTGTAACATGTCATTTTCTTTACCATTTTCAACTGCAATAAACTCAGGAATATCATTGCTGTGATTCAATCCTATGCTGAGTTTCATGCTGGCTTTTGAGTCGTGAACTTTGGCCCATTCACATAAGGAAAGCGACAGGTCAATATGACTGGCATCCAGGGAATATAATGGATTCTTAAAGCGAAATTTATGGGCTACTTTTGAGTGTTCATAGTATTTAAGCAACTTGTAAAAGAGCTGTTGATACAAGGCAGCAGGCTGCTGCTCATTGATTCGTGCCAGTGTACTTCGGGGAATAGACTTTGCTCCGAAATGACTCAGTTTGTCCTGTTGGCACTCCAGATTGGATTGAATATCTCTCAGACTTTGCCTGCAGGAAAGTTGAGACATCAAGATGGCAATAAACTGATCCCATCTTGAAGCCGCTCTAAATTTCTGTCCAACATGGTGTACTTTAGCAAGTTGCTCAAAATCCTGTCGCACGACGGGTTTAATAAGCTGATGAAATACGGTATTCTGATGTGACAAAACCTGAATCCTGGTCGTTAAAGTGTTTGTTTGCACTCATATTTTAACGATTTGGACTCAGGTTTTTTATTTAAATCAAACTATGGGACAGCAGTGGGGATTAACCCTCCCTTTTTAGAAATAAATCTAACGTAAGACGACACAGAGGTGGTCCCACTTGTTTGAACAACTAAAAGCTTATTTATAAGTGATATTCTGCTCTAGTTAAGCTACCTTATTTTGTTGTGGTAGCTGGTCATAGTAAAACTCATCTGGAGTCATTTTGTCCAGACTCGAATGAGGTCGTTTCAAATTATAAAATTCAAAATATGCGTTTAATTGCTTCTTCGCATCCAAAACATTGCTGTAGGCTTTGAGATAAACCTCCTCATATTTAACGCTCCGCCATAATCGTTCAATCATCACATTATCGACCCAACGACCTTTACCGTCCATGCTGATTTGGATGTCATTTGATTTTAACACTTCAATAAACGCATCACTGGTAAATTGACTGCCTTGGTCTGTATTAAAGATTTCAGGTCGACCATATTTTTCAATAGCTTCATTTAATGTTTCTATACAAAATGCAACCTCCATACTAATCGATACGCTATGGGCAAGCACCTTACGGCTGTGCCAATCAATCACAGCACATAAGTAGACAAAGCCTTTTGCCATAGGGATATACGTTATATCCGTTGCCCACACTTGATTACTCCGTTGAATATTCAATCCTTTGAGCAGATATGGATATTTACGGTGAGCTTGATTGGCCTGACTTAGATTTGGTTTACGATATAACGCATTAATGCCCATTTTTTTCATTAAAGTACGTGTATGACGTCGTCCTATATGATGTCCTTGACGGTTCAATAAATCACGCATCATACGGCTACCTGCAAAAGGGTATTGCATATGTAATTCATCAATACAGCGCATCAGCTTCAGATCTGATGCACTCACAGGTTTTGGGCGATAGTAATAACAACCACGGGAGACTTTCAGTAGCTTAGCTTGCTTAGATACTGAAATCTGAAGTGAGTCGTCGATTAACTTTTGTGGTTGAAGCGGCCCAGTTTCTTCAACACACCTTCTAAAAAATCAATTTCTAATGCCTGCTCACCGATTTTTGCATGTA